>VXSG01000107.1 GCA_009838075.1 Boseongicola sp. SB0665_bin_10 | reverse complement strand
CAGCAACATCTTTCTGGCCGGTCACAGGATTTTGGCACTTTCGCATATAATTCCCCCCTCGATCTCCAGATGTTCGGGAACACTGGGCTGACCAGGACAGGAGAAAGAACGGTCACCACGAAAGGAGTGCAGAACTGTCCCTCGCCACGGAAATGGCGCTCTTGCGTCGTGTTGTTTCGTCGACGGCATCGTCATGCCGGATCGGGGCTGCCACCTATGACCTGCCCCGTCCAGGCAGAACTTCAGGCAGCCGGTTCCGCGCCTTGCAAGCCAAGCGTCGAAACAAGCTCATCTGCCATCAGGGAAGTCCAGACTCAGACGTCCTTACCTCGAGGGTTGAAGATGACAACTCTCATGAAACACATTTCCTGGACTTCGCTGGCGGCTCTTATGCCCAGCCCCTTGTTTTCATGCTTTGTGGAACATGATCAGCGAGATCAGCGCGTGCTTCGTGTTTCATGGAATCTTAACTGCTCACTACGCGTCAGAAATGTCGGCAGAGTCCTCGAAGGAGCCTTTTTGTCTGGCTGAAGTGGTCTACTCGGAGTATATGATCGCCTCCCGATGTCAGGACGTATGAGACTATACCGTGATGATCGATCCGAACAATGCTGTCGTTTCCCCGGCGATGCCGCCCTCCAGGCTTCATGCCGGGGCATTCCCGCCCGACGCGGTCTCGATAAGGATCCGGTCACCCGCATCAAGCACCGCGCCACTGACGAAGCGATGGTATTCGCGCTTGCCTGAAGCCCGCAGTATGTGCATGGAGTTCCGTCCTCCCGGCGGAGTGCCAGGTGCCGACCAGACCGGGATCCTGGCCCGGGTGTAACCGACCGAGAGGCTCGCCGGCCCCCTGAGTTCGTACTCGAGCTTCACGCCGCGTCCCCCGGCATGAACGCCTTCGAGGCGAGGCCGTTCAGCGAGAGCCTTCTGCACGACCGTCAGGCCGTACCGCGCCTCGGCAACCTCGACCGGGCAGTTGAAAGTGTCGCCATGGCTGATCGAGTACATCGCGTCCATGCCCGCGCGCGCGCCGGTCGCGCCCCAGCCCCCCATCTGCGGCTCGACCATCGTGTAGCGGCGCCCGGTATCAGGATGCCGACCGGCGATGACCGTGCCGAAGATCGAGGAAAACGACCCGGAAGGCAGCCTGCCGGGCATCGCCTTCGCCATGCACTGCCAGAGCAGGTCGAAGAGCCGGATCCGGGTCTCGAAATAGTAGCCCTGCGGTGCAGTCGGGCCCGCGTGGAATATCGTGCCTTCCTCGGTCATGACCTCGAGCAGGGCGAAGGATCCCGCATTGGCAAAGCGGTCCGGGTCGCAGAGCGCCTTGAAGATCATCTGGGACGAGATGACCGCGCCGTCCCGGCTGGTGTTGTATGGCGCTGCGAGCTCGCGTGGATTGCCGCGAAGATCGACCGTGAAGCGCTCGTCGGAGATCGAGATGGCTGCGCGCCAGCACGCGCCGTCATCCTGCTCCTCCTCGACCTCGAAACGCCCCTTGGGAAGCGCGCGAAGGCCGGCAAGCGCACGGGCGCGCCCAGTCTCGAATGACTCGGCGATCGCCTGTTCGACCGCCTCGCGCCCGAACTTCGCGAAGAGCGCGAGGATCTGTCCCTCTGCCGTGTTGCTGGCAGCAACCTGCGCCCAGAGATCGCCATGCACGAATTCCGGCAGCCGCGAATTGGTCTCGATGATGTCGAAGACAGCCTGGACCGGCTGTCCGCGCCTGAAGAGCCGGACCGCAGGCAGGCGCAGCCCCTCCGCGAAGATCTCGGACACATC
This sequence comes from Boseongicola sp. SB0665_bin_10, assembly GCA_009838075.1. Lineage (GTDB taxonomy): Bacteria > Pseudomonadota > Alphaproteobacteria > Rhodobacterales > Rhodobacteraceae > JAJEFO01. Next base: position 51,462 of record VXSG01000107.1, on the reverse strand, counting down.
GGTCGCCATCGAGCCGGGTACCTTTCCGCCGATGTCGCCCCAGTGGGCGATCGAGGCCGACCAAGCAACGCGCGCGCCCTCGAAGAACACCGGCTTGGCGATCACGACGTCGTTCAGGTGCGTCACGCCGCCGTGGTTCGGGTCGTTGGTGACGAAAACGTCACCCTCCTCGATGGCATCCCCGTGCCTTGCGACCAGGACCTTCACGGCCTTGTCCAACACGCCGACGAAGGTCGGAATCCCCGCTCCCGAACTGACAAGATTTCCGGCAGCATCCGTCACGCCCGTGCCGACATCCAGCACCTCGTAGATGATCGGGCTCATCGCCGTCTTGCGAAGCACGGCAAACATCTCTTCCGCCGCGTTCTCCAGGCCCGCCTGGATGACGGACAGCGTGAAAGGGTCGGACATCAGATCATCTTCGGATCACGCGGCAGTTCCGACAGGATTTCCGGCCCGTCCTCACGCAGGATCACGATTTCCTCCAGGCGGATGCCGAAACGGCCCGGCAGGTAGATGCCGGGCTCGATGGAAAAGACCATGCCCGGCGCGAGCACCGTCTCCGAGACCGAGGTCAGGTAGGGCGGCTCGTGCACCTCGATGCCCAGGCCGTGGCCTGTGCGGTGCAGGAAATGGGGACCATACCCGGCCTCCGTGATCACCCCGCGTGCCGCCGCGTCGACATCCTTCGCCCGCACGCCGGGCCGCGCGGCTGCCATGGCGGCCTGGACAGCGGCCTCGACGATGGCGTGCGCTTCGAGATATCCCTCGGGTGGCATGCCCAGCACGGCCATGCGAGTGATGTCGCTGGAAAGGCCATCCATTCCCGCACCGATGTCCATGACCACCGCGTCCCCGGTTCGCAGCACGGTTTCGCCGGTGGCATGATGCGGCATGGCACCGTTGCCGCCAGCCCCGACGATGTTGAAGAGCGGCGAGGCGCCAAGTGCGGAGAAACGCGTCCGGATGACATTGGCGACGTCCAGTTCCGTCATGCCCGGCTTCATCGCGGCCCAGCCCGCCTGCATCGCCTGGTCGGCAAGCAGCGCGTTTCGTTTCAGCACTGCGTATTCGTCATCGTCCTTCTGCATTCGCAACTGGCCGACCGTCGACGCCGTGAACTGTCGCTCCGCACCCGGCATTGCGTCCTGCACCAGTGCGGCAAAGTCAGCCCGCATGGTTTCGTCCAGCACGATTCGTGCGGCATCGCCCACGCCAAGATCGGCGACCAGCCTGCCGAACGCCCCTTCCGGCCCGTCGGCGTCGGACCATTCGTGGAACGGCAGGTCGGTGCCGCGGCGCGATCCCTCCGCGTTGAGTTCCGGCATCAAGAACGCAGCGCTCGAAGCGCCGACACAGAGCAGGCACGGCCGCTCATCGGCATGGGGCGCGAAGCCGAGAAGCCATTGCATGTGCGCCCCAGGTCCCAAAACGACCAGATCGACGCCTTCCTTGCCCATCCGCGCACGAAGCGCCGAGAGCCGTTCTTCCGTCTTCAGCATGCCTCACCCCTGTCCTGCCGGCACCACTATGCGTCCACCGAACGCCTCGCCCCGGTCGAAACTGCCGATGTCGGCAATCTCGGCTTCAGGCGGCGCCTCGCAGGACCAGCGGCGCGATGGGCGCCAGCCGCAATCGCGTTTCACGAGCGCGCCGTATTCGGCCCGCTTCAGCGCCGCGATGGACGGGTCGATGACGGGCACGCCAAGCTTCCGCTCCAGTTCTGCATGGAACCCGACCTCCATCGTGCAGCCAAGGATCAGCGCTTCGGCATAGTCCTCTTCAACCGCCCTGCGCCCGGCTTCGATCAGCAAGCGCCCGGTGCGGGCATGGTCCTCCTGGAACTCCGTCACGCCCAGCTCGACATGGTAGAAACCGGCCAGCCGGTCACGATGGCCGAGCGCATGGACCGTCGCCTGCATCTGGTCCACCCATTTCCGTCGCCCGACAATCACGCCGAACCGGTTGCAGAGGCTCGCGGCGATCTCGCAGGACGCGGCGCAGGGCGCGGTCACCATCATCTCGCCCGAAATCTCGCGCGCCTCGGCCAGCCCGGTGTCATAGAAGCAACCGATGGCCAAGGCATCGAAACCCTCCCGCGCGGCCTGCCGCGTGGCCCGGATGATGCCGCCGGTGACCATGCCCTCGTAGCTCCGGAACTCGATGTGACTGAAGCTGCCCACGTCGTCGGGAAGCGAGGTGACGTGCACCTCGGTTCCTTCCAGCTTGTAGTCCCGTGCCATCTCGGCAAAGAGTTCGTCATGCCCCGCTCGATGCGCGACGGGGCTGAGATACATGATCCTGACCATCCTTCCCTCCTTCAGATCGTGACGCCGTAGATCGCGGCCGCCCTTTCGGCCGACAGCAGGCCGTTCCTGACATCCTCGCGCACGCGCGCGGCATCCCGCTCCTTCGGGTCGCCGTAGCCACCGCCGCTGGCGGTCACGATGCGGATCACGTCATCGGTGTTGACCGGCAGTCCCGACACGAAGGAATACACTTCCCGGCTTCCGTCGGTCTTGAGCACCTCGACATAGTTTCCCGACCCTTCCAGCCCGCCCTCGAGCGCCCAGGGCTTGACGCGCGACCGCGTGTAGCCGGCCGTCAGAAAGCCGTCGTTGGTGCGGATCCGGTACTCGAGCCGCAGCCCCCTGCCCCCGGTGAACTTCCCTTCGCCGCCCGGCTCGGTGTTCAGTTCCATCCGGTCGACGAAAAGCCCGTTGCGGCTCTCGGAAATCTCGGCCGGCGTGTTGTAGGTCTCGCCGTGAAAGCCCGAGAAGATGCACGGATTGCCGTCGCGCCCCTCCCAGGCGCCCCAGCCGCCGAGCTGCGGCTCGATGATCGTGTATTGCCGCCCCGTATCCGGGTGAATGCCGCCGACAAAGGTGCCGCAGATGGAGGAGAAGTGCCCTGCCGGCAAGCGTTCGGGCACGTGCGGCGCCAGGCAGCGCCAGATCAGGTCGTAGACCCTGACCTCGGTCTCGAAATAGAACCCGATGGCGGAGGGCTCCCTCGCATGGAACACCGAGCCTTCACGGGTCAGGACCTTGAGCGGTCGAAACGATCCGTCGTTGGCGGGCGTGTCCGGATCCGTGAGCGACTTGAAAACCATCTGGGCGCAGACCACGGTCCCGTCGCGGCTGGTATTGGTCGGGCCCGGGTCCTGGTCGGGATTGTCGCGCAAATCGACGATGAACGCGTCATCCGAGATCGTCACCTTGACGTTGAAGACCCTCCCGTCGTCCTGCTCCTCGCTGAGCTCGAACGTGCCCTTGGGCAGCTTGCCGAGTTCGGCCCTGGCGGTGGCCTCCCCGAAGGCCGCGAAACTCTTCATCGCGGCGTTGAACGTCGCAACGCCGTATTTCGCGGCCAGGTCCTCCAGCCTTCGCGCACCGATGCGGACCGAGGCGATGGCAGCCCAGACGTCGCCCAGGAGAAAGTCGGGCATGCGCGAGTTGACGGTGATGATGTCCATGACCGCCTCGTCGGTCTCGCCGCCCGTTACCAGCTTGACGCCGGGCAGGCGCAGCCCCTCCTGGAAGATCTCGGTCGCCTCGCCGCTCAGCGAACCTGGAGCCATTCCACCGACATCGGAGTTGTGCGCGATGTTCGCCGTCCAGGCGATCAGGTCGTGTCCGGCGAAGACGGGCATGGCCAGCACGAGGTCGTTCAGGTGGGTGACGCCGCCGTGATAGGGGTCGTTGGTGATGAACACGTCGCCTGGCTGGATGTCTCCGGGCTTGTCGAACTTCCGGAGCAGCGTCTGGACGGACTTGTCAAGGACGCCGACGAATGCCGGTATGCCTGCGCCCGACGATGCGATGCGTCCCTCGGCGTCGGTGATGCCGGTACCCATGTCGAGCACCTCGTAGATGATGCTGGACATCGCCGTCTTGCGCATTGCCGCGAACATCTCGTCCGCTGCGGCCTGCAGCGAGTTCTGGATGATCTCGAGCGTGATCGGATCGTTCTCTTTCTTCATCGCCTTGCCCTCAGCCGTGGATCGTGACGTGAATGTTGCGATAGGAGTCGACCTCGACCGCGTTGCCGGGATGAATCACCGCGGTGGCACCGCTGTCCTCGACAATGGCGGGACCCTTGAACGCCATTCCGGCACGCAGGGCCTCTCCGTCGAAGATCGTGGCCTCGTGCCGGCCTTCCAGTGCGTAGTCGACCACGCGCCGACCCTTGACCGCATCCGCGGCGTCGGAACTGCCGAGCGGTTCCGGGCGCATCTCTAGCTTGCCGACCTCGGCCTTTGCCACGAGGTGGATGCCCACCATCTCGACGGGTGCGTCCAATCGGTAGGTGTATTCGCGCTCGTAGGTCTTGTGGAAATCCTCGGTTATGCGGTCAAGCCTCGCGTCGGTGATCTCGCCCTCCGGGAGCAGCACCTCGGTCGTGTGCTCCTGGTTCTGGTAGCGGAACTTGCTGTAGCGCAGGAAGCTGATCCGGTCGGCACCGACCCCCTCTTCGGCGAAGGTCGCCAGCGCCTTGGCTTCCGCTTCGGCAAAGGTGCTCTCGATCTTGTCGCCGGCACCATCGACCAGTTCGACAAGATGCGTCACGAACTGGTCCCTGCGCAGGTCCGACATCATCATGCCCCAGGCCGAGAAGACGCTGGCGGCGGCAGGCACCACGACCTTCCTGACCTGCAGTTCCTGGCCCAACGCCACCGCGTGCATCGCGCCACCGCCGCCAAAGGCCAGGAGCGTGAAGTCCCGCGTGTCGAAGCCCCGGTTCAGCGAAACCAGTTTCAGCGCGTTGACCATGTTGTTGTTGGCAATTCGGATGATGCCTTCCGCCGCCTGGTCGGGTCCAACGTCCAGCTTGGCGCCAAGCGACCTGATCGACCTCTCGACAGCGTCCATGTCCGCCTCTATGGCGCCACCGCAAAAATACTCGCGGTTGATCCGTCCCAGCCAGAGATTGGCGTCGGTCGTCGTCGCCTCGGTTCCGCCCTTGCCGTAGGCGGCCGGCCCGGGCAGCGCGCCGGCCGATTGCGGCCCGACATGAAGCTTGCCGAAGTCGTCGACCCAGGCGATCGAGCCACCGCCGTTGCCGATCTCGACCAGGTCGACCACCGGCACCATGATCGGGTAGCCGGCCGACTTCCTGCTGCGCTCGATCCAGTAGTCCGTCATGATCCGGACCTCGCCGTTCTCGATCAGCGAGCACTTCGCGGTGGTTCCCCCGATGTCGAGTGCCAGCACGTTCGGCTCGCCGATCAGCCGGCCCAGTTCAGCCGCGCCCCAGAAACCCGAGGCCGGGCCGCTCTCGACCATGGTGATCGGCGTGCGGGAGGTGGCATCGAGCGAATCGATGCCGCAGTTCGATTGCATGATATAGGGCCGACCGCCGAAGCCGCGCGACGCGAGCCCGTCATCGAGCCTGCGGAGATAGCGCGCCGCCACGGGCTGGACGTAGGCCGACAGGACAGCGGTGTTCGTCCGCTCGTATTCCCGCCATTCGCGGGTGATCTGGTGCGACGCGACGACCGAGACATCTGGCCAGAGTCGCTGCACCTCGGTCATCGCGGCCTCTTCGTGGGCCGTGTTGGCGTAGGAATGCAGGAAGCTGATCGCCACGGCCTCGATCCCCTCCGCCCGAAACGCATCGAGGATCGCGGGCAGGCCGGAGAGATCGAGCGGCGTGCGCTCCGCGCCGGTATAGGTCATCCGGCCCGGCAACTCCGCCCGGAGGTGACGCGGCACGAAGGGCACGGGCTTTTCGTAGTGCAGGTTGAAGAAGTCCGGCCGGTTGCCACGCGCGATTTCCAGGGTGTCCCGGAAGCCCTCGGTGGTGACGAGCCCCACCTTCACGCCCTTGCGCTCGGTCAGCGCATTGATGACGACGGTGGTGCCATGCGCAAGGAAATCGACTCCCGACGGATCGATTCCGCCCCTTTCCAGCACGTCCAGCACGCCCTTCTCGAAATCCGGCGGCGTGGTGTCGGACTTGGCGGTGACGATCCGGCTGGCACCGGTGTCCTGATCGGTCTCGAAACAGACAAGATCGGTGAACGTGCCGCCGACATCGGTGGCCACGCGGCGGGTGATCCTACCCATGGGCGCCTCCTTCGTTCCGGGTGCTCTCCGCCATCAGGAAGGCCAAGGCCCCGGCGGGTTTCAGCGATTGGGCCGCTGCAACACGGTCGGGCATGTAGTGCCCCGCCTCGTGCAGGCAGTTCAACGTGCCGCGCAGCCTGCCTCGTATCACGACGGGCAGGTTCAGGCAGCTTTCGCATCCGAGTGACCGGATCAGCGCGTGGTCTGCGAAGACCTCCGCGATGTCTTCGAAGCTGTTGGCGACGAAGGTCTCATGCCGATCGACAACGATTTCGGACCATCGGTTCTGCATGCGTGGCTTTTCCCCCTGCAGCGGATAGGCGTCCGGCATGTTCGTGTAGCTCCGCCACGCAACGTCCCGATCGTGATCGATCTCCATGAGCGTGAAGAGCTTGACGCCGATCGTCCGGTCAACCAGCCGCTCCAACGCCCGATAGGTCGTGTCCGGCTGGTCCCGTGAGACAGCAAGAGCATCGGCAACCTCCATCATTCAGGCACTCCTCCAGACAGCGACTCTCTCAGCTTCAGTTCGTCATCGGCAACCACCGGTACCGCACCAATCAACTGGCGGGTATAGTCCACCTGCGGATTCTCGAAGATCGCCCGGGTCTCCGCGCACTCGACCAGCCTGCCCGCCCGGAACACGGCGACGCGGTCAGCCACGTTTCGCACGACGGAAAGGTCATGCGTGATGAAAACGTAGCTGAGGCCCTTGACGCGCCTCAGGTCCTCCAGAAGGCGTAGCACGCGCGCCTGCACCAGAACGTCGAGCGCCGAAGTCGGCTCGTCAAGGATCACCAGCCGCGACTGGCAGGCGAGCGCACGGGCAATGGCGACGCGCTGGCACTGGCCACCCGACAGGGCCGCCGGCGGGCGCCGACGGAAGTTCCCAGGCAGGCCGACCTCTTCCAGCGCATCCTCGACCAGGCGCCAACGATCCGAACGCGCGCCGATGCCGAAGACATCGAGACCGAGCCGGATTGACGCCCCTACGGACCGCTTGGGATTCAGCGACGACAGCGGGTTCTGCTGGACCAGCTGGATCGCGCTGCGATGTTCCAGGGTGCGGCGGATGGGCAGGCCCTTGCCGTCAAACCAGATCTCGCCCGAGGACTGGCCGAAGACGCCGAGGATCATGTTGGCGAGCGTGGTCTTGCCCGACCCGCTCTCGCCCACCACGGCCAGGCACTCTCCCTGCGCCACGTCAAAGCTGACTTCGCGTACGGCATGCACCGCACGAGGTCCCGAACCGAAAGTCTTGCTGACGTGCCTGAGCGACAGGAGCGGGGTCATGCCTTGCCTCCCTCATGCACGACCATCGGGTCGAGGAAAGCCGACTCGCTGTCGTTGAGTTCCGGAAGTCCGCCACCGGTGATGCGCGGCACCGCTGCCATCAGCGCACGCGTATAGGCATGACCAGGGTCCTCGAAGATCGCCGGGGTGGGTCCCTGCTCGACGATGCGCCCGCGATAGATCACGAAGACCCGGTCGGCAAACTCCCGCACCACGCCCAGATTGTGGGAAATGAAGAGGACGGCCGTGCCGCTCCGCTCGACCAGTTCGTGCATCAGCTTCAGGGTCTGCGCCTGCACGGTCACGTCGAGCGCCGTCCCGGGCTCGTCGGCAATCAGCAGCGAAGGGTGGTTGGCCAACGCCATCGCGATGACAACCCGCTGGTTCATGCCGCCAGAAAGCTGGAACGGATAGGCACCGAGCACCCGGGCGTGGTCGTGGATCGAGACCGACTGCAGAAGCGTGCCCGCCCGTTCATCCGCAGCCTCGCGCGAGAGTTTCGGGTCGCGTCGGCGCAGCACTTCGGCGAACTGGGTTCCAATGGTGAAGACCGGGTTCAGCGACGAGGTCGGATCCTGGAAGATCATCGAGATCGACGTGCCGCGAAGCGCCTGCCACTGGCGGCGGCTCAGCCGGTTCAGGTCCTCGCCTTCGAAGAAGAGTCCGCCCTCGACCTGTGCAGAAGGCAACTCCTGCAAGAGTCCGAGCACGATCCGTGCGGTCACGGACTTGCCCGACCCGCTCTCGCCGACCAGCGCCACCCGCTCGCCGGCGCGGACGTTGAGCGAGATGCCGTGCAGAACCTCGGACATTCCGGAATAGCCGCGAAAGCGCAGGCAAAGGTCGCGAACTTCCAGAACGTCGCTCACTGATCCGCCCCCAGGATTTCGCGCAGCGCATCGCCGATCAGGTTGAAACCGAAGACGGCAATCAGGATCGCGAGGCCCGGGAACACCGTCAGCCACCAGCTGTCCGGCAGGTAACGCGCGCCCTCGGCCACCATGCTGCCGAGATCCGGCGTTGGCGGCTGCACGCCCAGGCCGAGGAACGACAGCGAGGAGGCGATTATTATGACGAATCCCATGTCGAGCGTCATCTTGGTGATGATGGCGGGCAGGCAGTTCGGCAGGATTTCCCGGAGCGTGATGTGCAGCGTCGAGGCGCCGATGACCTCTGCGGCAAGCACGTAGCCCTCTTCGCGCTCGGAGCGTGCGATGTTGTAGACCAGCCGTGCGTACCAGGGCCACCACATCGCCGTGACTGCCAGCATGGCGTTCATGAGCGTCGGCTCGAGCACGCCCATCATGGCGATCGCCAGCACCAGCGGCGGAATCGACAGGAAGACATCCGTAAGGCGCATGAGCACGAACTCGGCGCGGCCGCCGAGGTAGCCGGCAAAGAGCCCCACAAGCGTGCCGATCGGCGGCGCGATGGCCAGCACCACCACGCCCAGGATCAGCGAGATTCGGAAGGCGTAGAGGATCCGGCTGAAAAGGTCGCGGCCCACGAGATCGGTGCCCATGACGTTTCGGGCCGTGGGACCCTGGTTGAAGTGGACGAAATCGACCACCGCGCCCCGGTGCCCGGGAAAGGGCGCTATGTAGTCCGCCAGAACGGCCGAAAGCACGACCGCCGCCACAAGGACGGCGCCGAGCAGCGACAGCGGATTGCGGAGCAGGATGATGATGGTGCGTTTCATGAAGCGCCCCGCTCGGAATGGCGGATTCGCGGATTTAGGAACGCGATCAGCAGGTCGACGATCAGGTTCACGATCAGGAACGTGGCGGAGATTATCAGCACGGTCCCGATGATCGCGTTGAGATCCTTCCTGAGGATCACGGCAACGCCGTAGCGGCTGAGGCCCGGCCATGCGAAGACGGCCTCGACCAGGAAGGCATTGCCCAGCATGGCGGCGAAATCGAGCCCGATAATCGTCAGCGACGGAATCAGCGACGGCTTGAACGCGTATTTGGCGGCGATGCGCCTGGCCGAGAAACCGTAGGCCTGGGCCATCTCGACATAGGGCCTGTCGTAGGTTTCAACCATGTTCGCGCGCGTCAGCCGCGCCGCCTGCCCGATGCCGGAAACCGCCAGCGCGAAGGCGGGCAGGAAGATGTGCCAAAGCGCATCGGCAAACGCCGCGCCGTTCCCGGCGAGCAGCGTGTCGACCAGCAGGAATCCGGTAACGCGCGTGATCTCGAAGCTGTCGGTGATCCGTCCTGCGATCGGAAAGATCGGCAGGAAGAACGCGAAGAGGAGCATCAGGATCACCGCCCAGACGAAGCTCGGCGCCGAGACGCCAAGGAGCGAGACGACGCGGATCAGGTGGTCGGGCCAACGCCCGCGATAGCGCGCCGACCACATGCCGAGCGGCAGGCCGATGCCGACCATCAGCACCCCGGCAAAGAGCACCAGCTCCAGCGTCGCGGGCAGGAACTGCGCAATGTCCAGCGTCACCGGGCGGTTGGTATAGAGCGAGACGCCGAGATCGCCCTGCAGGAGGTCGGCCACAAAGTATCCGTACTGGACCACGACCGGATCGTTCAGGTGCAATGCCTCGCGCAAGTTTGCCACTTGTTCCTCGGTCGCGTTCGGCCCAAGCGCGATTCGCGCCGGATCGCCGGGAATCACCCGCGCGATGCCGAAGATCAGCATCGAAACGCCGACGAGCACGATCAGGGAGATGCCGAGCCGCCGCGAAAGAAGACGAAGGACGGCAGACATGGCCGCGGATCCGGAGTGCCGCCGCCAGGCCCCGAAGGGCCTGGCGGAACGGGAGGGATCTCAGTCGTCTGCCACTTCCATGAGGCGGAAACTGAAGCCCATGCCGTCGAGCCCGAACGCGTGGGCCGGATCCGTAAGTGCCGGCGCCTTCACCCGGTCGCTGGCGGCAAAGACCGACTGCCGGTCATAGCTGTAGATCGTCGGCGCGATCTCCGTCAGGCGCGCGTTCAGCATCGAATAGGCTTCCTGGCGTGCTTCGGGTGTCGGAGCGTTGCGGCCGGCTTCCAGGTATTCGTCCACCATTGCATCGTTGAGATACTCCGGCGACTGCCAGGTTCCGGGGGTCGATGAATGGTACATGCCGTAGAGCAGCGTGTCCGGGTCGCCCGTCACCGCGTTCACGAAGAGCTGGCTGATGTGCGGCGTGTTCTCGGGCTTGCTGACCTGTTCGGCGAAGAGCGCCCAAGGCAGCTTGCGGATGTGTGACTTCACGCCGATGTCCGCAAGGTTCGACTGGAAGAGAAGCGCGAACCTCTCCTCCAGCGGCACTTCGGCAATCCAGCTGATCTCGATGTCCATCCCGGCCGGATCGTGGCTGCAGGCCGCAAGGTGTTCACGCGCCTTGTCGAGATCCTGCGCCTGGACCATCGAGCTGTCGTTGGCCCCGAACATGCCGACGGGTATCGCGCCCGTCGAGGGGCTGCCGGCAGAGACGTCCTCGGTGATCGCGATCATGCGAATCGCGGTCTGGTAGTCGAAGGCGGCGCTCAGGGCCCGGCGGCAGTTCACGTCGTCAAGCGGCGGCTTGGTTGTGTTCATCTTCAGATAGAACGCCCCGGTCCCGCTTTCGGTAAAGAGCTGCGCGCCTTCCTTGGCCAGCGCGCCCATCACCTCGGGCGGCAGCCATTGGGACGAGATGTCGTGCTCTCCCGTAGCGATTAGCGTTCGCACAGTCGACGCCTCCAGCCCGTAGCGCAGGCGCACGGTGCCAGGCGCCGCCCCTGCCATGTCGAGGAAGTAGTCGCCGTTCTTCTCCATGACGGTCTCTTCCTGCGGATTGTGCGAAACGACCCGATAGGCCCCGGTGCCGGCGCCGTTGGCGGACAGGAAGGCCTGTCCCCAGTCCTTCATCTCGCCGTCACCCTCGCCGAGGTTTTCCATGACCAGCGTCTTGTCGACGATGGGCAGACGCACGAGTGATGCCACGAACGGAGCGTAGGACGAGGAAAGGTTGAAGCGCACGGTCGAGGAATCGACCGCCTCGACGCTTTCGACCACGCCAAGGAGATAGGACAGGCCGGCGCCCAGCGCCTTCATCCGCTCGACCGAGAAGACGACGTCCTCGGCGGTCAGCGGGTTGCCGCTCTGGAAGTTCACGTCACCCCTCAGCTTGAAGGTGAACGCGTTGCCATCGCTTTCCCAGCTTTCGGCCAGGTGCGGTGCATGGCCCGGACCTCCCTGCACCGGAAGCACCAGCGTGTCGTAGACATTGAACATCAGGATGCTGTCGGCGTAGTCCGACGCCTTGGCCGGGTCGAGTTCGCCGACCGCAACCTCGTCGAGCCTAAGGGTGCCGCCGGCAATGGCGGGGGCGGCCAGCGCAGTCGCTGCCAACAGGCCGGCAGCCAGGGTTGTTTTCCACAGTGTCATTCGTCGTCTCTCCTTTTGTCAGAATGGGCGCTCTTGCCTTGCGTATCGTCTTTTTGGATGGGCTCATTGGCGTCTTCGCCGAAGACATCCATGGTTCCGCTCCAGAGGATCGAGACGGTCTGGTCGGTGTGGTTCCAGGTGGCGTGCTTCCTGCGGGACGCGAAGTGCATCGAGTCTCCCTGTCGCAGGATCTTGCGCTCGCCTTCGATCTCGACGGTGATTTCGCCCTGCAGCATGTAGAACAGCTCTTCGCCCTCGTGGCTGATCGGCTCGCTCCGATGTCCGGGCGGTTCGTGAATGATGACCGAACGCAGCGTGCTGCCCGGGAAATTCGCCGACAGCCTCTCGTAGGTGATCGACCCGTCCGCGACGCGATAGCTGACCCTTCGGGTCTTGCGAGTCGCACCCGTGCTGCTTCCGGGCTGCTCCAGGAACTCCGAGATCGGGCGCTGCAGCACCCGCGCGATTGAACGCAGCGACGACAGCGAGGGCGCTGCCAAGCCGCGTTCGACCTGCGAGATGAACCCGACGGAAAGGCCTGCGTTGTCGGCCACGTACTGCATCGTGAGCCTTGCATCCTTGCGGCAACGCCTGAGCTGTTCTCCGAGATCGAGAGCCGAATCCTCTGGCTGAGCTTGCGGTTGCTTTTTTAGCATAGGTAAAATTCTGGCGACGGGATTCGGGCCTGTCAAGTTCAATTGTCCGGTGACGGCTTCCCAGCCTCCAAACGTTGGATTGCGTCATGTCGCCTCCCTGTTCGAAGCGGCCTGAATCCCGTGCCACATCGGCGAGACAGACCGTTGCGAATCGCGCGACCGTCCACGGGCTGCAGAGTCGAGAGTGTCAAGTCTTTATTGAATCAACATTGAAAGAGCCATTTTTACATACAGACTTTATGAAACAGGGTGTTTCTGCCGCCGGTTGCAGTGTATGCATCGGCGACGGCCTAGGTGCCGCGGTCCTGTGGGTCGGCAACCGTCGCGTCCTTGCAAGTATGCTGCGACCGCGCACCGTCCCGGGGGACGGTTCCTGCAGACGAGGACGACAATCCAAGGCACCGGCGGCATGGCGAGCCGTAGGGTGCGCGGCGGCCGTTTGCCGTTCGAACGGAGGTTAGAAAATTCTGCCAATTCGCTGCCTGTCCTGATCTCGGAAAGTCTCGTTCCAAACCACTCGGCCTTCGCTGCCAGGCGAGAAACCAGGACGGGAAGCGCGACGTTCGGAGCGACCGCCCAAATCCCGGGTCAAGGTCCTGCAGCGCAAAGACAGAGGGTTGAACATGGCAAGGGAAATTGATCTCGACGCCCTGATTCGAGGATGCGCCGACTCCGCGACGGACAGTGGAATCAGGCTCCATACGGAGCTCGAACCCCTGAATGGACGTGGTGGTCCCGTCAAGCCGGCGGTCTATGCCAGCAATGGCGGGCCGCGATTCCAGGAAGATCGCCGATGGGCGAGCGTGGACGATACGGAACCCACCGATATCATCGTGATCGACAACATGCCGTCACAAACCAATCGCCTTGAAGATGCGCTGCGCAGGGAATGCGAGTCGGTTGGCGTGCCGGAGCTTGTTCTTGATCTTTCCGACCTGCCGCACCTGCCATCGCATCTGCCGCGCAGGATATCGAGCCTGCAGTTTCCGCATCGAAATGCCGACGCATACCTGCGCGATGCAATGCTTGGCGAAGAGAATTTCCTTGCAACGGATATCGGCAAGGACATCTTTGGAGCAACCGCCCAGACATGCGGCCCGCTGATGGCATGGTTCCCTCAGTCGCTGCTGTTCGGGTTCTGGCAGTCCCATCTTGGAAGGAAGCGCAGCAACACAAAGCATGCCCGGTCCTGGGTGTCCGAAATCGTCGGCTGGCAACCAGCGGCAGCGGAGACCCGGACGCACGGAATGAAGGGCGATCCACTAAATCTCAATATAGACACGAAGCTCCGGGTCGATCCTGACGACCAGACGAAATGGGACATCACGAGCGAGGCGCGGAGCAGGGACCGATCTGACGAGCGAAAGGGCACAAGACTGTCTGAAATCGGTCACGGTCAGGCATTGTTTCGCGAGATGGAACAGGCACCTGCAGCCGTGTCATTCATGCGCATTACGCAACAGGCAACCGTTTCGTTCGCACAGCTGCGTCGCGTAAGTCTCGGCGATGACCGCCCGAGCACGGATGCGGCAGCGCGCGCGCTGCTCGTCGCGCTGGGTCTGCATGCTCACAATCTTGCCTTCGGCCGCGGCTTTGCCCTGCGTTCGGGCGCCGAACTGGAACCGCGCAAGACAACAGCCACGTGGCTCGGCGGTGGCTCGGACGAAAGCTGCGAGACAGGCGACGGACTGGCGACGGCAAGCCTTCTGCAGGAAGCCCGAACGCACGCAGCGTCGGAGGGCGTTCCACTGGACGGATGGGGCCGGCAGGTCATCTTGAAACCCAAGCTCCAGTTGCGGAAGACAATCCTTGAAACCTGGCCGGAGCTGGACGGCTGATGTTCACGATTTCGGTGGAGTTTCTTCATGGCACGTTTCGGGGCGACCCGGATGGCACTGCGAACACGGGCGGCCTTGAGCAGGGAGAGTGGCCACCTGCACCGGCACGCCTGTTCGCGGCATTCGTCGCGTCAGACGGATCCGGAAAGAACTGCCGGGTAACCGACGGCAGCGAACTTTGCTGGCTTGAGAGCCTTCCTCCACCGGTGATTCGTGCCGTGCCAGACATTCATCATCAATCGCTTCGACCACGATACGTCGTCCGTCACGGGGGAAAGGCATCAAGATCCACCCACCAGGGATATGTTGGACGTACCGGCACGCTTGTCCGGCAGGGCGTTCGCGTGGCGCTGCGTGACTCGCGGGTTGTCTACGAGTGGGACAATGAGCCGCCGGCAGCCGTGCTTGAGGGACTCCGATGCCGCGCAGCCCGAATCGGGTACCTGGGGACATCTGACTCGCCCGTGCGCATTGCCGTTGCCGCCGGTGAAAGACTGCCGGGCCCGTCCGATGCCTTCGTGCCGGATCCGGACGGCGAAATCACCATCGCCGTGCCGAAAAGCGGCGACCTGCTGATGCTCGACCAAATGCACGCTCAATGGACAGAGCGCGGCGCCTCGGTCAGCCGTTCGCAGTTTCCCGCGGTGCGCCACGATGCATGGTACCGGTCGCCGACCGCCGCCAAGGGGATCGATCACGGAAATGCAGTCGCGTGGCTGGCGCTTCGACCGGCGCAGCCAGGACGTCGCGTGTCCGCAGTGACTGCACTGTTCAAGGAAGCCGTCTTGAGTCGGCACCAACGCATGCATGGCGAACCGCCACCCCTGCTGCACGGCCACGGATTCAAGAATGGCGGCTACGAACTTGCACGATATCTGGCGCTGCCCGACGTCGGTGGACCTTGGTCAAGCGGACGGCTGCAGGGCCTTGCGCTTTGGCTGCCTCCCGGCACCGATGCCAGCACGCAAAGAAAGGCCCGCGATGCCGCGATGGACCTGAGGCGGCTCTCGGGACGAGGCGTGGACGTGTCCGTTGCGCCAAGAAGCGGCGAGGAGAGTGCATGGGCCGTCGACCCCAGCCGCTGGTGCCGCCTGTCGAAGACCTGGGTTACGGCGATTCCCGCCATTCATGAGCGACGACGGCCTCTCGACCTTGAAGAGATGACCCGATGGTGCCGCCATGCAGGATTGCCAAGTCCGGTGAGATTTCGCTCGTCGCGCACGCCGTTTCGAATTGGCGCGCTCGACCTGGCTCCCGTCGAGGTGAACCGACCGGGTCGACCGGGGCTTCCCTACTCGCATGTCGAGCTGCACTTCGACGAGCCGATTTCAGGACCGGTCGCGATCGGGTCGGGCCGACAGCGCGGCTTCGGGCTTTGCGAGCCAGTTTCCGAGGAGCCCGGATGACCGGACGTTCCCGGTCCCGGCTGAAACCAGGCCTGCCGCCGATGCCCGCGTTTCCGGACTTCTACCTGGCGATCAACGGGAGAATGCCGTTTCCGTGGCAAGCCCGCTTGGCCAGCATCGTCGCAACGGACGGGCGCTGGCCTGCCGAGGTCGGCGTTCCGACCGGCCTCGGCAAGACCGCCTGTCTCGAGGTCGCGTTGTGGTGGCTGGCATCGGAGGCGCATCTCGATTCTTCGGTGCGCCGCGCGCCGACCCGAATCTGGTGGGTCGTGAACAAGCGCCTGCTGGCGGACGCGACCGCGGAGCATGCCGAATGCCTTGCGCGCGCGCTGCGGAAACCAGGCACGCTTGAAGGTGAAGGTGCGACCGGAATCGTTGCAGATGTAGCGCACAGGCTTCGCTCCCTGTCCGCCGAACACGCCGCGGCGCCGCTCGACGTGATTCGGCTGCAGGGCGGCGTGTCAGCCGAATTGCCAACCGATCCGTCCTGCCCGACCGTCCTCTTGTGCACGTTGCCGATGTACGGTTCCCGGCTCCTGTTTCGCGGCTACGGATCGAGGTCGCGCTCTGTTGATGCAGCCATGGCCGGCTCCGACAGCCTCGTCCTGCTCGATGAATCCCATCTTGCGACGCACCTTGCGCGACTGATCCCGGCGCTCGCCGAGTGTGCGCCTGCCGCCTGCGACGTGCTTCCCGCCAGGCGATCCCGTCCCGTGCTGGTTTCGCTGACGGCAACAGGATGTCAGGAGCCCGGGTCCCGCCTTGATCTTGATGAGGAAGACTTTCGCCATCCGGTCGTCAGTCAGAGGCTCGGCGCGGCGAAATCCCTGGAGTTGCGGAATCTTGCGACCAGCAGCCTGAGGCCCAAGGCCAACCAGGGATCTCGTTTGCTGGCCGACACCGTGCACGAACTCGTCCGTGAAGCCGCCCGTCCGGCATCGTTTCTTGTGTTTGCCAACACTCCGGACACCGCACGCAAGGCATTCGACCGGCTGTGCAGGATGGAGGCGAATTCCGGAACCGAGGTGCTGCTCCTGACCGGGCGGATGCGCGAGCGCGAGGCGCAGGAGATGCGCGAACGGTTGCTCGATCCCGTTCATGGGATGGCGGCGACGCGCGAAGCTTGCATGGGCCGTCAACGGCATCTGGTCGTGGTTGCCACGCAGACGCTGGAGATCGGAGCGGACCTTGATGCGGAGAACCTTGTCACCGAGCAATGCGGCGTCCGGGCGCTCACGCAACGGCTCGGCAGGCTGAACAGGTTTGGCAGGCACCCTTGCGCCCGGGCAACATACCTGCATCTCCCACCCCCAAGTGAAGGCGAGAACGTTGCCGACGAGGCTGATTGGCCGGTGTACGGCGCAGAGCCTCGGATGGTGCTGAAGCGTCTCGAGATGGCCTGCGGCGCCGATGGCCGGGTCTTTCTCCCGCCGGGACGGATGGCTGAAGTCCTGGGAGCGCCGTCGGATGGCCCAGGACAGGTGCCGGAAGTCATGCCCGAGATTCTCCGGGAATGGACAAAGACCACCGTGCCTCCGAAAGGCGAGGCCCCGGTGGAGCCGTATTTCGTCGGCTTGGCGGCTCCCAGGTACAGCGTGTCACTGATCTGGCGCGTGCACGTGCCAGGCGACGGCGGCAGGCTCTGGCCCAGGGCGACTGACAGCGAGTCGATCTCGGTCCCGATCAGCGAAGTTCGCGAGGCGTTGAGAGACGATGAGGACGTCTGCCGCCTGGCCTGCGATGGCGTGACGGTCGAGCGAGCCGACGGCGTAGGTGCATTGATGCCGAACGACTGCATTGTGCTCTCGTCAGATCGCGGACTCATGGACGGGTTCGGCTGGAATCCGCAGGCGCGCGAACCTGTCGTGGATGTGTCCCTGGCCGGAAAGGGACTGCCTCTCGATCCAGTCGCGATCGAACGGCTTTGCGGTGTCACCGAATTGGACAGCCAGATCGAAAGGGCGACTGGCCACATGCATGGCGTGGATGAACCCGTTCAGGCAGACCGTGACGCGGCCGCCGCGGAAATCCTCGAAGCAGTCCGTGCCGCGCCCGAACCGCTTGGCTGGCACGCCAATGGATGGAAGGACTTCGCGGGATCCCTGACTTCGCAAGTGGTGCATTCCCGCGACGAGGTTGCACGATTGCAGGTCGCTCGACCAATTGCCGAAACCCGGGTCGACGAGTTCGATGAGCACTCGATCGCGATTGAGACGCAAGATCTCGACTCGCACGGTCAGGCCGTGGCCGAACGGGCGCGCAGCATCGCCAAGTGCATTGGCATTCCAGGTGAACTCAGGGACGCGGTGGCGCTGGCCGGCAGGTTTCATGACATAGGCAAGTCCGACCTCCGGTTCCAGCGATGGCTTGATCCTGACGGGACTGCGGATTCGCCAGTCGCGAAGTCGAATCCACCCCGGCACCTCTGGGAGTCCCGCCGACGCGATTCCGGTTGGCCAAGAGGTGGACGCCATGAGGCGCTTTCAGCAAGGCTGGCATGCGCCCGCATCGACGCGCAACGGGACTTGTTGGATAGTGATGAGCTGAGCGATCTGCTGATCCACCTGGTCATCAGTCACCATGGCAAGGGCCGACCGCTCGTCATCCCTGTAGGCGATGAAACCGCCCAGACGCTGTCCAGCGAACTGAAGGGGGTCAACGTTGCCGTTCCGGCGAGCCTCGAACAGGTTGACTGGGACCAACCGGGGCGCTTCTGGCGCCTCAACCGGTGCTTCGGACCATGGGGACTGGCCTTGCTGGAGTCCATTGTCATTCGGGCGGACCATGCAAATTCCGGTGGAGATCTAACAGAAACCGAGGCGAATTCATGCCGGAAGTGACCTGCCCGGGACTTTCGGCCAATTGGGTCAACGGGTGGCTGGCAGCTGTCGGAATCACGGTGCTGGAACCCAGTCTTCGCTTGCATTGGTCCCCGGACGCGACACCGGTCGCAGTCATCTCGTCGCCTGATGCAGATCCCGTTGACTCACTCGTTGCGGCCTGGCCTGGCAGCGCCATGCTGACCGATTTGCCGGTCGCGGAGAACTGGGCGCATGACGGCGCGGAACACGGGGTTCATCTCCCACGAAAGGTTCCAGTCGAGGCATTGCGTGCGCGCATGAAGCAGGCACGCGGTCACCCAGGTTCCTGGACATTGACATCGACAATGACGGATCTCTGTGTGGACAAGGCGGGCGAAGCCAGGCACGCCCCTTTTGATCCTCCCGCACCCCGCGGACTCACGTTGCACCAACGCCTGACGAAGGCACATGCCCATGTTGACTCGCCACGGGACTGGATACCTCCGTGCCTGGAAGGGCGCGGGCAGCGGGTGACAGGCAACGGGCTCGGTTTCGACCAGACCCGCATCGGGTCGCAAGGGGATGAGGCAGCGAAATTGACTGATCCCGTCGTCGAGGTCCTGGCTTTCTTCGGACTGGCATTGTTGCCAGCGCGCGGGCCCGGCGTCGACCTGAGACATTCCCCGTTCGCCGAGTTGAACATGCGGCAGAAGGGCTGGCTGAAACCGTCAAGAGCCGATGGTCAATTCTACTGGCCGACATGGAAACAGCCACTTGACCGAAACGGGATCGATGCGTTGCTTGATGCCTGGAGTCCGAGCGAGCCGCTGACGTGGGATCGATACGGCATCCATGCTGCCTGGAAGAGCGTGCACTTCATGAGGACGACCGATGCCGACGCAACCAGGGCATACGGTGCGAAGCGACTGTGATCCTGGAGCCGTCATTCCAGTCTCCGCCATCGAACGCTTTGCCAAGCTTCCACGGCAAGTCGCTCTCGTTCGCTGCGACGGGACCTGGCGCGACAACGCCCATACCGTTGCGGGAACTTGGCAGCATTGCCGGGCCGACAGCTGGCGGCCTTGGCTTCGGTGCATGCCCGTGGGCCGATGGTCAGTACAATCGAATCAAGCGACATTGCAGGCACGACACCTGCGCGAGGGCCTGCCCGCCAATCCTCCGTTCGTCCCGAGGTGAAACATCGCACATGCTCCTGACCTACGACATTGCCGACGCCGATGGTGATGGTGCCGCCCAGTTGCGGCGCATTGGCGACATCTGCAGTAAGTATGGCCAGCGCGTCCAGCATTCCGTGCTTGAATTTCGACTCAAGGTCTCACGGATGGCCCGAATGACGGGAGAGTTTGATCATGCGATCTACATGGAGCGCGACGTCGTCAACTGTTGCCGCTTCCCGGGGACGGACCCAGGTTTCCGCGACCCGGCCGGAGCGGGATTGCGGGCATGGGCCCAGGCAGCCATGGGTGCTGCAGCTCGGGCGTGCCAACCTCCGCTGATCCGGAATTTCCCGTTTGCTGGCCTTGGGTCGAGCGAAATGGGGTTCGGAAAGGCCACGATCGATGCACAAGAGCCTCCCGCGCATTTCCGCGTATGCGCCACACCATCGGCCAATTGCGCATCGTGGTTCCAAGCGTGTATCAAGGACAGGTCCTGGGGGTGTCGCCGGAGCTTCCGCTCCGGCCTTGGTTGAGCGTGGAGATTGTTGCCATGGCTGCACAACTTGCGGATTGGTGTCGCCGGTGCCCGTGCTCCGGCCTTCGTTGAGCGAGGACGTGCATGATGTGATTGACCCAGTGGTGCACGTGTCGCCGGAGTTTGCGCTCCGGCCTTTGTTGGGCGGCGTGACGACGTCGCAGCGGGCGGCGGCACCTTTGCTCCTTCGTGCCTGAAGAGGACACGCCACACCGGACAGTTCGCTTGTCACCTGAACCGGACACTTCCAAATGTCATTGACACACCCCGAGTTCGCTCCGTTTACATTGGCCTGACACAGGACTACCGTCCCGGCGGATCGAATGAGTCCGAAGCCATGGCAGAGACCAGGATGCAAGAATCACTGCATGATCGCTGCTGCAGGCCGCTGGAAGCGAGAACGGCCCTGGTGACCGGTTCAAGCCGGGGAATTGGTGAAGCCGCTGCGAAGGCGCTGGACAAGGCGGGCGCGCGCGTGATCCTGACCGGACGAACCGTCGCTGATCTCGAGCGGGTCGCTGCAGGACTCGGCAACGACCCGGTCATCATTCCAGCAGATCTTTCGGAGGCAGGTGCCGGCACCCGCCTGGCGGAGGCAGCGATTGCCAGGGCTGGAGGCGTGGACGTGCTCGTCAACAATGCCGGCTTCCCGATCAGGGGCGCACCGGAAGAACTCGTTGAAGCGGAACTCGACAGGATACTCGCAGTGAACGTACGGTCAATTCTCATGCTTGTGGCCGGTTTGGGTCCGGCAATGATCGAGCGAGGTCGTGGATCGATCATAAGCGTCTCGTCCGTTGCGAGCCTGAGAGGCCCGATCGGCCGGGTCGCTTACACGGCCACCAAGGGCGCAATAGACGCGATGACGCGGGCCCTTGCCGCTGACTGGGGTCCAAAGGGCGTTCGTGTCAACGCGGTCAACCCAGGCATCATCAAGACGGCGATGTTCGAGTCGCGTCAGGAAGACATGACGGCTGTCGCGCAAGCGATGGCGAGGCGAGTGGCACTTGGCAGACTCGGTGAACCGAATGACGTGGCGGAGTTGATCGCATTTCTCGCATCCGATGCAGCGGGCTACATCACCGGAGAGACGATCACGGTTGACGGCGGCATGGTGCACGCCATGACTGCATTGGAGGGGTCCGGATAGCCAGGGCTGCCAAGGCCAGGCACGGCCATTGCGCCCCTCTCATCTGGCAAGGCCGCAGCGCGCCTGGCTGACTCGGCAATCCGGTCAGGCCATTCAACCGATTCCTCGTGTCGAGGCAATGTTGGCAAGCACGTATTCGTACAATTCGAGGGCTCGCTTCGGATCTGACCTTGCGAGGCGTTCCCTTGCAGCGGGCGTGAACAGAAGCGTGCGGCATTGCGCTTCCGCGATCGTCGCGAGGTCCGCGGCAATCGGGCCAAATGCACTGCCAGGCTCGATCACGTCGCCCGCGGAGAACTGGATGAGCCGATTGCCTGTTGCATCATGCTGCGACGCCTGCCCGTCCTGAAGAAGCTGCATCCCCTCACGCGGCACGCCGGGGGCGACAATTGATTCTCCGGGTGAGTACGTTCGCGGTTCCAGATACTCCGCCAATTCGTGGATCAGCCGTTCAAACATTGCCAGCCGTTCCAGGTGACGCTCAAGGTCTTCCACAACCCTGTCCAGAAGCTGTTGCCGCCCACTCCTTTCCTGCCCGGACTCGCGCCTCCAGTTCTCGATGATCAAGTCCTCGCATTTCTCGATCGCGCGGTCGTCGCCCGTCTCCATGACCAGTTTCTGAAGCGTCTCCTTTGGGAGCTCGGACCTGAGAGTGGACCTGAGACGGTCCGACGCTCCGTAGATCACGACGGTGACGCCTTCCGCGTTCGCGGTCCTGACGAACCGTGCCAGCGCGTTGACCGCCGAGAAGTCGAAGCCCGACACGTTGCGGAACCCCAGAAGCACGAAACGCGGGACAGGATCTTCCTTCAGGGAGAGCCTGAGCTGGTCGGCCATTCGGTAGGCCGTGCCGAAGAACAGGTAGCCGCGCAGCTCGTGCCCCTGGGCGTGCTGCCCCTCAGCCAGAAGTATGGCACGGTCCGGAATCGGGCGCGTCTTCCTGCTCTGGCGCTCCCGCAGCGTATACCGGTTCCCGATCATGTCCGTCCCGCTCAGGCTGATGACGAACATGGCCGAGGTGAAAGCCATGCCGACCCCGACGCCTTCGAGGAATCCGAAGACGACGATCGTCAGGAAGACGACGACAATGGCCGCGTAGTCGGTCAGGACCAGCTTCCGCCAGCTCCTGACAAGCCATTCGTCGACCATCTGGATGCCGAGGAACAGGAGGACGCCAGCTATCAGGTGAACGGGAAACAGCTTCAGGAGCGTATCTCCTGTCAGCAGCACAAAGCCCAACGTGAGCGCCGTCACAAGTCCGGTGAGACGCGTCATGGCACCGAACAGCGAATTCCGTATGCTTGTAAGGGCGATCAGGCACCCCGGGGGTGCGCCGCCAAATCCGGTGAGTGCGTTGGCCCAGCCTGCCGCCTTGAATTCATGGTTCCAGTCGAGGTCGCAGTTGGCCGCAAGCTCTATTCCGCCGAGATTCATGACAACGCAGATCAGCGTTACCGCAGCCAGTATCAGGATATTGGGGATCTGCCGTGTCATCACCCCCCAATCGATGAACGCCAGATCCGAAGCCTCGAAAGGAGGCCAAAGCCCCGCGCCTGTTGCAACGGAAAACAGCAGTCCAGCCTCCCTGGCCTCGTCCGCTGACATTCCGAATGCGGCGATTGCGGCATGGAACAGGATTGCGGCCACGGCAAAAGCCACAGGAAAAACGTAAAACTTTCTCCAGATCCGCATCAGCGCAAAGAGACCCACGCCAAATCCGATGCCGATTCCGGCCAACTGCAGGGTGTCACGTTCCAGATAGACGAGGCCGTCAGGGTTCCTGACCGTGATGCCCATCAACTCCAGCGCCAGGACGCATGCCAAGCCGCCGGTTCCTGCTATGAACCCGCCGGCCACCGGGTACGGAATGAAGCGAAGGAAGCTCGCGAGCCGGAAATGCCCGATCGCCAGAAAGCAGAGGCCGGTAACGGCGGTGCCGATCAACGCCGCAGAGACGGCCGTCACGAAGAGGGGCTGGCCCTCCAGGTCAATGGAGCCTGCAATCACGACCATCATCACGACGGAAGGCATGGGCGCGCCTGCCATCGCACCCGGCAAGCCGCTTGTCAGCGCGACCACCGTGCCGATCATGCAGTAGCCGAAGAGCACCACTCCCGCCCCGGCCGCGAAATGGTCCGAAAGCGGTCCGCTGAAGATTACGGCCGCCATGGAAACACTGAACACGAGGATCAGCACCGCCGAGATCAGCCCGCAGAACAAGGCGGGCATGGCCTTTTCCGACCGGGCGTCGCGTACGAGCTCGGAAGCGAGGGAAGCCATGGCATTCGCTGCTGCCATGGGTCGGTCCCGCTCTTTCCGTTTCGTGATCACCCTTGCCTCTGCACTCTCAGCAGGATTGGAGCAATTCCAGTCATGCACAGCGCTGTACCGAAGGCGAGAAAGTAAGCCTCGTCAAGTGGCGGGACGGATACCAGCGTGCCCCCAACTACCAGGCAGACCTTCGCCGCGAGAGTGAAAACGGTCGGATTTCGAGTGCCGGTCAGCCCCAGCGAGACTGCTGCAAGCCCGACGAGCGTCAGTGCCGACACGGCCAGGATATCCAGGACGCTCCCCCGCATCAGAAGCTCGGGACGGAAGATGAAGGCGAACGGAACAAGGTATTTCGGCATGCCGAGCGCGGCCGCCAGCCAGCCCGTCGTCCAGTAGTCGCTCTTCGCGATGGAGGCTGCGGCGTAGGCGGCCAGGGCGACGGGCGGCGTGATCATTGCAGCAAGGGCGGCATAGAACACGAACAGGTGGGCGTCCAGAAGCTCCACGCCGAGCTGCACGATCGCATGGCTGATCAGCAGCGCCACCAGCATGTATGCCAGGCTGGAGGGGATGCCGAGGCCCAGAACGATGCATGCCAGGAACGAGCAGATCAGCAGCAGGAGAAGATTCCCGGTTGACCACTCTATCATCAGTGCCGGAAGCTTCGTCCCAAGACCTGTCAGCAATACGGTGCCGGCAATTATCCCGAGGGCAAGGCAGGCAATGGCGACATCAACCAGTTCCCGTCCGCTGTCGACAAGCGCCTGCAACAGCTTTCCCGGCGTGATGCGCACGCGCCAGGGGAGACTGGCCGCCAGGCATGCAGCCATGGCGATCATCACCGAAGTTTGCAGCGGATTGCGGTTTGCCAGCAGGTACACCAACACACCCAATGCACAGAGGAACGTGACGAGACCGGGATGCAGCAGCGCGGACGTGACGGAAGGCTGGTCGTGTTCGGTCTCGATGGCGTGCGGCTGACCTGGCGCCTCCATGTGGCGAATCCGCAGCCAGACTCCGAAGCCGAGAACCAGGAAGTAGAGCGCCGCCGGGATCAGCGCAGCCACGATTACGTCCGCATACGCGACATCGAGAAGCACGATCATCAGGAACACGGCGAACCCCATTACCGGCGGCATGATCTGGCCACCGCTCGAAGCTGCCGCCTCGATCGCTGCAGCGAGTTCCCGGCGAATCCCGACGCGCCTCATGAGAGGGATGGTCATGTTGCCCGAAATGTAGACGTTGCCCATCGTGCTTCCCGACACCGTGCCGACGAGCGCGCTCGACATGACGGCCATCAATGGCGGGCCGGTACGCCCGGTTCCGAACAGCGATCGAGACAGGCCCATGACGAAATCCATCGCACCTACCTGCTGAAGCACTTTCCCGAGAATGAGAAACAGTGCCATGTACTTGAGGCAGGCGCTCATGGCGAATCCCATGATTCCGGCATCGTTCAGGTACAGGAACGAGATGATCCGTTCCAGGCTGAACCCCCTGTGTCCCCCCAGCCAGACCGGAAGGTGCTGACCGAAGAACAGGTACAGGAGAAAAATGACGGTCACTGCCGCAAGACCGTTTCCGAGGCAGGCCTTCACGGCGACCAGAATCAGGTACACGCCCGCGATTCCAACCATGATGTCAGTGCTGTTCGGGATTCCCTCGCGATAGGGCAGTTCATGCGCGTTGAGGATGATGTAGCCAAAAACCGCGAACCCAAGCAGCAAATGGGCGATCCGGAAGGCGCCATCCAACCAGTTGCGCGGCTGCATCGAAACGAAGAACGCCGAAACCGCAAGCAATGCCAGCGTTGCGCGTTCAGACAGGGGGAAGCCAGGTTGCCAGTAGTTGTACAGGGCATAGAGCGATACGGCCAGAAACAGAAGGGTCCGCACCTGTTTCTGCGCTGTTTCCGCGACGCCACGAATCATTGCTATCCGCGCCCGTCATCGCTGGCGGAATCCTTTATTCGGAATCCCAGAGGCCAACCTCCTTCCAGTACCTGATGGCACCGGGATGGTAAGGAAACGGGTCGGACGGCGACGTGAATATGGCCGGGTTCTCTATGGCCGCCTGCACGGCGGGCAGGAGGAGAACGACCTGTTCCATGTTCTCGTGCAATGTCTTGACGATTTCATAGGCCGCCTCATCCGGAAATTCGTCCGTGGTGGTCAGGGCGGACATGGTCAGGCTGGGGCCATGGTTCACGAAATCCAGCCCCGGCAGCGAACCTGGCTCGAAGGCGAAAACCGTGAATCCCGCCTCTTCAAGCGCAGCCTTGTCAGTCTTGGCCCAGACCGCCTCGTTTGCGCTGGCATACTCCTCGATGATGGCAGCCAGCTTCGTGCCGACCGTCCATGCGAGGGCGGCATCAACCCGCCCCTCCGCCAGGAACCGGTACCTGTCCTGCGACCCAAGCGGAACCTCCTCCACGTCGTCAATCCACTCAACGCCCTGGCTCCGCCAGAACGGCTCATGAAGGGCTGAAGTCCTGATGCTTGAACCCAGGCCCACACGCTTTCCCTTGATGTCCTCGAAGTCTTCGATTCCCGCCCCCGGCCGCGCGATCAGGTGCCCGACGATGTGAACGAACCCCATCAGGGTCCGGATTTCCTTGAAGGGCTCTTCGCCGGCCTCGAGGTTGCGGCCATGCCACGCATTTCTCATGGCAGACCCTGTGACGCTGGCAATTCCGAGTTCTGCCTCGCCACGACGCATCATCCGCGAGTTCTCGATGCTGCCTCCGGTTACCGCAACTTCGAACCTGCCATCTGGAAACTTCTCGGAAAACACTTGCTGCATCGCGGTTCCGAGGATGTGCGGTGTCGACCCGACTGAAGCCGTCCCCACGGTGAACCCTTCAAGCGCGTGTGCCGGTGAAAGCGTCGCCTGCATAGGCAAGATGAGAAGTGCAGCCGCGATTCGCGCGGCCTTGGCATTGCGGAAAACTCGAGTGCAAAGCCGGAAAGGTCCGGCCAAATCGGCACGGCTGTCGCTTGCTGAAGTCATTCGTTCTCTCTCCGTCAAGTTCAAGAAGCGGTAATTCTTACAGGACATGGATAGAAATGAAGTAGAGTCGGCGTCAAGAAGCTTTTCCGTTCTCCGAAGGAATCATGACCCGGTTCCGACCGGACCCGCTCACGGATTCCGGTCTTCGCGCAGCCGGAGTTGCAGGGCCGGGTCCATGACTTGGAGGAGATCGAACCCGACAAGTTCCTGCCGTGACGGGACCGGTACATGTCGAGTCCCGCTCAAAATCAGCCATCGTGCCGATGGCAGGGGGTCTGGCAAGACATTGAAAACGAATTGCCCACCAATCAGGGAATTTCTTGCCATGTCACAGCGGCAACATCCATGAGCCGGCATCCGGCCATGCAGTTGCGGAGTCTCACCCTCCCTTGATGCGCTGGAGCAGGTAGATCTCGTTGTCTTCCTTGACTGGCTGGGTAAGCCCTTGCGCATATATCTTGCCGTCGATCGAGACTGACACGCCGGACTCTACGGGTTCCTCAAGCGCGGGAATCTCGGCAACCAGGGCATCGAGCATTTGCCCGACCGTCGCGGCCCGCACTTCGACTGCCTCCCGTCCGCCGGCAAGGCTGCGAAGCCCGGACCAGAGGTGGACCGTGACGAGCGGGCGATAGCTCATGATCCCGCCCCCGGGCGAAATGCCCCGCCCCATCCGGATGTGGCCCGGCGGCTCAAGCGCAATGCGAACATCCCTGGACCCGGCTGCGCGCGGGCACCCCGCCTCAGGCGCGCCCCTGTCCGGTCACGGACGCGAGGGCTGCAGATCACGACCGTGCCTTCAGCGCCCCGAGAATTCGTGACGGGCGCATCGGCAGGTCCTGCATGCGGACGCCGGCGGCGTTGGAGACCGCGTTCGCGATGGCTGCGAGCGGCGGGCAGATCGAGGTTTCACCAACGCCGCGCACACCGTAAGGATGGCCCGGGTTCGGAACCTCCACGATCACCGTGTCGATCATCGGCAGATCAGAGGCCACGGGAATCCGGTAGTCCAGGAATCCCGCATTCTGCAACCGACCGTCATCGTCATAGATGTATTCCTCGTTCAGCGCCCAGCCAATCCCCTGCGCCGCGCCGCCCTGGTATTGCCCCTCTACGTAGGACGGGTGAATCGCCTTGCCGGCATCCTGCACCACCGTGTAGCGCGTGACCGTCGTGGCGCCGGTCTCCCGGTCGACCTCGGCATCGACGATATGTGTGGCGAAGGAGACCCCGGCGCCTTCCGGGGTCGCCTCGAAATGGCCGACGATCGGACCGCCGGTCTGGCCCATGCGACTGGCGATCTCCTTGATCGGCATCGGATCGAAATCACCTGCATTGGGCCCGGAGGGAATCGCGCAGCCGTCACGCCATTCCACCGCCTCCGCATCGATGCCCCACTTGTCAGCAGCACGCTTGCAGAGCTTCTTGACCGTGTCACGCGCCGCCTCGATCGTGGCCAGGCCGCTTGCATAGGTCACGCGCGAGCCATGGCTGATCTCGTTGTAACCCAGCGTCGCGGTATCGGCGATGGTCGTGCGCACGTCGTCGTACGGAACGCCGAGCTCCTCGGCAGCCATCATGCACATTGACGCGCGCGAGCCGCCGATGTCCGGCGTGCCGACCGAAAGTTGCACCGTGCCGTCTTCTGACAAGGCCAGTTGCACCGCGGTCTCGCCGGCATGGTTGAACCAGAAGCCGCAGGAGATGCCGCGGCCGGCACCTTCCGCGAGCGGTGCGGAGAAATGCGGATGTTCCTTCGCAGCCTCCAGTGTCTCCACCAGCCCGATCCGGTCCCAGGAGGGCCCGAAACTTGCCTTGGTTCCCTCCCTGGAGGCATTCTTGAGACGCACATCGATCGGATCGAGGCCGAGCCTGTTGCACAGCTCGTCGATGACGCTTTCCACCGCGAAAGCCGCCATCGGCGAACCCGGAGCGCGGTACGCGGCCTGCTTGGGACGATTCGTCATCACGTCAAAGCCGATCTGGCGGACATGCCTCAACGCATAGGGAGCGAAGGCGCACATCGCGGTGAATTCCATCGGCGCGCCCGGAAAGGCGCCGCCCTGGCAGCGAAACACGCCGGATGCGCCGCTGATGGTGCCGTCCTTCTTCATGCCGATCTTCACGTCCATCGAGGTGGACGCGGTCGGGCCGGTGGCGCGGAACACGTCCGCACGTGGCATCACCAGCTTGACCGGCCTGTTTGCCTTGCGACTGAGCGCCAGCGCCACCGGCTCGATGAAGACTGCCGTCTTGCCGCCGAAGCCGCCGCCGATCTCGGACGCGGTCACCCGCAGCTTCGACGTCTCGACATCCAGAAGCGCGGCGCAGACCTTCTGCACGTTCCAGTGACCCTGTGTGCAGCACCAAAGTTCGCCCCGGCCATCGGGGCCGAGCGTGCCGAGACAGGCATGCGGCTCGATGTATCCCTGATGCGTGGCTTCGGTGGTAAATCTCTCCTCGATCACCAGGTCGGCCTCCGCAAAGCCCTCCTCGGGATCACCGTGCCCTGAATCGTGGCAGCGCACGACGTTCGGGTGCATGCCCGCCGGAACCGAGCCATCGGCCGCGCCCTCCCGGATCACCGGCGCGCCCTCCTGCATTGCATCGTCCACGTCGGTAACGTGGGGCAGCACCTCGTATTCCACCTCGACCAGCCTGGCTGCGTCGCGCGCGGCCAGGGAGGAAGTGGCGGCGATGGCGGCGACGGCATGGCCGTCGTAGAGCGCGCGCTCGCCCGCCATGAGGTTTTCCAGGATGTTCCAGTTCTCGCCCTCGAGACCGTCGGCAAAGTCCGCGCGCGTGACAACGGCCTTCACGCCATTTGCAGCCTCGGCCCTGGACGCGTTGATCTTCACGATGCGCGCGTGGGCGTGCGGGCTGCGGATGATGACGGCATGCAGCATGCCGGGCGCTGTCACGTCGGCTCCGAACCGGGCGCGTCCGGTCACCTTGTCGATCCCGTCGGGGCGGTCAGGCCGCGTGCCGACAACCTTGAATCCATTCGTCTCTTCGTCAAATGCCATCACGTAGCCTCCCTCATCTCGCTGGCCGCGTCGAGAACCGCGCGAATGATCTTGTCGTAGCCGGTGCAGCGGCAGAGATTGCCGGCGAGCCAGTAGCGCACCTCGGTTTCGCTCGGGTCGGGGTTCCGTTCGAGCAGCGCCTTGGCAGCCACGAGTATGCCGGGCGTGCAGATCCCGCATTGAAGCGCCGCGTGCTCAATGAACTTTCTCTGAAGCGGGTGCAGGTTCTCGCCATCGGCCATGCCTTCGACGGTCCTGACCTCGTGCCCTTCCGCTTCCGCGGCGAGGACCAGGCAGGAACAGACCGGACGACCGTCGAGAAGCACGGTGCAGGCGCCGCAATCACCGGTGCCGCAGCCTTCCTTTGCACCGGTGAGTTCGAGCCGGTCGCGCAGTGCATCAAGGAGCGTCTCGCGTGGATCGCAGAGAAGTTCGTGGGCATCGCCGTTAACGGTGGTCGAAACATGGATCATTTGTCACGCTCCTGCACGGTCATAGGCGATTCTTGCGGCCCGCCTGGCAAGAACGCCGGCCACATGGGTCCGGAATTCCACGGTGCCTCGCTTGTCGGAAATGGGCCGGCAGGCAGCCTCGGCCGCCCTGGCAAGCGTTGCGAGTGCCGCGTCGTCGAGCGTCGAGCCGACCAGCGCGGCGCCGGCTTCCTCGACGAGCAACACGGTTGGCGCAACCGCACCGAGCGCCACGCGGGCCGCGGTGATCGTGTCGCCTTCCCGGCTGAGGCTCACGCCGGCGCCAACAACGGCAATGTCCATTTCCGTTCGCGGGATGAACCGCAGGTAGGCATCTCCGCCACCCTTGCCCCGAGGCGGCAGGTTGACGGCGCTCACCACCTCTCCAGGACCGAGCGATGTCACGCCCGGCGCGGTCGGGACACCCTCGACGGTAATTTCGCGCGCACCCTCCGGGCCGACGACACTCACGGTCGCGCCGGCCGCGATCATCGCAGGCACGCTGTCTGCTGCGGGCGAGCCGTTGCAGAGATTGCCGACCAGGGTGCAGCGCGCCTGGATCTGTGTCGAGCCGATCAGTTCGAGCGCTTCCACGACACCCGGCCATTCGGCAATCAGTGCCTCGTGCTCAGCCAATTCCGCACCGGACACCGCAGCGCCGATGCGCCAGCTGCCGTCGTCACGCCTGGTTATGTCCCGCACCCCGGCAATCTGCTTGATGTCGATGAGATCATCGGGTGTCACGAGATCAGATCGAAGCTGGACCAGCACGTCGGTGCCCCCCGCGAGAAAACGGGTAACGCCCGTGGCGGCGGCCGCCAGGGCCGAGGCATCTTCGAAACTGGACGGTGTATGGTATCGCAATCTTTCCTCCCCGTATGCCCCGCCCGGTGCGACGCTGCTGCGAAGCGTCACGCACGCGGGATAGTTGGCAAATTCCAAAACAGCGCACAAGGGCGAATGCCGCGTTCCGGCGCCGCTGCGCGACCGTGCACCCTGTTACCGAATCCGGAGCCGAGAGCCAAGGGCGACCGGCGGGAAAACGGCAATGAATCTGGAGTCACGACGGGCCGAGGCGGAACGCGCGGCACGAGAAGCCGGTACGCCGGCGCTTCGGCACTTCCGGTGCCGCGAAGCGCTCGAAATTGGCCTGAAACGACCTCGGGAGATCGTGTCCGAGGCGGGACGCGCGGCAGCGTACGTGGATCGGTGGAAGCGCCGTGCCGCGTTTCGAGATGATGGCGTTCCTGGTGAAGGGCATGGCTGGACGCCGGGCATGAACGGCTTCCACCAGGCGATCGATCCGATCCACGGCACCGAG
Organism: Boseongicola sp. SB0665_bin_10; assembly: GCA_009838075.1. Lineage (GTDB taxonomy): Bacteria > Pseudomonadota > Alphaproteobacteria > Rhodobacterales > Rhodobacteraceae > JAJEFO01. The sequence goes on along the minus strand of VXSG01000107.1, from coordinate 20,063 downwards.
AGCTCCGTGACGGGATCTCGCTGCATCGGCACCATCCGACCGGCAGGCATCAGCCCTTTCCAATGTCCGCGCGAATGAGGACGGCGAGACCCGCGCACAGGCAATCGAACACTCAAACGACGATGCGGATCGCGACCAGGAAAATCGAGACGAGTTCCGTGACATGCGGCGCGGCCGTGATCAAGATTCCCGGCCAACCAGCCGCTCCAGGAGAACCCGCGCCGCGCCCTGCTCGGCAGTGCGTTTCAGGGGAGCGCTTGCAATGGCTGATTCTCCGGTGCTCAGAAGCACTTCCACGGTGAAGACAGGTGCGTGGGCAGCGCCCTCCTGCTTGACAACGGCGTAGGCCGGCGGCGGCTGCCCGCGTGCCTGCGCCCATTCCTGAAGGCTTGTCTTTGCATCTTTCGCGTCCTTCTCGACATTCTGGATGTGGTCGTTCCAGAGCCTCAGCACCACTTCCCGCGCGACCTCGAAGCCCGCATCGAGATGGACCGCCGCAATCACCGCTTCCATCGCGTCTCCAAGAAGCGTCTCTTTCCCGCGTCCGCCGGACTTCAATTCTGACCGCCCGAGCTTCAGAACCGCACCCAAATCGATTTCGCGTGCCACCTTGGCGCAGGTCTCATGACGGACGAGGGCGTTCAGCCTGGGCGCAAGCTGGCCTTCGTTCGCACCTTGGTCGGCAACCATGAGCGCTTCCGCGACGACCAGTCCCAGGATCCTGTCTCCGAGAAATTCCAGCCGCTGGTTGTCAGGCCGGGCAGGTGACGCTGTCGAGGCGTGCGTCACGGCACGCACAAGCAGTTCAGGATCGTGGAACTCGTGGCCGAGCCGCTTGGCGAATCCTGCAAGCTCGGGGCTGAGTGCCATCAATCTATCCGCTTGAAGAACCTGTCCGGACGCCAGGTCCAGACAAAGAAAAGGGATCGGCCTGCCGACGAGAACATCACGCGGTCTGCGCGTCCGATCAAATGATCGAAGGGAACGAACCCCACGCCTCCGAACTCATGCCTGACCCGGCTATCGGTCGAATTGTCCCGGTTGTCGCCAACAAAGAAGTAATGCCCGTCGGGCACGGTAAAGATGCCGGTGTCGTCGAGCCGTCCGTCAAAGACGTCCAGGACCGAATGCTGCACGCCGTTGGGCAACGTCTCGACCGCCTTCTCCTTGGTGCAGGTGCCGCCCAAGCCCACGGCCCCTTCCCGGCACTGCGGGAATGAGCCGATCGGACCCTGCCGCTCATATGTTTCGGCGAAGGTGCCGTTTTCCTCCTGCGGCACCCTGGACCCGTTAAGGTGCAAGTGGCCATCGCGCATCTGCACGGTGTCGCCGGGCAACCCGACGACGCGCTTTATGAAGTCCTGCCTGTTCACCGGATGTCGAAATACGACGACGTCACCACGCTCCGGTTCGCTTCCCAGTATCCTGCCGTCGAACGGACACATGGAGAAGGGACAGGAATATTGCGAATACCCGTAGGCCATCTTGTTGACGAACAGGAAATCGCCGATGAGCAGCGTGTCCTTCATGGAGCCGGACGGGATCCAGAATGGCTGGAAGAAGACCGTGCGAAACACTCCGGCAATCAGGAGCGCATAAACGACCGTCTTGACCGTCTCGATGATGCCTTCCCTTAGACCGCCCTTGCCCTTGCTCATCTGACCCGCCTCTGTTGCGTCGGCGCTTTCTGGTAGTCTGGCAATGGCAAGTCAAGGCGAGAGCGGCGGCATCACGTGAACGACCGGCGTGCGCACGCTAGGGATTGTCCGACCGCGGCAGTGCCTCGATCACCACAACGGCCTGCGCCCATGGATGATCGTCGGTGAGCGTTACGTGGATGATGGCCTCGTGCCCTTCTGGCGTCAGTTCGGCAAGCCGGTCGGCAGCCCATCCGGTGACATGCATGACCGGCTGCCCCGACCGGCGGTTTGTCACCGCCATGTCCTTCCATGCAATGCCCATCCTGAGCCCCGTTCCGAGCGCCTTGGAACAGGCCTCCTTCGCGGCCCAGCGCTTGGCGTACGTGCCTGCCGTGTCCTTCCGACGCTCAGCCTTGGCCTGTTCGATTTCGGTGAATACCCGGTTGCGAAACCTGTCGCCAAACCGTTCCAGCGTGCGCTCGATCCGTTCGATGTTGCAGATGTCGGTGCCAATGCCAATTATCATGGATCACACGAGATTGCCTGTCGAATGAGCCACGCGGTGAAGCACCCTGACAAGACGCTGAAGGACGATGGCGGCAGCAGGCACGGCCTGGCCAAAGGAATGAGAGTCAGGCGCGACATGGGCAATCGGATCTCAAGGGTGCCTCGCGCTCCGGGACTTCCACTCCCCAGGGCGGCAGCTTCGGAATCCGGGGATCCTGTTCATTCTTTTGCCGCGTGCGGCACGCCGCGTGCGGGTTCCACCGGATTGCGGCGGAACCTTGAGACCGCGAACCAAATGCCGCGTGCCGACCAGCTTCAGGTCGAGGACACCGCCTGATCTTCGAAACCGTCGCCATTTCAAGCATCTCGTGCTTCACTGCGGTGTCGTCCCGAGATCGGCATGCAACGGAAGCAACGAGGTCCCTGGGACTGCGGGGCATCCAGATGCCAGGACGCCCACCGCTCCCGCGATCCCGTTTTGCCCTTGGGACCGCCGCCGTGGCGCACCGACGCCGCAACCCGAGCCATTTGCCCAGATTCCGTCAACCTTGCGGCGGAAGCGCTTCCAATTGACATCTGCGGCCGCCCCGTGAGCTTCTTCCGAGACTTCGATCTTCACCTTTTCTCCAAGGCACGGACATGTGCATGCAAACCGCGCCATGCACAGACGCTATCATTCAGGGGACAGGCGTCGCAATGCAGCTTTCGGCGGGTCCAGCCAACGAGCCGCCTATGCGAGTGAGAGACATCCGGCCAGTTCCCCCAGCATGCCGCTATATGCAGTTTCCAGCTGCCGGTTTGGCTGACGCCTTGCGAAGGTTTCCGCGAATGGATCCGGCGCGGTGATGGAACTGCCCGAAAGTTCCTCAAGCACGGCATGGCCGCAGAACGGCACGTAGACCTCCGAATAGCCACCTTCGTGCACGAGCACGAGACGGTCGCCGCAGAGGCGCGCAGCGGCATCCATGACCTGCCGGGTCATGACCCGAAACGTTTCTGCGGTGGCAAGCATGCGCGAAAGCGGATCGATCGCGGCGGCGTCGAAGCCGCAGGCAACGATAATGACATCCGGCCCGAATTGATCAAGTGCGGGCAGAACGATGCGTTCGACCGCCTCCAGGTAGGTGGCATGGCCCGCGCCTGGTGGAAGCGGCACATTGATGTTGGCGCCTTCGCCGGCACCCTCGCCGCGCGTTTCGGGGTCGCCGGTATCGACCGGATAGTTGCGTTCCTGATGCAGCGAGATGGTGAGAGTGTCCGGATCCTCGATGAAGATCGCCTCCGTGCCGTTGCCGTGATGCACGTCCCAATCCAGCACCGCCACGCGGTCGACCTTGTTCCTGGCGCGGGCAGCGCGAACTGCAATGGCAATGTTGTTGAGCAGGCAGAAGCCGTTCGGCCAGTCCGGCAGGCAATGATGCCCCGGCGGACGGGACAGCGCATACGCATTCGAGGCGCGGCCGTCGAGCACCGCAAGGAGCGCGGACCTGGCAAGGCCTGCGGACAGGGCGGCAATTTCGAATCCGCCCTTGGCGAAAGGTGTTCGCAATCCGAGCTCGCCGCCGCCCGCGTCCGACATTTCCTTGAATTTCCGGATGAACGATTGCGGGTGCACTCTGGCGAGGTCCTCTTGATTCGCGGGATCGGCACCCTGCGCATCCAGTTCGTGAATCAGGCCGGTAACGTCGAGAAGGTTCTTCAGGCGCCGCTTGGTTTCCGGATGTTCCGGAAGCCCGCCGGCAACGAGCGGCTGCACCAGGTCTCCGACCGGAAGCGTGAAGGCGTAATTTCCACCGCCGTGCCAGAAACACCGCTCATCCCAAAAGAATCCGGTACGTGCCACAACCTTGCCCTCGCTTCTTCGCCACGCCGTTCCGACGTCATGATCGGCACCACGATAGGGTCACCTGCATCGAATGGCCAACGTCAAGTTCGATATCCTGGACCGTCACCGACGGCGACTCAGCGGACGTCTCTCGGGACGCGCGTTCGCATCGGAAATCGTGAGCTTCGGATCAGTCGAATTTCCGGCTTGGGGCGAGAACAAGCGCCCCGCCCTTCAAAACGATCCTGTCGTCCACGGCACATTGGCAGTCGAGGCTCACGCGGCGGCGAGAATAGTCGATTTCCCGAACCTCAACATCCGTCAGGACGACATCGCCAGGATGAACCGGTGCCAGAAACTTGAGCTCCTGGGCAAGATAGACCGTGCCGTGACCAGGGAGCTGCTCGCCGATGACGGCGGAAATGAGCGACGCGGTCAGCATGCCGTGCGCGATGCGGCCGCCAAAGATCGTCTCCTGCGCATACTCTTCGTCAACATGCACGGGATTGTGGTCCGTCGAGACCTCGGCAAACAGATGGATGTCACGATCCGTCACCCGCTTTCGCAGGGACCGCCGCATGCCGATCTCCAGATCCTCGATGCAGATCGTGCCACGTTGCAAGTTGTCCAGCATGAAACATGAGTCCGAATTCTTGACGCAGTGCAGCATATTGCCTCAGCCGTCCGGCTGCAATCGGAAAAGTAACTTTAGTTCGTTTCTATATGAGAAATTGAAATTAAATTGCGCTTTGGACTTTGCGCGCAAGTGGCTGATCCAGGCTGGCCGAACGAAGGAAATCCGGGCCGATCAGTGCCGCAGGATCCCCCCTCCCGACCGTCGCGGCCTGGCCGACTGGGCCCGGATGACATGCTGGACAAATCCCGCAATTGCTTGGCAAAAGGCCTTGTCTGAGGAGTTCGCCCATGGTCGACATCGCGACCCGCGTCTGGAACCACAAGTGGAAGATCGACCCGATCGTCCGCTCACTGATCGACACGGACTTCTACAAGCTGCTCATGTGCCAGTCCGTGTTTCGAAATCACCCCGACACGCGCGTGGCCTTCAGCCTCATCAACCGCACGGAATCCGTCCGTCTTGCCGAAATCGTCGACGAGGGCGAAATCCGGGAACAGCTGGACCATATCCGGTCCCTCACACTTAGCAGAGGCGAAAGCACCTGGCTGCGCGGCAACACCTTCTATGGCAAGCGACAGATGTTTCGCCCGGACTTCATGGCATGGTTCGAGAACCTCTCGCTTCCACCCTACGACCTCGAGCAACGCGATGGACAGTTTGAACTGACCTTCGAAGGTGCCTGGCCGGAAGTCATGCTATGGGAGATTCCCGCTCTGTCTGTCCTCATGGAACTGAGGTCGCGAGCCGTCACCAAGAATCTCGGCAAGTTCGAGCTGGAAGTCCTGTATGCGCGCGCAATGACCCGCACTTGGGAGAAGGTCGAGACTCTCCGCGACCTCAAGGGGCTCGCCATTGCAGATTTCGGAACCAGGCGGCGTCATTCGTTCCTTTGGCAGGACTGGTGCGTACAGGCGATGACCGAAGGTCTTGGCAGCGCCTTTGTCGGAACGTCGAACTGCCTGATCGCAAAGGATCGCGACCTGGAGGCCATCGGCACCAACGCGCACGAATTGCCGATGGTGTATTCGGCGCTCGCGGAATCGGATCAAGATCTGGCCAGGGCCCCGTACCAGGTCCTTGCCGACTGGCATGAAGAGCACGACGGAAATCTCAGGATCATCCTGCCCGACACCTACGGAACCGAGCAGTTCCTCGAGCGGGCGCCCGACTGGCTGGCGGGCTGGACCGGCATCAGGGTTGATTCGGGCGATCCGTTTCGTGGCGCGGAAGTCGCAATCGAGTGGTGGAAGTGCCGCGGGGAGGATCCATCGAAGAAACTCGTGATCTTCTCGGACGGGCTCGATGTGAACATGATTGCAGATCTGCATGCCCGATTTGCACCCGAAGTCCGCGTCAGCTTCGGCTGGGGCACCATGATGACCAACGACTTTCGGGGCCTTGTGAAAGATGACAGGCTTGCGCCGTTCAGCCTGGTCTGCAAGGCGGTCAGCGCCAACGGGCGACCCACGGTCAAGTTGTCCGACAATCCCCGGAAGGCGACTGGGCCGGACAAGGAAATCGAGCGCTACAAGCGCGTTTTTGGGGTCGGCGAACAGGAAACGGTTGAAGTCGTGGTCTGACGTCAGGGATGTCGCGGTCACTGCTCGTCGCAAGGCAACCCGATTGGTACAAGCTTGCTCGACGACACGGGGATCGTCCCCTCTGTCCATGAACGCCCCTCGCGAAGGAACCCGCACAGTTCCAGGCGGCTTGGCCCAATCGGCGAGGGCGGCGGAGCGGAATCATTTCAGTCGCTGCCTTCAAGGGTCGGGCGCAACGCCAGGTTCGCAACGGAGGCAGGCAATGTCGCCTCTCAGGACAGACTCTCCGGACTTGCCACTGCGCAATCTCGATGGTCGCGCCGCGCAATGCGGCATGGCGTCAGCAGCGGGACCGCCACAACCGTGAGGGCTGCTTGATTCCCGAGAACCTGTGAATACAGGTGGGTGCCAGGTAACTGGACCACGGCCCAGACAGAGCCAGCCCCCTCGGAAGTCGTTAAGGCCACCGGAATCTGACCCCAACACGAATTGGGCAGTACCCGCCGTGGTCAAAAATAGTGCTGCGCGCACGCGAGCACAAGGTTCAATCCTGTTCAGATGAACCGGCAATCCGGAAGTGACTTGCCTTTTGCATCAATTTGTCCACCCATCTGAAAATGCCTGATGATCAAGCTCAGCCAAAGCCCGGGCAACTCCTTGCACGCGGTGTTTGCCGATTCCTTGCCAGCCTTGACTTCGTGACCGTCGTTGAACTGGTGCCGAGTGCCGGACTTCGTGTCGATGTCATGGGCCTTGGCCCAAAGGGCGAAATCTGGATCGTCGAATGCAAGTCCAGCCGCGAGGACTTCATGAGCGACCAGAAGTGGCGCGGCTATCTCGAATGGTGCGACCGCTACTTCTGGGCCGTGGACGAGAACTTCCCGATCGATCTGTTGCCAGACTCGTCCGGACTCATCCTCGCAGACGCATATGAGGCCGAGATCGTCCGGATGGGCGCTGAACACAAGGTCGCGCCTGCCCGTCGCACTGCGCTGATTCGCAAGTTCGCCCGTCACGCCGCAACCCGGTGGCACGCGGCCTGGGATCCCGGTCACTACGGCGGGGCGAAACCTACGACCGCTTCATAGAAATGGCACGCGCCCTGCCCGCCGCGGCCTTGATTTCGTCCGCAATCTCGTCGGCTTCATCAGGATCGAAATCCATCGGGATCTCCAGGCCGTCGCCCTCGACGAAGATGCGCACCATGCCCAGCGTGGTTGGGCCAACCTGAAGGTTGGCCTCCAGTTCGCTCTCCCTGTCGATCCCCATTTCTGCGCCCCTCGTCCTGAATCTCCGGGTAGCTTGGGCGGCATGGTTTGACAATAGCGAGGCCCGCCGTTCCTCCGAGGCGGACAGCCGTCGGCGATCGCTGTCCCGCCTTCCGCGACCTTGCCGACGGCGCCGGGCGGCCGATCCGGCGACATGCCAATCTCCTCGCGGCTGGCGAGAGACTCGACGCATCGATCGAACATCTCGTCAGCGAGATCATCCCGGACTTCTTGCGGATTCGCGCGACGCGAAACGACCCGACCTGGACAACGACAGCGGGCGAGCAACGACCCCGAACCCCGCCCTGCGTCAACCTGGACTTGCACAAAAATCTGTGTCGACAAGAATCTGTATCGCGGTTGATGCACGTATCATGAAGTGATACATGTCGACAATGATCCAGGGACCCAGAGGCAAGCTCGCCGCCAGTGCCGTGAAGGGCGAGTACGGCAAAGGCTTTCCCGATGACTTGGATAAACGCGCTCGGGCGATGCTCACCGCGCTGGGTGCTGCCGTCCAAGTGGAAGACATGCGCTTTCCACCTGGCAACCGCCTGGAAGCAGGCAAAGGCGATCGGGCAGGGCAACATTCCGTGCGGATCAACGATCAATGGCGCATTTGCTTCGTCTGGACGCCAAATGGCCCGGCCGATGTCGAGATTGTCGACTATCACCGAGAGGACCCTCCATGAACCTGCTTGAAGAACCAATGCACCCCGGCAAAGTCCTGAAGGAACTCTACCTTGATCCCCTGGACATGGGCGCGATAGCATTTGCCCGCCGTCTTGGCGTCCCCCGCACGCGGATCGAGCGGCTTGTGAACGGGGTGACCGGCATGACGCCTGACACGGCCCTGCGCATTGCCCGCGCCTTGAACACGACCCCGGCCTACTGGATGAACATGCAGACCAACTTCGACATGGCGGCCGCGGCCAAGGAGGTCGACGTGTCAGGCATCGAACCGCTCGTCGCAGCCTAGAAGGACGCCGTAGCCAAGGCCCGGAAGCGGGCGCGGCCCGGTCCTTCGCGACGGAAGGCCTCAAGTCGAGCCAAACCGCATGTCGGGCGGCCCGAGGCATTCAGGAACCCCGGACGCGCGACGCCGCTGACCACAATTTCGTGACAAGGAAGGAACGGATTTCGCTGAGCAATTTCCAAGGATGCCCGCTTGTTCAGCGTTGACCTTGTCAAGCGGGTCCGCGAGCCTGGATTGCGCTGACACTTGCATTCGTGGAGGTCCGGCACTAGGAACGCTCGCGGGCCGCCTTAGCTCAGTTGGTTAGAGCGCTTGATTGTGGATCAAGAGGTCCCCCGTTCGAGCCGGGGAGGCGGTACCACATCACTTGGCCAGGTCCGCTGCATCGGGCGCTTGAAACGATCGCGCATGTCAGGTGTCGGCGCCTTCCGGATCTTTCAAGGACCAAGGGCAATCAACCGCGAAAATACAGTTTCCCGTCAACCCGCTATTCCGACGAAATCGCGACACGCTGACGAAGATTTCCCGTAATCCGGCTGTAGATCAGGATCTCGTCCGCATCGGTGACAACCGCGAACCAGTCGTCACCGCGCGTGAACGCCGTGGCCCGGACCCCCTCGGGCAGCGCGATCTCGTCAGGAAGCTCAATGCGCGCCATCTCGCCAAAGCGCATGACAAAGAGCGCGACGATTGCTAGAAATCCGAGGATCATGGTGACGGTCAGGATCGTCACCAGCGCCTTCAGGTATTTCAGCGTCCTCGTGTCCAGAGCCTGCCCGTCTTCCATGTCCCGCAAAGTCCTTGTCACAATCGGTCATGATCCGCCGTCCCGCCTTGATAAGGCGCTTGCCCGTGATGTGCCAGAGGAGGCACACCTGTCGCGCACCCGGCTGGCAAGGCTGCTGGCCGAGGGTGCCGTCAGCCGCGACGGAACGGTAGTCCACGACCCCAAGGGCCGCGCCGCCCAGGGCGAAGTCTACGAAGTCATGGTCAAGGACGCCGCTGACACGCATATGCGACCCGAGGACATTCCCCTTGCGGTGGTCTACGAGGACCCCGACGTCGCCGTCATCGACAAGCCCGCCGGGATGGTCGTCCATCCTGCCCCCGGCACGCCGTCAGGCACGTTGGTCAATGCGCTCCTGCATCATTTCGGGGGCGACCTTTCCGGCGTCGGCGGAGCGCGGCGCCCCGGAATCGTCCATCGAATCGACAAGGATACGTCGGGGATGCTTGTCGTCGCCAAGTCCGACGCCGCACATCACGGACTCGCAGCGCAGTTTGCCACGCACGCCGTCGAACGCAGCTACCTCGCGCTTTGCCACGGCGCTCCGGACCCGGGAAGTCCCCGGCTGCGTGGACTCACGGGCGTCAGCTTCGAAGTCGACGGCACCGTGACGATTGACGCCCGAATCGGACGCCACAGGACCGACCGGAAGAAACAGGCGGTGCTCCAGCATGGCGGCCGGCGGGCTGTAACCCAAATCCAGGCAATTGAAACATTCGGTGATCACGCAGCCCTCGTTCGCTGCCGCCTGAAAACGGGCCGAACACACCAGATACGAGTCCACATGGCCCACATTGGACACGCCTTGATCGGCGACCCGGACTATGGTCGGCGCCGCCAACTGTCCAAGGCCGTTCCGGGCGCAGCCGCCGCAAACTCCTTTGGCCGTCAGGCGCTTCATGCCGCGACCTTGGGGTTCGTCCATCCTGTCTCGAATCAATTCATGCGCTTTGAAAGCCCGCTCCCCGGCGACATCGCGCAAGTGCTTGACGCGCTGCAAGAAACCTGACTATTGTCTTCATCCCCCGAACGGCGACGCGAACCGGCAGAGCCAGCCAAGTCGCTCAAACGCCCCGAAGCAATGCCGCACGGAAACAGGAGTTCAAGTTCAAGATGACGTGCTTCACGACACCAAATGTCCAAGACAAGCACGAATCCGTGAGCGCACGGAGCTGTGAGTGGCGACGGATGCCTGCTTCGTCCATTCTTTCCTTGCGGCGTCGCAGAAGTGAGGCTCCGGCATTGCAGAAAAGAGACTCTACGCGGGCCTTGAACTGAATGATGCGATTGATCATATGTTAAACGTCGCAACATTGCGCGGACAAGGGACAGCAGAACATGGCAAATTACTCGAATCTTCCGGCACCAACCCCAGAGGGCGGGCTCAACCGCTATCTGCAGGAGATCCGGAAGTTTCCCATGCTCGAGCAGGAAGAGGAATACATGCTCGCGAAGCGGTGGGTCGATGACCAGGACACCGAAGCCGCCCATGCGCTCGTGACCTCCCATCTTCGGCTCGCGGCAAAGATCGCAATGGGCTACCGTGGCTACGGCCTGCCCCAGGCTGAAGTGATTTCCGAGGCCAATGTGGGCCTGATGCAGGCCGTGAAGCGGTTCGACCCCGAGAAGGGCTTTCGCCTTGCCACCTATGCCATGTGGTGGATCCGGGCGTCGATCCAGGAGTACATCCTCCGGTCCTGGAGCCTCGTGAAGCTCGGCACGACCAGCGCGCAGAAGAAGCTCTTCTTCAACCTCCGCAAGGCCAAGGCACGAATTGGTGCCCTGGAGGACGGAGACCTTCGACCTGAACACGTGGCCCGCATCGCGCATGACCTCAATGTCACCAAGGAAGAGGTCATCTCGATGAACCGACGCCTGTCCGGAGGTGATGCGTCTCTCAACGCCACGATTTCGGCGGACGGTGAAGGCACGGCCGAATGGCAGGACTGGCTGGAAGACGAGACGGCAGATCAGGCCGGCGACTACGCCGAACATGACGAACTGGAGATTCGGCGCGAATTGATGGCCGAAGCCATGGCCGTGTTGAACGAGCGTGAGCAGAACATCCTGACGCACCGGCGCCTGATGGATGCACCGGCAACGCTGGACGAGCTCTCTCGCCAATACAAGGTGAGCCGCGAACGCATCCGCCAGATCGAGGTCCGCGCTTTCGAGAAGCTCCAGACCAAGATGCAGGAACTTGCGCGCGAGAAGGGCATCCTGGAAGACGCCTGATCCCGGCAACGGACTCAGCGGTGCATTCCCAATTGCGGAGCGACCGCGCAAGCAGCGCGTGGCGCGGCTCCTCGCGCTCCTTGACGTCGCCGCAAGGACGGAACGGCTGCCGCACTGCAGCAATCTCGCCGCAGCGAAGCGTGCTGTTCGTGCAGAAGCCGGTGCAGCGATGTCGGAACGCCGCGCGCAAGGCTTCCGGTCCGAAAGGCATCGAGCGAGCCGGACGATTCCCGCATCATCTTCGAAAATTGCCGGGACCTGCAGCGACGCCGCCTTGCTTCGGCAACGGCGTCGCCTGGCGCCTGCGCCTCAGAGATCGGCGTGGAACTCCTCGACAAGCGACGCCAGAACGGCCCTCATGGCCCCGCTTTCGTCGCCACTTGCTTCAAGCTCGGCCTGACGGACGCGACGTTGCCGGTCCGCTCCATTGCCGCCAGCGAGGATGTTGCGCGCGGCATCGACTTCAGCCCGGCATTCCAGCGCGTCGGCATCTTCTGCCACCATCTCGATCAGCTCTTCCAGCAGGTCCGCAAACGGCACCAACTCCCTGCGGCCGAAATCCATCAGCCCTTCGCCCATGCCATAGCGTTGCGCCCGCCAGCGGTTCTCGCCAACAAGGAAGTGATCATAGATGCGCCAGCGCTGGTTCATCAGCTTGAGCCGCCACAGCATCCGCATCAGGCTTTGGGTCAAGGCCGCAATGGTCAGCACGTGCTCCAGCCTGGGACACATGTCGCAGATTCGCGACTCCAGCGTCGGAAACCGGTGCGAAGGACGGAGATCCCACCAGATCTTGGTCGCATCCTCGATTGCGCCTGTCTTGACGATGGATTCCACCGCGCGCTCGTAACTCGAGAAACTCTCGAGCCGGGGCGGCAGGCCGGTGCGCGGCAGGTTGTCGAAGACCGTCAGGCGATAGCTGGACAGGCCCGTGTCCTCGCCCTGCCAATAGGGCGACGAGCATGACATGGCCAGAAGGTGCGGCAGGAAGTAACCTGCCTGGTTCATCAGGTCGATGCGCGTTTCGTCATCCTCGATGCCGACGTGAACATGGCAACCCGAAATCAGCATCCTCCGTGCAACGCCCGCCAGATCGCTCTCAAGCGCATTGTAGCGGTCCTTGTCCGTATGATGCTGATCCTTCCAGGACGCGGTCGGGTGACACGAAACGGCGATCGGCGTCAGCCCGTAACCACCAGCGGTCTCCGCAACGGTCGAGCGCAGGCGTTTCAGGTCCTCTCGCGCCTCGCCGATGTTCTTGCAAACCTGTGTGCCGACCTCGATCTGGCAGCGCAGGAACTCCGGCGCCACCTGTTTGCCAAGGACCGAAGTGCACTCTTCCATGAGGGCGTCCGGCGCCTCGACCAGTTCGAGGGAATCGCTGTCAATGAGGAGGAATTCCTCCTCGATCCCCAGTGTGAAGCTCGGTTCAGTCACGGGTCGCTACCTCATGCCTCCCGCAAGAGTGGTTGAATCGAAACGCTTGCAGGTTCTCCACATCGGACCGATCCGGGCGTCGCGGCAATCGGACGAAATGGAAGCGCCGCCGCGCCCAGGGGCGGTGTATCAAGTCCTCGCGAACCCCATCAAGCGTCGTCTGCGCCACGACGCTTGATGGGCGACCAGAGGCGCTTGTTCGAGAGATACAGCAGCACGCTCAAGACAATCAGGAAGAGCACGGCGACGAAACCGTCCTCCTTCCTGGAATTCAGCTTCGGCTCCGCCGTCCACATCAGGAACGCCGCCACGTCCTGCGACATCGCCCGCACGTCATTGGGTGCATCGTCACCGAACTCGACCAGCCCGTCCTCGAGCGGCGGCGCCATCGAGATCCAGCCGCCTGAGAATGCGGTGTTCTCGTAGAGGACCGCCCCGGCTTCCTCCTTCTCCTTGCCGGTGTAGCCGTCGAGAAGCGAAGCGATGTATTCCGGCCCTCCCATGCCCCTGAAGAACTGGCTGATGCCCAAACCGTACGGCCCGTGGAAACCCGCGCGCGCCTTCGCCATCAGGCTGAGATCGGGTGCGTTCTCGTCCCCGGAGCCGGGGAAGTGATCCTGGGGCTTGGCGGTGCGGAAATCGTCCAAATCCTCGTCGAAGACCTCCCAGAATGCCGCATAGGCGCGAACCTGCTCCTCGGGAAGATGCGGCCCTCCATCATCGCCAAGCGTGCGGAGCGGAACGTACTGCAGGCCATGGCATGCCGAGCAGACCTCGGTATAGATCTTCAGCCCACGCTGAAGCTGCATCTGGTCGTAGGTGCCGAACGGGCCCTCGAAGGAAAACCCGAAGTCCTCCACATGGCCGTCGCCGCCCGCGCCGATGGCTGGGACGGCCAGCCCGAAGGCGACAATCGCGGAAAGCGTGAACCTGCCGATCATGCGCATCAGTCCTTTCATTCCGCGGCAACGCTCTTGGTCGAAGCGCCACCATCCGGTGGATAGTGTTCGTCGAAGTCCTTCTCGATCGTGTCGGGCCTGGGCAACGGCTTCTCGATCACGCCGAGCAGTGGCAGGATGATCAGGAAGTAGAAGAACCAGAACGCCGAGGCGATCAGGGCGAAGGTGGCGTAGGGTTCCTCAGCCGGCTGGGCCCCAAGCCACATCAGTACGAAGAAGTCGATGACCAGCAGCCAGAACCACCACTTGAACATGGGCCGATAGCGACCCGAACGCACGCTGGAGGTGTCAAGCCAGGGAGCCAGCGCCATGACCGCAATGGAGCCGAACATGGCGAGCACGCCAAAGAACTTGGCGTCAATGATGCCGCCTGTCAGGAAACTCGCGAGCTGGACCACCCACACCTCGCCGGTGAATGCGCGAAGGATGGCGTAGAACGGCAGGAAGTACCATTCCGGCACGATATGGGCCGGCGTGACCAGCGGGTTCGCCTCGATGTAGTTGTCCGGGTGCCCGAGATAGTTGGGCATGAATCCCACAACCGCGAAGAACACGGCCAGAATGACCGCAAGGGCAAAGAGGTCCTTGACAATGTAGTAGGGCCAGAAGGAAACCGTGTCCTTCCTTGCCTCTTCACGGGATCCCCTGCGCACCTCCACTCCGGTCGGGTTGTTGTTGCCGGTGGTGTGGAAGGCCCAGATGTGCACGACGACGAGACCGGCAATGATGAACGGCAGGAGGTAGTGCAGCGAGAAGAACCGGTTGAGCGTCGCGTTCTCGACCGCGGGTCCGCCGAGCAGCCAGGTCTGGATCGGCTCGCCGATGAAGGGGATCGCGCCGAACAGTCCGGTGATCACCGTTGCGCCCCAGAAGCTCATCTGGCCCCAAGGCAGGACGTAGCCCATGAACGCCGTGCCCATCATCAGCACGAAGATCAGGATGCCGATGATCCATGTGACCTCTCGCGGCTCCTTGTAGGACCCGTAGTAGAGCCCCCGGAAGATATGCGCGTATACCGCAATGAAGAACAGCGCCGCGCCGTTCATGTGCGCGTAGCGGATCATGTGGCCTGCATTCACGTTTCGCATGATGTGCTCGATCGAGGCGAAGGCCAGGTCGACATGCGGCGTGTAGTGCATCGCCAGGACAATGCCGGTCACGATCTGCAGGCCGAGGCAGAACGACAGCACGATGCCCCAGATCCACATCCAGTTCAGGTTCTTCGGCGTCGGAATCATCAGCGTGTCGTACACGAGGCTGAGGACAGGAAGCCGACGATGCAGCCAGGACTCGGCCCGGGTGCCCGGTTCGTAGCTATCGTGGGGAATGCCAGCCATCCAACTGCTCCTTATCCGAGAACGAGAGTTCCGTCGCCCTCGAACTGGGCGGGCGGGACAGGAAGGTTCTCCGGCGCAGGCCCCTTCCGGATGCGGCCGGCCGTGTCGTAATGCGATCCGTGGCATGGGCAGAACCAGCCACCGAACTCCCCGGCGTCGCCGATGGGAACGCAGCCAAGATGCGTGCATACGCCCATCTGGACCAGCCACTCGCCGCTTTCGTCCAGGGCACGGTTGGCGTCGGTCGCCTCGGCGCCATCAATGATGTTCGCGTTTCTCGCCACCGGATCCGGCAGGGCTGCAACATCGACGTCCCTGGCGGCCGCGATCTCCTCTGCCGTCCTGCGACGTATGATGACCGGTCGGCCAAGCCATTTCACGGTGAGCTGCGTGCCCGGCTCGATGCCCGACACGTCCACCCGGATCGAGGACAGGGCCTGAACATCCGCCGAAGGATTCATCTGGTCGGCAAGCGGCCAGATGGCGGCGCCGGCGGCCACAACCCCGGCACCTCCCGTCGCGTAGTATAGGAAATCCCGGCGCGTGCCTGCGTGGCTTTCGTCTGTGTGCGACACAAGAGTCTCCTGTTCTTCGCGGGCGTTCAGCCCAAGTGGACCGACCGGAGTTCATCCGGTCGATTTCGAAGGTTCTTAACGCCCGAATTCAGGGGCGTCCAGCGGACAAACGGGCACACCGCGAAACAAGCTCGATCAGGCACGCGGGCAGCGCCTCGGGCGCGCTGCACCCCTATCCGCATCTCGTGCAGAAGACATGACGCGGAATTCTCCAAGCCCCGGCATTGAGCAGCCATCGGTTGTCCGATCCGACCGTGGCCTCGATCATCATGTCGCGCTTTCGGCGAATGCAATTCGCGCCATGGACCAATCTTCGCGCTTCCCGGATTCATCCTTGCCTGACAGACTCCTGGCGGCTTTCCGAACGGGATGCACCGGGTTGCCCGAAAGCTCCCTGCCGTCATGTCCCGAAACCACTGCCTTGATCAGCGCGCCTTCCGGCTGCGGCGAGGACAGGCGAACCACGGCGAACTGCTCGGTTCGACCCATGGTCGGCGCCTCGGTCAGCACCGTCCGGGTCGTTCCGATCTGGGCGTCAAGATGCCGCGTAACCGCGCGCGCGCCGGCAGCGCGAAGACGCGTGGCACGAGCACGGACGGTCCGGCCGTCCACCTGCGGCATGCGCGCGGCAGGCGTGCCCGGACGCGAACTGTAGGGAAACACGTGCAGCCACACGAGACCGCATTCGTCGACCAGCTTGAGCGAGTTCTCGAACATCTCCTCCGTCTCGGTCGGAAACCCCGCGATGATGTCCGCGCCAAGGACCATGTCGGGGCGAAGCGCCCGGACTTCCTGACAGAACCGGATCGCGTCCTCCCGGAGATGACGTCGCTTCATGCGCTTGAGGATCATGTCGTCTCCGGACTGCAGGCTCAGATGCAGATGCGGCATGAACCGGGAATCGGTCGCGATCGCCTCCAGCAGTTCCGGATCCGCCTCGATCGAATCGATTGAGGACAGGCGCAGTCGCGGCAATTCCGGCACGAGTTTCAGGATGCGCCGGACAAGATTGCCCAGGCGCGGCGCTCCGGGAAGGTCGTCGCCCCAACTCGTCAGGTCGACCCCGGTCAGCACCACCTCGTTGCAATCCCGGTCGCACAGCCGCTTGATCTGTTCGACCACCGCGCCCGCAGGCACCGAACGCGAATTTCCACGCCCGTAGGGGATGATGCAGAACGTGCATCGGTGGTCGCATCCGTTCTGGACCTGAACGTAGGCACGATGCCGCCCGAATCCGTCAATGAGGTGACTTGCCGTTTCGGTGACGCTCATGATGTCATCCACGATGACCCGTGGGCCACCGCCGGACGCGACGCGCACCCAGGTCGTCGGCGACATCTTTTCCGCGTTGCCGACGACAAGATCCACACCGTCCATGTCCGCAAATCGCTGAGGTTCGGTCTGCACGGCGCAGCCAGTCGCGATGACGCGGGCTTCCGGGTTTTCGCGGGCAAGGCGCCGAATCTCCTTCTGGCTCTTTCGAACGGCCTCCGAAGTCACGGCGCATGTGTTGACGATGACCGCGTCATGGAGCCCGGCAGCATCCGCCATCTCGCGCATCGCCTCGGACTCGAATGCATTCAACCGGCAGCCAAGCGTGGAAATGACGGGTCCGCCGCCCTGCATCAAGTCCCCTCCAGCCGAATCTGGCCGTCAAAGACGTGGGTCGTGGGGCCGGTCATCCAGACACCGTCCTCGCGCCAGTCCACCCGGATCCGGCCGCCGTCCAGGTCCAGCGTGACATTGCGGCCTGAGAGCCCTCGGCGCGCCGCTGCCACGGCAACGGCGCAGGACGAAGATCCCGAGGCGGGCGTGATGCCCGTTCCCCGTTCCCAGACCCGCATCCGAAAGTGGTCCTTTCCGAGGACGCTGGCGAACTGGACATTCGTTCGTTCAGGAAAGAGCGAATGACGTTCGATCTCGGGCCCGCGAGACGCAAGGCTGATCGCCTCGGCATCCTCCACGAAGAAACTGCAATGCGGGTTCCCCATGGAGGTCGCGACCGGATCTCCGTCGAGCGGAAGATGCAAGGTGTCCACGTCCTGCGCGAGGGGGATTTCCCTCCATTCCGTCAGCGGTGCGCCCATGTTGACCCGCGTCATGCCGTCGCCGGCATCTTCGCAAGCCAGCATTCCCCGTTCCGTGCGCAGCGTCAGGGCTCCTTGGCCTGTCTCATCCATCAGGCGGCGCGCGATGCAACGGGTTGCATTTCCGCATGTTGCGGAGACCGAACCGTCCGGATTGTAGAATGTCAGCCTTGCCGCCGCCTCCAGATCCGCCTCGATTACGGCCAGCTGGTCAAAGCCGACTCCCCGACGCCGGTCGCCAACGACGCGCGCAAGCTCAGGAGTGATCTCGGCCCCGCCTTGACGACGGTCGATCACGACGAAGTCGTTGCCAAGCCCATGCATCTTCATGAACGGAATGCCGATGATGTCGGTTGCAGCCATGCCCGCGCGTATACAGCGATGCCCGGCCTTGCGAAAGTCGCGATGCCCGTCTGCGCCGGAAGGACCAGGCTGCAGGCTTCCAGGCAAGACCCGCCTGATTTGCGCTTGACTGGTCAGCATGGGCGCATTACCTCGGGCCACCTAGTGGGCCGTTAGCTCAGTTGGTAGAGCAACTGACTTTTAATCAGTAGGTCGTAGGTTCGAATCCTACACGGCTCACCAAAAAATATATTAAAATCAACATATTCTTAGCCATTTTCTTTCTGTGGCACTCTGTCATGCCCCAGCTGGCAAACAATTGGCAAACAATCCAAGTCAGCTTGCTGTCGTCATCTGTTGCCTCCTGCCCATTTGCGATCCAGCCAATTCCAGACCGATTCAGCCGCAAGCCCAAAACTTGCACGTCGACGACACCGGGACCGATCTGCCTATCTTTCAGCTTTCGACGTCCGCAATCTGGCGGACTTCGCAGTTCTGGTTGACAACAGCGTGCCTTCGGGTTGCCTATGCCCCGTCTGGATGCAAGCGGAACGCTCCATGGAAACGGCCTGGTGGCAAGTATTGGACAAAACGCGGGGAAGCCGTCCTCGAACTGTCCTCCTCGCGGACGGTGCAAGGCCAGACGTAGCCCGGCGATTGACCGACCTCGTCGGGGTTCCGAACGTTGCCGTGACGGCGAACGATTTCTGGATGCCTTTGGGCAAGCCGGTCAGGACCGGCACGGGGTGGAACAAGGAACCCGCCAAGGAGGCGCGCCTTGACCGCGACGCCAGCTTCCTCCCGGCTGCGGCGCGCCAGGCGCTTCGCCGCTGGTGGCTCGAGGTCCCCCGTGGAGCGAACTCGCCGAACTGGGACCTCGCAAGCACCTGCAGGATCGAGGGAGGCAACGGGATGCTCCTGGTTGAGGCCAAGGCCCACTCGAAAGAACTGTCGGTTGCCGGCAAGTCGGCGCCCAGCACCGGGAACGGCTGGAAAAACCACGAACGGATCGGTTCCGCGATCGAGCAGGCCAGGGCCGGCTTCCGCCGAGATGCGGGTGGCTCGTGGAGAATTGCGCGCGACAGCCACTACCAGCTCGCCAACCGGTTCGCATGGTCCTGGAAGCTGACGTCGCTCGGCGTCCCAGTCGTACTTGTCTATCTCGGCTTCCTGAACGCCGAGGACATGGCCAAGGAAGGGTCTCTGTTCCGTTCCGAGGATGACTGGGGACGTGCTGTCAGGCACCATGCCCGAGGCGTCGTGGATGACACCTGCTGGGACAGGCGGCTGGTGGTCAACGGCCAGTCGTTCACGCCGTTGATCCGCGCGCTTGAATTGCCATTCGCTCCGCGCGTCCAGCGACGCACCGTCCGCGATTCATCCTGACGCGGGACGGACCGGCGTGAACGCGACGCGATGCCCTGCCTATCCCTGCCGCATTTCCCCGACCGCTGCATCCGTCGACTGCGAAGGACATCCCGCATCCTTCAGCGTCGCGAGAATCCGCTCGCCATAGCGGGCCAGCTTGGAGGCGCCCACGCCGTGGCAATCGGCGAGCTGTTCGAGGCTTTGCGGCTTGCGGGCAGCCATGTCCTGGAGGCTGCGGTCGTGGAACACGACGAAGGCCGGCACCCCCTCCTCTCTCGCGATCTCCAGCCTCGCCTGCTTCAGCCGCGCAAGCAACGCGGGGTCGGTGTTTCCCGCCGGGAATTCCGCTGCCTGCCTGCGCTTCCGGGACGGCGTGGCGGCCTCGCCATGCAGGGCCACATTCTCGACCCCTTTCAGCACCGCGCGCGCACGGGCACCGAGCTGCAGGGCGCCGTAGCCGCCGATGTCGATCCTCAGCACGTCCGTCGCCGCCAGCTGGCGCAGGTAGGAGCGCCAGAGCGCCTTGGCGATGTCCGCTCCCA
>VXSG01000115.1 GCA_009838075.1 Boseongicola sp. SB0665_bin_10 | reverse complement strand
CGTGGCCTCGAAGCGGCAACGGAAGAGGGCTTGACAATGGACGGCTCATAAGAGTTTCCCATGTCTCTCCCCCCGACCACCTCCATCACCTCGTCGCCGAATTGGCTGATGACCTTCACCGCGAAGCGGCCGGTTCATGGCTTGTCGAAGGGCCGCGAGGCATCCCGCAGAGGGTCTTCCACGCTTCCTCTTCGATCTCGGCCTTGAGCGTGGTTTTCTGCGAATTCTACGAAATGTCAAGCGAATGGTCCATTCGATGTCGAGGTTGGCCTTGGCGGCCGACATTCTCATACAGCACTGTCATGGAATGATTTTTCGAGAGTGCCTGATCTGGCCGAAAGGGCGGTGACCGCTTTGCCTTGTGCCAGTTGGAGAGCACCGCCTATCTCGTGCACGAGATAGGCGGTGCTCTCCACTTATGTTGGATTCAGGCCTTTTCCTGATTCTTGTCCGGGGGATTCAAGAATGGCAGAAATCCGCCGACGTTCCTTCGTCCTCATGAAAGGCCTTGACGAGGCTCCTGATCATCTCCCCGTCCGCGCCGTCGAAAGACGGCATCGCGCCACCACGCACGGGAGAGATCCACTGGCCCGTTTCCACCGTTTTGGTCTCCGTCACGGGAAGCCCGTCGCCGTCGACCTGCAGCCTGTCCATGAACTCCGCTCCGAGACGGTCCAAGGTCTTGCGTGCCTCCCGCATGCTCTTCGTCAGCCCGCCCGTGATCGCGGCTTCGGAAACGTCACGTGTCAGGATCATCGGGGTATCGTCCTGCACCATCGCCAGCTGCATGTTGAAGGACATCAGGTCGACGAGTGAGAGGGGGCTCTCGTTAGGGAACTTCCCCGAGGCCGCGCAAACCATGCGCCAGAGCGGCATGACATGGGTGTCAAGCCGCCAGAGATCAGCGAAGTCACGCTTTCTTTTTCTGGAAGCCGCCGCCAGGGCCTTGTTCGCCGCGAGGTCGGCGAAGTGCAGCCTGTATCCGAAATCGCTGTCTTCGACCGGAGCGAAGTATTCCAGGGCAAGCGCTTGCGTCCACTGAAGGATGGCTCGTCCTTCCATCGGTTTCATGACATGACATTCACGGAACCCGTCATAGGCCCGCCCCGGACTGACGTCGAAGCCGTTCGCCTCGAGAGCCTCGACGTCCTTGCGCATCACCGGATCCGGATCTCCCGCGGTGAAAACGTCCTGGTCGTCGCTCAGGCGAAATCCGTGACGCTGGATGACGGATCCGCGGGCAAACGGGCTCGACGCATCCCTGTTTGAAGCAATGACGCGCAGGATGTCCTTCTGGAAATTGTCAAGAGGCACGCATTTCCCTCTTGGCAACAGCTTCAAGGATCTTGCTGCCAAGACGTGCGTCCCGCATGGAGCCGCAGGAGCGCAGGGCATTGGCCACGGCCCTCATCCCGGGCAGGGTCGCATGGCCGGGGACGTTCCAGAGCGACCTTCCGAAACTGGCGTCGAAGGCCTGCTTCCGAAGGAAAAGAAGCTCCTCGCCGATGTCCTCGAACGCAAGGTCGATCCGGACTCTCGAGGCACGGCGGTCGGCCTCGCACCGAAACCTTTCCGGAACCAGGGAAATGCCCGTGTAAGGGAGCCTTGCTGGCACCGGGCGCGCTTTCCTGTCAACAACCATCATCATCCACGACATCATGGACGTTTTCGTCCGGATTTTCAATACGAAGAACAGGCGAAACACTGCTGGATCGCGCGTGATCTCGGAATCAGCAAGAACACCGTGCTCAACATCGTGAAACGGCACAGGCAAGCCGGACGGACCTGCATTCTCGCAGCTCTCAGCATCAAATGTGCGGGCAATCGCTCGTGAACGCGACATGAGGCGAAGGCAAAAGGCCCTGTTTCAATAATTTGCTCTCAGATGTTTTTGTGAGCGAGGTAGCGGTAGATGGCAGCCTCTCACGGGCTGTGCGTTTGGAGACCCTCCCATGACCCATGACTTCAAGTGGCGACATTTCCGGGGCGAGATTATCCTTTGGGCCGTCCGGTGATGCTGCCGATACGGCGTCAGCTGCCGTGACCTCGAGGAATTGCTGGAAGAGCGCGGCGTCGCGGAGGGCCGCAGCACTATCCGTCGCTGGGTGCAAGCCTGCGTGCCGGAATTCGAAAGGCGCCTGCGCTGGCTTTGTCGCCCGGGCGGCCTTTCGCGATCCTGGCGCGTGGACGAAACATGCATCAAGGTCAAAGGGAAACGGGCGTATCTGTACCGTGCGGTCAACAGCCGTGGCGACACCATCGACTTCCACCTTTCGCAGACCCGGAATCCAAAAGCCGCCAAGCGGTTCCCGGGCAAGGCGCAGCGCCGATGCAAGGAGTGGCAGAAGCCCTGCGTGATCAACACGGACAAGGCGGGATGCTGCGGCCAGGCCGTTCGGGGGCTGAATCAGGAGGGCAAGTGCCCCTCGGACACCGACCACAGACAGGTGAAATGCCTCAAGAGCGTCGTTGAGGCCGACCATGGCAAGCTCAAGCGCCTGATCAAGCCGACCCTTGGCTTCAAGTCGATGAAGACCGCCTGCGCCACGAGGGCTTCGAGGCAAATCGCGACATCAAGAAGAAGCAGGCCAGGGCCTTTCAGCTCCAGCCTGGCATCAGGGCTGAAGTGCGTCTTGTCGAACGTGCCTTCGGCATAGGGCCGGACATAATGAGCGAACTGATGAAACTGCACGGAGCAGCGCTTGAACGGATCGCGGTCCGGCAAGGTTCTTGAAGAGAGGCAGAACTAAACGGATCTTCATTCAGGGGTCGGACAGGAATCCTTCGCAAATCAAGGGCGCAGCGGCGGAATCCGGCGGTTTCAACCTGTCTCTTACATGGCAACATCCTCGGCGGGGTCGACGTCCAGGAGATCGAACGCGCGGCCCTGCAGCTCCGTCGGCTGCGCCATCAGCGGGAAGGCGTGGTCCGGACTGCCCGGCAGCGTCACCTCGTTCAGCGTCAGCGTGCCGAGGTCTGCGAGAAGCGTCGTGAAGCCGTGGACCGGCATTCCGTCCGGGGTCCTCTTGTCCGCGCGATCGCCTGGTCCCAGGAGGCGGATCCCGTGACCGGGCGCTTCCCGATCAGGCAGTCTGCAACCGCGCCGACATCCAGCATGTGCCACGAGGCAGGGTGGTAGTCGCCGTCGATCTTCTTTCCGGGCCAGGCGGCGATCCCTTTAGCGTCGAGCACGTCGATTCTCCCTGGTTCAGCCTGTCGAGCATTGCCCAGGGTTGAACGAATGTCACCAAGCGGTGACTAGTTTGCTGGTTTGCGTTGAGTAATGAAAGTCGCCTCGACAATGCTCGCGAAGCTTATTCCGAATTCTTTGCAGCCTTCTCCGAGCAGGCCCGGAGCCGTTCACCCAAGGCCAATGCAAGACTTGCTGCAGCCAAGGCCACCGTCCTGATCCACAGCAACGTAAAGGTTGCCAATGTACTGGCAGATCTTGACCCACGGCCATGCCAAGACGACAAGTTCGCCGAACTTGTCAACGAGATGCGTGATCATGTTGGCACCAACTCGATCTTGCCCCAAAGTGTCCTGGTTGCCTTGTGCGGTTCGGAACAGGATGCAGAAGCGGACACGGAAAGCTCACAATGACCCGAGACGTCCGATGCTTGATCTAGGCCGGATACGCGAAACCTGCATGCCAAGTCCAAGTGCCGTGAAATCGAAGTCCTGCGGTTCGCCTGAAGTTCGTTCACCAACAATGGATGGGAGACATTCGCATGGCCAAACTCAATCTTGGATTTGGTGAGCTATCCGGGCTAGAGGTTCGGGAACGGGAAATGGACAGGGGGCTGACGCATTGAGTGTGGTTCCAAGCTGTAGATTGGCAGGTGGGAGCCGTTTGCCAAGCTGCGGCATGGCAATCGCGCCTCGCCCGACACGAGCCTTTGGAAGTTCAGGCCGCGCCAGCACTGTTCTGTGGGTCGGTTGCCGGATCGTCCGCGTAGAGGAAGTGCTTGGCATCTTCACGGATTTCCAGCGTCGTGCCGTCAATCACGCCAACGGCAAGACCAGCGTTGACCCTGCGCGCAGGCTTGCCGGCACTCAACCATCTAGCGGCCTTCTCGACCGAGAAACGCCCTTTGCGGGTTCCTGCGCCCTTACCTTGCGCGGCTTCCATGATGACGACGGCAACCTCTTCCATGCGGAAAAGGGCGCCTTGGCTGGGCAAGGGCATCTTGCGCTTCTGGAGCGACTGGCGCGTCACATCGAGCCGTCTTGCCACATCGGCAAGGCTGACCAGGTCCGGGCGCACTTCGCGCAGTACAGACCCGGCAGGAAGCTGTTTCCGGATCGCGCGTGCTGCATCGAGAATGGCGTCTTCGGCGTGGTCGCTGGCAGCTTCCAGCGCGATCCCGATCATGCCAGGCACACCGGTTCCGACAATGGCGTCCTCGAATCCGGCCTCGAAGACAGCATCCATCAGTTCGAATGCATCGTGATCGCCTTCGGGAAGGGCGAAGACCAGTTCGAATTCGATTTCTGCCATGTCAATCATCCTCTTGAGCGCCATCATCGGCATTGCCGAACTTCGTGCAGCCAAGCGCCCGGTTCCTCAATTGCCGGGCAAACCGTCCCGGATTCTGTGGCGTCGACCAGACACCCATCTGACAAAACTCACCGCACCGGCAGTCTGGATCGTTGTCAGGACAGCGGATCAGGCCCCAAGCATGCCCGCGCCCGGATCGCAAAGTGACAGTCCAACCCAAGGACTCGAGCTCACGCAAGACCGCTTCGATCTCCTTGGACTTGTGCGGCTTACGGAACATTGCATAGGCTCCCAGAGTTAAGTTGTCAACTGACAACCTTATGGGGCGGCGACTGATCCAGATGCTTCATGCATATTGACAGAGCAACAACAACGGCCCGGTGTGCCAATGCCTAATGCGGCTCAACCTGAAGCTCGCCAAGTTCCATTCCAGGCTCATCTGACTTAAGCCAAATTGCCACCATCTCTGCCGTTCTCAAGGGAACGAAGTTGAACTCGTCGAAGAACATGCCCGCAGGAGGGTTGAAACCGAACTTTTTTGTGATGTCGACCGGGAACAGGCATTGAGGGTACAAGTGGACAAGCTGCTCCAGCGCGATCCGGACCACGTCGTGCGCCAGTACCAGCCAGTGCCGCAAGACGCCCAAGCCGATCAACCCGACGTTCCCCCGGTTCAGGATCGTGAAGGACTCCTCGCGTATCGGTGCGTGCACATACGAGCAGAGGCGTTCGTACGTGTGCTGCACGTGCTCCTCCACGCCGGCTTCGGGGGGAATCCTGAGCCGCTCGAAGTTGTTCGCCACGACATCCCTGAACCTTGGCTTCGACCTTCGTCCTTCCAGCCATTCGTAGAAACGTGCCGAACTTCCTTTCCTCGAAATGCGTTCCTGCCGCCAGCAGTGGAGCATCAGCATCTCCATGACGGAACGCAACAGTCCGGTCGATGCCCGCGGAGATCCATTCAGCATCCCCACCGTAGCCTCACGGAGAGCGCTGACCGCCTCGAAATAGAGGTAGTTCTTGTGCTGAAACCGCCCTTTGCGGCATACCGTCTACATCGTTCAGGAAGACGGGTTCGACGAACAGAACGCGCTGCTTTGCCCGTGCGGGTGCGGGCGGGTTCTGCAACTGAACCTGCTGCCCGACGAACGGCCTTGCTGACGATTTATGCGGAAAGCGAACGGGCCTGTGACGCTGTATCCATCTGTCTGGCGCAAGAAGGGCTGCGGCTCGCTCTTCTGGTTGGGCAATGGTCGCCTCCGGTGGTGCTAGGAACGGATTTGCCCTGGCTGCGAAACTGCTTGCAATGCCCATCCTGTGGGCTTTCATTGCATCTCAAGAGAACCCATCGGACTTTCGCCCAGAAAGGGATACACGGGGTCCGATCATCACCATTCTGGGGACGCCTCGCGCGTCCCTGTATTTTTTTGTTGTAACGCGACATGCTCGTTAACTCTCCGGTCCAAGGCCCCCGTCATCTTGTGCGGGTGTTCGTTGACTTCTGGAACTACACGCTTTCCATGCGGAACGCAGACGCAGAGTTTCGCACGGACTGGGCGATGCTCGGACCGGTGCTTGCGCACGCCGCGGCCGGGGTCGTCGATGTCGCAGCCGCGAGTGAGTATCAAGGGCTGAATTTCTATGGCTCCCATGATCCGGCTCGCGAAGCTGACCGACGGCTTCACCGTTGGGCGACGACCGTGGTGGACACGTTTCCCGGTGTGAGCGTGTCGATCGTTCCGTGCCAGCGGAAGCGCTCGCCGCCCATATGTCACACCTGCCACAGCGCGGTCGCCCAGTGTCCCGCTTGCGGCGCGGACATGAGGGGGACGGAAGAGAAGGGTGTCGATGTTCGCATGGCGACCGACATGATCAGCCTTGCTTGGGCGGACAACTATGACATAGCTGTGCTGGTCTCGTCCGACCGGGACTTCGTGCCGGTCGCCGAGTTTCTGGAGACGCGGGGCATCAAGGTGATCCACGGGGCGTTTCCGCCCCGTGGTGCACAATTGACAGCGCGGTGCTGGGGAAGCGTGAATGTGGCTCTATTGCGCGAGGAGTTTCGCTTTGTCCGGCCAATGCCCGACCACTGAGTGCGCTTGGCAACAATGTTCTTGATATGCTTTCTCGCTTGGAAACATACGGTTGCAGGGAATCAAACCAAGATCTCGATCAAATGTCGGTCTCGGTGATTGCGAGCCCCCGCAACCACTCCAAACATCTGAAAACAAGGGCATTTCTACGGAAATCCCGGTTCCCGACATCGAGTGATGACTTTGATTGGGAATCCTATGGGAATCACGAGAATTGCATATCGAAGCTGCCGACGGCAGTGATTGACCATTGTTCGGGTGCAATGGGGCCGGAGACGCCCAAGCGATTGGAGGTGCCCGCAGCCTGGCGGGAATTCGGTCCGGCACGATGATTCCGAGGGCATGAGCTTGGCCCGCTCCCGTCTTGCCGCGCGTTCAGAGGCGGTCCGGCACTCTTTCCGCGTCGACCTGACCGCGGCGGCCGCGTTGCCCGCGGCAAGTTCGAGGGATGTCGCCATCTGGATCGTGCGCTTTACTCGCCGCGAGCGAGGTTGCCGAGACTGCGTGCCGCGACAAACGAAACGTCGTCGGTGCAGTCGACGCGTGCCACGGCGGCACCCTCCATGTCGAGGAGCCAAGCGTCGAACGTCTCGGAGACCCTTGTCCAGAAAACCTCATTGTCGACGGAGGTCCCGTCGAAGCCCGGGAGCCGCCGGCCAATATACCCGGGCACCTGCTCGAATTCGCGTGGACGGCCTGGCGCAGGTCCGGCATGCCTTTGCCGAAAGGATGCGGCCCGCAATTCCTGGCCCGCGTCTTCTGAATCGCCAGGTGCCGGTTCG
>VXSG01000031.1 GCA_009838075.1 Boseongicola sp. SB0665_bin_10 | reverse complement strand
CCGACGCGGAAGTCGGCGCTGTGGAAGCGCGGAAAGCCCGGGGTCTCGCCCGCCTTCACGCGGCGGAAGAATGCGGCGAAGGCCTTGTTCTAGCGCGACAATCTGGATGAGAGTCCCGTTCCGGGGGCGAAGGCGGCGACCGTCAGCGCATGGCATGGATGAAGAGCGACGGCCACCGGCCTGCAGAGATCAAGCCTGGAGCAAGAGATGTGCCCGGATCGGGTCGCACGGTTTCCCGGAACGCATCGGTCAATTCACTCGCGATGCAACGGTGGAGCCCAAGACGCGTCTGTTCAAGCGAGTTCAACTCAATCAGTATGGGCCTGAGAGTCTGCCGGAGCGAGGCAATGCCTGAGCTTGAACGTCCAGGGGCGATGAATCCGACGATTTGCGCGGTGCGGCCATGACCGTCATCCTGACCGCCGCAGAAATGCGTGCCGTCGAGCTGTCCGCCATGTCGAGCGGAGGGGTCACGGGGCTTGAGCTCATGGAGCGGGCAGGCAGGGGCGTGGTGGATGCGATCTTCGAGAGATGGCCGGATCTTGCCCGTTCGTCGCATTGCGCACGCGTGCTCTGCGGCCCCGGAAACAACGGTGGCGACGGATATGTCGTGGCACGGCTGCTGAAGGAATGGGGCTGGGAGGTTGAGGTTTCGCTCCTGGGCGCTCCCGGGAAGTTGCCGCCCGACGCAAAGGTGAATTTCGAGAAGTGGCGCCAGCTCGCCGGAACCGAGCCCGACTTGCGCAAAGGCAACGCCGACGCTTCCCTCGCGGCCGAAGCGCCTCCGGACCTGCTGGTGGACGCGCTCTTCGGAACGGGCCTGTGCCGCCCGCTCGGGACGCCTTTCAGCGAAGAGCTGAAACGCTGGGGCGGTTTCCCCGCAGAAGAAGGCATTCGCGATGCGCCAAGCCGGCAGCGGCCCTTCCGGGTCGTTTCGGTGGACATCCCGAGCGGGCTTTGCTCCGACAGCGGGCGTGTCCTCGGGGCGAGCATTCGGGCTGACCTGACGGTAACGTTTCATGCGCCCAAGCGCGGTCACTTCCTGGATCGGGGCATGGACCTGTGCGGCATGCTGGAGGTGGTTTCCCTGGGCATTGATGACCGTTCCCGGATGGGCGGAGCGAACGCCGCTCCCGACCCTGAAACGGGAGTCAGCCTGGCAGGCGCCGGTACCGGCCCGGGCTGGCTGAGGAAGGTCCGTGGCCACAAGTATGATCATGGGCATGTCCTGGTAGTGTCGGGCGGGCCAGGCCGGACCGGTGCCGCTCGGCTTGCGGCGCGTGGCGCGCTTAGAATCGGCGCAGGCCTCGTCACGATTGCCTGCCCGGAAACGGCGCTCGCAGAGGTGGCGTGCCAGACAACCGCCGTCATGTGCCGCGTGCTGGATGATGCGGTCGGTCTTCGCGAAGCCCTTGAGGACGACAGGCTTGCGGCGCTTTGTCTTGGACCCGGACTTGGCGTCGGAAGGGAGGCGCGGGACTTTGTCATGACGGCCCTCGCCGCGCCTCGATCACAAGCCGTGCGGAATGGCGGAGGCGCGCGGCCGAACAGCGGCGCATTCAGGCCGGAGGATGATCGAAAGAGAGGCCGACCGGTCGTCCTCGACGCCGATGCGCTGACCTGTTTCAAGGAGGATCCCGAGACCCTGTTCGATGCGCTGCATGAGGACTGTGTTCTCACGCCGCACGAGGGTGAGTTCGGGCGCCTGTTCCCCGACATTGCGGACCGCCTCGCGGTTCCTGCAACCGCCGGGCCGGCCTATTCCAAGATTGACGCGACCCGCGAAGCGGCCTGCCGTGCGGGATGCACGATACTCTTCAAGGGCCCGGATACGGTGATTTCGGATTCCGGCGGTCGTTGCGTGCTGAACGCGAGCGTTCGGGAGCGGGATGCGCCCTGGCTCGCCACTGCCGGCTCGGGCGACGTGCTGGCGGGATTCATCACCGGCCTCATTGCGCGCAGACTTGCGCCCTTGGAGGCGGCCGAGGCCGCGGCTTGGATGCATACCGAATGCGCGCTTTCGTTCGGGCCCGGGCTGGTTGCCGAGGATATGCCGGAGGAATTGC
Source organism: Boseongicola sp. SB0665_bin_10 (assembly GCA_009838075.1). Classification (GTDB taxonomy): domain Bacteria; phylum Pseudomonadota; class Alphaproteobacteria; order Rhodobacterales; family Rhodobacteraceae; genus JAJEFO01. The sequence continues at coordinate 51,748 of VXSG01000031.1, read as the reverse complement.
CCAAGGTGTTCCGACAGCTTGCCTGATGCCGGGCGCCGGGCCGATGCGATCATGATCCTGGCACATGGAAAATGCGTCGGCCCGATTGTATCCGGCGTCCCGCGCCACTAGGACGGGTGCGAGACACAAGGGGATGCCGATGACCGTTCGCAGCGATCTTGCCGAGACCGTGGGAAACACGCCGCTGATCCGGCTGAACGGGCCGTCCGACGCCACGGGCTGCGAGATTCTCGGAAAGGCCGAGTTCCTGAATCCGGGTCAGTCCGTCAAGGACCGCGCCGCGTTGTACATCATTCGAGATGCGGTCGCGAAGGGTGCGTTGAACGCCGAAGGCACGATCGTGGAGGGTACGGCCGGAAACACTGGCATCGGGCTCGCGCTCGTGGGCGCCTCGATGGGGTTCCGGACGGTCATCGTGATTCCGGAAACCCAAAGCCAGGAAAAGAAGGACATGATCCAGCTCTGCGGGGCGGAACTGGTCCAGGTTCCGGCCGTTCCGTACAGGAACCCGAACAACTACGTCAAGTATTCCGAGCGCCTGGCCGAGCGCCTGGCCGGAACCGAACCCAATGGCGCGATTTGGGCGAACCAGTTCGACAACGTGGCGAACCGGCAAGCGCATGTGGAAACCACTGGCCCGGAAATCTGGGAGCAGACCGGCGGCAAGGTTGACGGGTTCACTTGCTCGGTCGGTACGGGCGGGACGCTTGCCGGCGTTGCTCAGGCGCTGCAGCCAAGGGGGGTGAAGGTTGGTCTCACCGACCCGGACGGCTCGGGTCTCTACAAGCTCTACACGGATCGGGATCCGCCCGAGGGCGATTCGATCACCGAGGGGATCGGGCAGAGTCGAATCACGGCCAATCTGGAAGACTATGTGCCGGACTTCGTGTACAAGGTGCCGGACAGCGAGGCCTTGCCGGTCGTTTTTGGCCTCCTTGAGAAGGAAGGCCTTTGCCTTGGGGGGTCGACCGGCATCAACGTTGCCGGCGCGATACGCCTTGCGCAGGAGATGGGCCCAGGACACACGATCGTGACCATTCTATGCGACTACGGGAACCGATACCAATCGAAGCTCTTCAACCCGGCATTCCTGCGCGAACGGGGATTGCCGGTGCCGTCGTGGATCGGGCGCGACGAGCGAATACTTCCGAAGGTGTTTGAAGAATGAGTATGCGCGCGAATCGCATTGCGTTCTGGATGGTCCTGGCTTTCTGGACCTTGTTGACGTCCCTCGCGGTTGCGCAGGTTGCACCGGAATTTGAGCGCTTTGACCAGTTTGCAGGCGCAGTTGAGACGAGCCTGGGCAAGGACCGGCTTCCCGACAGCGGACTCCAGAGTCTCAGGAACGCCTTGGCTGAATGGAGAGACGAGTTCGTGAGCGCCAGGGACGCGAACGCGGTCGAAGTGGAGGCGCTGCAAGCCCAGATCGACGCGCTGGGCCCGCCGCCCGCAGACGGCGGGGCCGAAGCCGCCTCGGTGACCGAACGGCGAACCGTTCTGGAAGCGGCATTGCGCGAAGCACTGGCTCCGCGGCTCCGGGCGGATGAAGCCCATGCCCGGGCGGACGCCCTGATTCGGCAGGTCGATTCGAAGCTCCGTGCACGGCAGACTGGCAGACTGTTCGACCTTTCACGAACGCCACTGGACCCGAGACTCTGGGCCGGAGCCGTGGCGGCGATTGCCGACGTGGTGGTGGAGACGCAGGCGGAAATCGCGGCAAGTCGCCCGGGAACGCTTGCTCATGTGGCATTCTGGCAACGCATCGTGATCGCCTCCCTGTTCCTGATCGCCGCCGCCGTCCTGGCATCGCGTGGAGAGCGCATGGCCGCGGGGCTGCACCCACGCGTTGCGGCTGCGTCGGCCGAGCACGTACGGCTGTTGTCCGACTACCTCCTTTCGTTCGGCACCGTGCTGATGGTTTTGGTCGGCGTGTCGCTCCTGAACGGGGCGCTGATCTCGACCGGCATGTTCGGCCTGACCGGTCGTGCATTGGCCGCAGGGGTGAGCGCGGTGGTCGGGACCGCCGTGATCGGGCATTGGCTGGGTCGCCAGATCTTCCCGAAGCATGAGCCGGAAGGGGCTGGACTGGCGCTAGGAGAGGAGCAGCGTGCCCGAGCCCGGACCCTGGCATCGTTGCTGGGTCTTCTGGCCGGGCTCCTGATATTGCACGATCTTGTTTCGTCGGCCGCGGAGATCGATGATGACATCTCCGGCGTCCTGGCATTTCCGGTTCTTCTCCTGGCCGGCGTTGTGATGTGGCGGCTCGGGCGTATTGCGAGCGCTGTCGGCCGCACGCCGGAAGGCGCGGATCCGGCGTTCGGCCGCGGCTCGGTGCAGCTTCTTTGGCGCGCGGTGCAGGCCGTGGCACTTGCTGGTCCGGCTCTGGCGGCCTTCGGCTTTCAGGGCTTGGCAAGCGGGATCCTGCTGCCGTCGGTGCTGAGCCTCGGGCTTCTGGCCTTGCTGGTCAGCATCCATCATGCCCTGAGATCGGCCTACGGTCTGCTTCGCGGTCTTGACGCTGTCGAGGCACGGCAGGCCTTGGTCCCGGTGCTTGCAAGCCTGTCCATCGCGTTGGCCGCAATCCCGGTGCTTGCACTGATCTGGGGCGCGCGGAGCTCGGATCTTGCTGATGCGTGGACAAGGTTCAGGACCGGTGTTGCATTGGGCGACTCGCTGATTTCGCCCACCGATCTTCTCACGTTCGCGTTCGTTTTCGCGGTCGGTTTCGTGGTGACGCGGCTCGTGCAGGGAACGTTGCGGTCCAGCGTCCTGCCGAGAACCCGAATTGACGCGGGAGGGCGAAACGCGATTGTTTCCGGTGCCGGGTATGTCGGAATCGCGGTTGCTGCCGTGGCAGGGGTCAGCGCTGCCGGCATTGATCTGTCCTCGCTTGCGATCGTCATCGGTGCCTTGGGCGTGGGCATCGGATTCGGACTTCAAAACATCATCAACAATTTCGTTTCGGGCATCATCCTGTTGATCGAGCGGCCGATCAGCGAAGGCGACTGGGTCGAGGTTGGCGGGCAGATGGGCATCGTGAGGCGGATCAGCGTGCGCTCGACCCGGATCGAGACCTTCGACCGCACGGACGTGATCGTGCCCAACGGGGACCTGATTTCCGGCACCGTCACGAACTGGACCCGCGGCAACCTGACCGGACGGGTCATTGTTCCTGTGGGAGTGGCCTATGGCACGGATTCGGCAAAGGTCGAGAGGATCCTGCGCGAGATTGCAGAGACACAGCCGGCAATCTCCAAGGATCCTCCACCATCGGTGATCTTCAGGGGGTTCGGCGCTGACAGCATGGACTTCGAGATCCGGGCCATACTGGATGACATAAACTACGGGTTGGCCGTGCGGTCTGACATCAACCATGAGATCGTCCGGCGCTTTGCCGCAGAGGATATCGAGATTCCGTTTGCGCAGCGGGATGTCTGGTTGAGAAACCCCGAATCATTGACGTCGCAGCGATGCGTCACGCAGCCGGACGACATCGGAGCACAGGAGCCCGGATCAAGTCGGGAAGCGGAATGACAGACGCTCTCTACCGCGATGCCTACCTTCGCGAGGCAACCGGTCAAGTGGACACGATCAACGAACGTGGCGGCATCGTTCTGGATGCTTGCGTGTTCTATCCCACTGGCGGTGGCCAGCCCGGTGACTGCGGATTGCTGCGCTGGGAGGGAGGGGAAGCGCGCATTGCCGCGACAGTCAGGGATGCGGGCCATCCGGTCCTGGTGCCGGAAGAGGGCGCATCTCTGCCCGCGCCGGGCACGGAGGTTCAGCAGGTTCTCGACTGGGACCGCCGCTATGGGCACATGCGGGTGCACACGGCCTTGCACCTGCTGTCCGTCGTGATTCCCCTTCCCGTGACCGGTGGTTCGATTTCCCCGGAAAGGGGGCGGCTTGACTTTGACATGGCCGACCCTCCGGAGGACAAGGAGGCGTTGGCAGACGAGATGAACGCGCTCGTCGCACGCGACCTCGAGGTCGGCGAAGACTGGATCACGGAGGAACATCTCGACGCAAACCCAGGGCTCGTGAAGACGATGTCGGTGCAACCGCCACGTGGAGCCGGCCGCGTTCGGCTGGTCAGGATCGGCATCGGTGACGGGCAGGTCGATCTGCAACCCTGCGGCGGGACCCACGTGGCGAGAACTGGTGAAATCGGGCGAATCCGCCTGGGCAAGGTCGAGAAGAAGGGCGCCCGCAACCGGCGTGTCTACGTGCACCTTGATTCCTGACCAACGCTGCATTTCTGCCAACCTGGCCGCTCGCGCGGCGATCCCGGTGGTTGTGGCTGAGCGATCCGAATTTCCGGTTCATGGATGGGCTGGCAAAATCGCGGCTTGACCCGCCAGCGATCATTGGACTCATGCCCGAAACCATTCGGAGGGGATGATTGCGGCGGGCCAGAAACCTGTCCGACGCCTGATATTCGAAGACCTCCTGGTTCTTGCCCTTCCGTCTGCACTTGCATGCCATGCGTTGAAGCGGCTAAGGAACATGCGCCGGAGAGGTGGCCGAGTGGTCGAAGGCGCACGCCTGGAACGCGTGTAGGCGGGAAACCGTCTCCAGGGTTCGAATCCCTGTCTCTCCGCCACCTGCACTTTGGAAACACGAGATGAAGCGTGGTGGGGTCTCTTGATTCAGGGGCCTTGGCCATGGAGGTGCGGCGAGGAAGCCTGGCAGTGACATCCGCCACAGAGCACCGGCGGATGTCATTGTTCGTGGGATTCGTCATTGAGCATCGCATGCGCCATAGACCAAATTCAATTCACGCAAGGTCGCCGCTGCTTCATTGTCAAGCAACGAAGGCAACATTTCAGGTGTCCTCTCTTGAACAATACAGGAACATATGGCAAGTCGCGCATCGTGGACGGTGACGGCATCTGCCGAGACGCAGGGCGGTCACGGCGGAAACGACATGACCCGGGATGCAAGGAAGACGCCATGAACGACATGAGCGGACACCCGGAGGGCATTGCAGGGTCCGGGTTCCTGTCGGTCCCGACGCCATCCTCCACGCCCGCGTGTCCGGCGCGAAGCAGGAGTCATCCCTTGACGCCCGGGAGCGACTCTTGCGCGATCGGCATCCCGACGGACACGTTGTCCGTGAAGCTGGATCCGGAGTCGATTTCAGGCGACGAGGCCCTGTCGCCCTACTGGAACGGGCTATGCGCGGAGAGGCCGTCCATGTGGTGGCTGCCGCACCGGACCGCATCACCCGGTCGGGCAGCCCGACCGTCGGGCACGTCATCGAACTTTCGGGAGGAAGCATCGAGCTTCTGGAAGCGGGCGATCATTCCGTCCGGTCCGGCGTCCGCCGCCTCGCTGCGGATCTCGCTTCCTCCCGGGACTTCCGTCACGGCAAGCGTCCTGGTCAAGGCCACGAGGAAGATCAGGGCCTACCCGAAGGACCCTGACCTGCTGCACGAGCTTGTCCGCCAGCAGCGCCGCGCCCACAACCTTGCCGTCGCCTGCTTCCGGGAGGCCGACGCGGGCCTCGTGGACCCGAAGGGGCCGGACCTGAAGCGGACCGCGCTCCGCGCCACGATCCGGGACTGCGTCCGTGACGAAGTTGGCGAACGTGGCGGCACGTTCCGCTCGGCCGACTGCGACGAGGCGGTGAACGCAGCCTTCAGGACACGGGACGCGGTCATTCGCAAACGGAAGGCGGGCCGGAAAGCCCGTCTTGATTTCCGGAGCCGCAAGCACGTGCGGCAGAGGATGATGGTCCAGAAGATGCCAGGCGCGTTCGTCGACCGGAACTTCGGCCTGGCGGAACCCATGCCCGACGAGGCGTGGAAGAAATTGGCGACGATAGTGCTTGAGCGGGGGCGGTGGTTCATCTGCGCTCAGTTGCGAATCGTCACGGTTGGGCAGGACGAAATGTCATCAGACCTTTCTGAAGGCGAACTCGACGGCCGAGCCTCAACGGAAACGGAATGCCGTTCAAACTGGAGGTCTTGCTCGGGTTCCGCGGATTCCGGACCGCCCGCAACCGATCCGTGATTCCCTGGCAACGATTCATGCACCGCCACGTCCGGCCCCGCTAGAGCGCCTCGTTGCCAAGATCGCGCGGCGTGGCGTGGCATGGTTTCGCAACTCAGGTCGTTGCCGCGCCAGCCCGCACGACACCGGCTGAATCCTGGTCAGCGGGTTGCGGGTTCGAGTCGTTCACGGATCACCACAGAAAGTCGCAATGGCGCAAGGCACTCGTTTCTTCCACTATTTCCGCGGCTCAGTGCCCTGGCGGCACTGCGGCAGACCATTGGCAAGCACTCCAGGCCAGCATTCTGTCGTCAACAGGCGGCCTGCGCCACTTCGGTGACCGACGCGCCATGGCAGCGATGCCGCAAACGAACGCGGTGGATCGTACCCGGATCGCTCGCCGAGGTCGCGCCATCGGTCGCAGCAGCTTGTTCTCCATGCCTGGCTGCGGCATGGCCCGTTGCAGCCAGGGAAACATCCGCCATCGGAATCCCGCCGCGAAAATTCCGCTTCGTGGCGAACGCTGAAAGCGAAGATTCCCGGACGGGAAACGCCGCGGAGGCGCGAGATCCAAGAGAAAACTGCGATGCTCCGCCGCGGTCTCGCCGGGCGCTGCGGCAGTGCTGCCAGCGGACCGTGCCCTCGCCGAGCGTCGTTGCGGGTTCCTCCCATCTCGGGCCTTCCGGGCCCTCGCCGGGTCATTGTGGGGCTTCAGGCGTGTCGCCGGACCGGTCGGCACGAGCGACCTTGTGCCCGGCCTTTCCGCGGAAGCGGGAAACGTCCAACCGCTCCAGGTCTGGTCCCCAGTGCCTGTGCGAGCCTGATTGATCCACGTTCACGATCCGGCTAGAGTCAAGATGGCCGGCGTCCCGGACAGGAACCGGCATTCACTCAACCGCGCCATGCTGGAGGCCGCAGGATGCGCGCTCTATGGAGGAAACGGTCATGAAACGCACGACGTCGAAATTGCTGACCATCGGGATGGTCTGGCTGCTTGCCACGACAGGCAATGTGGCGGCAGGTGACGGCTGGAGGACGCTGACGCCGCCCCGGCCCCTGCCAGCGCCGGAAGCGACGGACTCCGTCCAGGTCAACGGCGCCGTCATTCATTACGCGCTCTACGGCTCCGGCAATCGGGATGCGGTCCTGTTGCTGCACGGCGGCCTGGGCGCGGCGGAGGATTTCGGCGGCCAGGTCGACGCCCTCTCCGAACGCTACAAGGTGGTCGCCATAGACAGCCGCGGCCATGGCCGCTCGACGGACGACGACCAGCCGTATGGCTACCACCTCATGGCAAGTGACGTGATGGGAGTCATGGACAGCCTGGGCATCGACAAGGCCGCCGTGGTGGGCTGGAGCGACGGCGGCAACATCGGCCTCGACTTGGCGATCCACAATCCCGACCGGCTGACCAGGGTGTTCGCGCTCGGGGCGAACTACAGGACGGACGCCCTTCGCCCTTCCGCCTTTTCCGATGCGCTGGTCGGCGCCTATGTCGGCCACGCGGCCGCGCAGTACGCGAGGATCTCGCCGACACCGGACGCGTGGGAAAGCTTTTCCGGCAAGGTGTTCGCGATGTGGAGCGAACAGCCCGCATACACGGACGCGCAGCTGGAAGGCATCGCGGTTCCCTTCGTGATTGCCGCCGGGGTCTACGAGGAGGCTATCGACGAAGCGCACACGAAGCGCATGGCGGAGCTCATTCCGGACTCGCGGCTGCTCCTGCTCGGCAATGCGAGCCATTTCGCGCATTGGCAGCAGGTCGAGGCGGTGAACGCCGCGATCCTGGAGTTCCTTGCCGCCGAATGAAGGAACCGCTCTTGCGACGACGGGTGATTCCCCTTGAGCTTCTGCACGCAAATCGATGTGCCGATCACGCAACGTGAAGGACTTTGGCCCGCAATTCCCCTCTTTCGGAGCCTTCCGTCAGAGCTTGCTGGCCAACAACTCACGCAGGCAAGTCCATGACCCCGTGGCGCGCGACAAATGCGACGACGATCCGGTCCCAATGTGGAATACAGATTGAAGGCGGTTAAAACTGGAAGTTTCAACGTTATATCTCTTTCAGGGTGCTGCGTGACCCCCTGTGACCACATCTGTCCGTTGTCAAGAGTGCCCATGTCATCAGAGCTCAACAGAGCATATCGGAGGGGCGCACCTGTCGAGCTCGACGCGTTGACATTGGGCTGCGATTCCGTGTCAACTGGTGCATGTCCGGCAACTCAGCCGTTCCGTCCGCGAAACTCGCCGCGCACCTCAGGATGACGCTCACGGCGCGGACCGTCGACACGCTCCGGCCCGGGGACAGACCCTACATCGCATGGGACGACAGGCTCACCGGATTCGGCGTCCGCGTTCACCCGTCCGGCCTGCGCTCGTACCTCGTAAGCTACCGTGCCGGCGATCACGGCCGGAAGGCGCCGAACCGTAGGATCGTCATCGGCCGTCACGGCCTCGTCACCGCCGACCGGGCGCGCCGCGCCCGGGAGATGCTCGGCCGCGTCGCCCTGGGCGAGGACCCGCTCGCGGACCGGGCGCGCACCCGTTCCACCCCGACCCTGCGCAAGGCCTTCGAGAACTGGCTTGCCGTCGGACCCAGGCGCAGGGACAGCACCGTCGCCAGCTATCGCCGCACCGTTCACAGGGATCTCGGCGACTGTCTTGACCGTTCCCTTGACGAGTTCGACCGCAGCGACGTCGAGCGGGTCGACTTGAACGCCCTCACCTTCCGCGTCGAGGAGACCAAGACCGGCGTGCCCCTGGAGGTTCCCGTCACCAATCAGCTCGCCACGATTCTCGCGCGGCGAGAGGGCGCTCTCGGCAATCATCCCGCGGCCATCCGGGATTGGGTGTTTCCCTAGCTAACCAGCGCCACCGGCCATGCCCAAGACCCGTACCACTTCTACGGCCACATCAGCAAGGCCGGCGGCGCGAAGTCTTGGTTCCGCTGCCTGTGCAACTGCTTCATCACCGTCGCGGAGCGCGAACTGATGCTGCCGCCCTCGCTGACGAAACGCCTAATCAACCATGCCCGCCACAACGACGTCACCGAACGCCCTGGATGGGTCAAATAGTGCAGGCTGAACTGTCCTACCGAAAGGGCGCACTCCACAAATTGTCCAACCGCAGGGGCGCACTCCATCTGGCAAATGAAAATGCAACAGTTCTGGTGCGAGTTCATGCCCGCAGACAGGGTGCCTGGGTGCTGGATCCGGCAGGGCTTTGGGCAACCGGCCCGCACCGAAGCCGTCCTTGCCGTCTTCGCCGATCATGATCCGTCCTTCCTGCGGCGCCGGTCCGTGCCGGAACGCGTCAGGTTCTGGTGATCCCGCATCCTGTAGCTGTTCCCCCGGATGTTGACGATGTGGCAGCGATGGACCAGCCGGTCGATCAGGGCTGCAGCCATGACCTCGTCGCCGAGCACGCGGCCCCAGTCCTCGAAGCCCTTGTTCGACGTCAGGACCGTTGACGCCCTTTCGTGCCGGGCGTTGACGAGCTGGAAGAACAGCACGGCACCGTCCTGGCTGACCGGCAGGTAGCCGATTTCGTCGACCACCAGGAGGGCCGGATGCGTCAGCACGCGCAGCGGGCGGGAACGTGCCTGGAGAACCGGCCGGAGAATGGCCCGACCTCGTCAGGCAGGGCCGCCGCCCTGCCGCCACGCGCGTCACCGTGGTCCTTTCATCAGGATTCCAGCCGTGGCGCCGCGTCTGCGGCGGGCAGCCATTGCGTTTCAGCGCGCTGGACGAAAGGACGGCGATTCGCAGGCTGGAGATTCCGCTTCAGATGGAATGTCACGCCAAAGCCCGGGATCATGCCCTGCCGCGCCGAGTCTTTATCAAAAAAATATCAATTGTCTCGAAATCGAAACACACAATTTACACAAGACCTTCTATTTGTTGGTGAAGCTGGTGCTTGTGTGCGCCCGATTCGACTGCGAAGGGGAACGCGATGCACGCCGCAGAGGAAATCTGTGCCCATGTCACGGCCAAGGCGGTGGAGAGCCCCGAATTCCGGGCTCGGCTTCTGGCCGACCCCAAGGACGTCATTGGCGAGGAGTTCGGGATCACGATTCCCGACAGCATCGACATCAAGGTGCAGGAAAGCGACATGAACACCATATACCTGGCGTTGCCGCCCAGTTCCGACCTCAGCGAAGAACAGCTCGAGGCGGTCGCCGTGGCACTCGACGGCAGCTGCATTTGATCCGGGTTCACCGCACCGGGGCCGCCACAGGTCGGCCCCGGTGCGGCTTCTTGTTCGGCCTCCCTGTCCCGAGGTGGCCACGATGCCATGTTGCATGCGGGGTCACCTTTTGGGGGCCGGCCTTTCGGTCGGGTCCTGTGTTCCCGCAAGAGAGAGGCCGCGAGTTGTGAGCGGCCCATGTTCCGGGCAAGGACCGGTGCCCGGAACGACAGCGGTTCTCATGCCAATCCGCAATGTCCCACAGCGCTTGACCCACCCCATTTTCACGCCGAAGTGCAGCAGCGGCCATCCCTGAGCGAGGGCACGACCCGGGTGGAGGAAGAGGCCTGGTGATCGAGGGCCAGCCATCCCTGACCGGGAACGTCGGCGATGCCGGCGTTGATGCCCAGATCCTCTGAAACCATGCGAAGCGGTACAGCGGCAAGGGCCTCGGCGGCCCCACGCCGCACTCTGCCGGGCTTACGCGAAGTTCACGCCGCTGGCCGTCATCGGCAAGTGGGTCACGCGCGGTCCTGCGACCGCGATCGCAATCGAGAGGGCACGTCTGAGAAGAGTTGCCGCACGTTTTCTTGCGAGCAGTAATTCGGGCGGATCGATGCCTGCTGCGCCAGAACGGTTGCAAGGGCAGTGCTGACGGTTCCCAAAGTGAGTTCAGACCTGAAGGGGATCGAAGCCATTTGGCCGCTGGTCGCGCCAAAGCCGCTTGGCAACGCGCCACCCCGCTATGTGACTGCAATGGGCAACCTGAAATTCCGCGCGGTGGAATTCTGGCGGCTACGTACGGGATGGCACGACCTTCCCGAACTCTTCGACGACTGGAGGGCGGTGTGCAAGCGCGTCCGCCGCAGGGCGCCAGCGAACGACTGTGAGATCGTGTCTCCCGCACATGTGTTTGGCGCGCACCCGGTTCTGCATGCCTCATGGAGCCTCCGTCCCCAAAGTCGCGCAACTTTTCAATCATTGGCGAGCGGATTTGAATGCTGTTCAAACTGGAAGTTTCATGGCGAGGTGTCCTCGGTGCGTTGCCCGGCCCCGCACGTTCCGCTCTGTCCCGCGCCACGATGACGCTTGTCGCCAATCCTCATCGGAGGCGCTCGGAGACGTGGTCGGAAGCGTCCCTGCGTGGCCTGCCGGCCACTTTCGGCGTGTTGAAATGGTGAGGACACGCGGCCCGTTTCCGAGCGTGCCCGCATGGTCAACACGACCCGTCACGAATGGTTCTGCGTCCGGCGGCCCGAACCTGTCCGACCGGCAATCCGCGCCCTCAGTGCTCCGGCAGGTCCTCGTCCTCGAGTTCGGGCTCCATGCCCGTGATCGCCATGGCGATGATCGTGAACGCGTCGGCAATGTCGTTCAACCCGCCCTCCTCAAGGACGTCCGCAATGCGTCCCAGGTTGCCGTCGATGCGCTCCAGCGCCTCGGCGATTCGTCCCTCGCTCGTTCCTGTCATCCCGGATTCCTCCCTTGTCGCATTCAGCCGCCCGCAACTTCCGGAGCCGGCCGCAGGAAACGGATGACAGGGCGCAGGCGGCATGGCAAGGTGAGAGCGCACGGGTGACCTCGGGACGAAGCGTGGCGCGTCCGGCTGAAAGCGCCGCCAGGCGGAACGGGATCCTGGTGACAGCCCTGGAAATGCCTGCCGGATTGAGGCCCCGTGCACCCGCGTCCGCCCGCACCCGGCAGGCGGTTTCCGCCCTTCCCGCTTGCACGGCCGGTCTCCAGGGCTTCGGTGCCCGCCAACGCCGGACACGTACATGGGTGACCTTATTCTCGCTTTGGCGACTTCGGCACCGCACCGCCCGGTCGCGGGGAGTGGATCGATGCAACGCAGGGCGAGCCACGGAGGCGCATCGCCGATCAGTAGCGCTCGGCGAAACCCGAGCGATCAAACGGCGGTGGGCCGTTCTCCGCGAAATACTCCTCCGCCCTGGCAATCCGGCCGTCCCGCACTTCAAGGAACGACACCGCGAACAGGGAGGTCTCGCCGTCGCTGATTTCCGTCACGGTCACCACGGTGTCGCCGCACTCGTCGATTCGCCGGACCGTGCAGCGCCAGTCGCCCGGATAGCTTTCGTTGAGATCGATGAAGTTCCCGGGGCCGCGGATGCGCTCCCGGGTGTTCGGCCAATGAGCCTCGAAGTCCTCGGACAGCAGCGGAAAGGCATCCCGGAACCGCCTCTCGTCGAAGCAGCGCCAAAGTTCGATCGCCACGTCCCGGCCTTTCCGCCCGGCCACCGGCGCGTCCGGTCGATCCATCCGTCTTCCTCCACTGCTCCCTGCCTTGTCCGGGATCCTGCCCGGACTCGTGCCGGACTTCACGCTGACAACCTGTTCCCTGTCCCCGCACCTGAATGACAGCGTACGGCGCAGACCTGGACAACCCTGTCGCCCTCGCAATGGCAGACCTTTTGGCGACGAGCCCGGAAGACCGGTGGGTTCCCTCTTCCCTCCCGTCAAGGCACGGCCGATCCGGCACTCCCTCGGGTCGTCCGGGTTTCCCCTTCAAGGCACTGGCCAAGACAAGTCATTGCCGGGCGCGTTCGGACACACGATCCCTCCCGACATCGGCGAGTTGTGCCATCGGCGTTGGCTTCAACCGATGCAAGACGAAACTTGGAAAGCTGAAACGATGGCAAATTGGAACGCTGATTGAACTGGAAGTTTCTTGGCCCCTCGCATCGCGACAGTGTCTGGCAACCCCTTGCCATCGTGCCTGGTGCTTGCCAAAGGGTCACCTCCGAACGTGTCTGTCGGCGACTGCCAAATCTCGAAGTCCGGTGCGCCCCTGCACGGCACATCCATTGAACCAGAGGTGTTGACAGTGTGATGAACAAGTCCCTTCCGGGAGAATCCCGTGCTTGGTAGCCTCGATGTCCGCCTTGTTCCCGTTGCTCAGTTCAGCCGAGGAATTGAATGCTGGAAGCGAGGTTGAGGACATTCGAGTTCCTGCGCACGACACCTCCGTACGTCCTTGCCAATGTCCTGATCGATGCAGCACTTTGCCTTCTCGCCGCCATGCTCGCCGGATGAAGGGAATCTCTTGACTTCGGGCAGCGAGCGAACAACTCATGGTTCCGTGCCGGCCGGCCGGGGACTTCGGCAACGGGAACAGGCAGTGCGTGATTCCAAGGCAGCCACAACCGCTCGTAACGCCGACGCGAAACAGTGATGACATCCTGCCGGCGGCATTCAGGCGTTCCCTGGTCTCGACCGCGTCGACCAACGTTGGCGACGGCATTCTTCTGGTTTGCTGGGCCTGGACCGCGTCACTGCTCACCCGGGATGCCATTCTCATTGCAGCAGTGCCGTTCACGGTCCGTCTCGGCTGGCTGGGCTTCGCTGTCTTCGCGGGCGTGATCGCGGACCGCTTCAACCGCAAGCGCCTGATCATGGCTGCCGACATCTCACGGATTCTTCTTCTGGCCGCATTTTCCGGACTGGTTTGCCTGAAGGTCCCGTTCGGGCCCCCGGCAGTTTCCGGCGTCAGCTCGGTGCCGGTCCATTCCGCGCTGGTCATCTCCGCCCTTGTCGCGGAATGCTGGAGATCGTCCGCGACAATTCCATGCAGACGATCCTGCCCTCGATCGTGCAAGCCAGTTCGCTGGAGAAGGCCAACGGCCGGAACTGGGCCGCGAAACTGCTTTGCAACTCGCTTGTCGGGCCGATGCTGGGCGGCGCCATGCTTCTTTGGGCTCCCTGCATGCCCTTTGCCGTCGCGGGCCTCCTTTACGCCTTTGGAGCGGCGGCGTTCCTCAGGGTTCGCGGCGCCTTCACGTTGAGGAAGCGTCAATCCACGTGGTGGCAGGACATCCGGGAGGCTGCCGGATTCCTGCTTTCGCACGACTTCCTTCTGAAGCTGGCGGCGGTGGCCGGGGCGTGGAACCTCTTCTTCCTGATGGCGCTGACGGCCTTGATCCTTCACGTTCAGGAAAACCTGGGTGGATCGTCGTTCGACTACAGTTCCGTGCTCGCGGTCGGCGCCTTGGGCGGCGCGGTCGGCGGCTGGTTCGGCAACAGGATCGTTGCAACGCTGGGACCGGGACGAACCGCGCAGTATGCCCTGCTGTTCTCCACGCCGAGCTTCCTCTGCATGGCTGTCGCACCAGACACATGGAGTCTTGCGCTAGTGTATTTCCTGTTCAACTTCAGCGGCACGGTGTGAAACACGGTATCGGTCTCGTTTCGGCAGCGCGCCTTGCCAGACTGGATGCGAGGGCGCATCAACAGCCAGTACCGGCTTACGGCATGGGCCCTCATGCCGGTGGGCATGCTCGGGTGCGGATTGATCGTGAGGGTCGCCGAAGATTCCGTAGGGAGGAGTCTGGCGATAGCTCTCCCGTTCTACGTGTCGGCGGCTGGCGTGTTCCTGGTATCCGTCATGACATGGCCTGCGCTTGGCAAAGGCCTTGATCCTCGCCCAGGTTGCTAGATGTCGGGAAGCGCTCTGCCACTGACTTCCTCATCGGCAAGGAATCTCCACGTCTTTGCCGAACGTGTTGGCCGAGAAGCAATCGGATCACTCCCACGCTCGTCTTTCCGGTTTCGTGATCTTGCCGCCGGTTCACCTCAAAGATGGTATCCAAACTCCGCATGCGCTGGCCCTTCGGCAAATTCGCGCACCCGGCCCCAATTTCGCCGTAGTCGTATCGGCATCGCGCGACTTCCAAGCCGTGTCTCGCGGGGTCCGCCAGAGAAGGCAGGGGCCTTCGGGACGGGCAGGCCCGTCCGGGCGCTTCAGCAATTTCGGAGGTTGAGGAAAGGACGACGAACCCGAACGGGTCCCTCGGTCCTGGATAGGAACATGTGCCCTTCCTCGCTCGAACTGACTTCCACATAAACGCCGCGCCAAGTGCTTAGCCCGGTCGAAATCGTCAAGGCGATTTTTTGGATGTCCGGGCGCCGTGGCCGACGCTGTTGCTGGCAATCTTGAGACTCCCACTTTTGTCAACGAGGAATTGCACACATTGGATTGGCGAGACGCGTGCGGATCCGCACTTTATTGGCGAGGCCAACAGGGCCGGATCGCCGGCGAGGTGCCAGGCAAGCTCCGTGTGCGGAACTCCGCAGGGGCGACCATCGAACGTCGCTCAGGGCGTCCGGCCGATCTTTCTCAAGGCAGGCACCCGAAGCGGAACGGAATTGACCGCGGTCAAGCCGAAGCTCTGACGCCCGGGCAACCTTGAGACAACGCCCGACCGCCCCTGATCCCGCCTGTTCCTTGCACAAAGCTCGATTGTCGTCACACACGTGCGAAATGCCCCGGAGCGACTGCCGGATGCGCCTCTCGGGGGGCACATCCGTCGATTCCAATCTGTCGGGAATGTGGCGAGATTCGAGTCGGCTTGGGGCGATTCCGGAATCTCGGCACGCAACGCCGGCTGCCTCTTCTTCCGGTCTTCCGCCGGCGCCTCCGGCCGCGGATCGGGCCCGGGGCTGTCCCCGGGCCCTTCCGATCGCTCGCATCGTCCGGGCGCACGCCTGGCGGGCGCCCGGACCTTTGCCGCCTCACCAACGCGCCGTGAAGCGGAACCCGGCCTTGTGCTCGGGCGTCGCGCCCGCGTGGTCATCCGCGGATTCCCGGCGGGTTGCCTCGATGGCGAACTCGACCGACCCGGCATCGCCGCGCCCGTCGCGGTTGAGCCGCCAGCCCAGGCTGTATTCCCGGCGGCCGTTCGACATGCCGAAGCCAAGCTCCGGGGTCGAGGTGAACCCACCGCCGAGCGCCGCGAAGCCGTAGCCGAAGCGGACCTCGGAACTCCGGCTCTCCAGCGGGTCGCCGTCGTTGCCCACGGCGAGCCCCGCCAGGGTGCGTCGTCCGAGCAGCGCGTCAACGCCGCCCGAGGACGCCCCGCCCAGGGTCCGGGTCACGGCGAGACTCGGGCCGCGCCCGCCCTCGCCGTCCGGCTGCCAGGCGAGCGAACCCGCCACGCCCTTCTCCCGGAAGCCCTTCGATTCGAGGTCCAGGAGGCCCCGCCCCGCGAGCTGCAGCCGAAGGCCGTTCTCCGGTCGCGACCAGGCGAGTCCGGCGCCGGCGTCGAGCGCGAAGCCGGTCTCGGCGTCGCCGCCGTCATGGCGGATGCCGAACTCGAGCCTCGGCTTCAGCTTGCCACCCGCAACCGAAAGGCCATGCCAGGTCCCTTCCAGGCCGAAGCGCAGCCGGGTTGCGTCGCCGGTCGCCGCGGCCAGGTTGCCGGTGTGGGTGCCGAGCGCTCCGGAACGGGTGCGCACCGCGAGCGCGTCGGTCTCGACCGACACCTCCGGGCCGCCCTCGGCCGGTGCCCGGACCACCACCCCGCGCAGCCCTGCGGCCGCCATCATGAGGTCCATGTCGGTCCGCATCGCTGCGCCATCTCCCGATTCGCGCTCTTCCGGCCTAAGCGTGAGCGTGCCCGCGCCGTAGCCTGCCGTGCCCCAAGCGGTCACCCGGTCGGTGAGCTCGTAGCGCCCGTAGGGATACAGCCCGGTCAAGGCGCTCTCCACCTTGCCGAACGACGCCCCCCGGTAGCTGCCTTCGCCAAGAGCGTGGGACAGCAACACGCCTGCGGTCCACCTGTCACTGCTCCAGTCGGCGCCGACGAGCGCGCTGGTCACCTCGCCCGAGAGGGAGAGGTCGCCCTCGCGTCCGTCGAAGCTGCTCCGGGCGCCCCGTCCCCAGATGGAGACCAGGTCGCCGTCGGCGCCGTCGGCCCTGCTGGTGAACTGGAAGGACGAGCCCGTCAGCAACTCGTGGGGCGGGACCGGCCGGTAGCCGTCGCGGCGTTCCGACCCTGCCATGGACCCCGATCCGGGTTCCTCGCCGCCCGATGCAGCCGGCGAAACGACCCGCTCGCCGGCCAGCGTCACCTGCACGCCGACGGCCGGCGGTCCCTGCAGCCGGCCCTGCACCGCGTCGAGAACCTGCTCGGCGACGGTGCCCCCGAACCGCGTCAGCCATGCCTGGGGCATGAGATCGGAGTTGCGGATCGTGCCGGTCGCCGTGGCATCGGCGAGCCGGGCGTTGCCGGACGGGTTCGAAAGGGTGAGAGTCAGGTTCTCCGAGCCCTCGTCGATGGCATCGTCCAGCACCGGGACGGCGACGGTCTTCACCGTCTCGCCCGCCTCGAAGGTGAGCGTGCCGTTGGTCGCGACGTAGTCCGAGCCTGCCGTCGCGCTGCCGTCGGCGGTCGCGTAGTCCACCGTCACCTGCCCGGAGGACGCCCGGGAGAGCGTCACCGGGAAGGCCAGCGCCGCGCCGGGCCCTTCCTGGACCGCGACGTCCGCCACCGAGAGTCCGGGCAAGCCCCGGATCGTGACGGCCGGCGCGTTCGCGAGCGCCCTGCCGTCGGGCGTGCAGATCGCCCCCGCGATGTCGCAACCGCCAGTGGTCGCAGGCAGGCTGACGGTCACGTCGCCGTGGCCGGAAGGCCTGATCCACAGGATCCACTGGTCGAAGGCACCGGGGTTCACCCGGCGTCCGCCCCTGACCGTGCCGCCGCTCACCCGGAGAGCGTCCCGGATCGCCCGGTTCTTGTCGAACGGCTCGTTGCCGTTGAACACCGGCTCGCTGAACACGAGCCGGAACCCGAACACGTTCGATCCGCCATGCTCCTCCGGCGCGTCCTCGAACGACGCCGTCAGCGCAGACGCATCCACGACACGGCCCGTCGCCTGCGCCTTCGCGATCTCCGCCCCGGACGGGCCGGAGAGCGTGAAGGTCAGGGTCTCGACACCCTCGTCGATGCTGTCGGCATGCACCGCCACCTCGGCCAGCGCCTGGGTCTGGCCCGGCGCGAAGGTCAGCCGTCCGGCAGCCCGCGCATAGTCCGTCCCGGCGCTGGCGCTCCCGTCAGACGTCGCGTAGGCCACCGTCACCGTCACCGTCACCGTCTCCAGCGACGCGGGATCTAGGGTCACGGCGAAGGCGAGACGTCCGCCCTCGGCAGCCGACGCGTCGGCCACAGAAAGCGCAGGCACCGCCCCGGACGACGTCGCGTCGAGATGCGCCCACGGATGGCGCAGGTCCGCCGCGACACCCCCGCGGTGAATGACGCCGCCCTCGAGCGCCAGCGAGTTGGCGAGCACCACCACGCTCGAAGCCGGCGCGGCCGCTTCCGGCACGGCGTGAGCGAACAGGAGCGTCCGCGTCCCCGAGCCGCCCGCATAGACCGCGCGGGCTTCCGGCGCGGCGCCGGCAACGACGCCGAGCGACGGCCATCCGCCTTGCGTGTCGACCGTCACGCGCTCGTTGAAGGCCACGTGAACGTGCACCGCGTCCCCCGGACTCCAGAGCCCGTCCGCCTCGGCTTCCACGGTGACCGCGGTCACGACCGGAGTCACGTCGAAGCGGTCGGGCGGTCGGCGCCCCTCGGCGTCGAGAATCGTCGCGCCGTTGAGGGACAGTCCGTTCGGGAGCACGCGTGCGACCCTCGCGCCGGCTTCGTTCGCCGTGACCGGATAGGCGAAGCGGAGCGTCGGAGTGCCCCCGCCGCCGACCCATGGCGCCTCGCGCCGCGCGCCGTCGAGAACGATTGCGAGCGACGGCCGTCCGTTCGAGTCGTCCACCCACACGGGGCGGTTGAAGACGATTTCGGCTTCCACCGTCTCGCCCGCGTCCCAGGTCCCGTTGCTGCCGGGGTCGTTGACCACGCGTGCGCCCTCGACCTCGAACGGACTGTTCGCCGTGGTGTCCGCGCACACAGCCTCGGACCAGGGTCCGAGATGTGCGTCGGCAAGCAGCGCCGCCACCCGGAAGTGCGCCGCCGCCGCCCGGCCGGGCGTCAGCACGAACTCCGTCGGATCGCCGTCGCCCGCCGGCAGGGACTGCGCAGCCGCCCAAGACGGCGACGCCTGCCCGCAGGGCTCGACCGTCCACATGACGACCCAGCTCGTGACCTGGTCGCGCGCGATGTCCTGCGGCCAGTCCCACGTCAGCCTGAGCTCGGTATCGCTCATCGGCTCCGCGTGCGGGTTGAGGGGCTTGCCCGGGGCTCCGTCCGGACCGGACGGGTCGTTGTCGGACACGTGCCGACTTGCCACCGCCTCACCCCGATCGTAGCCGGAACCTGGCGCGATGGCGACGAACACCTGGCTTGCCGTCTCGTGGACGGCGTCGTCCACCGTCGCCACATCGAGCACCGCCTCGCCTGTCCCCGCCGCGATCGTGACCTCCGACGGCAAGGGCGCCAGGAGCATGGCCCCCGACTCGCTTACCGCGACTGCCACGCGCAGGTCCGAGGCCGGAGGGGGGTCCGCGGTCACGATGAACGCAAGCACGTCGCCTTCCGTTGCCTGGGGCGATCCGGACGGTTCCGCCACCGACACCGTCACCGCCGACGACGGCGCGGTGCTTCCGGTTCCCGGCCCGGACCAGTTTTCCGCATGCACGCTGTCCGGGTTGCGGGGATTGCGCGCGTTGCGCGCGAGCACCCGCACCTCGTAGGACGTGCCTGCCTCAAGCCCCTCAAGCACGGCCCGCGTGTCGACAACACCGACGGGTCCGTCCAGCCAACCGGTCGCGTCCGACTTGCGGTACTGCACGTCGTAGCTATCGATGGAGCCGGGGTTGCCCGGGTCTGACGGCGGATGCCAGGTCGCTTCGATCACGGTCGGAGAAAGCGTGCCCACCGTCGGTGCCGCTGGCGCCGTCGGCGCCCGGCCCCCGTCGTTGTCGAGAACACGTATCGTCGCCGACGACAGCTCTCCGATCCCGTAGCCGTCCCCGGCAGGAGGCTGAGCGTCACCGAGCCGTCGGGCTCGATGGCGCTGTCATCCAGCGTCGCAACCACGCGCGGCAAGATGCTCTCTTGCGGGCGCGGTCCATACTGCGTCGTGTCTCTCGATATGGGATCCAGCATCATCTCCCCCGTATACGTGTAGCGGACGTCCAACTCGATCCAGTGAGTGAGCGGGCCGGAGAGCAGGATCTCGAACCGGGCAAGCTCACCCTCGACAATCGTGTCCGTGTCGTTGTACGGCACGATCGTGAGAACGAGCGGCACCGGGGCCGCGGTCAGCGCGTTCGAAGGCGCGCCCGGCCCGGACTGTTGCACCGCCCGCACACGGAAGCGGTACTCCACCTCGTTCTCGAGCCCGGTCACCGTGTGTTCGAGCGTGGCTCCGGCCGGCTCCCAGTCGTGAACCACGCTGCCGTCGTCCACGCGCTCGACGTGGACCTCGTAGCCCGTGATCGAACGCTGGCCATTGGTCGGCGCCGTCCACGCTAGCCGCACCTGCTCGAAGCCGGGCCACGCCACGGTGAGTTCCGGCGCCTGCAGCGCCGCGTCGTCATCCTCGACCGTCACCGCGACGTCGGCCACCGTCACCGCGTCGTAGCCACCGCCGGATGGCGCATGCGACACCGTCGCCGCGTCGTCCGCCGCGTCGCCGTCATGGGCCGCCGACACCGTCACGGTCTGCGCCGCGTTCCAGGTCGAGGGGGTGAAGGTCAGCGTGGCGGGCCGGACCGTGACGTCCGGGTCGCCGGCCGCCGAGAGGGTCACCGTCACCGGTCCCGTCGGCTGCGAGGCGAGCCTCGCCGTGTAGGCTCCGCCGCCCCCTTCCGGCACCGTCAGCGACGAAGCCGACACGTCCACGCCGCGCTCGTCGTCGTCCGCGATCGTCACGGCCGCGGAGGTCACCGTCAGGCCCTGGACCGCGCCGTCGACCGAGACCGTCTCGGCCTCCTCGTCGATGGCGTCGTCGACCGGCGCCAGGCTGAAGCTCGCCGTCCCCTCGGTCTCGCCCGCCGGGATCGTCAGCGTGAAGCCCGGAACCGCCGCGAAGTCATCGGCCGCGGCCGTCCCCGCCGACACCGTCACCGACACGTCGGTGTCCGATGTCCTTGGCGCCGCGTCCAGCGTGGCCGTCACCTCGACGGCGGTCGCGCCGGCATCCTCGTCGACCGTCCCCGGCAGGACCGACAGCGCCACGGCGCTCGACGCCGCGTCGTCGTCCTCGACCGTCACCGCGACGTCGGCCACCGTCACCGCGTCGTAGCCACCGCCGGATGGCGCATGCGACACCGTCGCCGCGTCGTCCGCCGCGTCGCCGTCATGGGCCGCCGACACCGTCACGGTCTGCGCCGCGTTCCAGGTCGAGGGGGTGAAGGTCAGCGTGGCGGGCCGGACCGTGACGTCCGGGTCGCCGGCCGCCGAGAGGGTCACCGTCACCGGTCCCGTCGGCTGCGAGGCGAGCCTCGCCGTGTAGGTCCGGCTCTCCCCTTCCGGCACCTTCAGCGCCGTTTCCGATATCTCGACGCCGGGGGCGTCCCTGTTCAGGATCCGCACGGAGGCCATGCGGGAATTGCCGCCTGGCGGGGTGATGCCGTCGATATGGTCGTAGACTTCGTAGTGACCGCCGATATTGCCGGCCTGCGTCTCTGCGGATCCGGCAAGGATCTCGAACGTCACCTGGCCGTCATTGCCCGACACGCCGTCGCTTTCCGTGGGGACTTCGACGATGATCTCGGTCTCGGAGGCGCCGAACGTCTCCTGCCCGTTCTGGGGTGACGAAACGTATCCGCCGACCGAGGATATCGCGAAGTCGACGTCTGTCGAAGCTCCGAGCAGGCCGTCCGGGTTCAGCCAGTCCGATGTCCAGATGCGGGTCAGCCTGAAACGGGCAGGTTCGCCTTCGTTCACTTCCTCGTCAACGGCTTCGACGGTGATGGTCGGGTTTCGGTTGAGGACCTCGATGTCGACCGACGTGACCGAACCGAAGGTGAATTTCGGACAGAACCTGACGTCGTCGGGAGATCCGTAGCATACAGGGCTGGCAGGCAGGACATACCCTGGATAATCATACATGTTGCGGACTTGCGGCAGGATGTCGATCCTGATGCGGCCGTTGTCGGGACCGACATACCGCTGGCGCCCGTAACCGTAGCTCTGCAGGAATCCTTCCTCCGGCTGGTCCGAACAGGGCTGCCGGACCTTGTAGTCGCGGCCGTAGCTCGTGAACACGGGATGGTTCAGCTCTTCCCGGACGTGCACGGGAATTCTCAAGCGTTCTCCGTAGGGCGCGAGCGTGCCTCCCGTGCATTCGATCTCGTATTCGATGTCTTCCCCTTCTACCATCGATCCGACCCAGGTGTTGCCCTGGACCGTCATCGGCGGCGAGATCCACCGGATCGAGACCGCCGGAATGTCGTCGTCCTCGACCAGGACCGTAGCCGTGCCGGCGCTTCCGACGTCATGCTCCAGCGCGTTCCGAATCGTGACCGAGATCTCGCCGTCGCCCTCGTTCTCGCTGTCGGCTTCCGAGGCGAGCGCCACTGTCGCTTCCGTCTCGCCTGGCGCGAACGTGACCGTCGTGTTCTGCGACTGCCCGCTGCTGAACGTCAGCAGCCGCGTGAGGGGGCTCATGATTTTCCAGTGGCCGGAAACGTTGAAGCTCACGGAGAGGCTCTCCGCCGTGCGTCCGACCCTGCTGAAGCGGAACACCGCGTCGGCGCCTTCGGTCACGGTCGCCTGCACGGGGCTCACCGAAACCGTCGTGGGAATGTTCGGGATGGCCTGGATCGAGGCCGCGGGTCCGTGGCCATGGTCGTTCACCGCGCGCACCTCGAAGGTGTAGAGCGTGCCGTTCGTCAGCTGCCGGAAGGCGCCCGAAGTCTGGGACCCCACCGAAATCCAGGGCGTGTCGGAGGGTATCGAGGCGCCTTCCGCGTTTCGCATCTGGTAGTGCCGGATGCCGGAGGCGCCGTTGTCGGCCGGCGCGGACCAGTTCAGGACGATCCCCCCGTCTTCCGTCGCGGCGGCGAGCTGTCGGGGAGCGGACGGACCGTCTGCCGACGGCGACTGGGCCTGCGCCGGCAGCGCTCCCGCCAGCACGGCCGACAGAAGCGCCAGCAGCACCGCTGCCAAGACGCGAAGACGCGCGCGGGCGCCCAGGCCGGGCCGGACGGAACCGCCGGCCGAAAGAGGTTTCGTTTCCGCCTCGAAACTGGTCGACCCCAGTTCGACGGCGAAGATCTTATGGAAGATTGCGTGCATTTCCCGATTCCTTTTCCTTGGTCAGTTGAACGGGACTGCTGGTCCCGCTTTCCGGATGGACGTCGGAAAAATGCGAATGGAATCAGGTAATTGGCAGGCACGGTTTGCTTGCTTTTCGAAAGACAGTGCCTTCGGTCCCGCAATCACGGTCCCGTCAATCCCGCCGGTCCTGGATCCGTGTTCCCGCTTTCACAGTCCTGTCAGTCCCGCTGGTCCTGGTTCCGTGTTCCCGCAGGCACTGTTCCGGCGATCCGACCGGTACAGGGCCTGCCGGATCCATCGGTCCGTTGCGGACGCTCGCGGCCGCAACGGACCGGGGCGGATGAGGGAATTGCCGCGTTGGGTGTCGCTGGTCCCGGGCATTGGGACCGCCGGCCTCCGGTGTCGCTTCGCCCCCTGCGTCCGGCGCGCAGCGCGGAGAAACACCTGGGAAGCATGCTCCCAAATCCGGGCCGCTCTTCCTGAAAAAGTGTGCAATAATGCTTTGACAAAAAGTGAGCGGCTTTAAGTTGACGATGACAGGCGCCGCCGGGTTTTGACATTGCACCGGCCAGGTCGGGGCGGCAGGAACCGTGCCGGCGCCTACCTGGTCAGGCATCCGGACTGGCGGAGCGACACCTCTTGCGGGTCTGCCGATGCAAGCCGCGACCGGACGCGCGAACATGCGCTGAACGGGTCGATCGGTTCACCTGCCCCTGCGCCGGTTCCCGGTTTCCTGACCGGCTTTCGTGGTTTTGGCCGAGCGCCGTGGCGCCTGTCTTCAAGCGCGAGTCCCTCACGGTCCGTCGCCGCGCCGAAATCCCATGCTTGCCGGGCCTCCACGCTTGCGGCAGGCTGTCGTTCCCGGCCGTGGGCCGCCAGCCCTCACGGCGGGAGCTGCCGCGGTTCCCCTTCGGGACTGTACGCTCGGGAAGCCGGATCGATGCCGATCCCGCGACAGCGGGTTCGTTCAATCCCGTTCAGGGATGGTGGCCGGTCGCCGCCGGCACCGGATGACGCGCCTCCCGCCTCGGTCGTCCCGCCCCGGCCCATTGCCGGCTGCCACCACGGGCGGTGGCATTGAGGAGGAGATCGAGTTCGCGAAACATGCTGTCGTCCTGGCAGTAGGCGACATTGAAGCGCATCTTTGGCGAGGGCTCCATGTCGGGCTGGAACAGGGCCCCGGGCGCCAGCAGCATGCTGCGCTCTATCGCGGCCTCGGCAAGGGGCGTCGTGTCGGCGTGCCCGGGAACGTCCAGCCAGGCGAACAGCCCGTGCGTCCCGTCGTCGGCCGGGCCGAGGCCGAACGCCTCCAGGCGCTGGATCGCGGCGACGCGGGCTTTCTGGACCCTGGCAACGAGCCTGCCGCGAAGCTTCCGGTAGCTCCCCTGGTCGATGACCTCGCAGACCAGCCGCTCGGCATATTCGGAACTTGCCGACTGGGTCAGGAGCTTCAGGTCGGCCAGGTCACCGACGAGGTCCTTGTGGCCGGCGAGCATCCCGACGCGAAGGCGCGGCGACAGGATCTTCGAGAAGCTGGTCACGAAGATCACCCGATCCAGCTGATCGAGCCCGGCGAGGCGCGGCGGAGCGTCCGGATGGCACAGGGCGAAGATGGCGTCCTCGACGATGCGGAAGTCGTAGCGTTCCGCAAGCTTCAGGAGCTTGAACGCGTTTCCCGGGGAGATGCTGGCGCCGGTCGGGTTCTGGACGACCGGGGTGGTGATGAACAGGCGGGGACGGTGCGCTTTCGCAAGCTCCTCAAGCCGTTCCAGGTCGGGTCCTTCCCCTGTCCACGGCACCCCGTGGACGACGGCCCCAAGGGCGCGCATGTGCCCGAACCACTGGTAGAAGCCGGGATCGTCGACCAGGACGGCGTCGTCCGGCCGGACGAGGTGACGGGCCACAAGGTCCACGCCGCCGGCGACACCGCCGGTCAGCAGAATCTGTTTCGGACACGCCTCGATGCCATGTTCGGCAAGCAGGCGACAGACATGCGTGCGCAACGGGGCATAGCCCAGCGGATCGCCATAGCCGCTGTCCAGGCCGTCGACCTTCCGGCGCGCCAGTTCGCGCATCGCCCGATCCAGCCCGTTCTCCTCGTGCCATGATTGCGGCAGCCACCCGCTGCCGGGCCGGTGCCGGAAGCACTTCTGGTTCGTCTGCCTCCGCATGAGCCAGAGCACGTCCCTGGCCCCGTCTGCCTGCGGTTCCGTCTCGGCCGTCTCCTCCAGCTGGCACGGCCTGCTGACGTAGAAGCCGGCACCGGGCCGCGACCGGACACAGCCCGACACGACAAGCTGGTCGTAGGCGTTCACGACCGTGAACTTGCTGACATTGTGGGTGGCAGCGAAATGGCGGATGGACGGCAGGCGGGCGCCGGGCCGAAGCACACGGTCCTGGATCAGGCGTGCGACCCCCTTGACGATCTGCTCGGTCAGCGGCGTGCGCTGCGACGAATCAAGACGAATCAGCATGACG
Source organism: Boseongicola sp. SB0665_bin_10 (assembly GCA_009838075.1). Lineage (GTDB taxonomy): Bacteria > Pseudomonadota > Alphaproteobacteria > Rhodobacterales > Rhodobacteraceae > JAJEFO01. The sequence goes on along the minus strand of VXSG01000031.1, from coordinate 26,117 downwards.
GGTCCCCTCGCGTCGTGACGTTCAGGCGCCAACGGCCGTTGCTGACGCGGCAGGCGCGTCCGGGAAGCGCCATCCGGGCGCGGCGCATTCGCGCTGCGTCGCGGGACGGTCGGAGCCCCCGCGCCCCGCAAAAGGAGCGGAGGGTCGGGAGGCGTGACTGGGCGGGATTCGGTGTCGGTGCGGGCCTCGCATGCGGATCTTCAGGGCGCGACCGACCGTTCGAGCGGCTTACGGGCATTTCGTCGCACGGCGCCGGCCGACTGCTGAACACGTGTTCAAGAGGTTTCGCGGAAATAGGCATCTTTCACACATTCAATCACTTTTGGTATATTTCTATATTCTTCATATAAAATCAGCTTGGCAAACGAAAAAAAGTTACTACATATCATTTATCCGTGAGAACGATGGAGAAGCACATGGGTACAGACGCTTATCAGTTGCTTCGTCACGAAATCCTGCATGGCCCGCTCATGCCGGGCGACCGGCTGCGGATATCCGAACTCAACGAACGCTATCGGCTCGGCCTGACGCCGACCCGCGAGGCCCTCATGCGGCTGGCGAGCGAGGGCCTGGTCGCCTGGAAGAGCCATCGCGGCGGACGCGTGGCCCCGATCGATGTCGAGGACTTTCGCGACATCATTCGAACCCGAAGGGAAATCGGGCGGTTGTGCCTGGCCCGGGCCATCGAGCTGGGCGACGCGGCCTGGGAAGCGGAAATGATGCGGTCGTTTCACCTGCTGAAGCGGACGCCGTTTCCCGATTTCTCGGACGCGGCGGAGAAGACCGTCACCTGGGAGCGGCTCCACCGCGAGTTCCACTGCGCGGTGTTCGCCGCCTGCGGCTCTCCCTGGCTTCTGCGGTTCTGGGACACGCTGGCCGACCAGGCGGGGCGCTACCGCAAGCTGCTGCTGGTTCATGCCGGCGCCGGACCCGCGGTGGTTCACGACTTCAACAGGGAACATGAGGAGATCATGCACGCGGTCATCGCCCGCGACCTTCCTGCCGCAATCGCTCTCCAGGACAGGCACTTCACCCAGACCGAAGAGGCGGTGGCCAGACTCGTCGACCGGAGCGTCCGATCGACGGCCTGAAGGCCGGCCGCAAGTTCCTGGCGAACCTGGCCGCGATCGGACGTCCCGGTGCGGGCCTTGGCCCTGGCCTCATCGACCATCGCGGTCAGGTCCGCGAGACCGCCTGGCGCGCGGGGTCTCTCACAGCGGCGTCTCTCACGCCCCTTCCTCATCGATCGCTTGCGCATGAAATGGGCCGCGGTTCCGGATGACCCCGCTGCCCGTTCCTTCGGCGGGCACGCGCCGCCACGCGCAGGAACTGCCTCGACGCCTCCTTCGTACGCCTCCTCCATCACCGGGCACCCCTCGACAGCGGGATCAGGCAACCCGTGGGCAACGCACTCTCGATCTCGCGCCGGATGGCGGTCGCCGGAAAGGCTGGTCAGCTCATGCAGCGACGCGTGGCTTCGCCGTGGATGTCTTCGCGCAGGCAGCAGCCATCCTTCTTTCGCGGACTTTCAGCAACATGTTCGGAATGTCGCCGAACTCACGAGCGTCAAGGCAGTTTGCGAACAGCACTTCGCCGAACCGGCACGATTTCCGCGACAGCGCGCTTCCTCCTCTCCATTGTCTTGCAGTTGCGTTGTTTCCGGTTTCGTGATTTCGGTGCCAGATCGCCTTGGTCGTGGCAATCCAAGCCCCGCATTCCTTGAACTTTCCGCGACCCTTGCAATTGGCGCACCCAACGCCGCAATCGCATCGATACGCCCTGGTCTCCACCTCACGTCCAACCTTTCAAAGTCCCATGCTTATGCAGGTGATCGGGTTCCTGCATGGCGCAGGCATGCAGGTCGGTCTCCGCCACTTCGATTCGCGCACGCTTGACTGGCTCGCCGTTGCCTTGCGCTCAGGGGAGCACACGCGGCATTCGCTGGCCCGCGAGCTGTGCGAGCGCACCGGCTGGCTCAACGCCCTCGGCCGCCGGTGTCTGTCGGCGGCGGCGGCGGCGCTGCCAGCGCTCGCGGAGCGCATCGGGATCGAGCTTCCGCCCGCCCGCGACATGCCGGATCCGGCCGTCGCTCCCGCCGTCCCGGCCCGTGACGTTCCCGACACCAGGCTGGCCTGAGCACTGGAAGATCTTGGCCCCGTCTCGCTCGACGCGACGGGCGACGCCGACGACCGCCGCTTGTGGGAGGCGATGATGGAGGCGCATCACCCGCTGGGATGGGCGCGGCCTCCCGGCGGCCAGGTCCGCGTCTTGACCTCAGCCCGCCCCGGCGGCAAGTTCGGGCCGTTCACGGAAATCGGCCTGTAAAGGGAGACCAAGCGAATGGCCGGACCGTCCCCAGGCGCCAAGATGCCTGCCGTTCCGGCACGCCGATCACCGCTTTGGCGGAACGCAGCCTCTCCCGGCATTGGCCCTCGCCGTCACCGGTCCACGCTGTCGCCCGGCGGACGCGGTTTCCGTCGCGGACCATGCCCGCGCCCCGCGATGCGGGCCCAGGCCTGACAGGATGGGCCGCTACGACCTCGACACGCTGCGCGGCGACCTTTTCGGAGGCGTCACATCCATGGTGGTGGCGCTGCCGGTCGCCCTCGGCTTCGGCATCGCTTCCGGGATGGGCGCGGCTGCCGGTCTCTACGGCGCGATCGCGGTCGGCTTCTTCGCGTCGGTGTTCGGCGGCACGCGTTCCCAGATATCCGGTCCGACCGCTCCCATGACCGTCGCGATGGCGGTGGTGCTCACCAGCCATGCATCCAGCCTCGCCGAGGCCCTGACCGTCGTCGTTCTCGCAGGCCTGCTGCAGGTCCTTCTCGGCGTCTCGAAGATCGGCCGCTTCGTGGCCTACACGCCTCACGTCGTCGTGTCCGGCTTCATGTCCGGCATCGGGATCATCATCATCCTGATGCAGTCGCTGCCGCTGCTCGGCGCCTCCGGCGCGACGGGGGGACCGATGGGCGCCGCACGCGCGCTCCCGGCCGCCGTTGGCGGCGTCGACGCCGGCGCCTTCGCCATCGGCGCGACAACGCTTGCCGTGGGGTTCCTCTGGCCGCACAAGCTGTCGCGGTTCGCGCCGGGGCCGCTCGTGGCGCTCGCCGCAGGGACGGCCTTGGGCGTGCTGTGGTTCACCGAGGCTCCGGTCATCGGTCCGGTCCCGACCGGACTGCCGGCCCTGCAGATCGCCCTGCCGCAAGCCGGATTCCTGCTGCACGCGTTGCCGCCGGCCATCATCCTCGCGCTGCTGGGCTCGGTCGACAGCCTGCTGACCTCCCTCGTGGCGGACGCCATCACCGGCAGCCGTCACGACCCGGACAGGGAGCTTGTCGGCCAGGGCATCGGGAACATGGTCGCGGGACTGATCGGCGCGCTCCCCGGTGCCGGGGCCACGATGGGCACGGTCGTCAACATCCGTTCCGGAGGATCGACGCCGGTGTCGGGCGTCGTGCGTGCGCTTCTCCTGCTTGCCCTGGTGCTGGGCCTCGGACGGCATGTCGAGCCGATCCCTCTCGCTGCGCTGGCAGGCGTGCTGGTCAAGGTCGGCTGGGACATCATCGACTGGCGCATGATCGGGAGGCTTCGCCGGCTCAGGCGCGAGCACCTCTTCGTGATGCTGGCCACGCTCTGCCTCACGGTGTTCGTCGACCTCATCACGGCGGTCGCCATCGGGCTGATCGCCGGCGGCATGGTGCACGCCCGCCGTCTGGAGCAGCTGGAGCTCGACAGCGTGGTGTCGGTGCCGCTGCTGGACGCGAAGCTCTTCGAGGGCGACGAGACGCTGGCCGAAGCCGACCCGTTCGCGGCCCGGGTCGGCATGGTGGCGCTGAGGGGAACGCTGAGCGTCGCCTCGTCCCACAGGCTGGTCAGCGTGATCGGCCTGGACATCAAGGAGCACGAGGTCGTCATCTTCGACTTCTCGGACACCCTGTATGTCGACGACAGCACCGCCATGGTGATCGGGCGGCTCCTGGAACTCGCGGCCGGTTCGGGGACGGAATGCATCGTCACCGGCCTCGGCGGCGACGTGGCCGAGACCCTGCACAGCCTCGACATCCTCGAAAACGTGCCGACCGACCGGATCGTCGACACGTTCGACGAGGCCCGACGCGCTGCATGGGATGCGCTCGAAACCGGTGCCGCCGCCTCGAACCAGTCGCAGGCGTCGTCCTGAACCCATGCCGGAATCCGGGATGGCGGCTGGTTCGTCCATGGGTCCGGGCCGAACGGCCGGGCCTGGCTTCCGGGCAGGCTCGGCGGTGCCGGACTTCGGACGTCCTGTCGATCCGGCAGAACCGACATGTCGCCATCGCGACCGTCATTGCGCCGGTGCATCAGGGTGCCGGCTCCCGGCATCCCTTCAGCCGGACAGGGGCGATGACGTCATCCGGCCGGCTTGATGTTTTCGGCGGCCATCCTTCCGTTCCGTCCGGACACGAGCTCGAACGTCACCTTCTGTCCGTCGTTCAACGTCGTGAGGCCGGACCTCTCTACGGCGCTGATGTGGACAAACGCGTCCCCCGATCCGTCCTCGGGCTGGATGAACCCGTATCCCTTCGCCTGGTTGAACCACTTCACCGTTCCTCTGGACATGACCGCCTCCTTTCAGGGCACTGAGGGGAGCGCCGGTCCGTGCGGCATTCCCCGGGAACGTCTGACAATGCCGGGAATTCTCCTGCCCGTCCGGCCATGCAAGGCACCGGCGACAGATCCAACGACCTGACAACGCAGCCGCTCAATCGCACGAAAGCCCCGACCCCCGCAACAGGCGTCATGAGCGCAGCAATGGCAATGCCCGGCAACACGGCATGCACCTACCTCACCCACCACTTCGGTGGCGGCCTGGACGGCGACGACCGCTTCGTCGTCGAGCGGTTCCGCGCCCTCGGGAGCGGCAAGATCCGCCCGGTCCCGCCCCACGACCCGAAGGCGAACGGCCGGCGGACGGCGGGGCGCACCGTGGTCTCCCGCAGCGAGGCGGAGGCGACGCGCCCGGACCGGACGGAGATCATCATCGCGACCGGGCTTTGCACCCGCGGCGGCATCCAGGCGTGGGGGTTCGCTCGCAATGGGGCTTCTGTGCAACTACCACCAGAAGGGCTGACAGAGACCCTTCAGGACGTCCGGCCGGTCCAGCGCCTGCCGGGCGCCGTCACTTCGGATTCCACCCCACGGCAAGGAGGATCTCCAATGTGCGAGCAGGAGGACATCAAGGCGCGGCGTGCGCGCGACCTTGAGAGATGGCGCAAGCGCGTCGGGGCTCGGCGCGCTGCCGGGCCTTGCGAAGGATGCGGCAGGCGGGAACCTGCACCGAACCGGACCCGGTGCGAGCCTTGCCTCGAGAAAGGGCGGATCGCGAAAGGCTCCACAAGCGTACGGCCGCCAGGCTCGCAGCCGGGATGTGTGTCCGATGTGGCAGGCACGCTCCGGAGCCGGGTCGCTCGACCTGTTCCTCCTGTGCGGCGCGAGACAATGCAGCAAGCCGTGCCAGGGACGCCAGGCTCCGCGCGGAGGGGCTGCCCAGGCGCGACCGCTCGCGGGAAAAGCGATACCAGCGCGAGAGACGTCGCCGCCTTAACCAGGAACGGATGTCTGCGGGCCTCTGCTCGAAGTGTGGCTCATGTGGAATTCCACATGAACCACAATCCGATCATTGGGCAGCAGCGATTGGGACCAGCATGGAGCGGGTCCATGCATCCCAGACATTGAAGGACATGTTTCGGTGGGAGAACGACGACGGGCAGGAGATCCCGCCAAGCCATATTCTGGAGCAGTTTCGCGCAAGCGCACTCAAAGGGTCGAAACGCTCGATCTGGGCGACCTTCTCGAACCAGACGAAAGGGCGGGACTGGCAATCGCGAAGCGCGGGGCGGGAACCTGGTTTGCGCCGAACGACGCCATGCTCGGGCAAGCCCTGCGCGTGGCTCCGGTCGCGGGGTTGACCCGGCCCTTCCACTCGGCTCCCTCGAAATCGCGTTGAAATCCGACCCACCCCCGGACCAGGCGAAAACGCCTCCCTCGAGGCGAACCGGAGACACGAAACCCCCGTTCCCGGGTCGGACCCGGTCTTCAGCCTTGGTGGCAGGTCACGCGCCAGCGTCCTTTGCTCCTTCGTGCCTGAAGAGGACACGCCACACCGGACAGTTCGCTTGTTACCTGAACCGGACACTTCCAAATGTCATTGACAGTGCCATTTGAGCACATGAGGCGCCTGTTCAATGGCGGTCCTGATCGCACCGATTGACAACTCGAATCACGCCATTCCAAATGATCTCAATGCAACAACAAGTGGAGAGAGCTATGGTTGCCGTACCCAAACGCTCCGTCGCATGGGCGCGTCTGGCCGAAATGTCTTGTGGTGCGGCGTCGATGTGCAGCTTGCACCCCCCTGTCACAACGGGGCAGGGCGAAGCCTTGAGACCCTGCGCCGTTCCTGCATGGATCCTGTCCGGCGGACTTGCCGGCGCGGTTCCTTTCGGCAGCCTTGGAACAAGCCAGGGGTTGCGAGTCCGATCGTCGGCCGGGATCTGAACAAGGCCTTGTCAAGGAAAACGCCTCGCACTCCTCGCGAACCGCGGCAACCGGACCTGTTTGAAGAACGGATTCCGACCCGGAGTTCAATCGGGCGCCATCCGCCCGTGCCTGACGTGGAAGGGCTGGATGATCAGGAAATCGTCGCACGAATCCCTTCGGCGAGTGTCGCTCAAGTTCAGGTCTTGTGCGATCAGGTGCTGGCACGCGGCATCGGCGACGATGCCGTTCCTGCCCTCGAAGCCCTCTGGAAGCGGTTCTTCGGATTCGGCATCAGCGGACCGTTGCGTGAGCAACGTTGTGCCCTCAATACCTTGGCGAAGGTCGGAACCCAATCTTCCAGGCAGGCGCTCGCCAGGATCATTGATTCTCCGGACTTGATTGACGTGCTCCTGCCCCTCGCGCTGGAATGCGCAACGGAGGCAAATCTGGCGCTGTCCGGACAACGCGTCACGTGCTGGCTGGAAGACAGTCGTTCGGCGGTGCGGGCATGCGCGTTCGTGCTTGCCAGGAACTGCACTCCAGCAGTGCCGAAGTACGAGCTGGAGAAAGGTCTCCATGACCCGGAAGGATCGGTTCGGCGAGCTTGCCTGACAACGATGGGACTATTTGGTCATGAAGGCGCAAAACCGGGATTGCTGGCGGAACTTGAGAAAGGTCCGACCAGTGAAATCGTGACGGCACTGGCAGGCATGGTTGATGACGACATCATCACGCGACTCGGCCGATGCGCCATGAAGCACGCACGCTTGAGAGAGCAGATCGTCGAGGAACTCGTATGCAGCGGCGAACCCAGGGCGCACAAAGTCGTCGAAAGGCTCAAGGGCCTCAAATGACCTGATCTGCGCGCCATCGATCGCGGATCCATGCCTTGCAGGGACCCGGGAGGCGGCAAGCGGTTGGCGACAGGACTGACAAAGTCAACCGCACGGGTCTTGTTCTTGCTTTGAACCTGTCTGCAAGATGAGAGGGTCTTGCGTCCATGATGGCTGCGCGAAGCCTCCCCTTGGTCCGGACCGCTGGCATTCTGGCCATTGGCGGTTCGCCGGTTCGTCGGATCGGGTTGTCGATGCCATACTTGATGGCAAGCCTGGCCATCGTCGCGACCTTCACGATTTTCCGATCCTTGAAGGGCGCGCGCGAAGCGCGGTTCCCGCCATTGCTGCGCACGACTTCCGTCGCGGTGTTCGGCACAATGATCGGTGCCACGTTCACGACGGATCACTTGGCAGTCGTTCCGTCGCTGGGCCCTGCCCTGATGGCGATGCAACCGGCGAACACCCCGGATCGGTGGCTTTCGAGACCGGTTCCGGTCGAATTCATGGCGGTTCCTCACGGTTCCTCTAGGGGCGGCGGTCCCCGAACACTGCCTTGACCGGACGGGTCGGCTTCCATGACAGGTCGTCAACATGTCCGCCGGGATGATGGCCGGTGTCGATTGAAGGGTGCGACGTCATGTTTGACGCAGTTTGGGTCGATATATAGACACTGTGCCGAGAGCGTTCACAATATGTTGATTCTCTCTTGATCTTGTTCATTCAATGTTCTATGCTTGGCACATCGCAGCCCTGTTCGGGGAGTCGACCTGACCATGCACCAGACCATCCGACCTGCAGAGCGACCGGACTATGCCAGCCTTCCTCCGCTCCGGCCCAGCGACCGCCAGTTGCAATATGCCGGGAAAATTGCTGCCTCAGCCGGGATCGCACTGCCCAAGGACGTCCAACTGGACCGCGCCGGCCTTTCTCGCTGGATCGAGGCAAACCGGCATCGCATCGCGCATTCGAAACGCGTTGCGGACAAACTTCCGACCGCAAGACAGATTGCGTGGGCCGAGCGCATCGCCCGTGGCCGAAAGCGCAACATTCCGGAAGAATGCTACAAGAGCCGCGAATTGCTTGCGAAATGGATTGACGCCAACAGTTGGTGATGGCGAATCCGCACGGATGGCGAGTGCGGCTTGGCCCCGACGGGATCCAGCGCCTTTGCCTGATCCTTCGATCCAGCATGCCTTGCTCTGCGGTCTGGCAACTTGAAGTCCAGCGGCGGTTGAGAGCGAACGCGCGACCGTGGCGGCGTCCTTCGTGACCAGCCCGAAAGAGCCGGCGGTGGCGGACAGCGTCGGCTTCGCGCTTGCGCCCGACACCGGCAACGGCAAGCGCCCGAACCGGCTCCGGGCCTGGGCGCTGGGCATTCCCGCCGGCACCCGGCAGGCGACGTTGCCCACGCGATCGGCTGGAGCGGCGAGACATCTGCCGCTCGCTTGTGGAAGGACCCAGGATTGTCGGAGCCCTTGAAAAGTGGCTTGGCGTGATCTGGTCGGATGGTACAACAGCGGCACTTGACCAGTATCCTCGCGTCGGTTGACTGGGCGCGGTTCGTTTCGGGAGATTCCATCATGATTCTATGCTGTGGCGAAGCGCTCATAGACATGCTTCCGTCGCAAACGGCAGATGGACAATCCTGCTTTGTGCCGCACCCGGGCGGCGCTGTCTTCAACACCGCGATCGCCTTGGGCCGTCTGGGCGTCGATGCGGGCTTGCTGACCGGGCTTTCGTCCGATCTGTTCGGTCTGCAGCTCCGCCGGTCCTTGAAATGCAGCCATGTCGACACAAGGCATGCGGTTTCAACCGAACGTCCGACAACCCTGGCCTTCGTGGCGTTGCAGGACGGTCAGGCGTCCTACAGCTTCTTTGACGAGAATTCGGCGTTGCGCATGTTGAGCGACGAAGAGATTCCGGCGCTTGATCCCGAGATCGACTGCCTGTTCTTCGGAGGGATCAGCCTTGCCAGCGAACCCTGTGCCGACACGTTCGCCAGGCTTCTGGCGCGCGAAGGCGAGACCCGGCTGGCAATGCTCGATCCGAACATCCGGCCATCCTTCATCGCGGATGAAGGCCGGTTTCGCGGTCGCATCAAGCGCATGATGGAAAAATGCGACATCGTGAAAGTTTCTGACGAGGACCTGGACTGGCTTGTGCCTCGACCTCAAACGATCCGGGAGCAGCTTCAATCGATTCTCGGACTTGGCCCGTCGCTCGTTGTCGCCACAATGGGAAGTGCAGGCGCGATTGCGATGTCGTCTGCCGGCATCGATGTCGAAACTCCGGCAGTGAACGCCGACGTCGTGGATACCGTTGGTGCCGGCGACACGTTCAACGCGGGATTCCTTGCAGGGCTATCCCGCCAGAACAAGCTGTCGCGATCCGGCATTGAAGAGCTGTCCGACGCCGAACTCGAGTCTGCGCTCGGCCTGGGCAGTGCCGCCGCGGCGGTGACAGTGTCCAGGGCGGGGGCCAACCCGCCCTGGAACAGGGAGCTGGTCTAGGCGCGCGCATGTCGGACACGCAGATGTGCCATTGGCAGCGGAGCGAATGGCCGCCGGAAAAGGGGCGCTGCGGACCGGACGATCAAATTGAACCGTGATTGAAGAACGAGACGAGTGCCATGCCGAGAGACAGCATCAACCCAGCGGACACGGATTCCTTCCGCGACGGGATTGCCCGGCACCTTCGGGCATCGCTGGGAAAGGACCCCAAACACGCCACGCTCCATGATTGGCGAATGGCGCTATCGTTGACGTTGCGCGACCTGGTCGTGGAACCCTGGTTTGCCTCGACCCGAAAAACCCACAGGGCCAAGGCCAAGCGCGTCTACTACCTGTCAATGGAGTTTCTGGTCGGCCGGTTGATCGAGGACGTGACCATGAACCTCGGCGTCGAAACTGTGGCGCGAGAGGCGATGGAGACGCTGGGCCAGGACTATGCCACCGTGGTCGCCGACGAGCCGGACGCCGCGCTTGGAAACGGCGGGCTGGGACGGCTTGCGGCGTGTTTCATGGACAGCCTCGCATCGTTGGCGATTCCTGCCTACGGCTATGGCATCCGCTACGAACAGGGCCTGTTCAAGCAGCACTTCGACGGCGGCGCGCAGATCGAGACTGCCGAGACCTGGCTGGCTCGGCGCCATGCATGGGAATTCGAGCGACCGGAAGTTTCCTACCCGATCCAGTTCGGCGGCAGCGTTTCGGAGCGGGACGGCAAGGCGACATGGCGGCCGGAAGAGACCGTCACCGCCATGGCGTACGACACGCCGGTGGTCGGCTGGAAGGGAAAGTGGGCCAACACCCTGCGGCTATGGGCGGCCAAGCCCACGAAGCTCCTTGATCTCGAGAGCTTCAACCGCGGCGACTACTTGGCTGCTAGCGCGCCCGAGAGTCTCGCGCGGACGATTTCGCGGGTTCTCTATCCGGATGACACGACGGACCTGGGCAAGGAGTTGCGTCTCAGGCAGGAACATTTCTTCACGTCCGCCTCGATCCAGGATGTTCTTCGTAGATTGCTCTCGGAAGGCCTTTCGCTTGACAGTCTTCCGGATCACGTGGCGATCCAGCTCAACGACACGCACCCCGCGATTGCGGGTCCGGAACTCATTCGCCTGCTCGTTGACGAACATGGCATGGAGCAGCGCCAGGCCATGGAGACGGCGCGCGCATGCCTGGCCTTCACGAACCACACGCTTCTTCCCGAGGCGCTGGAGCGATGGTCTGAAGGCCTGTTCGCAAGGATTCTGCCGCGACACCACGAGATAGTCCGGTTCGTAGAGGAGGAACACTTGCGTCGCAGCGGCAGCGATGTCCGCATCATCGAGAACGGCGAAGTGAAAATGGGTGAACTGGCCTTCGTGATGGCGCATCGGGTGAACGGCGTGTCCGCGCTCCATTCGGCCCTGGTCAGGCAGACGGTCTTCGCGGAGCTGCACGCCGCCTATCCCGAACGCGTCATGAACCAGACCAACGGCATCACGCCCCGACGCTGGCTCAATTCCTGCAACGCGCCGTTGCGCGACCTGATCGACGAAACTATCGGGACCGGCTGGGCGGATGATCTCCAGCGGCTGTCCGGGCTGCGCGCGCATGCGGAGGACGCCAGCTTTCGGGACAGGTTCCGCGCCGCCAAGAAGCAAAACAAGATGCGCCTTGCAAGGTGGTTGAAGGACCGGGACGACGTGTCGATCGATCCGGACGCCATGTTCGATGTTCAGGTCAAGCGGATCCATGAGTACAAGCGCCAGCTCATGAACATACTGGAAACCATTGCGCTTTGGAACGAGATCAGGGACGCGCCCAACGGTGACTGGACGCCGCGCGTCAAGTTGTTCGGAGGAAAGGCGGCTCCCGGCTACGTCATGGCCAAGTCGATCATCCATCTCGTCAATGACGTCGCGGCCACGATCAACAGCGACAAGGCCACCCGCGACCTGCTGCAGGTCGCCTATCCCGCGAACTACAACGTCTCGATGGCGGAGCTCCTGATCCCTGCCGCCGACCTGTCCGAACAAATTTCGACGGCAGGGATGGAGGCGTCGGGAACGGGAAACATGAAGCTTGCGTTGAACGGCAGCCCGACGATTGGCACGCTGGACGGTGCAAACGTCGAAATTCGCGAGCATGTCGGCGCCGAGAACTTCTTTCTGTTCGGTCTTTCAGCAGCGGGGGTCGTGGAGCGCCGGACGGCGTCCGGGTTTGCACAAGAGGCAATCAGTGCCAGCCCGCGCCTGGGTCGCGCGCTCGGCCAAATAGCCTCCGGCGTGTTTTCAGGAGGTGACACGGAGCGATTCCGGGACCTGCTGCAGAACCTCCTCGACCACGACCGCTATATGGTGACCTGCGACTTCGAAAGCTATTTCGAGACGCAGCGCAAGATCGATGTCGTTTACCAGGACGCGGACAACTGGACGCGAATTGCCGCGCTGAACACCGCTGGTATGGGCTGGTTCTCGTCCGACCGGACGGTACGAGGATATGCAAGGGATATCTGGGGCGCGTCTTCACTGGCGTGAATTTCTGCGGGAAGATGCGCCAAACAGGGCTAGAAGACATGATGCCACCTGAAGACGCCCGGAGAATCGCGGCGGGCACGCATGCGGACCCGTTCTCGGTCCTGGGCCAGCACGCCGTTGATGGCAGGCAGACGATTCGGGCCTTCATGCCCGGCGCGACTGGAATCGAAGTGCTCGACGCAGCCACCGGGCGCATGGTCGCGACCCTCAGGCAACTGCCGGACGTGCCGGGCATCTTCGTTGGCCGGGTGGCCCGGCGCAAGGAAGCGTTCGCCTATCTCCTGCGCATCACCAAGGGCGAGGATCAATGGGTCGCCGAGGACCCGTACAGATTCGGGCCGGTTCTTGGCGAACTGGACGAGCACCTGATCGGCGAGGGCGCGCACCTGAACCTTTGGAACGCGCTTGGCGCCCATGTCATGCGGCATGAGGGTGCAGATGGCACGCATTTCGCTGTCTGGGCGCCTAATGCGAGTCGCGCGTCGGTCGTGGGAGACTTCAACGGTTGGGACGGTCGGATTCACGCAATGCGCCAGCGGGGCCAGACCGGTGTTTGGGAGATCTTCCTTCCCGGTGTCGGGGAGGGCGTGGCCTACAGGTACGAATTGCTTGGCCCGGACGGTCATCTCTTGCCGCAAAAGGCCGATCCATTCGGACTGGGCGCCGAACACCCGCCCGGGACCGCGTCCGTGGTGCGGTGCCTGGACGTTCACGCGTGGACGGACGAGGCGTGGATTTCGACGCGCGAGGCGCGGCAGCGCATCGACCAGCCGATCTCCATCTACGAGGTCCATCTGGGGTCGTGGCGGCGCGTTCCGGACGAAGGCAACCGGCCCTTGTCGTACGTGGAACACGCGACACGGCTCGTGGACTATGCCAAGGGCATGGGCTTCACGCATCTTGAGCTGATGCCGGTTTCGGAGTTTCCGTTCGACGGATCCTGGGGCTACCAGCCGATCGGGCTCTATGCGCCCACGGTTCGCTACGGAGCGCCGGACGAGTTCCGCCACCTTGTCGATGCCTGCCACGCGGCCGGGATAGGTCTCATTCTGGACTGGGTTCCGGGCCATTTCCCCGAGGACAGGCACGGCCTGGGCCGGTTCGACGGCACGGCGCTGTACGAGCACGCGGATCGCCGCGAGGGCTTTCACCCTGACTGGAACACTTTCATTTACAACTTTGGCCGGCCCGAAGTGTCGAACTACCTTGTCGCCAACGCGCTCTACTGGCTGAAGGAACATCACGTGGATGGCCTGCGGGTCGATGCAGTGGCATCGATGCTCTATCGTGACTACTCGCGGAAGGAAGGCGAGTGGATCCCGAACAAGCATGGCGGCCGAGAGAACCTGGAAGCCATTTCCCTCTTGCAGCGGACCAATGCCGCCGCATATGGCGACATGCCCGGAATCATGATGGTTGCCGAGGAAAGCACGGCCTTTCCAGGCGTCTGCGGCCCGGTGGACCAGGGCGGGCTCGGCTTCGGGTTCAAGTGGAACATGGGCTGGATGAATGACACGCTGTCTTTCATGGGCGAGGATCCGGTTCACCGAAAGTACCACCATCACAAGATGACTTTCGGGATCGGCTATGCCTTCTCGGAGAATTTCATCTTGCCGATCAGCCATGACGAGGTGGTCCACGGCAAGGGGTCGATGCTCGACAAGATGTCCGGCTGCGGGCTCGACAGGTTCGCCAGCCTGCGTGCCTACTATGGTTTCATGTGGGGGCACCCGGGAAAGAAGCTGCTTTTCATGGGCTGCGAGTTCGCGCAGGGGCGGGAGTGGAACCACGACGCTTCGCTCGACTGGCATCTGCTCGACAACGACCTTCATGGCGGTGTGCAGAACCTGGTTCGGGACTTGAACGGGCTCTACCGGCGCTCGCCAAGCCTCCATCAGCTCGATTGCATGCCTGGCGGGTTTCAATGGGTTGAGGACGGTGCCGGCGAAGAATCGGTTTTCGCCTGGATCCGGCGCGGCGAGGATGGCAGCGCCCCTGTGCTGGTCGTCTGCAATTTCACTCCGGTGGAGCGGCGGGACCGGCGCATCGGCGTTCCTGATCCGGGCCGCTGGGTCGAGCGCCTGAATACCGATGCGGAAATCTACGGGGGGGGAGGACGCGGCAACCTGGGCGGTGTCCACAGTGAAGCGATCGCGGCATCGGGATTCGGGCACTCCTTGTGCCTGGCCCTGCCGCCGCTCTCCACGCTGTTTTTTGAGCTGGAGGGCGGTTCCTGAGGAGCCGTGTCCAATTCAGAAGGAGGGAAGAAAATGGATCGAGAGGCTCACAGACTGGCTCAGCAATCCATGGCCTTCGTGCTCGCGGGCGGGCGTGGCAGCAGATTGCATGAACTGACCGACCGCCGGGCCAAGCCGGCCATGTTTTTCGCCGGCAAGAGCCGGATCATCGACTTCCCGCTCTCGAATGCCGTGAATTCCGGAATTCGGCGCATCGGCGTCGCCACCCAGTACAAGGCGCATTCGCTCATCCGGCACCTGCAGCGCGGCTGGAGCTTCTTTCGCGCCGAGCGGAACGAATCGCTGGACATTCTCCCTGCCTCGCAACAGCTCAACAACGAGAACTGGTACAAGGGAACGGCGGACGCGGTGTCGCAGAACGCCGAGATCGTCCGCAGCTATGGACCGAAGTACATCGTGATCCTCGCGGGCGACCACATCTACAAGCAGGATTACGCGGTGATGATCGCGCATCACGTCGACAGCGGCGCGGACGTCACCGTCGGCTGCATCGAAGTGCCGCGCATGGACGCGACGGGATTCGGAGTGATGAAGGTCGATACCGAAGACCGCATTCTCGAGTTCGTCGAGAAACCGACGGATCCGCCCGCCATGCCGGGGCACCCTGACATGGCGCTGGCCAGCATGGGCATCTACGTGTTCGAGACCGAGTACCTGCTGAAACTGTTTGACGAGCTGCGGGAGGAACCGGGCTACGGTCACGATTTCGGCGGCGACTTGATCCCGAAGGTCGTCAAGGAAGGCAAGGCGATTGCGCACGCCTTCAGCCGGTCCTGCATTCGGTCATCCATGGAGGAGAAGGCCTACTGGCGCGACGTGGGTACCGTTGACGCCTTTTGGCAGGCCAATATCGACCTGACCGATTTCCAGCCGGAACTCGATCTGTACGACCAGTCCTGGCCCATCTGGACGTATTCCGAGCTGACGCCCCCGGCGAAGTTCATCCACAACGAGGACGGTCGGCGCGGACACGCGATTTCCTCGATCGTCTCGGGCGGGTGCATCATTTCAGGCTCCAGCCTGGAGCGCTGCCTGATGTTCACCGGGGTCAAGACGCATTCCTACTCGCAACTCGAGGGCGTGGTCGCAATGCCATATGTCGAAATCAACCGGAATGCGCGTCTCAAGGACACGGTGATCGATCGCGGCGTTGTCATTCCGAAAGGACTTGTCGTCGGCGAAGACGCCGAGCTGGATGCCAAGCGGTTCCGGCGCACCGAAGACGGGATCTGCCTGATCACGCAGCCAATGATCAATCGACTGGAGCGCTGACGTGAACGTCCTGTTCGTCGCCTCGGAATGCGCGCCGTTCATAAAGACCGGCGGCCTGGCCGACGTGATTGGCGCGGTGCCCAAGGCGCTTGCCGCGGCAGGGACGGATGTCAAGGTGCTCATCCCGGCCTACCCGGCGCTGCATGGCCTCGCCGACAGTGGCCGGACGGTCAAGCTCCTTGACGACCTGTTTGGCGGCGCGGCCGAGGTCAAGGCCGTCAATGCCGAAGGGCTGGACGTTCTGTTGCTGGTGGCGCCGCATCTCTATGACCGGGACGGCAACATCTACCTGGGGCCTGACGGAAAGGACTGGTCCGACAATCACTTGCGGTTCGCCGCACTTGGCTACGCCGGAGCGGCGTTGGCCATCGACGGGGCCGATGGATGGACGCCCGGCATCGTGAATGTACATGATTGGCAGGCCGGCCTGCTGCCCGCGTATCTTTCGCAATCCGGGCGAAGCTCGCCGCCCGTGGTCATGACCGTCCACAACATTGCGTTCCAGGGCCTTTTCGACGCGTCTGAACTGGCGAACTTGAAGCTGAAACGCGAGATGTTCACGCCGGACGGGGTCGAATACCATGGCAAGATCGGTTTTCTCAAGGCAGGTCTGGCGCTGTCCGACAGGATCACCACGGTAAGCCCGGGCCACGCCTGCGAATTGCTCACGCCGGAATTCGGAATGGGCCTCGACGGCCTTCTTCGAGAACGCCGAAGCGATCTGAGCGGCATTCTGAACGGCATCGATCTTGAGACGTGGGACCCGGAATCCGATCCACATCTGGTTGAGAACTACTCCGCACGTTCACTCAGGCGAAAGGCGGCAAACAAGCGCGAAGTCGAGGCGCGGTTCGGATTGCTGCCGCGGGACGGACCACTCTTTTGCGTTGTAAGCCGTCTGACGTCGCAGAAGGGCCTGGACATGCTGCTGGAATGCCTGCCTGGTCTGGTGGCCGAGGGCGCAAGCCTTGCCTTGCTCGGGTCGGGTGACAGCGCGCTGGAACGGCAATTCGCGGAGGCGGCGAGCCGTCACCCCGATCAGGTCGGCGTGACGATCGGATTTGACGAACCCCTGTCGCACCTCCTGCAAGGGGGAAGCGATGCCATTCTCGTTCCTTCCCGGTTTGAGCCTTGCGGCCTGACCCAGCTCTACGGGCTGCGTTACGGCACGCTGCCCGTTGTCGCGCGGACCGGCGGCTTGGCTGACACGATCATAGACGCGAACGAGGCGGCGCTCGCCGCGGGGTGCGCGACCGGGTTTCAGTTCGCCCCGATCAACGCCACGATGCTTGAACTGGCAATCGCGCGGGCGTGCGCGATCTATCGGCAGCCGAGGACCTGGTCGGCCATGATGCGACGGGCCATGCGCCATCCCGTTGGGTGGGACGCTTCGGCCGCTGCCTACGAAGCGGCTTACCGCGGCCTGGCCGCGGACAGGGCCAGGGGCTGACCCCAGGATGACGTCACTCCCCGTATCCGCCGGAAACCACCAGCGCCTGGGCGCGAACCATGACGGCGGCGGCGTCAATTTTGCCGTATTTTCCGAGCACGCAACGAAGATCGAGCTTTGTCTCTTTTCGCCTGACGGGAAAAGGGAAACGTCCCGCCTCGCGCTCCCGGAACGCACGGGATCAATTTGGCACGGATATGTTGAAGGCCTGCCGGTCGGGTGCCTGTACGGCTATCGCGCCCATGGCAGCTACGCCCCGGAATCGGGGCACCGCTTCAACCCGAACAAGCTCCTCAGCGATCCCTATACGCGCGAGTATTTCGGGCAGTGGACGAACCATCCCGGCACTTATGGCTACGACATGGCGTCGCCCGGCGGAGATCTGTCGCTTGATCGATCCGACAGCGCGCCCCATGTGCCAAGATCCGTTGTCCCGGATCCCCAGCTCTTCAAGGGCTTGACGCAGGGCAGACATCGGCAGAACCGCAGCGACCTGATCTACGAGGCCCATGTAAGAGGCCTGACCCAGGGGCATCCGCTGGTGCCTGAGGGCCTGCGCGGAACCTATGAAGGCCTGGCCACCGAACCGGTCCTTGAGCATTTGCAGAAGCTGGGTGCAAGGGCAATCGAGCTGATGCCCGTACATGCGTTTGTCGACGATTCATTTCTCCTCGAGCGCGGCCTCAGGAACTACTGGGGCTACAACTCCATCGGGTTCTTCGTGGCCGAACCACGGTATTTCGGTCCCAACGGCCTCGTGGGCTTTCGGCACATGGTGGACCGGTTCCGCGAAGCCGGCATCGAGGTCATTCTGGACGTTGTCTACAATCACACGGCCGAGGGTGATCACCGCGGACCGACACTGTCCTTTCGCGGCCTGGACAATGCCTCCTACTACAGGCTGCTCGCCGGACAGCCGCGCTACTATGTCAATGACACCGGCTGCGGCAACACGTTGAATGTCTCGCATCCGTTCGTGCTGCGCATGGTGCTCGACAGTCTGCGATTCTGGGTCGAATGCATGGGCGTGGACGGGTTCCGCCTTGACCTCGCCACGACCCTGGGGCGTGAAGATCACGGGTTCGATCCTTGGGGCGGGTTCTTCGACGCGTTGCGCCAGGACCCCGTCCTGTCGCAGGTGCGCATGATTGCGGAACCTTGGGACGTGGGGCCTGGCGGCTATCAGCTGGGCGGATTCCCGGCCGAGTTCTCGGAATGGAACGACAGCTATCGCGACACGGTGCGGCGCTATTGGCGCGGCGATGCTCACAGCGCCCAGGAACTCGGCAGCAGGCTCCTGGGATCGGCCGACAAGTTCGGCCAGCCAGGACGAAGCAGCAGGTCTTCGATCAACTTCGTCGCCGCGCATGACGGTTTCACGCTGGCTGACACGACACGCTACGCCGGAAAGCGCAACACGGCAAATCTCGGCAACAACAAGGACGGCCATCACGCCAATTTCAGCGACAATTTCGGCGTCGAGGGCGAATCCGACAACCCGAACATTCAGGCCCGGCGCGACCGGCGCATCCGCAACATGCTTGCAACACTGTTCCTGTCGCAGGGAACGCCGATGCTTCTGGCCGGCGACGAATTCGGGAATTCGCAGGACGGAAACAACAACACCTATTGCCAGGACAACGAGATCGGTTGGGTGAACTGGGAACGGGCCGATTCCGACCTCCTGGAATTTGTCGTGGCGCTCTCGGCATTCCGGCGTGCGCATCCATCCCTGCGTCAAACGCGCTTCTTGCATGGTGCCTCGCGGGCAAGCGACGGTCTGCCGGACGTGGAATGGACCGACTTCACGGGTGGCCCGCTTCACTGGCGGGATCCCGGCCTGTCGAATTTCTGCCTGACCATCAGGTGTTCGGCCGAGACCGCCCGGTCCGCTTTCGACAACGACGCCGTGTTCGCGGCATTCAATCGGTCCGGGGAGGCAATGGACGTGACATTGCCGACCGCGACGCCTGGATGGCACTGGGTGCGGGGCATCGACACCAGCCTGGCCGCGCAGGATGCCAGCGGCAAGGTCGAAGCCGCGACTGAGCCGGTCGCTGCACATTCCGTCGTCGCCTTTGCATGCGAGCCGGATGGTGGCGCAGGATGAAGGACGACGCCGCGCCTGGCCAGACTGCAAGGGCGCATGGCGAGGTGACGAACGAAGATCGAGGAAAGTTCGGCCCCAGCGTGCCGAGGAGATGAACCATGACTGTCAGAACCGTTGCGACCCAGCCGTTCGAGGATCAGGAGCCGGGAACGTCGGGGCTCCGGAAGAAGACCCGCGCCTTCATGCGGCCCAACTACCTGGAGAACTTCGTGCAGGCAGTCTTCACGGCGACCGGGGGCGGCGCCGGCAAGACGTTCGTGATCGGTGGAGATGGCCGATATTTCAATGCCGAAGCGATCCAGAGGATCATCAAGATCGCGGCGGCAAACGGAGCGGCAAGGGTCATCGTTGGCAAGGACGGAATTCTCTCGACCCCGGCTGCGTCCCTCCTGATCCGCAAGAACAGGACCGATGGCGGCTTCATCCTGTCTGCCAGCCACAACCCCGGCGGCATCGACGAGGACTTTGGCGTCAAGTTCAACACGTCAAACGGAGGTCCCGCGCCGGAGGGCCTCACGTCCCGGATGTTTGACGCGACCAAGGCCATCGAGAGCTACGCGATCGCCGGATTCGAGGATGTCGATCTGGGACATGTCGGGACGGCAGGTCGTGGCGACTTCGTCGTCGAGACCGTTGACCCGGTCGATGACTACCTCGCGCTGATGGAGCGGCTCTTTGACTTTGACGCGATTCGCGCACTCTTCGCCCGCGGGTTCACCATGTGCTTCGACGCCATGCACGCCGTCACCGGACCCTATGCGCATGCCATACTGGAAGACCGGCTTGGAGCGCCCAAGGGAACCGTCATCAACGGCGTCCCCAAGGTCGATTTCGGGAAGGGCCACCCCGACCCCAATCCGATCTGGGCAAAGCCACTTGTCGACTTGATGATGTCGGAAGGCGCGCCGGACCTGGGGGCGGCTTCGGACGGCGATGGTGACCGGAACATGATCGTTGGGCGCGGCGCATATGTGACGCCATCCGACAGCCTCGCGGTCCTGGCCGCCAACGCCCATCTCGCGCCGGCCTATTCCGCTGGCCTGACGGGAATCGCGCGTTCGATGCCGACCAGCGGGGCCAGCGATCGTGTCGCAGGCATGCTTGGAATAGGGGCGTACGAAACGCCGACCGGATGGAAGTTCTTCGGCAATCTTCTTGACGCCGGCAAGGTCACGATCTGCGGCGAAGAGAGCGCGGGAACCGGGTCTGGCCACGTAAGGGAAAAGGACGGGATCTGGGCCGTTTTGCTCTGGCTGAACATCCTTGCGAAACGTGACTCTTCGGTCGCCGAGATTCTGAAGGATCATTGGCGCACGTTTGGTCGCGACTACTATTCGCGCCACGATTTCGAAGCCGTGGAAGCCGACAGGGCCAGCGCGCTCGTCGACGAACTGGCCCGCAGTCTCGATGATCTGCCAGGCCGGGCGCTTGCCGGGCTGAAGGTCAGGGCCGCCGACCAGTTCTCCTACGAGGATCCGGTGGACGGGTCGGTCAGCGGCAATCAAGGCATCCGCATTTTCCTCGAAGGTGGCGGCCGTGCCGTGTTCCGCCTGTCAGGAACCGGAACGCAGGGCGCGACGCTGCGCATCTATCTGGAGCGATTCGAGCCCGCTGACGGAGACCACGCGCAAGACCCGCAGGAAGCGCTGAAGACAATTCGGGATGCAGCGTACGAGGCTTGTCGCCTCGAGGCGCATTTGGGACGAACCGAACCGGATGTTCGTACGTGAGGACGTGTCTCCGGGCGTGAACTCATGCCCGACCAGCCGGCCAATCCGAAGGAGAACCCGCGGGCTGCGACGGATTGCGGAACCTGCACGAGGTGACCGTGCGGGTTTCGCAAGGCCGGAAACCGGCGCGCGACCCGCTGTCGTGGCGAATGTCGGCTGCGGCGGTTTCGGCCCGGGTTCTGAAATGGCGACACCGGCCCTCCGCCGGGACCGGCCACGATGCCGCCTTGCTTCAACGGGAGCGACGCGCTTGTCCCGGCTGCAGTTCCTCCCCATGCCTGTCCGGAACCGCCGTTCAAGCCGGGCTTGACTCTGCGGCCCGTCCAATTTGAACTCCAGCGACGGTTGAGCGAGAATGAGCGCCCGTGGAAACCTCATCGGTTCGGGAGGCGCGAAGACAGCGTCAAGCTGCCTGCAGGACGCGCGGCTCGGGTCGCGAGGCGCAATGATGCCGTGTGGCGAGGGCAATCGACACGTTGGCCGGCGCCAGGCAGGCCGCCCAAGGAGGGGCGTCGGACTTGGAATCACTGCAGCTTCTTGTAAGTGGCCTCGCGAATGGCTGCGTCTATGGATTGATCGCGCTGGGTTTCGTGCTGATCTACAAGGCGACCGAGGCATTGAACTTCGCCCAGGGCGACATGATGATGCTTGGCGCTTTCGTCACGCTGGGGCTGACCAACGATCACTACTGGGCGCTGCCTTTCTGGGTCTCCGTTCCCATCGCCCTCCTCCTTATGGGGGCCTTTGGCTACCTCCTTGAGATAACGCTTCTCAGGCGGATGTCCGGCCAAAGCCAGATTGCCGTGGTGGTCCTGACGGTCGCGCTGGGCTTCATCATCCGTTTCCTTGCCGGGGCGATCTGGGGTCACGAGCCGCAGAGCCTCGAGAGCCCGATTGCGGGTGTCAATGTCCGGTTTTCCGGTCTCGTCCTGGGGCTCGACGAGGTGGCGGTGATCCTTGTCACCATCGTTCTGACCGGCCTGCTCTATCTGGGCTTTGCACGCACGAGGCTTGGCTTGGCGATGCAGGCAGCCAGCCAGAATCAGCTTGCGGCCTATTACATGGGCATCCCGGTCAAGCGCGTGAGCGCGCTGATCTGGTGCCTGTCAGGGGTCGTCGCGACAGCGGCGGGAATCCTTCTTGCCTCGAAGGGATCCATCGATCCCAATTCCGGCTTTCTGGGCATCAAGGCCTTTGCGGCGGCGGTGATTGGCGGTCTTGGCTCGCTTCCCGGCGCGCTTCTTGGCGGCCTCGTCATCGGCGTGATCGAGCCTTTCGCCGCCCGCCATGTCGCCGCCGGGTTCAGCCAGGTCGTGCCCTATGCGGTGCTCCTGCTGGTCCTGATCATCCGGCCGTCGGGCATTCTGTCCCAGGTCCGGGACAAGAAGGTCTAGCCTGTGCGAACCGTGTTCAAGACCAGTTACGACGCCGATCTCGGCCTCTTCGTCCATCGATACCAGGCGTTCTGGTACTTCCTGCTCCTGGCTGTCGCCATCGGCCTGCCATTCGTGATGAACGACTTCTGGATTGGCGAAGTCGCCCTGATGCTGATCTGGGCAATCGCCGGCATGGGCCTGATGCTTCTCGTCGGCCATGCCGGGCAGCCAAGCCTGGGGCACGCGGCCTTCATGGCCGTGGGGGCCTACACGAATGTCATCCTTCAGACTTCGCTTGGCTGGCCGTTCCTGGTGTCTTTCCCGCTGTCAGGCTGCGCCGCGGCATTGGCCGGGGCTCTCTTGGCGCTGCCGACCGCGAGACTGCACGGGATCTATCTCGCCATTGCCACGCTCGCGGTCTCGATTCTCGCCGAGGACGGCATTGTCATGCTTGCGCCCTGGACCGGCGGCGTGTCGGGCATTTTCGCGCCCGACATCACTATCTTCGGAGTGGGCTTCAACCGGTACGTGAATGCTCCGGGCTTCTACTGGCTGACGCTTGGGGTCGCTGTCCTGGTGGTTCTCGGCTACAGGAACATCCTGCGTTCGCCGCTCGGGCGATCCCTTGTGGCCGTGCGCGACAGCGAGATTTCGGCCCAGGCGACAGGCGTCAACCTGGCTCGGACCAAGGCGGTCTCCTTCGCGCTGTCCTGCGGCGTCACGGGGCTGGCCGGCGCCCTGATGGGCCACTTTGCCGGTGTCTTCAATCACGAGACTTTCACCATCTTCCTGTCCATCACGCTCCTGATGATGATCGTCATTGGCGGCCTCGGCTCGATTCACGGAGCGTTCCTCGGCGCCATTGTCATCACGTTCCTGCCGCTGGCAATTTCCATTGTCCGGGAGTTTCTGAACGAGAGGTTCGGCACCGCGTCGGTCATGCCTCCCGGGATCGAGACCGCGGCGTTCGGGGCGATCCTGATTGCATTCATTCTTCTTGAGCCCATGGGAATCTACGGGCGCTGGGTCAAGATTCGCACCTATTTCGAGCTCTTTCCCTTCTGCCGGCGTGACATGTTCCGGCGGCAAAGGGGCTATCTCAGGACGGAGCGCATACGGTGAGCCTCTTGGAACTCGAGAATGTCACGATCAGCTTCGGGGGCCTGACCGCTGTCGAGGGCGCATCCTTCGCCGTCAATCCCGGCGAGGTCTTCGCCCTTGTCGGCCCCAACGGCGCGGGCAAGTCGACGATCTTCAACCTGGTTTCGCGCTACTGCAACCCGAGCGGGGGCGACATTCGCTTCGAAGGCAAGTCGATACTCGGATGCGCCCCGCATGACATCCCCCGCCTTGGCATCGCACGGACGTTTCAGAACATCGAGCTCTTCGAGCATGCGACGGTCCTTCAGAACCTGCTGATCGGGAGGCATACGCACCGGCGCTCGAACGCGATTTCCGAGATCCTTCACCTGCCCGGCGTTCGCGCCGAGGAACGCCGCCACCGGCTGGCGGCGGAAAAGGTCATCGACTTCCTTGATCTGCAGCCTTACCGCGAGAGCCTGATCCTGGGCCTGCCGTATGGCGTGCGCAAGGTCGTCGAACTGGGACGGGCGCTTGCCGTGGAACCGAAGCTCCTGCTGCTTGACGAGCCGGCGTCCGGACTGTCGGCAGACGAGACGGACGATGTCGCCTTCTGGATCGAGGACATCAGGAAGGTCATGGGCATCACGGTGCTGATGGTCGAGCACGACATGGGTCTCGTGAACTCGGTGTCCGATCGCGTGCTGGCGCTTGCGGACGGCAAGACGCTCGTGATCGGCACGCCGCAGGAGGTTCAGACGGACCCGGCCGTGATCGAGGCCTATATCGGTCTGGGCGACGACGGGGCGGGCGAATGACGGCAAGGCCGGAACCGACCCGAATGCGGGCCATCGGCAGGGCCTGTGTCGCTCGAAGACGTGGAATGGAGTTCGCGGTCGGCAACGAGGTTCCACCCTTTCAAGTCACCGGTGGAGGGAAAGCTTGAGCCGAAGCGATGCAGTGCCCATGCTTTCGGTCAGCAACATCGAAAGCTACTACGGTCCGATCATCGCGATCCGGGGCATCAGTCTCGAAGTGCCCAGGCAGGAGATCGTTGCCGTCCTCGGCGCCAACGGCGCGGGCAAGACCACGCTGCTGAAGACGATCTCGGGCATCATGGAGCCGGAGAAGGGTGCCGTGATGCTTGAAGGACAGGCGATCGGTGGGGACGATCCCGCCGCCATTGTGCGCAAGGGGGTCGCTCACGTGCCCGAGGGTCGCGAGATATTCCCGTTGCTGTCCGTCAGGGACAATCTGAGGCTTGGCGCCTACACCCGCCCGGTTGCAGACGGCATCGCCGAGGACTTGGAGATGGTCTTCGGGTACTTTCCGGTCCTGAAGGAGCGGGCGGGGCAGATGGCCGGGACCCTGTCCGGCGGGCAGCAGCAGATGCTGGCCATTGCCCGGGGGATGATGGCACGGCCGAGGATCATGCTCCTGGACGAACCCTCGCTTGGCCTCAGCCCGCTGGCGGTCAAGGAGATTTTCTCTGTCATCCGTCGCGTGAATGTCGAGCAGGGTGTCACGATGATGCTTGTCGAGCAGAATGCCCGTGCGGCACTTGAACTGGCGGATTACGGCTACGTGCTCGAACTGGGCCGGGTGGTGATGGAAGGCAGTTCCGGTCGCCTTCTGTCCTCGCCGGACATCCAGGAGTTCTATCTGGGCGTGAAGGAAGGCGTCCAGCGCGGGCAGCGGCGCTGGAAGCGCCGCAAGACCTGGCGCTAGGAGACCTGGAATGGGTGGAGAGAAGGCGATTCCGAGGCAACGCGTCGCGGCTGGCATTTCGATCAATGCGGATCTTTCGACCGGACCCTACTTCGTTGACGGTTGCGACACGCTGGTGAAGCTCTGGGCACGACGCTGCACGGAACTCGCGGGTCGCACGGCGCATCGCGAGAAGGAATTCGGCATCTGGCAGTCGCATTCGTGGACCGATTTCCGGGAACGTGCGATGTGGATCGGCCTGGGGCTCAGGAGGCTCGGGCTCAAGCGCGGTGAATGCGTCTCGATCCTGGCGGAGGATTCCAAGGAGTGGATCTATGCCGATCTTGGCGTCCAGGCTATGGGCGGAATCCCGTCCGGCGTCTACAGCACGGACAGCGCCCGCCAGCTCGCGTACCTCGTCAATGACAGCGACAGCCGGTTCCTGTTCGTCGGGGATGACGAGCAGCTGGACAAGTGGCTGTCGGTGGGCGACGACATGCCGGGACTGGCCAAGGTCATCGTCTTGCGCTCCGACGGCCTGAGCGACTTTGCGGACGACAGGGTGATGTTCCTGGAAGATCTCTATGACGCCGGGCGAGCGGAGGCGGCGCTCAAGCCGGGCGACTTCGATGACGAGATCGAACGCTCGAGACCCGAAGACGTCGCGCTCCTGGTCTACACTTCGGGCACCACCGGCAACCCCAAAGCATCCATGTTTCGAGTCAAGCTCGGATTCGGCCTTTTTCGGCGGCTTCC
>VXSG01000022.1 GCA_009838075.1 Boseongicola sp. SB0665_bin_10 | reverse complement strand
GTGTTCGACAGCACGCCCGAGAACGTGCTGATGCACCTGCGCAACATATTCGCCAGCGGAGAGCTGGAGGCCGACGCAACCACTAAGGAATTCTTAGCAGTTCGAACCGAGGGAAGGCGCAGGGTCCGGCGCCGGCTGAAGCACTACAATCTCGACGCCATCATCTCGGTCGGTTACCGCGTCAATACCCGCCGCGGCGTGCGCTTCCGCCAATGGGCCACGCGCACCCTGCACGGCCATCTGGTTCAGGGCTTCACCTTGAACGAGCACCGGCTGGCCGAGCGCGGCCTGCGGGAAGCGCGGGAGACCCTCGACCTGCTGGCGCGGACGCTCAGCAGCCAGGCCCTGGTGGACGATACCGGGCAGGCGGTGCTGGACCTGATCGCGGGCTACGCCGATACATGGCGCCTGCTGCTGGAGTACGACGAGGATCGGCTGCCGGCACCGCCCGGCACAGGGTCGTCGTCGGGCGTGCTCGACCACGAGCGAGCCATGGGCGCGATCGCGGAGTTCCGGCGCGAGCTGATGGCGCGCGAGCAGGCCTCGGCCCTCTTCGGCAGTACGCGCGGCGACGCGCTGGCTGCCATCCTGGGCAATATCGAGCAGACGATGTTCGGCGAACCGCTCTACCGCAGCAGGGAGGAGCAGGCACGCCTTCGGGCCCGGGATGCCGCAGTCGATGCCGCGCATGCTCGACTTCCGGAGCGTGACCGGCCGTGCGGCCCCGCGGAACGGGAAGGGCCGGTTGGCGGGGTTCGCGATGCCGGCAGCCCGCTGACCGTGCCGGACGGCCTCGCGGCGGGCCGGACCGCGCGCGGGGTCGCGGTCGAGGTCACCGAGCAGGTTGGTCAGTTTCCGCAGGCGTTCCTGATCCTCGAACAGCTTTCGAACGATATCTGATGTCATTTACAGCCCACTCAGGCGGCGTGTGTTGCCTTGTCCTTTTGCTGGAGCACTTCAAGCCCGCTTGGGTCCCGATCTAGCAAGAGAAGTGCACTGGTCACCGCATGGCTGACCAGAATGTCGCCGCTCTCGTACTTCTGAAACGCATTCGGACCCCCGCCGATCAGCCTTCCGGCATCTTTCTGCGTCAGCTTCAGGCGCTTACGGATGCGACGAACCGCCTTCGGGGCCAACCGGCCTTCGACCTTCGCCTTGAGTTCGGTGAGTGCCCGGTCCGACACTTTCATGTCCGAGCCGTCATGAATGCTTTCATCGCTTTCATCACAATACCAGCCAGGCACGTCGAACGTGGCTGTTTCGCCTTTGTAGGCGATCGTCATCGGTCTTGTGTCGCGATGCATCGGTGCCCCGGTTTCAGGGCAGGTCGGATGATTTTCAACTGCATCAGCCATTGTCTTTCTCCTTAAAGGACAACAACAAAAACTCACTCACGACGTCCGCCGTAAACTTCACATAGAGGTCGCCCACCTCGGACGGCACATAGTAGACATCCTGCCAGACACGATGATCCGCGTAGGAGGTCATTGATTTCTGAAAATCGCGCCGGTCCATGGACTGGATAACAGCGACAATCTCGGCGCTTCCGAATCCAAGCGCGGCT
Organism: Boseongicola sp. SB0665_bin_10; assembly: GCA_009838075.1. GTDB lineage: Bacteria > Pseudomonadota > Alphaproteobacteria > Rhodobacterales > Rhodobacteraceae > JAJEFO01. Next base: position 5,967 of record VXSG01000022.1, on the reverse strand, counting down.
GCCGAGCGAATGGCAGAACCCGTTGCATTGAGGTTCTTTGCTGTGTTGAAGGTCGATTTAATGGCATCCAGATCATAGGTCGGCTTGCGTCTTTCAGTCACGAGACCTCACATAGCACCATTATGGTGTTCTTTCAAGAGGCACCACTATGGTGTTTTCTTGGCGATGGCAACTGTCCGTCGTCAGAATTTTTTCGGAGAGCTGCGGTTGTTCAGGTTCCAACCTCGCGGAGAGCACTTAGATCGACCCAATACCGATATCGGCATAGTGAATAGGCTCTCTTTGGCCGTGCTGCGCACAACCAAAGAGAGCCTATTCACTATGTCGCGCACGACGTAGTCGCCACACCGCGGCGATGGACCTCATGCAGGTCGGCGTCCAACCGGTCGTTGATCGCTCTCTGGCTCGGGCACGAGCGGGCCGAAACGACCCAGATCTACGTCGAGGCGACGCTCGCCATGAAAGAGCAGGCACTCGCGATGACGTCGCCACGAACGGGCGATCCGGGACGGTACCAGCCGACCGACAGCCTTCTCTCCTTCCTGAGCCGCCTCTGGCAGTCACCGGCTTATGTCGGGCAAAGAGAACGCAAGCCGTCTGAATCCTGCATGGATTCAGCGGCTTGCCGTGACCGCAGACTGCAACCCGAGATAAAAGGCTGCCCGAGATAATGAATTGGCTCTTTTTGGCCGTGCTCCGCACAACCAATATGAGCCTATTCAGAATGTTGAGCTCAACATTCTCATCGCGACTCCACAAACAAGTGTTCCAGAATTTTGCACAGGGCGCCCCCAAAAGGGCTCCGTCTTGGCCTCAACCGCGTTCAGCGTCTCACTGGCAAACACCGAGCTCTCATTGGGAGCGAGGGCGATGAGCGCGGCCTCGAATGCGGCAACGGCGGCAAGCTGCGGATTGTTCCTGCCCAGTCCGGCCCTGACTTCGTTCGGGACCGTCAGGCGGCCGTCGCTCGCTGCAAGGATCAGCGTCGCGAGGCGCCCCAGCGGGTCCGCCCGCCAGCGACGGCGCGGGACGACAGTGATGCAGCGTCCCGTCATCCAAGATCCTCACGCGGCGAGGACGGCGCAGCGGAACGCGAGCGAAGGCTTCGCGCTCTCGCGCCACGGAGGGTTCGGCGCCTGCAATTTTCCAACCGGGATCACCATTCGCTGGAACGTTCGGCAAAGACGTGGTCGGGCATCCTGAAGCTGAGGCCATCCTTGTCGAGGGTCGAAGCCTCGAGCAGGTATCCGAGCCTGTTGAACCTGCTTCTTTCACGATGACAAGGAATCCTCCGCGTTCACCGTGATCGGTGACCCGAGGACGGCGCGCCGCGACAACGGCCCCAAGACCGACGGGAGCGCCGTCTACGCAATGGACCTGCACCTGGAGAACCAGGCCGTGGCCGTCATGCTTCGCAGCCCGAGGTTCGGCGGCACGCTGGTTTTCTTCGACGACAGCGCTGCCAGCGATATGCCGGGCTTCGTCCGCGCGGCGGCCTTGCCGACCAGGACTGCCGTGGTCGTATACGGAGAGAACACCTGGGCTGCGCTTCAGGCCCGTGATGCGATGGGCGCCGAATGGGACTTCTCCCGGGCGGACAACCGCGGTTCCGAACGGATCAAGGCGGACCTTCTGGCCGCCGTGAACGGCGATGCCGAGTTCGATGCGAAGGGAAGCGCGGCCGTGACGGCGGAACTGCTTGACGGCGCGGCCCAGGTCATCGAGCGCGATTTCTTCTTCCCGTATCTCGCCCATGCGACCGTGGAACCGCTCACATGCACCATCGCGCCCACCGAGAACGGCGTGACGCTCCATGACGGCTGCCAGATGCAGACTGCCGCCCAGATGGCAGTGGCGGCGGTGCTGCAGGTCCCGCACGAAAACGTCGAGGTGACGACCCTCTACGCGGGCGGCACGTTCGGTCGCCGCTCGACCCAGACGGCGGACTATCACGTGGAGGCGGCGCTTGCCTTCGCGCTGGCCGGCGGGCGGTCAAGCTGGTCTGGTCCCGCGAGGATGACATCAGGGGCGGGCACTACCGGCCCGCCGTGGCGCACAAGGTGCGCATCGGCCTGGACGAACACGGGCGGATTGTCGGCTGGGACCATCGCGTGTCAGGCAAGCCGATCTTCAAGGGCGGGCCGATGGATGCGTTCATCGTGCAGAACGGGATCGATTCCTCCTCCGTCGAAGGGGTGCATGACGCGCCCTACGACATTCCCGGTCACCATGTCGGCCTGACGGGCGACAGGTCGCCTATCACGGTGAACTGGTGGCGTTCCGTTGGCCACAGCCGCACCGCGTATGTCATGGAGACCATGATGGACATGGCTGCCGCGGCTGCGGGCCGCGATCCGGTTGACTGCCGCATGGAGTACCTGAACGGCGGCACGGCGGATCACGCGCGCATGGCGGGCGTCCTGCGCCTGGCCGCGGAGAAGTCGGGCTGGAACGGTCCGGCCGCCGAGGGGCGCAGCCGTGGCGTTGCCGTCCACAAGTCCCTTGGCACGTTTGTCGCCGAAGTGGTCGAAATCTCGGGCAATGCCGACGACGGCATTGTCATCGAGAAGGTGACTTGCGCCGTGGATTGCGGAATTGCGGTCAATCCGGATGTCGTCAAGGCCCAGATGGAAAGCGGGATCGGCTACGGGATCGGCCATGCAATGCGCAACGAGATCACCTTCACCGATGGCGAGGTGGACCAGTTCAATTTCCCGGACTACGAACCCCTTCGGATCAGCGACATTCGCGCGATCGAGACGCATGTCGTGCCCTCGACCGAACCGCCGACGGGGGTGGGCGAGCCCGGCACGCCGCCGTCCGCCCGGCCCTGGCAATGCGATCGCGGTGGCAGGGCCGCGCGTGACCCACTTGCCGATGACGGCCAGCGGCGTGAACTTCGCGTAAGCCCGGCAGAGTGCGGCGTGGGGCCGCCGAGGCCCTTGCCGCTGTACCGCTTCGCATGGTTTCAGAGGATCTGGGCATCAACGCCGGCATCGCCGACGTTCCCGGTCAGGGATGGCTGGCCCTCGATCACCAGGCCTCTTCCTCCACCCGGGTCGTGCCCTCGCTCAGGGATGGCCGCTGCTGCACTTCGGCGTGAAAATGGGGTGGGTCAAGCGCTGTGGGACATTGCGGATTGGCATGAGAACCGCTGTCGTTCCGGGCACCGGTCCTTGCCCGGAACATGGGCCGCTCACAACTCGCGGCCTCTCTCTTGCGGGAACACAGGACCCGACCGAAAGGCCGGCCCCCAAAAGGTGACCCCGCATGCAACATGGCATCGTGGCCACCTCGGGACAGGGAGGCCGAACAAGAAGCCGCACCGGGGCCGACCTGTGGCGGCCCCGGTGCGGTGAACCCGGATCAAATGCAGCTGCCGTCGAGTGCCACGGCGACCGCCTCGAGCTGTTCTTCGCTGAGGTCGGAACTGGGCGGCAACGCCAGGTATATGGTGTTCATGTCGCTTTCCTGCACCTTGATGTCGATGCTGTCGGGAATCGTGATCCCGAACTCCTCGCCAATGACGTCCTTGGGGTCGGCCAGAAGCCGGGCCCGGAATTCGGGGTTCTCCACCGCCTTGGCCGTGACATGGGCACAGATTTCCTCTACGGCGTGCATCGCGTTCCCCTTCGCAGTCGAATCGGGCGCATGCGAGCGCCAGCTTCACCAACCAATAGAAGGTCTTGTGTAAATTGTGTGTGTTGATTTTGAGACTTTTGATATTTTTTTGGTAAAGACCCGGCGCGGCAGGGCATGACCCCGGGCTTTGGCGTGACATTCCACCTGAAGCGGAATTCCCAGCCTGCGAATCGCCGTCCTTTCGTCCAGCGCGCTGAAACGCAATGGCTGCCCGCCGCAGACGCGGTGCCACGGCTGGATTCCTGATGAAAGGACCACGGTGATGCGCGTGGCGGCCCTGCCTGACGAGGTCGGGTCATTCTCCGTCCGGTTCTCCAGGCACGTTCCCGCCCGCTGCGTGGTTTCGCTCAAGAGAGAGGCGCAGTGCGAGTTCCGCACTTCAAGGATGCCATTGCCGGTGCGCAGGCGCGCATCAACGGACAGTCGCTCAAGTGTCGTTCATCCTGAAACCCGGACTGGACCTTCCTGCGTCAATCGGGTCTTGAAGTGCAGTCCTGAATCGTTCGGCAACCAATCCCGCGATTCGACCGAGGCCCCTTGCGGCGGGTGAAGCGAATTTGGCCAGTCAAGCGCATGAGCCCGTCCAAACGAAACGAGCCGCCACTGGCCGAAGTGGTCACAGAGCGGAGATCCCGTGTTGGCCGGCGCCATGCAGAGGATCTGCAATGCCTGGACGCTTCGGTCGGGATGACCGACGCATTGACCCAAGCCGGGCACATCACGACCCGGCCGGCGGTCGGACGGGCGGGGTCTCGACACATTCGACATCCCCTTTCCTGACCGCTCACGCGCCATGAACGTGATTGCCCAGGCTCGCAAAAGGCCATGTCCGCGCTGCCGGTCGCTTGCGGCCCGAATTCCTCCGAAGATCGAGTCCGGCGGGAACTTAGCAACGCGGTTCCAGGACCTCCTAAGATGGCGAGAATGTGCAAGTTCGGCGATCAGCCGGTTCGAAAGACCTTGCCGTCCCTTCATTGTCTGGCCCGACTTGTCGGAAATTCCGCTGGCGGCGGCAGAGAGGCGATTCGCTGTAGGCGAATCCGGTGAGGCTCATTGGGCGGCACGGGCGAGGAGTGACGGGGCACGGGATGACGCCGAAGAGAGAGGATCTACGCTCCAGCGACGAGGGTCACGGTGCCGGGATCGGAATTTCCGGATTTGCGGTTTGGGGGATGCGCAATCTATGGATACGGGCCCTGCCGGCACGGCCTCAGGCGACCGACGAATCGGTTTCGGTGCCGTGCATGAGCGCCTCGATCCGGTCGGCGATTCTCTGCGCTGGCTCGCGAAGCTGGGTGATGGTCCAGTCGGCGGCATAGCCTTCGGTGACGTCGTTGTGGCGGGCATGGTTGATTAGGCGCTTCTTCAGCGAGGGCGGCGGCATCAGTTCGCGCTCCGCGACGGTGATGAAGCAGTTGCACAGGCCGCGGAACCAAGACTTCGCGCCGCCGGCCTTGCTGATGTGGCCGTAGAGATGGTACGGGTCTTGGACATGGCCGGTGGCGCTGGTTGGCGAGGGAAACACCCAATCCCGGATGGCCGCGGGATTATTGCCGAAAGCGCCCTCTCGCCGCGCGAGGATCGTGGCGAGCCGATCGGTGACGGGAAGCTCCATGGGCACGCCGGTCTTGGTCTCCTCGACGCGGAAGGTGAGGGCGTTCAAGTCGACCCGCTCGACGTCGCTGCGGTCGAACTCGTCAAGGGAACGGTCAAGACAGTCGCCGAGATCCCTGTGAACGGTGCGGCGATAGCTGGCGACGGTGCTGTCCCTGCGCCTGGGTCCGACGGCAAGCCAGTTCTCGAAGGCCTTGCGCAGGGTCGGGGTGGAACGGGTGCGCGCCCGGTCCGCGAGCGGGTCCTCGCCCAGGGCGACGCGGCCGAGCATCTCCCGGGCGCGGCGGCGCGCCTGGTCGGCGGTGATTAGGCCGTGGCGCCCGATGACGATCCTCCGGTTGGGCGTCTTCCGGCCGCGATCGCCGGCACGGCAGTTGACGAGGTACGAGCGCAGGCCGGACGGGACCACGCGATCACGGGCGCGGTCGGGAGCCGGACCGTCATTGATCTCTGCCGTCCAGCGAGAGCCCGGGCAGCGAGACATCGGCAATCATCGACGTCGGCGGGCATGGGGCCTGCCGGAAACGCCGTCGCGGAAAGGCGGTGATTCCCGCTTCGGGCCGCCGGATCCGGCTGAGCGTCGCCAGAGTTCCTGACGGGGATTCGGCCGATTCCGCTCGATCTGCGTGATGGACATGTCGGGCCTGGGCGTCCGGCCGGGTGATTCGTGTGCCAACCGCCGCCGCGCGGGATTTTTCGGCAATTCTCACC
>VXSG01000003.1 GCA_009838075.1 Boseongicola sp. SB0665_bin_10 | reverse complement strand
GGGCTCTCGGAACTTCCGTTCCTCAAGCCCCTCCCTTCAGGGAGGGGTCGCTGACTCGGGCACCATGATTTGCGGCGGCGGCCTTGCCGCCGCCGCATGTGGTCTCAGTTGTTGAACAGGAGTTCGCGCTGGATGACTGGCGAGGCCTTCGGGTCAAGGCCGAATTCGCTCAGGAATTCCTCGTACCAACGCTGTGTACGGCCGGTCTCATAGTAGTAGAAGATCGTGTGATCGACCCAGTCGCGGAAAGTCTTGTCGTCTTCGCGGCGCACGGCGATTGAGGACGGCGACGAAAAGGCCGGCGTCGGAATGACCAGCTGCCCTCGACCCAGTTTCTGGCGCGCGGCCAGAAGCGGCGGGTGGAAGAGCGACACCGCGTCGACACGGCCCGACTGGAACGCGGCGATTGCGGCACCGTTGTCCGGGAAACGCTGGATGTCGGCGTTGGGGATGGTGCGCGTCAAGAAGGCATCCATCGAAGTCGCCTGCGGCACGCCCACCGTCACTTCGGGCTTGTTCAGGTCTTCCCAGGTCGAAACCGCAAGCTCGTCGTCGGCCAGCACCGCCAGCGAGATGTAGAGCAGCGGCTGTTTCGGATAGTCCACGACCATCGCCCGCTTGGGTGTGGCATCCAGGAACATCATGTCGATCTTGTCGGCCTGAAGCGCCGCGATGGCGGTGGCCCAGGTGACCTCGAACATTTCAAGCTCGACCCCCAGTTCCTCGGCCATGGACTTGCCGATGGAGACGATCAGCCCGCTTTCCCATTCGCCCGTAGCCGGATTCTTCGAATACCATGGCGGAGCCTGCGTGACCCCCATGCGCAACTTGCCGGTTTCCTGGATTCTTTCCCAGGTCGATTGCGCCTGCGCCACGCCCATTGCCAGCGAAAGCGCGGCAAGGACGGCAAGAAGGGCGGCCCCCGTTCGTTTCAGCAGTTTCATTTTTGGATCCTTTCCGAGTTTGGGTTGGTCTGCCGTCAATCCGGCAGCTTGAAAAGCGAATGCCCTTCCAGGAATTCGCTCATTCGGTCGGTTGCAGGAGCCTTCAGAATGCTCTGAGGTTCGCCCTGCTCCAGAATTGTGCCCTCGTGCAGGAACAGCACGCGGTTGGCGACGTGATAGGCAAAGCCGAGCTCGTGCGTGACGCAGAGCATGGTCATGCCATCTTCGGCGAGTTGCCGGATGGTCTTGAGCACCTCGCCGACCAGCTCGGGATCGAGCGCCGAGGTCACTTCGTCAAAGAGCATCACTTCAGGGTCCATTGCCAACGCCCGTGCGATGGCCACGCGCTGCTTCTGCCCGCCAGACAGGCGCGCGGGGTATTCGGCGGCCTTCTCGGCGAGGCCGACGCGGTCGAGCTGCGCCATGGCCTTGTCCTGCGCTTCCGGCTTGCCGCGACCCAGAACGATGACCTGGCCCTCCATGACGTTTTCGAGAACCGTCTTGTGCGGGAACAGGTTGAAGTGCTGGAAGACCATGCCGATCCGCGCGCGCAGGGCACAAAGCTCGGCTTCGCGGTAGCGCATCCGGCCGCCGCGCTCCGTCCCGATCAACTCGCCGTTCAAGTGGATCCTTCCCTCGGTCGGCGTCTCCATGAAGTTCAGGCAGCGCAGCATGGTGGACTTGCCCGAACCCGAAGATCCGAGGAGAACCACGGTTTCCCCGGACTGCACGGTCAGGTCGATGCCCTTCAGAACCTCCAGGTCGCCGAAGCTCTTGTGCAGGTTCTCGATGCGGAGAATCTCGGACATCAGTCGCCCTTTCGCAGCATGCGCTCAAGCACGTAGGTTCCCTGGACCACGGGATAGAGCACGACAAAGAAGATGACGGCCACGGCCGTGTAGCTTTCAATCGGGTTGAAATTCAGGTCCGAGATCAGCTTGGCCTGGTTGAGCGTTTCGACATAGCCGACAACGGACGCCAGCGTGGACATCTTGAAGACCTCTATGCCCCGGTTGGTCAGGGCGGGCAGGACGCGCTTGACCGCGACGGGCAGGATGATGCGGCGCAGCGTCTGGTTGTAGCTCATGCCGATGGCCTTGCCGGCCTCCCACTGGGCGCGGTTGATGGACTGGATGCCCGCGCGGTAGATCTCGGCGGAAAACGCCATGGTGTTGAGGGAAATGCCAAGGACGGCGGCAAGAAACGGATCGGTCTCGATACCTGTCAGGATCGGGAATGCGTAGTAGAACCAGATGATCTGGACGAGCACGGGCGTGTTGCGGAAGACCTCGACAAAGGCGCGGGCGGGCCAGCTGACAACAGGTGACTTCGAGTACCGCGCGACACCGACGATCAGCCCGCCGCCAAGGCCAAGAATCACGGTGATGACAAAGATGAACACCGTTCCCTTGATGCCGACCCAGAGGACGGGCCAGTTTTGCAGGATCGTGGCGAAGTCCCAGTTGTGGGCCATCAGCGCACCGTCCCCTCGCCCGACTTGGCAAGGCGGTGTTCGATCGCAATGGAAAGTTGGCTGAAGAGAAAGATCAGGACGAAATAGATCGCCGCGACGATGGTGTAGACCTCAAGCGGGCGAAAGGTCTTCTGTGCCAGTTCGTTGGCTTGAAACATGAGATCGGTGTAGGCCACGGTCGAGACCAGCGTCGTCGTCTTCAACAGCTCGATCGAGCGCTCCATGAATGCCGGGATCATCCGCTTGATCGCTTGCGGCAGGATGATCCGGCGCTGGCATTGGCCATAGGTCATGCCGATGGCCTTGGCGCCTTCCCACTGCCCCTTGTCGATCGACAGGATGCCGCCCCGGAAAATCTCCGCAAAGAACGCCGACGACTGGATTGAGAAGGTGACGACTGCAGCGATCAACGGAGTCATGCGTACATCAATCAGGATCGGCAGTGCGAAGAAGAACCAGAACAGCTGCACCAGCGGCGGAGTCGTGCGGAAGAACTCGACGATGAACCCGGCGATTCCTGAGAGGATTCGGAATGTCGAAAGGCGTGAGAGGGCGAGGGCCAGCCCGAGGGGAACGCCGAACAGAAGCGCCAGGCCAGTGACTTTCAGCGTGTTCACAAGGCCCAGCATCAAGAGGTCAAAGTCTCTCAGAACCGCCAGGAAGTTCCATTCCATTCGCGCATGCCCCCGAACGCCGCCGAATCCATACTTGCCGGATAGTAGAACTTGGATAGTATGATTGTCGACAATTTTCGGGCAGCGCCTCCCATGAGACCAAACATCCTGTTCATCCAGGTCGACCAGTTGGCCGCCCAGTTCCTCGGCTGCTACGGCGACCCGGTTTGCCAAGCGCCGAACCTGGACCGGTTGGCCACGGAAGGTACTGTATTCCAGACCGCGTACTGCAATTTCCCGCTCTGTGCACCGTCACGCGCATCGATGGTGACGGGAAGGCTCTGTTCGGAAATCGGGGCCTACGACAACGCCGCCGAACTGCCCGCCACAATTCCGACCTACGCGCACTACCTGCGCGCTGCCGGCTACCAGACCGCGCTGTCGGGAAAGATGCACTTCATCGGCCCCGATCAGCACCACGGCTTCGAATGCCGCCTGACCCCCGATCTCTACCCCGCCGATTTTTCCTGGGTGCCGAACTGGGGTGACGAGGGGGAGCGGGACACGAACGACGCCCGTTCCGTGACGATTGCCGGGGTGTGCGAACGTTCGATGCAGATCGACTTTGACGATCTGGTGACGTTTCAGGCGGTGCAGCATCTCTACAACGTCGTGCGGTCAGAGGACGACCGCCCGTTCTTCCTGCAGGTCTCCTACACCCATCCGCACGAACCCTACCTTTGCCAGAAAGAGTTCTGGGACCTGTATGAGGACGTCGAAATTCCCTTGCCCGCAGTGCCCGCGTTGCCGGAAGACCGGCATGACGCACATTCGGTGCGGCTCTTGTCGGACTTCGGGATGCTGAATGCCAGGTTTTCGGATGACGATGTCCGGACGGCGCGGCGCGCGTATTACGGCTCGATCAGCTATCTTGACAAGATGATCGGACAATTGATCGAGACGCTGGACCGGACTGGGCTGCGCGGCAGCACGGTCATCGTCTTCACGTCTGATCATGGCGAAATGCTGGGCGAGCGCGGCATGTGGTTCAAGAAGCATTTCTTCGAACCATCCGTAAAGGTGCCCCTGATCATCGCCGGCGGGGTCTTCTCTGCAGGTCGCGCGACAACACCCGTGTCGCTTGTGGACTTGCTGCCGACATTCATGGGACTTGCCGAAGGCGGCGGATGGACCTCCCCCGTCGAGCCGCTGGACGGCGAAGACCTCTCGACGAAGCTGGCGGTCTCGGAACCCGACCGGCCCATCTATGCCGAATACCTGGCCGAGGCCGCCACCGCGCCGATCTTCATGGTCCGGCAGGGGCGCTTCAAGTACATCCACTCGGTTGACGATCCACCGCTTCTCTTCGACGTGGAGGACGACCCGAACGAGCGATCGAATCTCTCGGGAATCTCCGGGCATGCGGACACCGAAGAGAGGTTTCGGGCCATGGTCATGCAGCGCTGGGACAGCGCTTCACTGGCCGAGCGCATAAGACTCAGCCAGAAGCGGCGACGCCTCGTGCTGGAGAGTGGACTGAAGGGTCTCCGGCCTCGCTGGAACCACGATGAGGAACCGGGGTCTGAGGTTGCCTGGTACCGGGGCGAGACCGGCTACAACGACTGGGCATTCCGCTATCTCCCGATTGCCGAAGACGGATGAAGACACGGGAACCGACTGCGCTCCTCCGCTCGCTCCCGCCAATGTCGAAGCGGAGGCAACCGTCTCCTGAAAGGGCTTGGGTGTCCGGGGCGACGCAACTGCAACGTCAACGCCTGCGCTGCAGCCTGTGTTTCCTTCCGTCGATGCGGATCGAGGTTTATTGGGCGAGAAGGACCGACGGGGCGAGTCGCTACACGTCCATCTGTTCCTCCCGCTCGACCATCGGATCGCGGGTGCCAAGTCCAGGCCGGAAGCGTCGTCTCGGCAACGGCGACCCCGGCGCGTGCCGTCGCGGTCCGCGCGACATGCCGCGGCGGCCCTGAAACACGTGGTGTCAGATCCGCAGATCAATCCCGGTCAAGACCCGCATTGCCACGCGTTCGCCTGGCTGGACAGGAGCCCTTTGCCATTGGCGCCAGAAGCGCGGACGCCCAGAATCCCGTCTTTCGGCTGACTCCTGCAGCTTGCGCGACCGGTGGAAATGCATCCACCGTCCAGGTTGCCCGATCCGATTTCAGGGTTCTTGCCGAGAAAATCTCGAGGAAGGCCTGCGTTTGGCGGTCCAGGTCGGTTGCGGACATCGTGTCAAGGATTCTATTGGTTGCCCGATGAGCTGCGCCACTGCAATGTCCTGCGGCAGCGCAAGGCCTGACAAGGGAGGTGAATCGTGTCTGAGAATGATGGCAAGGTTTGGTGGAACGAGCTGATGACCCGCGACGTGGAAGGTGCCAAGGAATATTACGGCGCAACCTGCGGCTGGACATTCGAGACGATGCCCGTTCCTGGCGGAGAGGGTGACTACACGGTCGCCATGCTCGGCGAGGACATGGTTGCCGGCCTGATGGACATGAGCGGCATGGAACTCGACGGAGTCCCGGCGCACTGGTTCACGTATTTCGCGGTGGATGACGTCGACGCCGCCGCCGGGGCCGCGGAGGCCGCCGGTGCCAAGGTCCATCGCCAGCCATTCGATATTGGGACCGTGGGCCGCATCGCCATCGTCGAGGATCCGACCGGTGCCATGATGGGTCTCATGACTCCGTCCCAAGATTGAGCCGAGACGTCCCACGGCCCCGGTTCCGGACCTGCACGGCGATCGATTCGCCGACTTCCGGAAAGCGGTGCACGCGCATCCAGGCGAGACAGCGCCCGTGGCGCCGAAAGTTCCGGCTACAGCAGGACCCGGTGTTCGGCCTGGCCGATGCCAGCGTCAGCCTCGGCAAAGGTCATGCCGTGCCTGTCGGAGCGCGCCTTGGACGCCTCGCTCAGGTCTTCCCGAGCCGTCGTGCAGTACAGCGTGGAAAGCCCCGGTCCGCCGAAGGCCGGACAGGACGTGTGTGCCGCGTCGAATTCCGCCGCATTCAGGAATTTGCCGTCGGGGCCGTAGCATGCAACCCGCCATGCACCCCATTGCGCGTTCCAGAGATTGCTCGCGGCGTCAACGACCGACCCGTCAGGGTGCAGCCCGTCGGCGGTCAGGTCCAGGAACACTGACGGGTCACCCTCCGGCCAGCCGTGATCAGCGTCGAGGTCCTGTCGCATGATCTTGCCCGTCGGCGTGTCCGCGAAGAACGCGCCCTCGAGGCCAGGCAAAAAGCAGATGGAGTTCGGAATCGTGATGTCGGGATAGAGCTGGCGCAATTCGCCGCGGTAGTAGCGGTAGATTGCCCCCGCGCCGCGACCCTTGCGCTTCCCCATCGTTCCGATCCAGAACCCTCCCCATGGATCGGCACGTCCGTCATTCGACCGCGTTTCCGGATCACTGGCTTCCAGCCCCTCGACATCTTCGCAGCGCTCGCGTTCGACATCGAACAGGAACAGCCGCGTTTCCGAGGCGATCAGCAACTCGGTGTCGCTCACCCATCCGGCGGCAGACACAAGCTCGTCGAACAGCACGCTGCGTGACCGCCCGTCCTCCCGCGTGTGGAGACGTGCTCCAAGGATATCGAACCAGTAGAGTTGCTGGCGTCCGGGATGCCAGAGCGGGCCTTCGCCCAGCTGGCAGGGCGTCTCGTCGTACACGTCGCTCATCGATCGCATTCCGCCCAGGCAGCCACCGCCGCCCTCGCCCTGGCCGCTATCTCGTCCGTGTCCAGTCCGGGAGCATACAAGGAACTTCCGAGCCCGAACCCGCTTGCACCTGCGCGAACCCAGTCGCCGAAATTCTCGGCGCTCACGCCGCCGACCATGTAGACCAGGGTCTTGGCGGGCAGCACGGCGCGAAGCGCCTTCAATCCTTCCGTGCCCATCAGGAATGCCGGAAAGACTTTCAGCCCGTCGGCGCCGGACGCCAGGGCGGCGAAGCACTCCGTCGGCGTCATCACGCCCGGAAGGCTCTGCATCCCCAGTGACTTCGTGGCCGCCACAACTGCCGGATCGCAATTGGGTGAAACAACCAGCGCTCCGCCGGCGGCCTTGACGTTCTGGACCTGGGCCTCGGTCAGGACAGTGCCGGCGCCAATCAGCGCCTTGTCGCCAAGGGCATCCGCCAATCGCTCGATCGACCTGAACGGCGACGGCGAATTCAGCGGCACCTCGATCCGGTCAATCCCGGCCTCGATCAGGGCTTCGGCAATCGGCACCGCTTCGTCCGGATCGATTCCGCGAAGGATGGCAACAAGGGGTCGGCTCATGATTGCTCCTGAATTCGGGCATGGGCGGCGGCAAGACCCGCCAGCGTTGCCTCCGTGGCGTCCGCGGTTTCGGCCACCGCGCCGAGCGAGGCAAGCGCGTTGGCATAGTGCGAGACCTGCCCGCTCTCGCCGACCAGGACAATTCGCTGTCCCAGCCAATAGGCGCGCGCGGCCGCGAGCTCGGCGCCTATCAGCAGGCCGGACAGCCGTGCCGTTGCGGCGCCCTTCCCGAGACCGGCCAGCAGGGTCTCCGCCCGCAGCGCAAAGAGTCGCGCGGCCATTGCTTCCGGCCTGCCCACGGCATCGTCGACGGCCTCCGCGAACGCGGTGTCGTCCCAGCCCTCGCCCACCGAGTGTCGCAGGACGGATCCGGTGGAAAGCAGCGCGAAGATCTCGCCCGTCATGAAGGTGCGAAAGCTCACCACCTCTCCTGCCGACACGTGCACCCACTTCGTGTGCGTGCCCGGCAGGCAAACGATGCCGTCGAATCCGGGATTCCCTGCAAGGTATCCCGCGATCTGCGTCTCCTCGCCCCGCATCACGTCAGCGGGCTTGTCCTGCGCAAGACCGGGCAGGATGGTCACGTCGAGCCGCGGGTCCGCCACCTCGGGCCGAACGCCACCCGTTCCCGTCGGCGCACATGGCACGGTCGCGTAGGGAGCCTCCCGCCAGCCCTGCCTGGCACCCGCCATTCCGGACGCGACGACCCGCATCGGCCCCGTGCCAAGCCAGGGTTCGACGACGTCCAGCAGCGCGGCTTCGAAGGCGTCAGCCGCCAGCACTCCCATGCCCTTGTCCGAGGTCGCCTTTGCGACGGCCGTCCCGTCCCGGAATGCCCAGGCCCGCAGGTTCGAGGTGCCCCAGTCGACCGCTATCCAGTCCGCATGCTTGCGCGCGCTTCCCATGTTGACGAGATGGCTCGAATCGATGGCGGGAATCAAGCGCGACTCGGTTTCGAGGCCGGATCAGCCCTGCCGTGCCGGAAGCGTCGCCCGGACCTTCACGGTCAGGCCGGCCCGGACGAGATCGTACGAGGTCACGAGGCGGTGCCGGAGTTCGTCGTCCGAGACTTCTTCCGGCAGGAGAATCCAGCTCTTGTGAAAATAGGGGGCCCGAGCGCCAATGCCCGCGTCGATGAGCATGCTTGCGGTCTCGGCGTCCCTGGTCTTCACGGTCACGCCGGGCCTGGATGCGCCGGAACACGCGAAAATCTTCTCCCCGACCTTCCAGGCTTCGTGTCCCATGCCCCAAGGGTCGGAGACCTCTGCGCCCGGCAGTGGCGCACAGATTGATTCGATTCGCTTCATGAACGTGGCCGGAGTTCCGGTCATGCGCTCACCATAGCGTCCCGCAAGGCATTCGTGTAGACCCGGTCCGATGACCACGGACGTGATCGCAGAAGACCCGCGCTGGCGCGGAACGGGCATCGAATCACTGGCTTCGCGCGCCGTCGAGGCGACGCTGGCACACCTTGATCTTGACCCGGACGGCTGGAACGTGACCGTTCTTGCGTGCGACGCCGCGCGGATCGCTGCACTGAACGCCCGGTTCCGCGACACGCCGGCACCGACCAACGTGCTTTCGTGGCCGTCCGCCGAACGCGCTGCCGCAGGGAGGGGAGCGCGTCCGGCCCCGCCGAAAGGCGACCCCGAACTCGGCGATATCGCGATTTCGTTCGAGACCTGCCTCGCGGAGGCCAGGGAAGGCGGCGTTCCGCTTGAAGCCCACGTTCTGCGCCTGGTCGTTCATGCGACATTGCATCTTCTTGGTTACAGTCATGACGACGATTCCGATGCCGACTTGATGGAGGCAACGGAAAGGGCGATACTTCAGTCGCTCGGGGTTCCGGATGTGCATTCGCGGAACGGGACCGCCGAACGGCCGTGATGGAAAGGACTGATGGGAGAAAATGGAGAGGCGTCTTCTAGCGCGGCGCATGGCGCGCAGGAGGAAGACGGCAGTAGACGGTGGTCCGTGCTGCGATGGTTGCGGGCCCTTGCAGGCAGTTCAGGCCGGAACGGCGAAGGCGAACCCCCGACCGTGGTTCCCGCAGGAAACGGCACGAAAGGCGGCATTGCCAACCTGACGAGGCTCCGGGTCGAGGATGTCATGATCCCGAAGGTCGAGATCGTCGCGGTCCCGGAGAACATCAGGAAGAAGAAGCTGGTGAAGGTCTTCCACGACAGCGGTCTGACCCGTCTGCCGGTGTTCAAGGACACGTTGGACGAGCCGCAGGGCATGGTGCATCTCAAGGACTTTGCCCTTAGGCACGGCTTCAACGGTTCGGAAGACCGGTTCGCGCTCGACAAGATGCTGAGGCCGCTCCTCTATGCGCCGCACTCGATGCCGATCGGCGTGCTGCTGCAGAAGATGCAGACGGACCGGGTGCACATGGCCCTGGTCATAGACGAATATGGCGGCGTTGACGGGCTGGTCACGATCGAGGACCTGATCGAACAGGTGCTTGGCGAGATCGAGGACGAGCATGACGTCGGGGAGGGCGATCTCTGGGTCAAGGAGGGATCGGGCAGCTTTCTCGCCTACGCGAAGGCTCCGGTAGATGAATTCGAACAGGAAACCGGTCGCAAGCTGCGAACCGGCGAGGGTGACGAGGAAGTCGACACGCTGGGCGGGCTCGTCTTCATGCTGGCAGGCCGCGTACCCGCACGCGGCGAGGTCGTGAAGCACCCCGACGGAACGGATTTCGAAGTAATCGACGCCGATCCAAGGCATATCAAGCGGTTGCGCATCCGGCTGGATCTTCCAAGGGCAGCGGAGTGATGCCAGCGCGATTCCGGTTCGGGAATGGCATCTCGGTCTTCCGCTTCCGGACCACGGAACCTGCCCGGGGCGCAGGACTTCACTGGAGAACCTCGCTGGCGCCGCTTGCCGGAGCCGTGGCCGCCACCGGCCACGCACCTTTCAACTTGTGGCCGCTTGCGCTCCTGGGGCTGACGGGTCTCGCCTGGATCGTGGCTGCTGCGGACGGTGGCAGGAACAAGGCGGTCGCCGCCTGGTTCGGTGGTGTCGGCTACTTTGCCGTTTCCCTGTTCTGGATCATCGAGCCATTCTACGTCGACAGCGATCGCCACGGCTGGATGGCGCCCTTCGCGATCGTTCTCGTGGCGACGGGCTTCGCCCTCTTCTGGGCGTTGGCAGGGTGGCTCTCGGCACGAACGGGTGGCGGTGCGATTGGTTGGGCGCTGTCGCTGTCGCTGGCCGAGATTCTTCGCGGGCACGTGCTGACCGGATTCCCCTGGGCGCTCCCGGGCTACATCTGGACCGAGACTCCGGCGATCATGGGCGCGAGCGTTGTCGGGCCGTACGGGGTGACAACGCTAACCCTGATCCTCGCGGCCTTGCCCGTCGCGACGCCGCGCAAGGTGATTGCGACGTTGGTCGCGCTGCTTGGCATCGCGGCCCTGATCGCATGGGGGCGGGCAGCGCAGATGCCGTCGGAAGCCCATGTGGGCGTGATCCGTGTCGTCCAACCCAACGCGCCTCAGAATGAAAAGTGGGATCCAGCAAGGGCGAACGTCTTCCTGCGCCGCCAATTGCTGGCCACGTCAGCGCCCGGCAACGACGTTGCGCTCGTCATCTGGCCCGAGTCCGCGTTGCAGTACCGGCTTGACAAGGCAGGAACGATCCTCAAGCGCATGGCCAATGCCGCCGGAGGCACGCCGGTCGTCTTTGGCGTGGACCGGGTCGACGGACGGCGCCGCTTCAACGCGATGGTGCAGATCGACGCCGACGGCAGCGTCACTGACATCTACGACAAGGTCCATCTCGTGCCCTTCGGCGAGTACGTGCCCTTTGGCGGGCTGGCCGAACGCGTCGGAATCAGGGGATTTGCGGCCCGTGACGGCTTTGGCTACAGCGCGGGCGGCGACGTGGCGCTCATCGACACGCCGCTCGGGCGGGCTTTGCCAATGATCTGCTACGAGACGATCTTTCCGGGGCATGTCCGGCGCGCCGGAGAACGTCCGGACTACCTTCTGCAGATTACCAACGATGCATGGTTCGGCACCATCTCCGGGCCGTTTCAGCATCTCCAGCAGGCGCGGTTCCGTGCCGTCGAGCAGGGCCTGCCGCTGGTCCGCTCCGCGAACACGGGCGTTTCCGCGGTCATCGGACCGGACGGGAGGATCCTGGATTCACTCCCGCTCGGCGAATCGGGCTTTGTCGACGTGCCGCTGCCGGCTCCCCGGCCGGCAACGATCTACGCCCGAACCGGCGAACTGCCGGTCGTTCTCCTGCTTCTCATGGGTCTTGCCGCGGTCTTTTGGGCCAGTCGCGCAATCCCATTGTCAAGCCTCTCGGAAAGTCGTAACGGCGTCTGACCGTCACAACGGCTTCCTGGCGTGACGGCAATTGATCCAATGGAGCACCTCAGATGAACCGCAAGAATTTCGTCTTCGCCTCGGAAAGCGTTTCCGAGGGACATCCGGACAAGATCTGCGACCGGATCTCGGATGCAGTCCTCGATGCCTTTCTGGCCGCGGAGCCGGAGGCCCGCGTCGCCTGCGAGACCTTTGTCACCACGAATCGGGTCGTGATCGGAGGGGAAGTGCGCGGTCCTGAAGCCGTGTCCCGCCGTGCCGAGGAGATTGCGCGGGAATGCGTGAGGGACATCGGGTATGACCAGGTCGGATTTCACTGGAAGAGGCTGAGCGTCGACAACTACCTGCACGAGCAATCGTCCGACATCGCGCAAGGTGTCGATGCGTCCGCCGACAAGGACGAGGGGGCGGGCGACCAGGGAATCATGTTCGGGTATGCGGTGAACGAGACGCCGGAACTGATGCCGGCGCCGATCCACTTCGCCCATGCAATCCTGAAGCGCATCGCCGACGCCCGCAAGGCCGGCGACGCACCGACATTGCGTCCGGACGCGAAGTCGCAGATCTCGCTTCGCTACGAAGACGGCAAGCCGGTCGAGGCGACCTGCATCGTGCTTTCGACCCAGCACGAATCGGAAAGCCAGACGCCAGGCGACATCCGCGCGATCGTCGAGCCATTCGTCCGCGAGGTCCTGCCGACCGAGTGGCTTACAGATGCCACCGAATGGTGGGTGAACCCCACCGGCACATTCGTGTCCGGCGGACCGGACGGAGATGCTGGGCTCACGGGGCGGAAGATCATCGTCGACACCTATGGCGGCGCCGCGCCGCATGGGGGCGGTGCGTTTTCCGGCAAGGATCCCACGAAGGTCGACCGCTCGGCCGCCTATGCGGCGCGCTACCTGGCCAAGAACGTGGTGGCGGCGGGCATTGCGGAGAGGTGCCTGATCCAGCTCTCCTACGCGATCGGGGTCTCGAAGCCGCTGTCGATATACGCCGACACGTTCGGCACGGGCGAGGTTCCTGCAGCGAAGATTGAATCCGCCATTTCCGACGCCATGGATCTCAGTCCGCGCGGCATTCGCGAGCATCTTGATCTCAACAGGGCGATCTATCAGCGGACGGCGGCCTACGGCCATTTCGGGCGAGCGCCCGACGATGACGGCGGCTTTTCCTGGGAGCGGACCGATCTGGCAGACGAGCTCGGGAAGGCCGTCTGAAGGCCCGAGGCGCATGCGTCCGGCACGCAGTGACGTGACGGCGGGAAGGGCGGCGCAATGAAGTTCACGGTTGCGATCGACGGGCCAGCGGCAGCCGGCAAGGGCACCGTTGCACGTGCCGTCGCGGCTGAATTCGGGTTCGCGCATCTGGATACCGGGCTTCTCTATCGCGCCGTCGGGCGACGTGTGCTTGACGGCGTTCCCCCCGAGACCGCGGCCTCGACGCTGCGCCACGACGACGTCTTGCGAGGCGACCTGAGGACGCCCGAGGTTTCGCGGGCGGCAAGCGAGGTTGCGGCCTTGCCGGGAGTGCGCCAGGCACTCGTGGAGTACCAACGCGAATTCGCCGGGCGGGACGGCGGAGCCGTGCTGGACGGGCGGGACATAGGGACCGTGATCTGCCCGAGTGCGGAGGCAAAGCTTTTTGTCACCGCAAGCGAGGTCGCGCGGGCGCATCGTCGATGGCTCGAGTTGACCGCCGCGGGCCACGATGCCACGGAAGCCCGCGTGCTCGAGGACATCAGGAATCGTGATGCGCGAGATGCTGGCCGGCGTGACGCGCCGATGATCGCCGCTTCGGACGCCGTGATCCTGGACACGTCGGACCTGGACGTGGATGAAATGTCCGCGTTCGCCTTGGCTGAGGTCAGGACGCGCTTGGCGGGCAAGCAGCGGGCCTGAGGCCGGCCATCATTGCCGCGACGATGGACCGCGTGGCATCGCGCGGTCGTCGGAGAAGGGGTTCTCGGTGGACGAAGTCCGGAAACAGGTCGATCGTGGCGCTCCGCCTGATCGGCGAATGCGTCCAGCGCCTCGGACTTGTGCATGAGCGCCGGGACGCCGAGAACGCGATCTTGATCCTTCCGCGCATTCGTCTCAAGGCCGGGACTGCCTCCGAGGGATCAAGATCGATTGTGTCCGCGAAGAAGTCGTCCGCCAAGGTCGCCGCAGCCAGGACAGGGTCGCCATCCGGGCCGGGCGGGCCGAGCCTGCCCCCGATGACTTCGCGACCAGCAGCCACGGCCTCCGGGAACGCGCTCCCGCGCGGCCGGAACAAGCCGGTTTCGGCCAGGCAGGGCAGCATGTCCCGGCGCAGTGCGCTGCCCATGACACGTGCGACGGTCGACGCCGTGAACCGGTTGGCGCAGCCGTTCACGCGGGCTCGTCTGCTGCATCCGTCCGTGCAGGTTCACCCCGAGCATCCGAGCGCGGACCGTCGACAGGAGCCCGCGCAGCCGACATCAACCACGACCCTGTGCAGTCGGGTGCTTGCCATATGTGAAGTTCCCGCCTATAGACCTGCCGTCGAAACGGCGGTCACAGCTGTGGGCAAAGGACTTGGGCAGGGTCGGTCGAACACCGGCCCTTCTTGTTTGACGCCCGCGCGTGTTCGCCGCGCATCAACTCAAGACCGGCGGAACCAACCGCCCGGCCGGAAAGCATGAACAAGGGAAACAAAGGCCACATGGCTCAACACGCAACCATGGAGGAATTCGAGGCCCTCCTTGACGAAAGCCTCGACATCGACACGCCGGACGAAGGGTCTGTCGTGAAGGGCAAGGTCATAGCCATCGAGGCTGGACAGGCGATCATCGACGTCGGCTACAAGATGGAAGGCCGGGTCGAACTCAAGGAGTTCGCAGCACCTGGCGAGACGCCGGAGATCGGCGTCGGCGACGAGGTCGAGGTGTTCCTCGACCGCGTGGAGAACGCGCGCGGCGAGGCGGTGATCTCCCGCGACAAGGCTCGCCGCGAGGCCGCCTGGGACAAGCTCGAAACCGCCTATGCCGACAAGGGCGAAGTCGAGGGCGCGATTTTCGGCCGGGTCAAGGGCGGGTTCACCGTGGACCTGGACGGCGCCGTCGCGTTCCTGCCCGGCAGCCAGGTCGATGTGCGACCGGTACGCGATCCCTCCGAAATCATGGGAATGAAGCAGCCCTTCAAGATCCTGAAGATGGATCGGCGTCGCGGCAACATCGTTGTCTCGCGCCGCGCGATCCTGGAAAAGGAGCGCGAGGGCCAGCGCAAGGCGGTCATCGAGCGAATCAAGGAAGGCGACGCCGTTGACGGGGTGGTCAAGAACATCACCGAATACGGCGCGTTCATTGATCTCGGCGGCGTTGACGGCCTGCTCCATGTCACCGACATGGCGTGGCGCCGGGTCAGCCATCCGTCCGACATTGTCAAGATAAACGACACCGTGAAGGTGCAGATCGTCAAGATCAACCAGGAAACGCAGCGGATCTCGCTCGGAATGAAGCAGCTTCAGGAAGATCCGTGGGATGCTGTGGAGCGCAACTATCCTCTCGAGTCGACGCATCATGGCCGCGTGACCAACATCACGGATTACGGCGCGTTCGTCGAGCTGGAGCCGGGCGTGGAGGGCCTTGTCCACGTCTCGGAGATGAGCTGGACCAAGAAGAACGTCCATCCGGGCAAGATCGTCTCCACCTCGCAGGAAGTCGACGTCATGGTGCTCGAGATCGACAGCGCCAAGCGACGCGTGTCCCTGGGCCTCAAGCAGACGCAGCGGAATCCCTGGGAGGTGTTTGCCGAAACCCATCCTGTCGGCTCGCATGTCGAGGGCGAGGTCAAGAACATCACGGAATTCGGTCTCTTTGTCGGGCTCGACAACGACATCGACGGGATGGTGCACCTCTCCGACATTTCATGGAACCGGCGCGGCGAGGAGGCCATTCAGGACTACCGCAAGGGCGACGAGGTCAAGGCGACCGTCACGGAAGTGGACGTCGAGAAGGAACGCATCTCGCTTTCGATCAAGGCGCTCGACGACACCTTCACGCAAGCGGTCGGCGGCGTGAAACGCGGCTCGATCGTCACCGTCGTGGTGACAGCGATCGAAGATGGCGGGATCGAGGTGGAATACGGGGGCGCGAAGTCCTTCATTCGCCGTTCGGACCTCTCGCGCGACCGCGCCGAGCAGCGCCCGGACCGGTTTTCGGTCGGCGACAAGCTCGACGTGCGCGTCACCAACATCGACGCCAAGTCGCGCAAGCTCTCCCTCTCGATCAAGGCCCGGGAGATCGCCGAGGAGAAAAAGGCCGTCGAACAGTACGGATCGTCCGATTCCGGCGCCTCGCTCGGCGACATCCTCGGCGCGGCCCTGAAGAAGGACAACAGCTGATCGCGGCGCGGCGCGGCTCGTGTCGCGCCGCCGCCAGGCCCGACCCGAACAGGCATTGCCGCCCCGTGGCGTGCGCCTGCGCCGGATTCCGTGTCGCATGGCGCAGTTCGAACGAGGCGCGCGGTTCGTGCCGGCTTCGGGTGACGGCATCCCTGCCGCGTGAAGGCGCATGGCCCATGGTGCGCAGGGGTTGCGGGACGCCTCGGGACTGGTCGCGCATCTTGCCAATGGAAGCGCCCTGCCGCATATCCCCACAATGACCGCCCTGGCGCATATCCGGAATTTCTCGATCGTCGCCCATATCGACCACGGGAAATCGACGCTTGCCGACCGGCTCATCCAGATGACGGGCACGGTGGAGGAGCGGGACATGAAGGAGCAGGTCCTCGATGCCATGGACATCGAGCGCGAGCGCGGCATCACCATCAAGGCCAACACGGTCCGCATCGAGTACCCTGCAACGGACGGCCAGACCTACATTCTCAACCTGATTGACACCCCGGGGCACGTCGACTTCGGGTATGAAGTCAGCCGGTCGATGCAGGCGGTCGAGGGATCGCTTCTTGTCGTCGACGCCTCGCAGGGGGTCGAGGCGCAGACCCTGGCCAATGCCTACCAGGCCATAGATGCCGATCACGAGGTCGTGCCCGTGCTGAACAAGATCGACCTGCCCGCCTCGGACATTGGCCGCGTCAGCACGCAGATCGAGGAGGTGATTGGAATCGACGCCACCGACGCGATCCGGATTTCCGCGAAGACCGGCGAAGGCGTGCCCGAACTGCTTGAAGCCATCGTCCGTCGCCTTCCTGCCCCCCGCGGCGACGCGGACGCCCCCCTCAAGGCCTTGCTGGTGGATTCGCGCTACGACTCCTATCTGGGGGTGGTCGTCATGATTCGGGTCATCGACGGGGTGATCCGCAAGGGTGACCAGATCGTCATGATGCAAACAGGTGCCAGGTACCGCATCGACCGGCTTGCCGTTCTCAAGCCCGAAATGGCGGACGCCGCGGAACTTGGTCCTGGCGAGATCGGCGTTCTCACGGCGTCCATCAAGCAGGTGCGGGACACCCGCGTCGGCGACACGATCACGCACGAACGCAGACCTGCGCCGGAGCCGCTCGCCGGCTTCAAGCCTTCCCAGCCCGTCGTCTTTTGCGGCCTCTTTCCGGTCGACAACGCCGAATTCGAGGATCTCCGCGAAGCCATCGGGAAGCTCGCCCTCAACGACGCGAGCTTCACCGCCGAGATGGAGACCTCCGCCGCCCTGGGATTCGGCTTCCGTTGCGGCTTTCTCGGCCTCTTGCACCTTGAGGTCGTCCGTGACCGCATTGAACGCGAGTACGACATCGAGCTCATCACGACGGCACCGTCGGTGATCTACCATGTCCACATGCGCGACGGATCCATGCTGGAGCTCCACAACCCGGCGGACATGCCCGACCCGTCTACCGTCGATCACATCGAGGAGCCGCGCATCAGGGCCACCGTTCTCGTGCCGGACGACTATCTTGGCGATGTCCTGAAGCTCTGCCACGACCGCCGCGGCGTTCAGGAGGACCTCAGCTACGCGGGCTCCCGTGCCGTGGTCATCTATGACCTGCCGCTGAACGAAGTCGTCTTCGACTTCCATGACCGGCTGAAATCGGTGACGCGGGGGTATGCGAGTTTCGACTACCAGCTTGCCGGCTACCAAGCCGACAATCTCGTCAAGATGCAGGTTCTCGTCAACGAGGAGCCCGTGGACGCGCTCTCGATGATGGTTCATCGCGACCGGGCCGAGACCCGTGGCCGCGCGATGTGCGAGAAGCTGAAGGAACTCATACCCCGCCACATGTTCAAGATTCCCATCCAGGCCGCAATCGGCGGCAGAATCATTGCCCGCGAGACCTTGGCGGCGCTGCGGAAGGACGTGACCGCCAAATGTTACGGTGGCGATGCAACGCGCAAGCGCAAGCTGCTCGAAAAGCAGAAGGCTGGAAAGAGGAAGATGCGCCAGTTCGGGAAAGTGGACATTCCGCAGGAGGCGTTCATCGATGCGCTGAAGATGGGAGGATGATTCGAGGAATCTCCGGCCATCCATTTCGAGGCATTGATCCCGGAAGGCCGGCGGTGCGCCGTCGGTTCCTGCCGTTCCGGCCGGCCGCAAGTCGGGGTGCCGGCGTTCGGCGCGGCGAATCGGTCCGGCAGCGACAGGTCGAAGACATCCCGGGTGAGTCGGCGAAATTGCGGGCAAAAGGGCGGAATCAACTCCGACCTGACGAATTTTCCGCTCAAGGAGCTTCAAGGAGTTTTCCCCGCCCAGCGCCTTGCGGCAAATCGGTTTTTTGACTTGTCCACAGGAGTTTCCCCAATAAATCCAACGATTTATCCCCAAGACATTTCGTTGGCGAGGTGGATTTTCCTTGCGGCGAAGCGCGCGGCCTGCAACTGTTGGCTTACCGTCAGGCGTCTCCGGACGTGGACGGGTGCAAGGCCTTTGGAGCCGGAGCGAATCGGATCGGGACGTCAGTTCCAGGAAGGGGAGCAAGGGTTCGGGGACCGGGCAGACGAAGAGGGGTTTTCGGATCAATCTTCGACGGCATCGGAACCATGGTCGTTGCGTGGTGGCGAATCGCGAGGTTCGCTGCACAACCGGGCCGGACACCCCTCGGGGAGAAAGGCACGGGGAAGGCGTCAGGGTGTGCCGGCAACGGCACGATGCAAGGACCGCGTCCAAGCACCTGACGCCTTCTTGATTCTCGTGCTTGTTCGGCAAAGGCAGCGAGCCCGGGCAATGATACCCGGGCCTCGCCAGCGTCAGGCGATGCATCCGCGTCCTACGCACCTATGGGCAGGCGTCTACACCCATATATTGTAGAATGCAACCAAATCTTGCGGTGACTGAACAACTTTTCTCAATGCCTTGGGTGCGCAGTTCCCTGGCCGCCACTCGCCGGACGGGCCGGCGCAGGGTCAGGCGTCCAGAAAAGCCGCCACCGCCGCTTCGAATGCGCGGGGCCTGTCGGCGTGAAGCCAGTGCCCGGCCCCCGGAATCCTGACGACGCGCGCTTTCGGAAAGAGCGCCCTGATTCGGCTTCGATGCGCCGCCGTGACGTAGGTGCTTTCGGCGCCCGTCAGGAAGAGGGTCGGCCCCTCGAACACGCCGTCAAGCTCCGGGAATCCGACGATGCGCGACATTTCGCGCTCCAGCACGTCGAGGTTCAGGCGCCAGCGTCTCTCCTTCACGTTGAGCGATTGCAGGAGAAAGGCCCGCACGCCGGCATCTTCGATCCGTTCGGCCAGTTGCGCGTCCGCGTCGCGGCGGCTTTCGACCCGGTCAAGCGCGATGGCGCGCATTGCGTCAATCATGGACTGCTGCGTGTGCGCGTATGTCACGGGCGCGATGTCGGCGACAACCATCTTGCGGAGAGCTTCGGGACGGGTCAGCGCAAGCGCCATCGCGGCCTTTCCGCCCATGGAGTGCCCAAGGATGTCGGTTCGTTCGCTGATGATGCCGGCAAGGTCGGCCGCCATGTCAGGGTAGCGGTGGGAGTCGGTCCAGGCACTCGCTCCGTGGTTGCGCATGTCGACAGCCGTGACGCGCCGGGTTGCCGACAGGCGCTTGGCAACGACGCCCCAGTTCCTGGCCGAGCCGAAGAGCCCATGGGCGATCAGGAGCGGGGCGCGTACGGTTGAACTGCCGTGCGTGATTGCGTTGAGCATGTCCCCCTGTAGCGGCCGGCGCCGGTGTTCGCCAGTGCGCGAAGGTCGCGGACGCGCTGTCTTTCGTGCGACGGGCAGTTTCCATTCCGGGGACGGTTGCTGCGGGCGGGAGACGTGGTTCCCGTTGCGCCCGATCCGGCGCTGGATGCGCCGTTGAAGAGGCTGGAACTGCAGGCCGGGACCGGACTGGTCCGGCCCATGCCGAGCCCGCAGACCGGCCTGTTTGCTCCTGACATGCTGAAGGCGTTCGAGGAAGCGGTCTTCGTGCGCAGCCCCCGGGCCAACAGGCAGGGGGTCAGGCTTGATCACGACGGCGCGCCGTTCGCGACCCGCGCGCAGCTCGGCCACGCCTCGGACTACATTGGGGGGGATGTTCAGATGGCGGGAGACGGCACGCCCTGTGTCCTCCTGGCGGATTGCCAGACCATGGGCGGCTATCCCCGAATCGTGACTGTCCTGCTGGCCGACCTGCCCAGGGTGGCACAAGCCAGGGCGGGAGAGGCGTTGAGGTTCCGCTTCGTCACCGCCGACGAGGCGGAGGCGGCCTGGCAGAGCGACGAGACAATTCTCGCGTCACGGAAGCAGGCGCGCATCCCGCACGCCCGGGATCCGCGGCACGTGGCTGATCTGCTGGCCCATGGCCTGATCGGGCGGCCGCCGGAGGACGTGGCAGGACATTGTGCGGCCTCGGGGACGCGGCGGCGCTCGACCCGGCACCTGGACTTGCGCTACTCGCGGGCGCGCAGGACGCGTGCCGGCCGGGCGGAAAGCGGTCCCCATGCAAAGACCAGTCCCGCGGCGAGCGTGGCCGCGACCCCGCCCGCGACAATCAAGAGCGCCGAGACCGGTTCAAATCCGTACTCGACATCCATCACGAAGCGCATCACCCCCCAGCCCGCGAGGCCGCCCGCGATGATCGCGACGATGCCTGCGGCGGCCCCAAGCAAGGCGGAGCGCATGGCGAAGCTCCGCAGGATCGTCCTGCGCGTCGCCCCAAGCGTCTTCAGGACAGCGGCTTCATATGTTCTGGCATGCGCGCCGGCGGCCACCGCGCCGATCAGCACGACGATGCCCGTCAGGAGCGTTGCCAGGGCCCCGTAGGTGATTGCCGCCGCAATGCCGGCAAGTATCTCCGTAACGCGGCCGATCGCGTCCCTGACGCGGATCGCGGTCACGTTGGGATAGGCGCCAGAGACGTCGCGGAGAATTTCGGCTTCCGCTGCGGGATCCGCGTAGACGGTCGAGATGAAGCTGTGCGGTGCACCGGTCAGCGCAGCCGGGTTCATCGAAAGGACGAACCCGATCCCGGCCGTCGAAAAGTCCACCTCGCGGAAACTCGTCACCTTGGCCGTGATGTCGCGGCCAAGGATGTTGACGGTGATTTCGTCGCCGATGGCGAGGCCCAGTTCGAGCGCCTCTTCCGTGGCAAAGCTCACTTGCGGGGCGCCTTGAAGTCCTTGGGGCCACCATTCGCCGTGGGTGATGACTGTCCCGTCCGGCGGCCGGTCCGAGTAGGTGACGCCACGGTCCCCTTGCAGGACCCAGTGATCGCCGCCGGTTTCCGAGGCTGGTCGCCCGTTGATTTCGGTGATGATTCCCCGCAGCATCGGCGCGCTCTCGATCTTCGACACGGCAGGATTGTCGAATAGGCGCGTTCGAAACCCGTCCATCTGGTCAGGCTGGATGTCGACCATGAAGAATGCGGGAGCGCGCTCCGGCAGGTCTTGCGCGATCGCGTTCCTGAGATTGGCGTCGACCTGGCCGATCGCCGCGAGCACGGTGAGGCCCAGGCCCAGCGACAGCACCACGGACGTGGCCTCGCTGCCCGGGCCGCTGACCGCCCCGAGCGCCAGCCGCACGGCGCTCTGCCCGCGCGCGGCAGGTGCGAGGCGGCGTGCCAGCAACTGGATCCCCCGTGCGGCCAGCGCCAGCAGCGCGAAGGCGCCGATCAGGCCGCCCGCCGTCGACAGCGTAAGGATCCAGAGGCCGGAAAGCGCCGCAGGCACGGAGACAAGGCCGGCAACAAGGAGCAGCGTGAGCCCGATCCATGCAGCCCGAGGCAACCCGCGCTGGCGCTCCCCGTTCCCGCGGAACAGCGCTGCCGCCCGCACCTCCTCCACGCGCGCCAGGGGCCAAAGCGTGAAGACAAGCGCCGTCAGGGTTCCGTAGAGCGCGGCTTCGCCAAGCGGCCGGGGATGAAGCGCGAACACTGCGGGCACCGGCAATCTCTCCTCGATAACGGATGCCAGCAGCACGGGTGCCAGGCTTCCGGCGGCAATGCCGACGACTATGCCAAGAACCGTCAGGGCGCCGATCTGCAGGAAATATGTCTGGAATATCGTTCGACCGTCCGCGCCGAGGGTCTTGAGCGTGGCAATGACGGCTGTCTTCTGTTCCAGGTAGGCCGTGACCGCGGCCGAGATGCCGACACCGCCGACGGCCAGCCCGGCCAGCCCGACAAGCACGAGGAAGGTGCCAAGCCTGTCGACGAATGCCTGAACGCCGGGGGCTCCGTTTCGCCGGTCCCTCCAGCGAATCCCCGTGAAGAGTTCGTCTGCCTCGGCCCTGAGAAGATCCAGGTCGGCCGCGCCGTCCAGCCTGAGCTTGTATTCGGTTTCGAAGAGCGTGCCCGCCCGGATCAGCCCGCTGTTCTCGAGTGCCCTGGTTCGCACGATCGTGCGTGGCCCCAGCCCGAAGCCCCCGCCCGCATCGTCTGGCTCGTGCATGAGCGCGGCCATGAGGATGAACTCCTGGGTTCCCAGGCGGAACCGGCCGCCCGGCTCGATGCCAAGGCGAGCCATCAGCAGCGGCGCCATGACGGCGCCCGGCAGGTCGTCCGTGCCGTCCAGGGCGGCACCTAGCGGCATGTCGGGATCCAGCCCGACGTGACCCAGAAGCGGATAGGAATCGTCCACCGCCTTCACCTGGGTCAGGCCGCGTTCAGCCGTGTCGCCCGGGCCAAACACCGCCATGGACCGGAAGTCGACGAGCTCTGCGACTTCTTCCGCGACCCCGTCCATCCAGGCGCGCTCTTCCTCGCCGGCAAATCTGTAGGTCAGTTCCAGTTCCGCGTCCCCGCCCAGAATCGTGGCGCCCTCGCGTTCCAGTCCGGCGCGGATTGCCTCGCGGACGCTTCCGACGGCGGTGATCGCGGCGACGCCCAGGATCAGGCAGGCAAGGAAGACGCGAAATCCGCGAATTCCGCCCCGCAGCTCCCGCCGGGCAATGCGGCTGGCAACGCGCAGGCTCAAACGGCCACCGCCCGCCGGTCATCCGGCGCGAGCTGTCCGTCGAACAGGCGCACGACCCGATCGCACCGCGCCGCGAGTTCGGGCGCATGCGTGACGAGCACGAGCGTTGCAGCGTGCCGGTCGTTCAGTCCGAAGAGCAGGTCCATGATTGCCTCGCCGTTGGCCACGTCGAGATTGCCCGTTGGCTCGTCCGCAAGGAGGATGTCCGGTCTCGGTGCGGCCGCGCGCGCGAGCGCCACCCGTTGCTGCTCGCCGCCGGACAGTTGCGAGGGATAGTGATGGATGCGGTCTTCCAGCCCCATGGCGGCCAGTTCCTCCGCGGCCCGGTCGAACGCGTCTTCGACGCCCGCCAGTTCCAGCGGTGTCGCGACGTTTTCAAGCGCCGTCATTGTCGATATGAGGTGGAAAGACTGGAACACGACGCCCATATGCTCCCTGCGAAAGCGGGCGAGGGCGTCTTCGCCAAGCGCCGTGAGGTCGTTGCCCAACGCGGCGACATCCCCGCCGGTTGCACGTTCGAGCCCGCCGAGCAGCATGAGGAGAGATGACTTGCCCGACCCCGACGGACCGACAAGGCCCAACGCCTCGCCCCTCGTGATGTCGAGGGTGATGCCCTTCAGGATGTCGACCCGTCCGGCATTGCCGTCGAGCGAAAGGCGTGCATCTCGCAGGGAGAGGATTGTCTCGGCCATTGGCATTCCGTTCCGGCGGTTACGAGAGGCATATGGGGTCATGCGCGTGGTGCGCAACGCCGGAATTGCAACATTTCTCTCCATCGGGTCCGCATGGGCCGCGCCCGCGACGGTTGCGGCCCTTGGCGACAGCCTGACCCAGGGATTCGGCCTGGCGCCGGATGACGGCTTCGTGCCGCAGTTGCAACGATGGCTGGACATGCGGGGTGCCAATGCCGAACTGATCAACGCGGGCGTGTCGGGAGACACGACGGCGGGAGGCCTGAGCCGCATTGCCTGGACATTGTCCGACGATGTGGACGCGCTGATCGTGGCGCTGGGTGCAAACGACATGCTCCGCGGCATCGCCCCCGGGGTCGCCCGGGCAAATCTTGACGGCATCCTGACCGAGGCGGGACGGCAAGGCGTTCCGGTGCTGCTGGTTGGGCTGGACGCGCTTCCGAACTACGGTCCGGAGTACAAGGCCGCCTTCGACGCGATTTACCCGGAGCTGGCCGCCAGGCACGGAACGCTGTACCACCCTGACTTTCTTGGCGCGCTGGCAGCGCTTGGAGACCGGGCCGCCGCGCTCGAGGCGTACATGCAGCCCGACGGCATGCATCCGAATCGGGACGGCGTGAAGCTCATCGTTTCCGACATCGGTCCCTCGGTCCTTGATCTCCTTGCCGGGATCGACTGAGCGGCACTGTCGCGTGCCCGCCTCTCAAGGCGCATTCGCAACTCGAACGGGATCCAAGCGCGCTGCCGATGGCGCAGTCGCGTGCCGTGTCGTTCAGGTCAGGCCCGGCGCGTCGAGCATGTGCCGTCCGGTCCGGTCCTCGACTTCGATCACCCAAATGTCGGGATCGAACTCGCGTTGCCGCGCGACCTTCCGGTCGACCTCCGCTTCCGGGCCATCGGCAAGAACGACCCATTGCCGCTCGCCGCTGACAAGGTCGAAGGAACGCTGGTAGCAGGTTGCCGACCCGTCGAGCGTGTTGAGTTTCACGAGCACCGCGCCCGCCGTTGCGTCGCCCTTCCGCACGATGAATGCGGGAATCGCCGCGAGTCTCAGGCGCGTCAGGTAGGCGGCAATCCAGATTTCCGAGGTCAGGCGCGTCATGGCGTGTCGTCCGGAAACTCGAGGCCCATCTCCCGGAAGCGCTTCGGCTCGTCCAGCCAGTTGCCGCGCACCTTTACGGTCAGGAACAGATGGACCTTGCAGTCCAGGAATTCCGCGATTTCCCGCCGGGCCAACTGCCCGACCACCTTGATCATCTCGCCCTTCTTGCCAAGCACGATGCCCTTGTGGCCGTCGCGGGCGACATAGATCACCTGGCCGATCCGGACGGTCCCGTCCGGGTCCGTGTCCCACGACCCGGTTTCGACTGTCAGCTGGTAAGGCAGTTCCTGGTGCAGGCGCAGCGTAAGGGCCTTGCGCGTCATTTCCGCGGCGATCATCCGCAGCGGCATGTCCGCGACCTGGTCATCGGGGTAGAGCCATGGACCTTCCGGCAGCCCGTCGGCCATCCAGCGGCGCAAGTCGTCAACGCCATCGCCGTTCCTTGCGGAGATCATGAAGGAGCGTGCAAAAGGGAAACTGCCGTTCATTTCCTCTGCAAGGGACAGTAGCGCGGTCCGCTTGACTCGATCGATCTTGTTGATTGCAAGCGCAACCGGTGCGCGACCCGAGCCCTTCCGGAGAGTGTCCAGGATCGCCGCCATGTCCCTGGTCACGCCGCGATGCGCCTCGACCAGAAGCACGACGAGGTCGGCATCCGCCGCCCCGCCCCACGCGGCGGTGACCATGGCGCGGTCCAGGCGCCGCCGTGGCTGAAAGAGTCCGGGCGTGTCAACCAGGACGATCTGCGCATTCCCCTCGATCACGATGCCGCGAATGCGCGTTCGTGTCGTCTGAACCTTGTGGGTGACGATCGAGACGTCCGCCCCGACCATGCGGTTCAACAAGGTTGACTTGCCGGCATTCGGTTCCCCGATCAGAGCCACAAAGCCGGAGCGCGTGGACATGAATGGGCGCCCTTCAAGATCTGCCTGCCCGGACTTAGGCGAATTCCCGCGCTTTCGCCAGTGCGCTTGTCGTCGCCCGGGGACGTTCGTCCAATGCCAACGGAACCCGGTCGCGCCAGTTCGAGTCGCTCCGGAGGGGCGCGACGGGCACCACGTCCGGATGCGGCGCTGATCCGGCTTCGCCAAGAGGAATCGCCGATGCCGGCGTCGACGGGACCGGATCTGCATTGACCTGGCCGGGGTCGCGAAACGGCGAGCCGGCTCGGCGGTCTCTCCCCTTCAGGACGACTGTGCAGCAACGCGGAGCGGCAGACGCCTTGGTCCAGTGTCGGCGGAAAGGGTCGCGGAGCGGAGACTGCGCGTCAGAACCTGCGCGCGACGGAGAAATTGAAGATTGCCGTGGTGTCCCTGTCCGGGGGGACCGTGGTCAACCGGAAATCGGTGCCGCCCAGGCGTGCCGAAAGCGTCGCTGTCGCCAGTGGCAGATAGCCGCCGATGTTCGGAATGCCGTAGTCATCCTTCAGGTCCTCGGCCAGCGTCCGGTAATACCCGATGCCGGTGCCGACCCCTCCGCGGATTTCAGCCCGGCCAAGCGTGATGAGGTGAGTCGAGATCCCGACAAGCACGAACGGCGACACCTCGTCATAGCTGTTGTGGAAGACGCCGCCCTCAAGATGCCATTCCGTGCCGGGCCGACGCTCCCAGCGCCTGCCGTAGCTCAGGCCGGGATTGAAGTTGTTCAGGTTGTCGTTGCCGACATGCAAAGAGCCCATGACGAGCCCGAAATAGCGGTCCTGCGCTTGGGCCGTTCCTGACAGCAGGAGGAGGAGGATCAGAACGCGCATTGGGACCCTGTACATGGGCGCGAAGGGGATTGCCAGTGGCTCGCTGCCGGACAGGCCGTTCTCCGCGGCTCCGGGCTTCCAGGCCTCCATGGCGCCGCCGTGCCCGGGAGCGCCGGTTCCGCGTTCGCGAACATTGCATGGGCTGCACAGGATGCCGGCCTTGCCCTTGCCCCGGACACGCGCGATTGAGAACACGTGGAGCGGGAATTCGCTCGGGAGGAGGCGCCTCATGAAGATCGTCCATCTCACCGACACCCACGTCGTTGCAGGCAATGCCGCCCTGGCCGACCTCTGTCCCGGGGCTCGGCTGCGGACGGCGGTGGACTCGATCAATGCCGAACACGGCGATGCGGCCTTTGTTGTCGTGACGGGCGACCTGTCGGATTCGGGGGATGCCGCCAGCTATGAAACCTTCGGCACCGAGATCCAGCGTCTCGAAATGCCGTTTCACCTCCTGGTCGGCAATCACGACGACACGGATGAACTCGTCCGGGTCTTTCGCGACTTGCCCCGGGACACTGAAGGATTCGTCCAGTCCAGCGTCGCAACGCCGTTCGGTCGATGCCTGTTTCTCGACACGCATGTTCCCGGATCTGTCGCCGGCGAATACTGTCCTGCGCGGCAGGGATGGCTGCGTGCGGAACTGGCGCGCGATGCGGAACCGGTCTTCCTGTTCATGCACCATCCGCCCTTTCCGGTGGGAATGTCAGGCATGGACGACATCAGGCTTGCCGATGGCGACGCCTTCCACGCCTTGCTGTCCCCGCACGCTCCGCGCATTCGGCACCTTTTCTTCGGCCATCTCCACCGGCCGGTCTGGGGCACATGGCGCGGAATCCCCTATTCGTGCATGCGCGGGACGAACCATCAGGTCGCGCTCGGTCTCGGCGGTGCAAAGGACCCGGTTCTTGGCACCCGGGAGCCGCCTGCATACGGCATTGTTCTCCTTTCCGACGAACAGGTGACCGTGCACATGCACGACTACACGAACGCGTTCAGCACCGTTCCGATCTGAGGAGTCGCGCGGGCCCGGATCCGCGACTTGACACGTCCGGCCGCCTTGAGCGGACACGCAGCGGCTTCCGGGCTGCGCCCTCGGAACCATCAAAAGTCGACCGTCCGGCCTTTCCTCTCCCAGTCGCCGTACCGAACCGGATCCGGACCCTCCGGGCCGCCGAATTCCTCGGGCCGGTCCATGTCCTCGGCCTTCTTCTTTCGAAGCCGTTCGGCGTCGGCAAGCGCGCGCCGGGCTTCGGGAGGCACGTCCTTGTCTGCCATGGCGGTTTCCTTGTGGCACGGTTCCAGCCTGTTATAGGGTTCGTCGGGTTTCCTGCAAGGCTTGGCGATGACGAAGGCTGGGGCAGAAGCGAGGCGCGCGGCGGTCGCGGCGATGACATCCGTGACGGACCGGCGCCAGTTGCTGGGCGTCGCGCTGGCGCGGGCGGCAAAGGGGCTGGATCCGCCTGGGCGGGCTCGTGCCGGGCGCCTGGCGGCTGGCGCGCTTCGCTGGGCAGGCCGTTCGGACAGGATGCTTGGCCCGTTCCTGAAGCGTCAGCCGGAGAGTCGGGTCATGAACCTGCTGCGGCTGGCCATGTTCGAGATGTTCGTCGAGCTTGTGCCGGCACATGCGGTGGTCGACCAGTCCGTGTCGCTTGCCCCGCGTGGCAAGACAGGCCTGGTCAATGCCGTCCTGAGGAGTGCGCTGCGCAGTGGGCCGGACTGGGACAGCCTGCCCCTACCAGGTCTTCCGGAATGGCTTCGCGGGCGCCTGGTGGATGCCTGGGGCCGAAACGCGGTGCTGGCCATGGAGGCGGAATTCGCGGCCGGGCCAAGGCTCGACCTTACGCTGCGCGACCCCGGTGAGGAGGAAACCTGGGCCAAACGTCTTGAGGCGTTGCTGCGTCCGGATGGCGGCATCCGACTTGTCGAACCCCGGCAGGTCTCGGCCCTGCCGGGATTTGCGGACGGTGCCTGGTGGGTGCAGGACGCCGGGGCCGCGGTCGCGGCGCGCGTGCTTGACGCGCGGCCCGGCGAGTCCGTGCTCGATCTTTGCTGCGCGCCCGGGGGAAAGACCTTGCAACTGGCGGCGGCAGGAGCGGAGGTCACGGCACTGGACGTTTCGGCGAAGCGAATGGCGCTGGTGGAAGAGAACCTTGCGCGCACGGGACTCGCGGCGACCTGCATCGTGGCCGACGCATTGAGATGGACGTCGCCCGGGAAGTTCGACGCGATCCTCGTCGATGCCCCTTGCTCGGGAACAGGAACGCTGAGGCGGCATCCAGATCTCGCCTTCGTGCGCGACGGGAGCGGCATTGACGAACTCGTGGAACTGCAGGCGAGATTGATTGACCGCGCGCTGCTTTCGCTCCGGCCCGGCGGGCGGCTGGTCCTCTGCACCTGCTCGCTTCTTCCCGAAGAGGGGGAGGAGCAGGTTGGCGCCGCGCTTTCACGGCACCCGGATCTCTCGGTCGCGGCACCCGTCGGCGACTGGATCGACAAGCTGTGGCGCACGCCGGACGGCATGCTGAGAATCCGCCCCGATCATTGGCGTGACAAGGGCGGAATTGACGGCTTCTTCGTTGCGCGCCTGGAAAAACGCCCATGACAGCCTGACGGCGGTTCGCTATCCTCGCGGCCCGAGGGCCGGGCAGGCGGCGTCCGGGCAGGGCGACGAGTTCCCGGGACAGGGAGTTGGTTTGTGCGTTCCACGCGCTGGTTGAACCGCCTTCACGCGATTTGGGCCTGCTTGTCGCCGCCGGCAGCGGCGTTCACCATGATGTCCGACACCCGCGTGACAGGATCCGTCGAACGCGGGCGGCGGCTCGCTGCGGGAGACTTCCTGTTTGCTGGACATCACCTGCCGGCACCGGGCCTGGACATCTGGGACCTGTCAATGCCGAACGCGGAATTCGAAGCCGCAGTTCACGGGTTCGAATGGCTCGACGACCTGACTGCAGTATGCGATTTCCAGACCAACCGTCTCGCCCGGAACTGGACGCATGACTGGATCCGGCGCTTCGGACTTGGCGCCGGTTCCGGATGGACGCCCGAGCTGACGGGCCGGCGTGTGCTGCGCTGGATCAACCACGCGGACCAGTTGCTGGCCGGGCAGGGGCGCGCGAAGAGCGATGCGTTCCGACGGTCGCTCTCGGCCCAGACAGTCTTTCTTTCGCGCCGCTGGAAGACGGCGCGTCGAGGCCTGGACCGGTTCGAGGCATTGGCGGGCCTGGTCCAGGGGAGCGCAGCGCTTTCGGGAATGGACGGCCTCATGCGCAGGGCGAGCCGGGCGCTCGCGAGGGAGTGCGGGTCCTGCATTGACAGCCACGGATCGATAGCGTCGCGCAATCCTGAAGAACTTCTCGAAATCTTCTTCCTGCTCAACTGGGCCGCCGCCGCCCTTCGGCTTGCCGGACGGCCGCCCGAGGACGCGCACAGGGCGGCCGTCACGGCGATGGCGCCTGTCCTGCGAAGGCTTCGCCACGTGGACGGAAGCCTGGCGCGATTTCATGGCGGAGGTCCCGGTACCGTCGACAAGCTGGACTGGGCCCTTGCCAATGCCGGCGTCAAGGGCGCCGCCGCCCGGCGGCAGCAGCTTGCCATGGGCTACGCACGGGTGGCTCACGGCCGCACAACGATGATTGTTGATGTCGCGCCGCCAGCGGCGACCGCCAATGCTCATGCATCAACGCTGGCATTCGAGGTGACGAGCGGCTTGCACCCCCTGGTCGTCAATTGCGGTTCGGGCGAGGCCCTTGGCAGGAGCTGGCGAATGGTGGCCAGGACAACGGCTTCTCACTCGACCCTGGATGTCGAGGGCTATTCCTCGTCTCGCTTCGCCGCGCCAGGCGGCGCAATGTCCGGCGGTGCGGAGAGGATCGTGCACGCGCCGGCCAGGGTCACGCTGGAACGCAACGACTACAATGACGGCACCTGCATTGTCGCTGGCCATGACGGCTACCAGGGCAGATGCGGCCTCAATCATTGGCGCAGGCTTCAGGTCGATCCGGAGGGCTGCAACGTCCATGGCGAAGATGTCCTTCTTGCGGCTTCCGACGACGGACGGAAGAGGTTTGATTCATTGCTCAGCGCGCAGCGGCTCGAGGGCGTGCCGTTCAACATTCGGTTCCATCTGCATCCGGACGTCGAAGCGGAGGCGGATGAAGAGGGTCGCGACGTTTCGATGTGGCTCCGGAACGGAGAGACCTGGAGATTTGGTTGCCGGGGCGACGTCCAGCTGGCGCTTGAGCCAAGCGACTTCCTGGAAAGCGCATCGTCATCGCCGCGCGCGACAATTCAGATTGTTCTCTCCGGCTTCGCCATGGAGTATTCGACACGAGTCAGCTGGATTCTCGCAAAGGCCACCCGAAGCGGCGGGGTGATCCAGGAAGACGAACTCGCGCGGGGATGAGCGAAAGGAAGCCTTGCGAATGACAGACCTTCAGCCGGTGCGTCGCGCGTTGCTTTCGGTGTCGGACAAGACGGATCTCGTCGAGTTCGCCACCGCGCTTTCGAGCCGGGGCGTCGAATTGATTTCCACCGGCGGCACCGCCGGAGCGCTTCGCGGTGCAGGGCTTGAAGTGACCGATGTCGCGGAAGTCACCGGATTTCCCGAGATGATGAATGGCCGGGTCAAGACGCTCCACCCGGCGGTGCATGGCGGGCTTCTGGCGTTGCGGAGCGATTCAGCGCACCTGAACGCAATGGCGGAGCATGGGTTCGGAATGATCGACCTGCTGGTCGTGAATCTCTACCCGTTCGAGGCCAGCGTCGCGAGCGGTGCCGATCATGACGCGACGATCGGGTGCATCGACATTGGCGGACCCGCGATGATCCGGTCTGCCGCGAAGAACCACGAGTTCGTGAACGTGGTGGTGGATGCCGCCGACTACAAGGACGTGCTGGATGAACTGCAAGCCAGGGACGGCCAGACCTCCCTCGACTTTCGCAGGCGTCTGGCGCTGACGGCGTTCTCGAGGACCGCCGCCTACGATGCCGCGATTTCGGCCTGGATGGCTGACACCCAGCGCGAAACGGCGCCACGCCGTCGCGTCTTCGCGGGCACGCTGGCGCGGCGGCTTCGCTACGGGGAGAATCCTCACCAGGCAGCGGCCTTCTACAAGGACGGCTCCAGTCTTCCCGGAGTTGCAACTGCCGTGCAGCACCAGGGCGGCGAGCTATCCTACAACAACATCAATGATGCCGATGCCGCCCTTCGACTGGTCGCGGAGTTCGACCCGGCCGACGGGCCCGCCGCCGCCATCATCAAGCATGCGAACCCCAGCGGCGTGGCGCGCGGGGAAAGTTTCGAACAGGCGTTCGGTCGTGCGTTCGACTGCGACCGGACGAGCGCATTCGGCGGCATCGTGGCCTTGAACGGCACGCTTGACGGGGAGACGGCGCGCGCAATTGCCGAAATCTTTGCCGAAGTCGTGATTGCGCCCGAGGCCACGGACGATGCCAAGGCGGTTCTTGCCGCAAAGAGGAAACTCCGGTTGCTGACGACCGGCGGGCTTCCCTGCTCTTCTGCATCGCGCGTGTCCGTTCGGCAGGTCTCCGGCGGATGGCTGGTTCAGGCCGAGGACAGTGGTGCCTGCACGGCGGTGGATCTGAAAGTCGTGACCCGGGTTGCGCCAACGCGGGAGCAGGTTGACGACCTTCTCTTTGCGTGGCGTGTCGCCAAGCACGTGAAGTCCAATGCGATCGTCTATGCCCGCGACCTCGGCACGGTCGGAATCGGAGCTGGCCAGATGAGCCGGGTCGACAGTTCGACGATCGCCGCGCTGAAAGCGGGTCGAATGGCTCGCGATCTCGGTCTCGCGGAGTCGATGGCCAGTGGTTCGGTCGTGGCGTCCGACGCGTTCTTTCCGTTTCCGGACGGCCTCCTTGCCGCCGCCGAAGCCGGCGCGAAGGCCGTAATCCAGCCAGGCGGGTCCAAGCGGGACGATGCCGTGATCGAGGCTGCCGACGCAGCCGGGCTTGCCATGGTGTTTTCCGGCATGAGGCACTTCAGGCACTGATGCACGCTCTCGCGCCCCTCCTTCGCACCGCGGCCCTGACTGCCATGGTCGACCAGTTGACGAAATACTTCGTGGTCAACGCCTTGAACCTCAAGGAACTGGGCGCAATCCCCGTCCTGCCGCCCTACATCCAGTTCCGGATGGCATGGAACGAGGGGGTGAACTTCGGCATCCCGCTCGCGGGCAAGTGGGTTCTGATCGCGCTGGCGGTGGCAATATGCGGCGCGATTTTCTGGTGGATGCTGCGCGACCGCCCCGGAATTCTCGTGCAGGTGTCGGCGGGCCTGGTCATTGGCGGCGCCATCGGCAACGTGATTGACCGACTGATCTACGGCGCGGTGGCAGACTTCCTGAACATGTCGTGTTGCGGCTGGCGGAACCCGTGGTCGTTCAACATCGCGGACATCGCCATCTTCGTTGGCGCGTTCGGCCTGATCACGCTCGGCTCCCGAGCTGGCCGGCAATGAACTGGACAGGCTTTCCACCGGGCGGATTCACGCGTAGAACCCGAGAAACGGTTTCGGAGGCTTTCATGCTGCGTCGGTTGCTGCTCCTTTGCCTGGTCCCGACACTTGGCGCCTGCGCGGGCGGTGATCCGGGCCTGATGAACATCGGCCGGGACCGCGCCGGCGGTCCGGACGAATTCGGGGTCATTCCGACAAGGCCGCTGGAAGTGCCCGAGGACATCTCCGCCCTGCCCGTGCCAACGCCGGGCGGTGCCAACCTGGCCGATCCGGCGCCGGAGAGGGATGTTGCGTCGGCCCTTGGCGGCGACATCGGGGCGTTGGCGCGAGGCTCGACGGACGGTGCGTTGCTGGCCCATGCCACGCGACACGGCGTCGACAGCGACATCCGTGTCGAACTTGCTGCCGCAGACCTGGAATTTCGCCGCGACAATCCGGGCCGTGTCCTGGAAAGGCTCTTCGACGTGAATGTCTATTTCCGCGCCTACCAGGAAATGGCGCTTGATCAACATGCCGAGCTGGCGCGACTCCGCCGCCTTGGCATTCGGACCTCGGCAGCCCCGCCCGGTCCGGTCGAGGAGTGAGCTTGCCGAACAGCCGGAGATCGAAGGTTCGCGAACGGCCTTGCGTTTCGACAGCCCGTCGCTCATGCCCTTGAGCGATGCGTAGCTCTCTCGGGTGAGCGCCGCAACGATTCCGGATTCCGCCATGAGGCCGTCCACGTCTTCAAGGACCGACCGCAGGCACACGGCTGCCGGAGGACGGACCGCGCTGCCATCCGAGAACCTGGCACGCCCTGCGCGGAGCCGCTTGCTGCCGCTCGTGCAGTGCCCTGCAATCACGGTCCAATCACATTCAGGCCAGAACGTCCGGCCTCGCGCAAATGCGGGTTGACGGGCGGGGAACTCCGGCCAATTCTTGCGGCAACCTGCCTCGCAAGGAGTGCCCATGCACATATTCGTTCTTGCCTTGGCGACGGCTCTTGTCGCCCTTCCAGCCTCGCTCCAAGCCGAGGGAATCACGACTTTCGAGCTTGAGAACGGCCTTGAAGCGGTCGTGATCGAGGATCACCGCGCTCCGGTCGTCGTGCACATGGTCTGGTATCGGGTCGGCGCGGCCGACGAGCCGCCCGGCAAGTCGGGAATCGCGCACTTCCTCGAACATCTCATGTTCAAGGCAACCGACGAGCTTGCGTCGGGTGAATTGTCCGACGTGGTGTTCCGGAACGGGGGCAGCGACAATGCATTCACGTCGTATGACTACACGTCCTACGTTCAGCGCATCGCGGCGGATCGCCTCGATCTCGTGATGGGGA
Source organism: Boseongicola sp. SB0665_bin_10 (assembly GCA_009838075.1). Lineage (GTDB taxonomy): Bacteria > Pseudomonadota > Alphaproteobacteria > Rhodobacterales > Rhodobacteraceae > JAJEFO01. Next base: position 21,860 of record VXSG01000003.1, on the reverse strand, counting down.
TGGAGGCAAGCCGCATGGACGGCCTTGCGCTTGTCGAGGAAGACATTTCAACGGAGCGGGACGTCGTGATAGAAGAGCGGAAGCAGCGTACCGACAGCGATCCCGGGACCCTGTTCCGGGAGCAGATATACGCAGCGGCATTCCTGAACCACCCTTACGGCGTGCCAGTCATCGGCTGGAAACACGAGGCCGAGACGTTGACGCTGGAAGATGCCGTGTCTTTCTACAAGCAGCATTACGGACCGAACAACGCGATCCTTGTGGTGGCGGGCGACGTGGAGCCGGACGAAGTCAGGGCGCTTGCCGAAAGGCATTACGGGATCATTCCTCCCAACCCGAACGTGCGGGCGCGCAGCCGTCCATCCGAACCACCGCAACTGGCCGAGCGGCGTCTGAGCTTTTCGGATCCACGGATCGGCAATGACTACATGACCCGAATCTACCTCGTGCCCGAGCGTGACCCGGAGAACCAGGCGGAGGCGGCGGCTCTTGCCATGCTTGCGCAGATCCTGGGCGGTTCCTCGACCACCTCGGCTTTGGCGCGGAAGCTGCAGTTCGAGGATCCGAAGGCCGTGTACACCGCCGCCTGGTACCGGGAGCGGGCGCTGGACGACACGATTTTCGGGCTGGCAATCGTGCCTGTCGAGGGCGTCTCGCTGGAAGAGGCCGAGTCGTTGCTGGACGAGGCTGTCGCCGAGTTCATGGAAGAAGGCGTGGATGCGGAGGAACTGGAGCGAATCAGGACGCGGATCCGGGCTGCGGAGATCTACGCCCGCGACGACATCTCGAACTTGGCCAACTTGTATGGCGCGGGGCTGACAGCGGGCCTTTCGGTGGAGGACGTCCAGGCCTGGCCAGGCATTCTGCAAGAAGTTACCGAAGAGGAAATCCTTTCGGCGGCGCGCAGGCATCTCGACCGACGCCGCGCGGTCACGGGATTTGCGCGGCAATCGGAGGAGGTGGTCAGGTGAACAGGTTCATTTGCGCATTGGGGCTGGCGATTGTCGTCGCCGGTCCAGCGGCGGCGGTCGACATTCAGGAAGTTACTTCGCCTGGCGGCATCAAGGCCTGGCTGGTCGAAGAGCGTTCGATTCCGTTCAGCGCCCTGGAAATCAGGTTCCGGGGCGGCGGGTCGCTGGATCGGCCCGGCAAGAGGGGCGCGGTCAACCTGATGACCGCACTCCTGGAAGAGGGAGCGGGCGACCTTGATGCGCAAGGGTTTGCCGCAGCGCGGGATGCACTGGCCGCAAGCTACGGATTCGACGTGCATCGGGACGCGCTTTCCGTTTCGGCACGCTTCCTGACCGAGAACCGCGACGAGGCCGTCGCTCTCCTGCGGAGCGCGCTCACAGCCCCTCGGTTCGACCAGGATGCATTGGATCGCGTGCGCGACCAGGTGCTTGCGGTCATTCGCGCTGATGACACGGATCCTGCCACTGTTGCGTCGCGTCGATTCAATGCCCTCGCGTTCGGGGATCACCCCTATGCGACGTCGATTGACGGCACGGTCGAGAGCGTGTCGGCACTGACGCGGGACGACATCGTGACGGCATACAAGGATGTCATTGCCCGGGACCGCATTTTTGTCGGGGCGGCCGGTGACATCTCGGCGGAGGAACTGGGCCTGCTCATTGACACCCTTCTTGCCGGCTTGCCGGAAGTCGGGGCGCCATTGCCGAACGATTCCGAGGTGCTGCTGGTCGGCGGCGTTACGGTGGTGCCCTTCGAGACACCGCAGTCGGTGGCCATCTTCGGCCATGCAGGCATTCCAAGGGACGACCCCGAGTTCTTTCCGGCCTTTGTCGCAAGTCACGTCTTTGGTGCCTCGGGACGTCAGTCGCGGCTGGGCATGGAGGTGCGGGAGAAGCGGGGACTCACCTACGGCATCGGAGCCTATCTGGCGAGTTTCGATCTTGCACAGCTCGTCGTGGGACAGGTTGCCTCGGCCAATGAGCGGATTGCGGAAGCAATCGAGGTGACGCGGGACGAATGGGCGAAAATGGCGGCGGAGGGCGTGACGGAGGAGGAACTGGACGCGGCAAAGGCCTACCTGACCGGCGCCTACCCTCTCCGGTTCGATTCAAACGCGAGCATTGCGCGCATAATGGTGGGCATGCAGATGGACGATCTCGGCCTTGACTACGTCAATACCAGGAACGGCAAGGTGAACGCCGTGACGACCGACGATGTGCGCAGGGTGGCCAGTCGACTGTACCTTCCGGAGGAACTGCACTTCGTTGTGGTGGGCCGGCCCGAGGGCATCGAGGGCACAAACTGAGCGCCTCGCACCAAGGCGACTCGGTCAGTCAGCGCCCAGGACGGTGGATGAACGTATGCTCCGGACGAAGACCGCGCCTTGCACGGCACGCCCGCATGTCAGGCCGCGCGGCTGATCAGGACCTCGTCAACCTGGCGCTGCGCATCGGCCTCGTCCGCCCCGCTGACGGCCGCGACCTCCCGGGTCAGCCGCTCCAGTGCCGCCTCGTAGAGCTGGCGTTCCGAATAGCTCTGCTCGCGCTGATCGTTGGCGCGGTGCAGGTCGCGGACCACTTCGGCGATCGCGACCAGATCGCCTGAATGGATCTTCTGCTCGTATTCCTGCGCCCGGCGTGACCACATCGCCTTCTTGACGCGCGCCTTGCCCTTGAGCGTCGTCATCGCCTGTGACACGACATCCGGCGACGACAGGGTCCGCATTCCGACATGGGCGGCCTTGTTGGTCGGCACGCGCAAAGTCATCTTGTCCTTCTCGAACGAAATCACGAACAGTTCGAGGTTGTGGCCTGCGAATTCCTGCTCCTCGATCGACACGATCTGGCCGACGCCATGCGCCGGATAGACCACGTAGTCGTTCGGGCGGAATTCCATCTTCTTGACTTTGCTCATTCAGGCAATCCTCTCAAGCCGTCGGCAAGTTGCAAAAATGCGTCGCGGGAACACGTGTCTGCCTTCCCGTCGCGCATTTTCGCCAGCCAGGGGCGGTCACGAACCACGTTTCCCCGCCCATGCCCCGGACATATAGCAAGATCCGCTGCAATTCCAAGGTGGGGGAACGCAATTTCTGCGGCGGCGTTGCTTGCGCCGAAATGCGCACGCTCGCTGACGGTTCGTTCATGCGAATGCCGACGGGCGCGCTAGTTCCCTTCGCCGGGGTTGGGCGAGAACAGCTCCATCTTGCCTTCCTTGTCCTCCATCTCTTCGGCGTCGGGCAACGGGTCACGCTTCGTGACGATCACGGGCCACTGCTCCGAGTACTTGCGGTTGAACTCGACCCATTTCTCCATGTCGGGCAGCGTATCCGGAAGGATGGCGTCGACGGGGCACTCGGGTTCGCAGACCCCGCAGTCGATGCATTCGTCGGGATGGATGACCAGCATGTTCTCGCCCTCGTAGAAGCAGTCCACCGGGCAGACTTCGACGCAGTCCGTGTACTTGCATGCAATGCAGTGGTCGGTGACGACGTAAGTCATGGATGCCTCACGACAGGGAATCACGGTCACGTAACCACTTGAGCGGGCTCAATCAAGCGAAGGATCACCATAAAGACGGGCGTTGCGACGATCCTTGCCGGAAGGGCGACCCTTGCCTTCAAATCGCGGAGCGCGCGGAACATTGTCGTCCTTCGCCGGGCCGAGGTCTGCATAGAGCGTCTGCGCTTCCGGAGCCGGGCCGCGGCGCGAGGCCAGCGAATCCACGCGGATCACGCGAATTTCGCGGGCCTTGCGGAAAGTCAGCACATGCCCCGGGCGCAGCGCGAAGGAGGGTTTTGAAACGCGCTGGCCGTCGACCCGGACATGACCTCCCGCTACGAATCTCGTCGCCAGCCCGCGGCTCTTGAAGAACCGGGCGTGCCACATCCACTGGTCCAGGCGCTGGGAGTCGCTCACGCGGCCAGCCCGTTCGGTTTCCGTGAAATGTTCCTGTTGCGCACGGATTTGCCGCAATTGTTCTTCCGCATGATGCACTTGCATAGGTCCAGGCCCGATGCGGCGTCAAGCCGCGGCAGACGCCGGATGCCCGGGACGCTTCGGGTCAGGCTTCCTTGTTCTTCAGCCCCTGAAGGGCTTGCGCGAACGGATTGTCGGGATCGATCCGGTCCCTTTTCGGCGGGCGGGCCTCGAAGCGGCCAGTCCTGGAATTGGGCTCGTTCTTCGACTTGTCCTTGCGGGGCGCCTTCTTGCCCTTTCGCTGCGGTCCCGCGCCTTTCCTCTGGCTGCCGCGCCGTCCATTCCAGACGAAGGTGTAGAATTCCTCGATTTGCGGTCCGTCATCGGCCGAATCAGGCTCTTGCTGAACGGTGCCGGCTTGATCGCCGGGCTCTTCCGGAACGGAGGCTTCCGGAGTCGTCTCGGGAATGTCCGGCGTCGCATCGCCTTCGGATGGCATGGGTCCTTCCGGTGCCTGACGGACCTTCTCGCGCTCGCCGCGCTGCGCCTTGTACCCAAGCCCTTCCATCAAGTTCGCGAATTGCACAAGCGTCGTTCCGGTGATCGAGAGCATGTCGGGCGTCGCCTCGAAACCGCCGCGGCTGTCTTCCGTGCGGAGCATGTCGGCAAGCCGCTCCAGCATGTCAATTCGGATCGCGCGCTCTCCGGCTCGTCGGTACCCGGATTTCAGGTAGACAGCTGCAGGAACCTTCTGGTTTGCGGGAATCGTGACAAGGCCAGGCGGCGGGCTTTGCGGGAACTCCTCGTCGCCCCGCGCCAGCGACCAGAGCACGAGTCTCAATCGGGTTGGCGCCGGCTTCAGGAGGTCGGGCATGAAGATCGTGAACTGGCCGAAGCGAATGCCATGCTTCCGCAGGACGCCACGTGTTTCCTGATCGAGTTCCTTGACCTCGCTTGCCACCTCGCGGCGATCAATGATGCCCATGGCCTCCACCATGCGAAACCCGAAGCCCTTTGCGATGCCACTCAAGTTTTCGTCATTCCGGATGTTGAGCAGGGGAAGAAAGTGCAGCGCGACCTTCCGGTCGATGAAGTGCTGGAGCCGGCGCTGGACCTTTTGCGCGACATCCGCGTCGGCTTCGTCGTCGACGAAGGACGCCACCTGCGGCTTCAGCGGGTCGTCTCCTGCCACGAGCTTGCCGACCGTGTGCTCTCCCCACATCAGGCCCCCCTGGTCCGTGAAGTCCATTTCGGAATCAGGTGAATTGTAGAATCGGTCCGCGCGAAGGCGGAATTCCGGTCCAAGTGCCGCGATGGCCGCGGCGCGCACCGTCTTGGCTTCGTCACCGGACACCTCCGCGTCCTGACGGAACCGAAAGCCGTCGATGTGACCGACGAACTGGTCTTCAATCGTGACTTCGCCCTTGTCGTTGACCTCGGCCACGAGGTTCTCCTTCTGCTTCAACCCGCGCATCAGGATGGACGTGCGCCGATCGACAAATCGCCTTGTCAGTGCGTCGTGGAGCGCATCCGACAAACGGTCTTCTACAGCGCGCGTGAAGTCCCGCCAATGGGTTTCGTTGGGACACCATCCGCTGCGCTGCGCGACGTATGTCCATGTCCGGATGAACGCGAGACGGCGCGACAGCATGTCAATGTTGCCGTCCGTGCGGTCGATGTGCTGGATCTGCCCGGCGAGCCAGTCCTCCGGAATCTCGCCGCCGTCATGCAAGTGGCCATGGATCGCGCCGAGAAGTTCGGCATGCTCCTCATGACTGATGTCGCGGAAGTCCGGGATGCGGCAGACATCCCAGAGAAGCCTGACGGAAGGTTCGTCCGTGGCACGTGCACGGATCTCGGATTGACCGGCGAGCACCCTCAACGCGACCAGGTCATCGGCGTCCCTGGCGCGGACGAGGCAGTCGCCGTCCGCGGGCAATTCCAGGGAATCGATGAGCCTGTCAATGCTGCCGTAGTCCAGCCGGTGGTTTCTCCATTGAAGTCTTTGTACCGGGGCGAAGGAGTGCGTGGTGATGGCATTGACCACGTCTTCGCCAAGAGGCGGTGCATTGCCCGTCACGCCGAACGTGCCGTCAGTATGGAACCGGCCTGCGCGACCCGCGATCTGGGCCAGTTCGTTTGGCGCGAGGTTGCGCATCCTGCGCCCGTCGAACTTGCTGAGACCGGAGAAGGCGACATGTCCGATGTCGAGATTCAGCCCCATGCCGATTGCGTCCGTGGCGACGAGATAGTCGACCTCGCCGCTTTCGTACATGGACACCTGGGCATTGCGGGTGCGGGGTGACAGGGCGCCCATGACCACCGCAGCCCCGCCCTTCTGGCGTCGGACCAGTTCCGCGATCGCGTACACGCTTTCGACCGAGAACCCGACGATCGCGGAACGGTGCGGCAGTCGGCTGATCTTCTTCGCGCCGCCATAGGAAAGGGTGGACAGTCTCTCGCGGCGCTGGAATTTCACGTTCGGCACGAGCGCGGCGATGGAGTCGCGCATGGTGTCGGAACCCATGAAGACGGTTTCCATCAGGCCCCGGGCCCGGAGCAGCCGGTCCGTGAAGACGTGTCCGCGCTCCGGGTCGGCGGCGAGCTGGATTTCGTCGACGGCAAGGAAGTCGACCGCCATGTCCCCTGGCATCGCCTCGGTCGTGCAAACCCAGTACTGGGTTCGGTTCGGGATGATTCTCTCCTCGCCGGTCACGAGGGCCACCACCGAGGGTCCGCGAAGTTCGACAATCTTGTTGTAGATCTCGCGGGCGAGCAGCCTGAGCGGCAGGCCGATGACCCCCGTCCTGTAACCCAGCATCCGCGCGACGGCGTAATGTGTCTTTCCGGTATTCGTGGGACCGAGGGCCGCCGTGACGCGGCCTTGCATCTGTGGCATGGGAGGGCGGGTCAGGAATGTCTGTCGAGGCGCTTAAAGCGGATCGCAATCGACGTGGCAAGTCCATGTGCAGGGTCGAAATTGCCGTGTTGACTCGACCGTGCCCGCTTGTATAAGCGCGCCTTCATTGGTGTTGGTGGCCCCCGCAAGGGGATGCCTGTCGGCCTTCCGGCAGAGGACAACGCCCTTCAAGGTCGCCTGCCGGTCAGGTGGCATCCAGGAAGGAGATCAGCCGTGACAAAACGCACAGCTGCCAAGTACAAGATCGACCGCCGGATGGGCGAGAACATCTGGGGCCGGCCAAAGTCCCCCGTCAACCGCCGCGAATACGGTCCTGGCCAGCATGGACAGCGCCGCAAGGGCAAGATGTCCGACTTCGGCCTTCAGTTGCGCGCCAAGCAGAAGCTCAAGGGATATTACGGAGACCTGACCGAAAGGCAGTTTCGCCGCATCTTCGCCGAGGCGGAACGGGTCCGGGGCGATACCGGCGAGAACCTGATCGGCCTGCTGGAGCGACGCCTCGACGCCGTCGTGTATCGTGCCAAGTTCGTGCCGACCATCTTCGCCGCGCGCCAGTTCGTGAACCACGGCCATGTCAGGGTGAACGGCAAGCGCGTCAACATTCCGTCCTACCGTGTCAGGGAGGGCGACGTGATCGAGGTCCGTGACCGTTCCAAGCAAATCGCGATCGTGCTGGAAGCGGTTGGACTGCCCGAGCGCGACGTGCCCGACTACTTGGAAGTGGATCACTCGAAGATGACTGCCACCTTCGTGCGCACCCCGGGCCTGACGGATGTCCCCTATCCGGTGCTCATGGAACCGAACCTGGTCGTCGAATACTACGCACAGAACTAGCCGCGCCGGCCGGCAGGACGGGTTGTCGGCACGGCGCGGTCGTGGTCATGCGCTCGCCCTAGCGGCGGGACCGGCTATCCGGAATCGGCGGAGGGATGTGCCTTCGCTTCGCTGTCCGGCCCGGCGCGTGGCGCAGCGAGGCGGTCCGCTGCATCGTGCCGGCAATGCGCGCTTCGGCCTCGGAAAGTGCCGCCCGCATCCATGTTTGCGGCCCTAGTGAGGTATCCCGTGCCAAGCATCGTCAAGGTCGAAGACCTTCACAAGACTTATGACAACGGGCTCGAGGCTCTGAAGGGAGTCACGCTTGACATCGAGGAGGGCGAGATCCTTGCGCTACTCGGGCCGAACGGTGCAGGCAAGACGACGCTGATTTCGACGATTTGCGGAATTACCGTGCCCACGTCCGGGCGAATCTCGGTAGGTGGTCACGACGTCCAGTCCGAATGGCGCGCCGCGCGCAAGCTGATCGGGCTCGTCCCCCAGGAAATCAACCTCGAACCCTTTGAATTCGTGCAAAGCACGCTGCGCTTCTCGCGCGGACTCTTCGGCAAGCCCCGCAACGATGCGCTGGTCGACGACGTGCTGAAGGACCTCGCGCTTCATGACAGGCGCGGCAGCAAGACGTCGGAACTGTCCGGCGGCATGCGGCGCCGGGTCCTGATCGCCAAGGCCCTTGCGCACGAGCCGCGCGTCCTGTTCCTGGACGAGCCGACGGCCGGCGTGGATGTCGAGCTTCGCCGCGACATGTGGGCGCTCGTAGGGCGGTTGCGCGAGGATGGCGTCACCATCATCCTGACCACGCATTACATCGAGGAAGCCGAGGCCATCGCCGACCGGGTCGGCGTGATCAATTCCGGCGAGCTGCTGCTGGTCGAGGAAAAATCCGCGCTCATGCAGCGCCTTGGCCGGAAGGAAATCCGGATCGAGCTGACGCAGCCCGTCGAAGCCATCCCGGACGCGCTCGCCGACTACGATCTGGTCCGCGCAGAGGACGGCAGATCGCTGACCTATGCCTACAAGGCAACCGGGGAGCGCACGGGCATCACGCGTCTGCTCACGGCGGTGCAGGCCGCCGGGCTGACCTTGTCAGACATCCAGACTCGCCAGAGTTCGCTGGAAGACATCTTCGTGCGCCTTGTTCGGGAGGAAGCTGAATGAACTGGTATGGCATCGCCGCAATCTGGCAGTTCGAAATGGGGCGGTTCTTCCGTTCCATCCTCCAGTCGATCGTTTCGCCGGTGGTTTCGACCGCGCTGTATTTCGTCGTCTTCGGCGCGGCCATCGGCAGCCGGATGCCCGAGATCGAGAGCGTGGACTACGGGGCCTTCATCGTGCCCGGGCTGATCATGCTGACGGTCCTGCAGCAGTCTGTCCAGAACGCGGGATTCGGAATCTACTTTCCGAAGTTCATCGGCACGATCTACGAGGTGTTGTCTGCACCCATCTCGTCGCTTGAAATCGTGATCGGCTATGTCGGTGCCGCTGCCACCAAGTCGATTCTGATCGGGCTCATCATTCTCGTGACATCCCTGTTCTTCGTGGAATTCAGCATCGTCCATCCGGTGCTCATGCTGGCGTTCCTGGTTCTGACGGCGGTCAGCTTTTCGTTGCTCGGGTTCATTCTTGGCATCTGGGCGCGGAATTTCGAGCAATTGAACCTGGTGCCGCTCCTCATCGTCACGCCGCTCGTCTTCCTCGGCGGATCATTCTATTCGGTCAGCATGCTTCCTCCGTTCTGGCAGAACGTGTCGTTGCTGAATCCGGTGCTGTACCTGGTCTCCGGATTCCGGTGGTCCTTTTTTGGCACGGCGGACGTGCCGATCGTGGCAAGCCTGGCCGCGATATTCGTCTTTGCCGGACTTTGCCTGGGCATCGTCTGGTGGATTTTCCGGACCGGTTACAGGCTGAAGCCATGAACGTGACGCGGCCAAGAGGCGCCACGGGCTGAATCACTCCAGGGGCGTGAGTTCGCATTCCGTCCGGTTGCGCCCGGTTGTCTCGGGGTCGCAGAGCCTTGTGGCCTCTGTCGACACGGCCGCGCTTGCCGCAGCCACGCCCCAGCGCAGGCATTCGCCGACTGGCTCGGCATTGGCAAGTGCGAGCGTGAAGGCACCGACGAAGCTGTCGCCTGCACCGACCTTTGAAACAACCGGTCCGGGTGGGCTGACGGCGTGCCACGCCCCGTCCTTGTCCGCCAGCACAGAGCCATCCGCGCCTCGGGCGACGATGACGACACGGGCCACGCCCTTGTCGACGAGCTCGCGGGCGAACGCGGCCGTGTCGGTTCGTGTGGGCAGGGGGCGGCCCGCCAGTTCTTCGCCTTCCTCGCCGTCCATGCGGAGGACGTAGACGGCGTCGTGCGGCTTCTCGGCGAGGTGGCGCAGGGCCGGGCCGGACGTGTCGACAATGAGATGCGCCCCCCGTCCCGCCACATGATCCGCAAGGATGGAAGGAAAGTCCTTGGCGACGCCGGGTGGCTGGCTCCCGGAGAGGACGACAAGCGTGTCTTCGCCAGCTGCCTGGTCGACCGAGTCGAGGGCGCGCGGCACATCGTGCTCCTGCCACACAGGTCCTGGCATGACGAACCGGAATTGCTCGTTTGACGCCCGATCGATCACCGACATGGACTGGCGCGTCTCGCCCGGTCCCTGAAAGGCGACCGTGGGCACGCCTTCGAGCGCAAGAAGTTGCAGCAGATGTGCGCCGGTGGCGCCGCCGATGGCGACGAGCGCCGTGGCCTGGCCGCCCAGAAGCTTGACGGCCCGCGCGACGTTGATGCCCCCGCCGCCTGGATCGATCTGCGGCTCCGAGCAGCGCAGCTTCACTTCGGACACGATCTCCGGAGCCGTCGTGGAGAAATCGACGGTCGGGTTCAGCGTGATGGTCAGAATGTGGGACTTCATTTTCCGATGATCCTTGAAGGTGGCTGCGTGGGAAGACCGGCATGTCCGCGGCAAGAGCGAACGCCCTTCGAGCCTCTGGACAGGCACGACCTTGCCGGGCGGACGCTCACGATGCGGGTCCGCAGCCAGGTCATCGAGGGCATGGCTTCCTCTGGAGAAGCGGCATGACATCCGCCATTTCGGGGCCTCGCGTCTGACCGGTGATTGCCAGGCGGAGCGGCATGAACAGGTTCCTGCCCTTTCGTCCGGTCCTGCTCCCGACGGCGGCTGTCCAGGTGGTCCAGGTTTCCCTGTCGTATGGGGGTGCCGGAAGCAGGTCGAACGCCACGTTGACGAAGTCGCGATCCTCTTCGGCGACGTCCTGCGGACCCGCTCCTGCAAGGGCTTGCCACCAGTCGCCCGCCTCCGAGCGTCGCGAGACGTTGGCGCGCACGGCATGCCAGTACCGCTCACGCAACGCTGCGGGAACGGCGCTCAGGTGATCCGCGACGTCCTCGACGGCGAGGCCGTGCACAACGCGCATCGTGAGCGGTTCCAGGTCCTCCGGGTCGAATTTCGTGGGCGCGACACCGAATCGCGCAATGTCGAAGCCTTCGATCATTTCGTCGTGGCTGGCGCACAGCCTGACCGGGTCGGACGATCCAAGCCTTGCCATGAGCGAAAGGACCGCCATCGGTTCGACGCCGCCTGCCCGCAATTCACGCAGGCTGAGCGTGTTCAGCCGCTTTGCCAGCGGTTCGCCCTTGGCGTCGGTCAGGAGCGAGTGGTGGGCGAATTCGGGAGGCCGGCCCCCGAGCGCCTGCATCGCCTGGATCTGGGCAGCGGTGTTCGTCACGTGGTCCGAACCGCGAACCACGTGCGTGACGCCCATGTCGATGTCGTCGACGACCGATGCCAGGGAATACAGGATTCGCCCGTCCTGCCTGATCAGCACCGGGTCCGACACGCTGGCTGCGTCGATCGACGTGTGGCCGAGGATCAGGTCTTCCCACTCGATTCTTGCGTGATTCAGCTTGAAGCGCCAGGCACCTGCGCCGCGTTCGGCACGAAGCCGGTTCCTTTCGCCGTCCGAGAGATCGAGCGCTGCCCGATCGTAGACCGGAGGCCGTCCCATGTTCCTTTGCTTCTTGCGCTTGAGCTGGAGTTCGGAGGGGGTTTCCCAGGCCTCGTAGAACCGCCCCATGTCGCGGAGCCTGTCCGCGGTTGCGTTGTAGAGGTCAAGCCTGGCGGACTGGTGCTCGACCCGGTCCCAGCCGAGACCGAGCCATTCGAGATCCTCCCGGATGGCATCGACATATTCCTGCCGGGAACGATCCGTGTCGGTGTCATCGATGCGCAGGATGAAGGTGCCGCCGGCCTTCCGGGCAATCAGCCAGTTCAGAAGTGCGGTGCGCAAGTTGCCGACATGGATGAGGCCGGTTGGCGATGGCGCGAAACGGGTGACGGTCAATTGGGGGTCTCCTGATCGGCAGTGCCTCTTTCACATGAGCCGGGAATTGTCCATATAGGGAGCGAGATGGGCTGGCAGGTGGCAAAGGCGCCGGATGCGGCGGTTATCGAGGCCATGGCGGTTGCATCCGTCGAGGCCTTGCCGAAGGAATTTCGAGACCATGCCCGCGCAGTGGTGATCCAGGTCGAGGAGTTTGCAGGGGACGACATTCTTGCCGACCTGGAAATCGATGATCCGTTCGAACTGACGGGTCTCTATGACGGCATCCCGCTCACGGAAAAGTCGGTGTCGGACCAGCGCGGGCAACCGGACGCGATCTGGCTCTTTCGTCGGGCCATCCTGGAGGAATGGATTGAACGCGGCGACGTGTCGCTCTCCGACCTGGTGGCGCATGTCATGGTTCACGAACTTGCGCATCACTTCGGCTGGTCCGACGAGGACATCGCGAGCATTGACGAATGGTGGCGGTAGCGTGCAGGCCGACTCCTTGGCCTGCGCTTGCCGCCGGCACGGTCCACCTGTCCTTCGTCAGTCTCCGCGCATGATTCACGACGCTGGGCCGGTTGCCGTCGAAACGGACTGGCCTGTCCGTTCCACTGCCGGACGACGGCACGAAAGCGGCGCGATGGCGGCGGCCACCTTGGCGTAGCCCCGAACTGGCTGCCGGCGGCGTCGCCGTGTTTCACGGACGGCGTCGCGCCACACGCAATGTGGCGACAAGGAACGGCAGGCCGGACCATGCGGCACCCGGCTTCGCGACCTGTCAGGGTCGGTGCATTTCCTGTCCTGCTCCCAATGCCGAAAGGTGATCGTCGACCAGTCCGCGCTCCATCGCGCCTGGCTGACGATGGCGCCGGTAGATCGGCGCGTCGCGGTCATTCAGGACCGGCGCATCCCAGCCATCGGTCGTCTCGAAGAATCGCGTCACGCCCGCCTCACCGAATTCCGCCAGATAGCCTTGCACCACCACGTCAAGGTAGGAGAGCGCAATTGGCGTCATGGACCGGGCGGGCCGGTGCATCCAGTCCGGTGCATGATAGATGTGGACTTCGGGATTTCGCGGCAAATTGTGTTCGACGTTGTCAACCCTGGCTTTCAGGTAGTTCTGTTCGCGCAGGTCGAGCGCCGCCCGTTCCGCCTCCGGCACGGCCGCGATCAGGCCGTCAATTCGGGATTGGCGATCCTCGATGACCGTCAGCAAGGCGGCTGCCCGTCCCTCCAGATGTCGCCAGGCGCGCCGCCAACCGGCAATCCGCGCCTTCCATGCATCGCGGTAGCCGTGAGTTTGCCTGTTCACGAGCGAGCCGTAGCCGAACACGTACATATGCGTCATGCATGCAATCTAGTTCGGGAATCGGGGGCTTGCCAGCACCATGCAGGGCAGCCTATAGGTTGATTCTAGATGACGCGACGGGAGAATCCGGGTGTGACCCGGTGCCGAAGGAGCAACCGCCCCGGTAAACTCTCAGGCCAAAGGACCGTCGTGTCGAACAGCTTCTGGAGAGACCCCGGGCACGGGGCGCCGAAGGGATAACGATCTCAGGCAAAAGGACAGAGGGGGCACGCGACGGGCAATGTGATTGCCCGGGAGGTGCTCGCCGGTTTGCGCGGGCCGATTGAGAGGGACCGCGATGCCGAACCTGAGCCGGACACCGCTGCACGACCTTCACTGCGAACTTGATGCCAGGATGGTGCCGTTTGCGGGCTACGAGATGCCTGTACAATACTATGACGGCGTGCTCTGGGAGCACTTGCATACGCGGTCATCGGCGGGGCTGTTTGACGTAAGCCACATGGGCCAGGTTCGGGTATGCGCTGACTCGCTCGAAGAGGCCCAGATTGCTCTTGAGGCGCTTGTGCCGGTTTCCGTCCTCGGGATTCCCGAGGGGCGGCAACGGTACGGGCTTTTCACCGATGAGGCGGGCGGCATCCTCGATGACCTGATGATCGCCAACCGGGGCGACGACCTGTTGCTGGTGGTGAACGCGGCAACAAGGGCACAGGACATCGCGCACCTCTCGGCCAATCTTGCCGGTTGCTCCGTGACCCCGCTCATTGATCGAGCGCTTCTTGCGCTTCAGGGACCGGCCTCCGAGGCCGCGCTGGCCGCGCTCGTGCCGGGCGTGGCGGAAATGCGCTTCATGGACACGAGCGCTCTGGACTGGAACGGGGTCGAACTGTGGGTGTCCCGGTCGGGCTATACCGGAGAGGACGGCTACGAGGTTTCGATACCGTCCTCCAGGGCTCGGGCACTGGCCGAGGCATTGCTTGCAAGCGAGGCAGTCATCCCGATCGGGCTTGGAGCCAGGGATTCGCTTCGCCTGGAAGCGGGGCTTTGCCTGTATGGCTCCGACATCGACACCTCGACGACGCCGGTCGAAGCCGGCCTTGAATGGGCGATACAGAAGGCCAGGCGTCGTGGCGGAGAGCGGGAAGGCGGCTTCCCGGGTGCGTCGCGCATTCTGGACGAGCTGGAGTCGGGTGCTCCGCGACGCCGGGTGGGCTTCCTGCCGGATGGGCGTGCGCCGATACGCGCCGGGGCGCGGATCTTCCGCGAGGGTTCGGACGACCCTGTCGGAGAGGTCACTTCGGGAGGTTTCGGCCCTTCGCTCGGGCGTCCGGTCTCCATGGGCTATGTCGAAACGGGATTATCCGGGACCGGTACCGCGCTGGAAGCCGAGGTCAGGGGCAAGAGGATGCCCGTGACCGTGGCTGACTTGCCGTTCCGCCCCTCAACCTTCAAGCGATGAGGAAAGATGACATGAAATACACCGAGGAACATGAATGGCTCCGCGTTGACGGCGACCTGGTCGTCATCGGGATAACCGAACATGCGGCCGAGCAACTTGGCGACGTGGTGTTTGTGGAACTCCCCGAAGCAGGAACGCAGGTGTCAACGGGCGACGACATCGTCGTGATCGAAAGTGTCAAGGCGGCCTCCGACATAGCGGCACCGGTCGATGGCGAGGTCGTCGAAGTGAACGACGCGCTTGCCGACACCCCCGGTCTCGTCAACGCCGATCCGCTTGGCTCAGCCTGGTTCGTGAAGATGAAGGTGGGCGATCCGAGTCAGCTCGACGGATTCATGAGCGAAGACGAATACAGGGACATGATCGCCTAGGGCTGCGGCCCCGGCAGGACTTGGCAAGGAACGCGCTCGACGCGCCTTGCCCGTACGGAGGTCTGGATGCCTTTCAAGCCTACAGAATATCAGCCCTACGATTTTGCAAATCGACGCCATGTCGGTCCGTCC
Source organism: Boseongicola sp. SB0665_bin_10 (assembly GCA_009838075.1). Classification (GTDB taxonomy): domain Bacteria; phylum Pseudomonadota; class Alphaproteobacteria; order Rhodobacterales; family Rhodobacteraceae; genus JAJEFO01. The sequence continues at coordinate 6,613 of VXSG01000003.1, read as the reverse complement.
CCGGGAGAGATGGAGGCCATGCTGTCCGAAATTGGCGTTGCCTCGCTCGACGAGCTGATCGACCAGACCCTTCCCGGGTCGATCCGGCAGGAAGAGCCGCTCGCGTTCGAGCCGGCGCTTTCCGAGTGGGAGCTTCTCGAGCGGATGCGCGAGATCGCCGAGCGCAACGACGCGTTCACGACCTTGATCGGGCAGGGCTACTACGGCACGGTCACGCCGCCCGCGATTCAGCGCAACATCTTCGAGAACCCGGCATGGTACACGGCTTACACGCCCTACCAGCCCGAAATCTCCCAGGGGCGGCTCGAGGCGCTGCTCAACTACCAGACCATGGTCTGCGACCTGACGGGCCTGGACATTGCCAATGCCTCGCTTCTCGACGAAGCCACCGCGGCGGCCGAGGCAATGACAATGGCGCAGCGTGTTGCAAGGTCGAAGGCCGGTGCGTTCTTCATCGACGAGAACTGCCATCCGCAGAACATTGCGGTCATGCAGACGAGGGCGGCCCCGCTTCGCATCGAGTGCATCGTCGGCGCACCCGGGGACATGGAGGCGGACAAGGTCTTCGCCGCCATCTTCCAGTACCCGGGCACCCTTGGGCACGTGCGCGATTTCTCGGGCGAGATCGCGGCGTTGCGCGAGGCCGATGCCGTGGGCATCGTGATCGCGGACCCGCTGGCGCTCACGCTTCTCAAGGAGCCGGCCGCCATGGGCGCCGAAATCGCCGTCGGCTCGACGCAGCGATTCGGCGTGCCCCTGGGCTTTGGCGGGCCGCATGCGGCCTACATGGCGTGCCGGGAGTCGTTCAAGCGCGCGATGCCAGGCCGCCTGGTGGGCGTGTCCGTCGATGCGCGCGGCGGAAGCGCCTACCGGCTGGCGCTGCAGACCCGCGAGCAGCATATCCGTCGCGAGAAGGCCACGTCGAACGTCTGCACGGCCCAGGCGCTGCTCGCCGTGATGGCAAGCTTCTACGCGGTCTTTCATGGGCCCGAAGGCCTGAAAGCCATTGCGCAACGCATACATCGCAACACCGAGCGGCTGGCCATGGGATTCGAGGCGGGCGGCTACAGGGTCGCTCCCGAGGTCTTCTTCGACACGATAACCGTCGAGGTCGGCGAGCGGCAGGCCGCCATTCTTGAATCCGGGCGGGCCGAAAGAATCAACTTTCGAAAGGTCGGGGACACCGCGATCGGCATCTCGATCGACGAGACCGTTCGTCCGGAAGTGCTGGAAGCGGTCTGGCGCGCGTTTGGCATCGATCACGACCTGAACGATGCCGAGCCGGGTTATGCGCGGTTTCCGGAGGAATGCAGCCGCACCTCGGCCTACCTGACCCATCCCGTGTTCCACATGAACCGGGCCGAAACCGAACTGATGCGCTACATGCGCCGCCTGGCCGACCGTGATCTCGCCCTGGACCGCGCAATGATCCCGCTCGGGAGCTGCACCATGAAGCTCAACGCCACGGCTGAATTGATGCCGGTAAGCTGGGCCGGATTTGCTGACATCCATCCCTTCGTCCCTGCCGGCCAGGCCGAGGGCTATGTCGGGATGATCGAGGACCTGGGCGCGCGGCTTTGCCGGATCACGGGCTACGACGCAATGTCCATGCAGCCCAACTCAGGTGCGCAGGGCGAATATGCCGGGCTCCTCACCATCCTGGCCTATCACGAATCGCGCGGCGACGCGCAGCGCAAGACCTGCCTGATTCCAGGTTCCGCGCATGGCACGAACCCCGCGAGCGCCCAGATGTGCGGCATGGACGTGGTCGTCGTGAAGTCGCTCGAAGACGGCAGCATCGACCTGGCCGACTTTCGTGCACAGGCCGAGGCGGCGGGCGATCGGCTGGCAGCCTGCATGATCACCTATCCCTCGACCCACGGCGTGTTCGAGGAATCAGTGCAAGAGGTCTGCCAGATCACCCACGAGCATGGCGGGCAGGTGTACATGGATGGCGCCAATCTCAACGCGATGGTCGGTCTTTCCAAGCCGGGAGAGATCGGCGGCGACGTCAGCCACCTGAACCTGCACAAGACCTTCTGCATCCCCCATGGCGGCGGCGGTCCGGGCATGGGGCCGATCGGCGTGCGCGCCCACCTGGCGGAGTTCCTGCCCGGTCATCCAGGTGCGGGCGGGAACACGGGTCCGGTCTCGGGCGCACCTTACGGCTCGGCCGGCATACTTGCCATCTCCTATGCCTACCTGCTGATGATGGGGGATGAAGGCCTGACCCAGGCGACCCGGGTCGCGATCCTCAACGCGAACTATGTCGCGAAGCGTCTCGAGGGCGCGTTCGATGTCCTTTACAGGGGCAGCAAGGGACGGGTGGCGCACGAGTGCATCCTTGACACGAGGCCGTTCGCGGACAGCGCCGACGTGACCGTGGATGACATTGCGAAGCGCCTGGTCGACAACGGGTTTCACGCGCCGACGATGAGCTGGCCCGTGGCGGGCACCCTGATGGTGGAGCCGACCGAATCCGAGACCAAGGCGGAACTCGACCGCTTTTGCGACGCGATGCTGGAAATACGGGAGGAAATCCGTGACATCGAGGAAGGACGTGTTGAAGCCGCGCGCAGCCCCTTGAAGCGCGCACCTCACACGGTCGAGGATCTTGTCGGCGAATGGGACCGTCCGTATTCGCGCGAGACCGGCTGCTATCCAGTCGGCGCCTTTCGCGTCGACAAGTACTGGCCGCCGGTCAACCGAGTCGACAACGTCTGGGGCGACAGGCACCTGGTCTGCGTCCGCCCGTTGCCGGATGAACGGGCGGCCGCCGCGAAGCAGGGTCCCGAAGGGCCGCCCGCACCTTGATGTGGATGCCAAGCCGGTTGGCGGGTCGCATTGTCACGTCACTTGGCGCAGGAACTCGGACGAGTCCTTGCCGGCACGGCCGGGCTCAACCTGCCCATCTTTCGAGTCTCGGAATTCCGCGCGTCAGCAGCCAGGCCATGATTCTTGGCATGCCGTTGGCCGTCATCGCGTCGACGCAATGCGCCTGGAACTCCTTGGCCGTGACGTCCGGATGACGAAAGGCGCCGTCCGCGTAGCAAATCGAGCAATACTTGGCGCTGCGGCTGCCGTCGGTTTCGCTGCCACCGCCTTCTGGATCCTTGGAAAACGGCATGTCGCAGCTCTGGCATCTCTTTCCCATGATTCTCTCCCGAGAATGATCCTGTCTTGGCCCCCGATTTGTCGATGGTGACCGGCAGCTTGTCAACGCGCCGGGCCCGCGCGAACAGGCACAGGCTCAAGTTCGCGGCTTGCCCAAGACCTCGGCGGAACATCTTCCGAGCCGGATGCGCGCCGCGGACCGGTCGCGCGGCACCTTGACAAGACATCCCGCGTCCGCCACACGCGCTCCCAGCGGGGCCGTAGCTCAGTCGGGAGAGCGCGTCGTTCGCAATGACGAGGTCAGGGGTTCGATTCCCCTCGGCTCCACCAGCCGCCGAATGCAGCCTCCGCGAAGATCGAAGGGGATGGCATGCAGGATGGCTCCACAAGATGCGGCTCATTTCCAGCCGTCCCGACGTGCGGCGCGTGAGATTCTACTGCGGCAAGCACGCTTGGTCCCGGCAGATGCGGCTCCGTCCTTGCCGGCCTTCGCTCAGAGCAGTCGTTCGTAAAGCGCCCTGGTGTTGGATTCCGTCATCTCAACTGGATTGCCGCCCGTTGACGGGTCACGAAGGGCGTCGGTCACGAACCGGTCGATGTCAGGGTCGCTGACGCCAAGCTCCGTCAGGGTCCTGGGTATGCCGAGGCGCTCGTTCAGCGTGCCGACGAAAGCCCGGAACCCGTCGAATCCACCGTCGATTCCCAGATAGGCGGCGACCCGATCAAAGCGGGTCCGAATGGCTTCGGCGTTGAATTCCAGGACAGCCGGCAAGAAGACGGCGTTCGTGGTGCCGTGATGCGTGCCATGATGCGCGCCAACCGGATGCGAAAGCGCGTGAACCGCGCCGAGCCCCTTCTGGAACGCGCTCGCTCCCATCGCGGCGGCGCTCATCATTTGCGCGCGTGCCTCGATGTCGGTGCCGTCGTCATGCGCCCTCGGCAGGTACTCCTTCACCAGTCGCATGCCTTCGAGCGCAATGCCTTGGCAGAGCGGGTGGTAGTGCGGGCTCGAAAACGCTTCGACGCAATGCGCAAAGGCGTCAAGCCCGGTGCCGGCCGTGACGGCCTTCGGCAGGCCGATGGTGAGTTCCGGATCGCAGATGACCGCGGACGGCAGCATCTTGGGATGAAAGATAATCTTCTTCTCGTGCGTGGCCGAGTTTGTGATGACGCCGGCGCGCCCGACTTCCGATCCGGTGCCCGCGGTCGTCGGCACCGCGACGATGGGGTGGATGCCCGCCGGGTCGGCCCGGGTCCACCAGTCGCCCACGTCCTCGAAGTCCCAGACCGGGCGTGACTGGCCGGCCATGAAGGCGAGCGCCTTGCCGAGGTCAAGGCCGGAGCCGCCGCCGAACGCGACGACGCCGTCGAATCCGCCGTCCCGGTAGACCCGCAACCCGTCCTCGAGGTTGCGCTCGCTCGGATTCGGATCGACGGCGGCAAAGAGCGCGCGGCCCAGCCCCGCGTCTTGCAGGAGATCAAGCGTTCGCCCGGTGATTTCCATTTCCTCGAGACCTCGGTCGGTGACCAGAAGCGGCTTGTTGATGCCGACGCCTATGCAGGCCTCGCCGATTTCGGAGATTCGTCCCGCGCCAAAGCGGACGGGTGCCGGAAAGGACCAGTTGCCGGTGAGTTTCATGTGATGCCTCCCCTCAGGTGGCAGAACTTTGATCGGGTCAACGCGCAAAGTGCAAGCACTGACAGGCTTGCGTCGCGTCCGGCGCCCTTCCGGCCGGTCCCTCGGGGCGCAGGATCGGCAGGGTCGCGGCGGTTCATGAACTTGGCACGCACCCCGGTGCCCGCACTTGCGCGGTCGCCGACGCACTCGGCCGATTGATCATGATTCACTTTTCAGGCCGCAAGCCGATTGCTCCGGCAACCGGCCGTGGCGCCGTCTTGAACGCGGCGACCCGGCCGCGGCAATGCGGGATTCGGAACCGGGACGGACGGAAGGCTCAAGTTCCGGCAATTCAATACGCGCCCAGGTCGCCTTCCGAGGCGGCGGTGCCGCTCAACTTGCGGAAGGCGTCGACCGAGGCGCTTGCCGCCGAAGCAAGGTAGCGCACGTCGCCCAGGATGGTGACCATGTCGTAACCCCACTCGATCCCGCGCATCGCGTAGTCGGGCGACCCGCAATGCAGCGCTGCGTGTATGCCTGCATTCCTCGCTGCTTCGGCAATCTTCCGTAGCACGTCAATCATTTCGGGCTCTTCCCGGTCGAAGCCGGGCGGAAGGCGACCGCCCGAGACGCCGAGCGTCAGGTCTATCGGTCCGACATACAGCCCGTCGAGCCCGGGCGTTGCGGCGATCTCCTCGAGATTCCGGACGCCGTCGGCGGTCTCGATCATGGCGATTGCAAGGATTTCCTCGTTCGCCGCTTCGATCGAGTAGCCTGGGCAGGCGAATGCGGCACGGGTCGGGCCGAAGCTTCGCTGGCCCTTGGGCGGGTATCTGATAAAGCTCACGAATTCGGCCGCTTCCTCGCGCGAATTGATCATCGGGCAGATGATGCCCATCGCACCCGCATCGAGGTACTTCATGATGATGCCCGGCTCGCGCCAGGGCACCCGCGCCAGGAGCGTCTTGCGTGACGCGCGCATGGCCTGGAGCATCGGCAGCGCTTCCGAATAGCCAAGCACCCCGTGCTGCCCGTCGACCGTGAGCGAGTCGAATCCCTGTGCAGCCATGATTTCCGCAGTGAAGGGATTGCCGATCGAGCACCATCCGTTCAGGACCGGTGCGCCTCGGTCCCAGATTTCATTGAGCGCGTTCTTCATGATGTGCCCCCTCGCTGCTGGACAATTCGTCGCCAAGAGATCATGCGAGCAGCCGTCCCATGTCAATCAGATGAGGTTGTGGCGACGACAGCCTGTTCTGCCTGCCCGGTTCGACGATGCCCGCAACCTGCATGAAGGCCGGACTTGCCGGAATGTCTGGCGGTTCGCGCAGTCAGCGTGCGGCGTCATTCTGTGATCCTTGCGTCATGGGTCGCGTCAAGCCTCGTCTTCAGGCATTCGGCACCCGTGATCGGCTGGCATTTCGGATCTCCCGTTCCGGGCAGCGCCTCGATCGCCGCGTCCTGGCTTGGATCAAGGAATGACGCCTGCGAGAGGCGCGGGTTCCTCGGGACCAGAACCCGACGCGGGGTGGAAACGCAGGTCTCGCTCGTCCAACGCATCAGGCAATCGGCGAAGTTGATGACGATGACGAACGTGCCCGGCATCGCGGGCACGTCCATCCATGCTCCGGAGCGGCTCCTGACTTGAAGTCCGGGCTCGCCATCTCTCGTCAAAGGCGTGATGCCGCCGCCACGCGTCGCCGCGGTCGCGGACATGTCGGAGCACCCTCCGGGCGAGAACGCCGTCCCCGGCGTCCATCGCCCGTTCACGCGCCCCGTGCGGACCGGCCGGGCGCGGAGAAGAGGCGCCGCCCGACCGGTCCGCACGGCGCGGTCACCACTCCCGCGTCAGCCGGAACCCGGCCTCGACGCCGCCGCCGT
>VXSG01000075.1 GCA_009838075.1 Boseongicola sp. SB0665_bin_10 | reverse complement strand
GGCCTTCGGCCGCGAAGCGTGCGGGTTGCCGCGTAGCTTGGCCGAGAAGCCGTCGCCTTCAGGCGACGGAGTGTTCACTACGTGGACAACCCAACCGCGGTCTGAGGCCGGAGGCATCAGCTTCATTCGTGCCGGCACAGGCTCCATGCTGTACCTGGTTCACGGCGTGGGCCTGCGAGCGGAGGCGTGGATGGCGCAAGTCAGCAAACTGTCGGCGACGTGGCACTGCCGCGCCTTTGACCTTCCGGGCCACGGTGCCAGTCGCGCCCTGCCGCACCCCGCGACGCTGGCGCAGTATACGGACCGCATCGCGGCTGCAATCGACGCACCGGGAGTTGTGGCCGGGCATTCGATGGGTGCGATGATCGCGCTCGACCTGGCAGTCCGTCACCCGCATCTGGCCAAGGGCGTCGCCGCGCTGAACGCCATCTATTGCCGCAGTCCCGAGGCCTTGGAGGCAGTGCGGCGACGCGCGGCGGACCTGACCGCGATGGAACGGGCCGATCCGGAAGCCACCTTGACGCGCTGGTTCGCCGATCAGGACACTGCCGAGCGGCGCGCATGCCGGGCGTGGCTGGGCGAGGTTTCCGCCGAGCATTACAAGACGGCCTATGAGGTGTTTGCGGCAGAGGATGGACCTGCAGATGCGGATCTGGCACGATTGAACTGCCCGGCGCTGTTCATGACCGGCGGCGATGAGCCAAATTCAACGCCGGCAATGAGCGAAGCAATGGCGCGTATCGCGCCGAATGGCCGTGCCGTCATCGTCGAGGGGGCCGCACACATGATGCCCATGACACATGCGGCTGAGGTGAATGTCGAGCTTGCGGCCCTGGTCCTGGAGGCGTCCCGATGACTCCGGTCGACCCCCGTGCGCTGCGCGACGCCTTTGGCGGATTCATGACCGGCGTGACCGTCGTGACAACGCGGAACCCCAGCGGAGCGCCTCTTGGGTTCACGGCCAATTCCTTTTCTTCGGTTTCTCTCGACCCGCCAATGCTCTTGGTCTGCCTCGGTCGATCGCTGTCAAGCCACGGCATTTTCGCGACCTGCACTCATTTCGCCGTGTCGGTGCTGGCCGAGGGGCAGGAAGGAGTGTCGAATGTCTTTGCCAGCTTCAAGGGGGACCGGTTCGCCCGGATTGCCCATGGCGCCGACGCCAACGGAATTCCCGTGATCGACGGCGCCGTGGCGCAGTTTTCCTGCCGAAGGACGCAGTCCATCTCTGCGGGCGATCACACGATACTTCTGGGACAGATTACCGGGTTCACGCACGGGGACGGGTTGGGGCTTGGTTACGCGAGGGGGCAGTATTTCAGCCTGGGCCTGGAACGCGCCGCGATGGTTGTCGACAGCACCCGCCGGATCGTCGCGGCGGCGTTGGTCGAACGGGACGGCCACGTCCTGCTGGAAGAGGCGCCGGGCGGGATGCGTCCTCCACAGTTCGAGTTCAAGGCTCCGGGCAACCTGCGCGCGGCAATGGAGGCACGACTGGCCGGCTCCGTTCGCCTGGGCAGCGCCTATTCCATATTTGACGACCGGCCGACCAACACCCACTACACATGCTTTCTGGCGCAAGCCACGCAAGACTGCGCGCTGGAGGGGCGGCTTGTCCCGATCGAAGACATCTCCGGGTTGACCTTCGAGACGCCCGCAATCGCTGCCCTGTGCAAGCGTTTTGCCCTCGAACACAGCACCCGGGACTTCACCCTTTATGTCGGCGACGAGGCGTCCGGCGACCGGCACGAGATCAGATAGGAGCCTTGACCATGGAGTTCTCGGTGTTTGCCCATATGGAGCGTCTGGCTCCTGACCAGTCACATGCCGAGCTTTACGAGGATTTCATTTCGCTGTGCCAAATGGCTGACGAGGGCGGGATGCGGGCGATCTGGACAGGTGAACATCACGGAATGGAGTTCACCATTGCGCCCAACCCCTTCCTGTCGATCATGGACCTGGCGCATCGCACCAGGAAGGTCCGGTTGGGCACCGGCACCGTCATCGCGCCGTTCTGGCATCCGATCAAGCTGGCCGGCGAGGCTGCCGCGACCGATCTGATGACGGGCGGCAGGCTGGAACTCGGAATCGCCCGTGGCGCCTATTCCTATGAATACGAGCGCCTCATGCCGGGCCTGGATGCCTGGGAAGCCGGACAGCGGATGCGGGAAACCGCACCCTTGCTGCGCCAGTTGTGGAAAGGCGATTGCGCCCATGACGGAAAGCACTACAGCTTCCCGGCGTCCACGTCCTCTCCCAAACCGGCACAACCTGGCGGCCCGCCCATCTGGATTGCCGCGCGCGACCCCAACAGTCACGAGTTTGCAGTGCAAAACGGCTTCAACGTGCAGGTTACGCCGCTTTGGCAGGGCGACGAGGAAATCGAAACGCTGATGGGCCGCTTCAATGACGCCTGCGCGGGCCATGACGGGCCGCGCCCCAAAATCCTGCTTCTGCATCACACCTATGTCGGGACCGATGCCGGGGACATCGATCAGGCCGTGCAGGACCTGACGCGGTACTTCGCCTATTTCGGGGCGTGGTTCCAGAACAAGCGCCCCGTGTCCCAGGGGCTGATCCAGGCACTTGGCGCGGAAGAGATCGCCGCCAACAAGATGATCTCTCCCGAAGCGATCAGGAGTGATCTGACCATTGGAACCGCGCAACAGGTGATCGAACGGCTGAAACGCTACGAGGACCTGGGCTATGACGAATTTGCACTTTGGATCGACAGCGGCATGACGATAGATCGCAAGCGTGCGTCGCTGGCGCGGTTCATCGACGACGTGATGCCCGCCTTTGCATGAGGATGCCATGACCGAAAGGCCGCACTTTCAGCTCTATGTCGCCGGATCCTGGACGGACGGTGCCGCCGCGCAGGTCATGACAACGCAGAATCCGGCTGACGGACAGGATTGGGCGACCTTTGCCTGTGCGGCGACCGAAGATGTCGATCGTGCCGTGGCTGCGGCCCGCCGGGCGCTCCAGGATCCAGCCTGGCGCGACCTGACCCAGACGGCCCGAGGACATCTCTTGTTCAGGCTTGCCGACCTTGTGGAACAGAATGCCGAGCGGCTCGCGCGCCTGGAGACCACTGACAGCGGCAAGCTCTTGGCCGAAACCGCGGGCCAGACAACCTATGTCGCCGGATATTACCGGTACTTCGCCGGGCTGGCTGACAAGATCGAAGGCGCCGTGCTGCCGATCGACAAGCCGGACATGCATGTCTTCACGCGTCGTGAACCGATTGGCGTGGTTGCGGCCATCGTGCCGTGGAACGCACAGATGTTCCTGGCGGCGACCAAGCTTGGCCCTGCGCTTGCCGCCGGGTGCAGCGTTGTCCTGAAGGCGTCAGAGATCGCGCCCGCCCCGATGCTGGAATTTGCCCGGCTGATCGACGAGGCCGGCTTTCCCCCAGGCGTTGTCTCCGTCATCACGGGGGATGCGAAAAACTGCGCCATTCCACTTACGCGCCATCCGGATGTTGCGCGCATCGCCTTCACCGGCGGGCCGGAGACTGCGCGCCACGTGATACGGAACTCAGCCGAAAATTTTGCCGTAACGACGCTGGAACTCGGGGGCAAGTCGCCCATCCTTGTGTTCGATGACGCCGATCTGGACAGCGCGATCAACGGATTGATCGCTGGGAACTTTGGCGCGTCGGGCCAAAGCTGCGTCGCCGGCTCGCGCGGGCTGGTGCAACGGCGCATCCTTGGGACCCTGGTCGAGAAAATTGCGGAAAGAGCCGACAGCATCACCATCGGGGATCCGCTTGATCCCGCGACCCATGTCGGACCGCTTTGCACAAGGGCCCAGATCAAGAGGATCGAGGCGACACTGGCGCGGGCGGTCGACCAGGGCGCGATCGTCCACTTTGGCGGCGCGCCGCTTGATCGGCCTGGAAACTACATGCAGCCGACACTGGTGGAATGCGCCGGACCCGACATCAGCACTCTTGAGGTGGAATTGTTCGGTCCGGTCATGTCGCTCTTGCCCTTCGACACCGAAGAAGACGCGATCCGGCTGGCGAACGACACGGTCTTTGGCCTGGGGTCAGGCGTCTTCACGAGCAGCCTGGCCCGCGCCCACCGCGTGTCCTCCCGGCTGAAGGCCGGCATATGCTGGATAAACACGTACCGCGCGATTTCCCCGATAGCGCCGTTTGGCGGCTACGGTCACTCGGGATACGGACGCGAAGGCGGGATCGAGGCAGTTCTGGACTACACCCGCACCAAGACAACCTGGATCAACACAGCCGATACGCCGATGGCAAACCCGTTCACCATGCGGTGAGATGCCAGGAAATGTCGTGGCCAGGTTCCATGGCTGGAGCCTGCCGAAACGACTCCCCCGAGATGCCCGCGTTCCGGCATCGCGAAAGTTGCCGGTCTTCGTTCCGCCCTTCCGTCATCTGCGACGTTCCTGCCTCAAATGCCCTTGTTTTCGGTGAACCCGCGACATGCCGCCAAGGCCTCACCATTGAAGACAGGCGGCGAATCGTCAATCATGGCTCACTTCAAAATTCAAAAAATCCGGACACACACCCTTAAGCCTGTTGAATTTGCGAAACTGCTGGTGTTGGGTGCAAGTTGACAAGTCCTCGGGGGAGACCACATGGGCGCACCGCAGACCGCCGACAACTTCGTGGTATTCGAGAAGGTACAGAAGAGCTACGATGGGGAAACGCTCGTCGTCAAGGACCTGAACCTGTCCATCGCAAAGGGCGAGTTCCTAACCATGCTGGGGCCGTCCGGTTCGGGAAAGACGACCTGCCTGATGATGCTCGCGGGCTTCGAGACCGCGACTCATGGCGAAATCCTCCTCGACGGCAAGCCCATCAACAACATTCCTCCGCACAAGCGCGGTATCGGAATGGTCTTCCAGAACTACGCGCTTTTTCCCCACATGACAGTCGCCGAGAATCTCGCCTTCCCGCTTGAGGTTCGCAAAATCGGCAAAGCCGAGCGCGAGGAAAAGGTGCAGCGCGCGCTCGGCATGGTGCAGATGGGCGAGTTCGGCGGTCGTCGCCCCGCCCAGCTGTCCGGCGGCCAGCAGCAGCGAATCGCGCTCGCCCGCGCGCTTGTATTCGAACCCGAGCTCGTGCTGATGGACGAACCTCTCGGCGCGCTCGACAAGCAGCTTCGTGAGCACATGCAGTTCGAAATCACGAACCTTGCGCACGAACTTGGCATCACCACGGTGTATGTCACCCACGACCAGACCGAAGCACTCACCATGTCGGACCGCGTCGCGGTGTTCGACGACGGCCGGATCCAGCAGCTTGCCGCACCAGACGTTCTGTACGAGGAGCCCGAAAACAGCTTCGTGGCGCAGTTCATCGGCGAGAACAACACGCTCTTGGGCAAGGTGGAATCGATCAGGGACGGGAATTGCACCGTCAGCCTCGATTCCGGCGAAACGATCGATGCAAAGGCCGTGAACGTGTCTTCGGTCGGCGAACGCACGCTTGTCTCGATTCGTCCCGAACGCGTAGAATGCAACAAGAACCGCCTGATGGAAGGCGCACATACGCTCAAGGCGGAAGTGCTTGAATGCATTTACATGGGAGACGTGTTCCGCACCCGGCTGCGGGTCGCGGGCAAGGAGGACTTTGTCGTCAAGACCAGAAATGCCCCGGACCAGGCCCGACTGGAAACCGGGGAAATTATCGAATTGGGGTGGCTGCCCGATGACTGCCGCGCACTTGATGCCTGATTGGCGCGCGTGCAGTTCCATCCGGCACTCCAAATTGGGAGCTCCAGCGTCATTCCCGAGACCGGAGTTCCTGCAACTAGTTCGGGAAACAAGGAAGACAGAGATGAAACTCAACAAGACAGTAATTGCAGCGGCTGCCCTCACCCTGACGGTGGGTCCGACCGCTGTTTCGGCCCAACTGGCCGATGACATCACGCTCGTGTCCTGGGGCGGTGCGTATCAGAAGTCGCAGCATCGTGCCTACGTGGAGCCTTACATCGCGGACAATCCCGATGTCACGGCGGTATGGGACGAAAGTTCCTACGAAGCGGTGGCCAAGCTGCGCGCGATGAACGAGGCCGGCAACGTCACATGGGACCTCGTCGACGTCGTCGCGTCTGACGCCATTCGCCTTTGTGACGAAGGCCTTGCCATGGAAATCGACCATGACGAGCTGCTGGCGCCGGCACCCGATGGCACATCGGCATCCGAGGACTTCGGCGACCTGATCGTCTCGGACTGCTTCATCCCGCAGATCGTCTACTCGACAACCTTCGGGTACCGGACCGACATGGTTGGCTCGACGCCGCCGACCGACGTCTGCGCGGTCTTTGACACGGCGATGTATCCGGGAAAGCGTTCCCTTGAGAAACGCCCCATCAACAACATGGAATGGGCCCTGATCTGCGACGGCGTTCCCAAGGCCGACGTCTATGACGTGCTCGAGACGGAAGAGGGCCAGGCCCGCGCCTTCGCCAAGCTCGACACCATCAAGGACGACGTGATCTGGTGGAGTGCCGGAGCAGACACGCCGCAACTCCTCGCCGACGGAGAGGTCGTTATTGGCTCGACCTACAACGGCCGACTTTTCTCGGTGATCGAGGAACAGGATCAGCCGGTCGGAATGCTTTGGGATGCACAGGTCTTCGACCTTGACGGCTGGATCATTCCGGTCGGCCTGTCCGAGGAGCGTCTGGCGCGTGCCAAGGACTTCGTGAGGTTTGCCACGGACACGCAACGCCTGGCGGACCAGGCCAAGTACATCAGCTACGGCCCGGCACGCATGTCCTCTGCGCCGCTTGTCGGCCAGCACGCCGACCTTGGCATTGACATGGCGCCGCACATGCCGACGGATCCGGAAAACGCCAAGAACACCTTCCTCTACAACTACGAGTGGTGGGCGGACTACCGGGACGACCTCGACGCCAAGTTCCAGGCCTGGCTGGCGCAATAGCAACATCCTGAGGAACAGGCCGGATTCCGGTCCGGCCTGTCTCAAGAGGTGGCACGATGCCGAGGGGCTACATTATTGCGCATATCACCGTTCGCGATCCTGACGCCTACAAGGAGTACGTGGAAAGGGACACGCCGATCCTTGAGGCCATGGGCGCCAGGTTCGTCGTCCGTGGCGGAAGGTCCAGCCAGGTTGAAGGAGATCTTCACGAACGACATGTCGTGATCGAGTTCCCTTCCTACGAGGATGCGCTCGCGGCCTACAATGACCCCGAGTATCAAGCGGTCGCGGAGATTCGTCGTCGCACGGCGGATAGCAGCGTCGTGGTCGTCGAGGGCCACGACGCATGACCGCCATCGATTCGCCCGTCCTGACCGCCGACGGCACGCCCCTCAAGGCGAGCCTCAGGCGGGCGCTTCGGCGTGAGAAGGCTCGCGCCTTCCTGCTGGTGGCGCCGCTGCTCCTCTTCGTTCTGTTGACCTTCATCGCCCCGATCGCGGACATGCTGTTCCGCTCGGTCGAGAACGGGATTGTCCACGACACGATTCCGCGCACGGTCCAGGCACTCCGAAACTGGGACCCAGAGGAGAGCGGGCCACCGGGCGACGACGTGTTCGAGGCCTTCTACACGGACATGGTCTTCGCGGTTGAGCGCAAGAGCCATACGCGGCTCGGCTCCCGGCTCAACTACGAACGGACCGGCCTTGCCTCGCTGTTCCGAAAGTCCGGACGGCGCGTGGGCAAGTTTGACACCAAGGACTACGCGGACGCGTTCAAGACGCTCGATCCGGCATGGGAAGACGCGGCGACATGGGACGTGCTGGCAGGATCCGAAGCCGCCAGTCTCCCGCGCACAGCTTCCGCCCATGCGACATGGCTGGAGGCAGTCCAAGCCGATGGCAGCGATCCGCTCGAAGGGGAACCTTGGGACGTCCTCTATGCGGCGCTCTATGCCGACCTGATGCAGGCACCTGCGGGAGGGTTCGAGAATCCGCTCCTGAACGGCGCGCAGTCCGCGGCGGCCGGGTTCGAGCCAGTCAGCCTCCGCGAACAGTTCGCGGCAATTGACGAAGACTGGCTGGATCCACAGGTGTGGCGGACCATACGGACATATGCGGGGCGCTACACGCCGGGCTATTTCCTCAATTCAGTCGACCTGAAACTGACCGCTGACGGCGTGCAGTACCGCGACGAGGGTGACCGCATCTACATCCTGCTCTTCGGGCGCACGCTCTACATGTCGCTGGTGATCACGATTTCCTGCATCCTTCTCGGCTACCCGGTTGCGTTCCTCCTCGCCAACCTGCCGCTGCGCACGGCGAACATCTTGATGATTCTCGTGCTGCTTCCATTCTGGACCTCGCTTCTGGTGCGAACGAGTTCGTGGAAAGTGCTGTTGCAGCAGCAGGGCGTCATCAACGACATTCTCGTCGCGCTGCGGATCGTGGACGACGCGAGCCGGCTCATCCTGATCAACAACCAGACCGGCACGATCATCGCCATGACGCATATCCTGCTTCCGTTCATGATCCTGCCGCTCTACTCGGTCATGAAGACCATCCCGCCATCCTATGTCCGCGCCGCAAAGTCGCTGGGCGCGACGGACTGGACAGCCTTCTGGCGCGTCTACTTTCCGAACTCGGTGCCGGGAATCGGCGCGGGATCGGTGCTCGTGTTCATTCTGGCGATCGGCTACTACATCACGCCGGAACTGGTTGGCGGCACGCGCGGCGTCTTCATCTCCAACCGGATCGCGTATCACATTTCGTCATCGCTCAATTGGGGACTCGCGGCTGCGCTTGGAACGATTCTGCTCTTTGCGGTCCTGATCCTCTACTGGACCTATGACCGGATCGTCGGCATCGACAACGTGAAGCTCGGAGGCTGAAGTGTCCGGCCTTCCTCCATATGCCTCCTTCACCCAGAAAACCTGGCACTACGCGTTCCGCGTGATCTGCGGCGTTGTGTTCTTCTTCCTGATCGCCCCGATCATCGTGATCATTCCCCTGAGCTTCAACGCGGAGGACTTCTTCACCTTCACGCCCGAGATGCTTGCCCTCGACCGGGACGGATACTCGCTCAAGCACTACAACGACTTCTTCACGAATCCGGACTGGCAGCAGGCAATGTGGAACTCGATTCGCATTGCACCCATGGCCACTCTCCTGTCCGTGTCCTTCGGAACGCTGGCCGCGATCGGCCTGAGCCAGCCACACGTGCCCTTCAGGCGGGCAATAATGGCGATCCTGATCTCGCCGATGATCGTGCCGCTGATAATTTCCGCCGCCGGCATGTACTTCTTCTACAGCCGAATCGGACTTCAAGGCTCCTACTGGGGCGTCGTGCTGGCCCATGCGGCGCTTGGGATCCCCTTTGTCATCATCACGGTGACGGCAACGCTCGTCGGATTTGACCGGAGCCTTACCCGCGCCGCGGCCAGCCTGGGAGCAAACCCGGTCACGACCTTTGCCAAGGTCCAGATGCCGCTCATCCTGCCCGGCGTGATATCGGGCGGACTCTTCGCCTTCATCACGTCCTTTGACGAGGTCGTCGTTGTGCTCTTTGTCGGTTCGGCGGGCCAGAAGACGCTGCCGTGGCAGATGTTCACCGGGCTCCGCGAACAGATCAGCCCCACGATCCTTGCAGTTGCGACGATCCTCGTGACGGTCTCGGTCGTCCTGCTTGCCACGATCGAGATTCTCCGCCGCCGCTCCGAGCGGCTGCGAGGCATGTCGCCGGGCTGAGGACGGCCCCTGGCGCAAGGGACGGTGACATACGCGATCACGCCTTCGGCCGCCACTGAAATTCACTTCGCGATCCAGCATGCCCGGCCGGAAAAAACGGGCGAGCCGAATGGCCCGCCCGTTCCGTTCGCCAACTGGGAGGATGTTGGCAACAAGCCGCCGTGCTCGTTACACGGCTACCTTTTCGGCGGCGGCACTCATCTCTTCGGCGGCTTTCTTGACGGCCTTCGAAGCGTCGCTGCCGAGATCCTTGCCGGCGGCAAGCATCAGCTCGACCGTTTCCATCTGGACCTTTTTCGCGACCTCGGCGAAGGCAGCCAGCGACTCGGCGCTCATTTCAGCCTGCGCCGACGCGAACTCGGCCATCGCCTTGCTGTAGTCGACGGGGTCTTCCTTGGCGTTGGTGACGTTGCCGAACTTGCCAATGGTTGCCTTGGCCCAGCCGGCGGAAATCTCCGTGGACTTCTCGGCGGCATCCAGCACGACCTTCGACATCTTGTCGGCGACCGAGGCCTGGTTCTTGAACGCGTCATTGAACGCATCCGCGTTGACGGGGAACGCGCCCATCATGTCCTTCGCCATCTTCGAGTATTCGTTTGCAGTCTTCGTCATCTTCTCTCTCTCCGTGCCTTCGGAAACGGGCGGCGCCCGATCCGCTTTTCTGATGCAGAACACATAGATGCTGCAGCGCAGCATTTCAAGGTGGTTTTCTGCAATGCAGCAATTTTCTTTTGCCTTCCTTTCAATGCGATAGCTTGATCCGGCCGTGTTCACCCATGGCACGCGCGGCGAAATTGCGGGTCAGAACGCTCGCGCTGATTCCGGGCCCGGGTACACCGCAACGCGACAGGACCGCCTTGCGCGGCACATTTGCGTCTCTGGGGACGCGTGGACAATGCCGGTCCTGCGGATCTTCCGGCACGGCGCATGTCGAAAGCGACACGGCCGGAAGGGCGTCGGAGGGACGCCGGGACTTGGGCGGGAAAAAGGCGGGCCGTTGCGGCCCGCCAGTCTTGGATGCCAACAGGGAGGAAGTTGGCAGTCGCAATCGAACTACTGGTTCAAGGCCACCTTCCCTGCGGCGTCAGGCAGGTCCTTGGGCGCCTTCCTGGCGGCCTTCGAAGCGGCGCGCGGCGGAGGAGTGGGCCGTCCCGACCCGGAGCGCGAGTCTGTGGCTGCCTTCGAGGCGCCGCTCCCCAAGTCCCTGTCCGCGGCAAGCATCAGCTCGACCGTCTTCACCTGAACCGTCGTGGCCACGTCCGCGAAGGCCTCCATCGACCTGGCGCTCAATTCCGCCTGGGCAAGCGCAAATTCGCTCATCGCCATGGTGTAGCCGGAAGGATGGTCCTGGGCCCTGGTGACATTGCCGATCTCTCCGAGGGCCGACTTTGTCCATGCGGCCGAAATCTCGGTGGACTTCTCGGCCGCGGCCAGCACGACTCTCGACATCTTGTCCGCGACGGAAGCCTGTTGCCTGAAGGCGCTCTTGAACATGCCCGCGTCGAAGGGGAGTTCGCCAAGCATGCCCTTCATCACCGTCGTGTATCCATTTGCGTTCTTGGTCATCTTCTCTCCAACTCCTGACGCTCTGGCGCAAAGCCCTGCCGTTGTGCAGTTGCGGCACAAATATATGCCGCAGCGCAGCAATTCAAGGGGGAATTCTGCGGTGCGGAAAAATTTTCCTTCCGTCGGTGGCAGAAGGTCAGTCGATTTCCACGACTTCCTTGACGTAAGTGCCCGGTGCAGCCGCGAGAATCGGGTGGCTTTGCACGGCTCCGGGAACCCGCGCCTCGGTCTCGCTGCCGGACCGCGCCGCCAGCCACCGTTCCCAGGCAGGCCACCAGGACCCTTCGTTGTACGTGGCGGCTTCCTTCCACGCTGCCGGTTCAGCGGGCACGCCATGGCTCGTGTGGTGACCGTACTTGTTTCTGGACGGCGGGTTCACGATGCCCGCGATATGGCCGGATTCGGACAGCAGGAACGTCTTGGAGTTGCTGCCCATCTGCCGGAATCCCTCGTAGCAGGACTGCCATGCGGCAATGTGATCGGTCTCGCATGCGACGGAACATGCCGGAACCTTGATGTCCCCGACCCGTACCGTTTCCCCCAGGATTTCGAACCCTTCGCGCGCGAATCGGTTCTGCTGGCAAAGGCCGCGCAAGTACTCCATCAACATGGCCGCGGGCAGGTGGGTCCCGTCGCCATTCCAGTAGAGAAGGTCAAAGGCCGGAGGCGCCTCCCCCATCAGGTAGCTCCGGATGGCCGGGCCGTAGATCAGGTCGTTCGAACGGAGGAAGCTGAAGGTCCGGCTCATGATCCGGTCTTCGAGGACGCCCGCCTGGTTGCACTGTGCCTCGATGGCGTCCACGAAATCATCTGTCAGGAACACGGTGAACTCGCCCAGGTCATTGAAGTCGGTGAGCGTCGTCAAGAACGTCGCGCATCCGATCGACTTGTCTCCCCGCTTTTCCAGCAATGCAAGCGACAGGGAAAGCGCAGTCCCTCCGATGCAGTATCCCGCAACGTTGATCCGCTTCTCTCCGGAGACGGCCTTTACCTGGTCGATTGCCGTCAGGAAGCCTTTCTCCACGTAGTCTGCCATGCCGAAATCGCGGTAGCTGGCATCAGGGTTCTTCCAGGAAACGACGAAGAGCGTGTAGCCCTGGTCGACGATCCACTTGACCAGGCTGTTCTTCGGTTTCAGGTCAAGTATGTAGTACTTGTTGATCCATGGCGGAAAGACGAGAAGCGGTGTCTCGTGCACGGTCTGCGTCGTTGGAGCGAACTGGATCAGCTCGAAGATCTCGTTGCGAAAGACGACCGAGCCTTCGGTGCTTCCGATGTTGGCGCCAACCTCGAATGCCTTCCTGTCTGCCAGGGTCACCATCAGCTCGCCATCCGACTCCTCGATGTCGCGAACAAGGTTCTCCAGGCCGTCGACGAGGGACTGGCCGTTGGTCTCCGCCGCTTTCGCGAGCGCTTCCGGATTCGTGCCGAGAAAGTTGGCTGGGCTCATCATGTCGATGATCTGGCGCGTGAAGTAGCTCACGCGCTTGCGGTCGGTTTCGCTCAGGTCATCAAGGCCTTCGACAGCGTTGGAGATTGCCTCCGAGGAAATCAGGTATTGCTGCTTGATGAAGTTGAAATAGGGATGCTGGGCCCAGAGATCCCCGGCGAATCGCGGGTCTGCCGGCGTGTTGTCCTCGGGCGGTTCAAGGCTTCCTTGCATCAGGCTGTTCTGTGCCTCGACAAAGTGCGTCAGGGCCTTCCCCCAATACGCAACCTGGGTCTCGAACACCTTTGACGGGCTTTCCACGAGTTCCGAAACATAAGCCGAAGCCGCCTTTGCGTAGAATTCCCGGCCCGGACCCTGAAGGTCCGGATTGAGCGCCTTCTTCCGGGACATCGCCGCAACCAGACGCTCGGACAGCTCCTCGATCCTGGCAAGGTTCTTGTGCAGCTCCTCCAGCCGACCCGGGTCTCCGTCGGTTTCCTTGATTGTCATCGCCTCGGTCCCCACGTATTTTGCACTTGCAGCATTTGGGGCAATGTAGCGATACAAGGACAAGTTGGCAAAGCGGCGTTTTGGCCCAGGTGAGCGAGGAGCACGCTTATGCGGTACATGCTGACCTACGACATGATGGAGACGGCCCGCAACACCAGCCAGTGGATTGGTGCAACTGCGTCCGCAATGGCATCCCACCCGGTCTGGGGAGCCGTGCCGAATCCCGGGATCAACCTTCTGGCGGCCTGGGGCGAGGTGGCGGAGCGCAGCTTTGCGCGGATGGTCGCCCGACCGGACTGGGGCATCAGTTCCGTGGTTGGCGAAGACGGTCGGGATCATCTTGTCGACATCGAAACGGAATTCGCCCGCCCCTTCTGCGACCTGATCCGCTTCCGGGTCCAGGGACGGCCGGATAGGCGGCGACGCATACTGCTGGTGGCTCCGATGTCGGGGCACTATGCGACGCTACTGCGCCCCACCGTGCACAGCCTGCTGCCTGACGCCGAGATCTGGATCACGGACTGGCATAACACGCGCGACATTCCCGTCAGTGCAGGAAAGTTCGACATCGAGGACTACACTCTCTACCTGTCCGACTTCATCCGCCATCTCGGCCCGTCGATCAACGTGATCGCCGTGTGCCAACCCGCTCCGCTGGCTCTCGCCGCGACGGCATGTCTCGCTGCCGAGGAGCCCGATGCGCAGCCGCGCACCCTGACGCTGTTCGGCGGCCCAATTGACCCGGATGCCGCGCGCACCGAGGTCACGGATTTCGGACGCCGCGTGACCATGGGGCAGCTTGAGCAGTTCATGATCCAGCGCGTGGGATTCAAATACGCAGGCGTCGGTCGAATGGTCTACCCCGGGCTCCTGCAACTTGCCTCCTTCATTGCCATGAACTCCGAGACGCATGTGCGCGCCTTCACGAACCAGATCGTGCTCGCGGCAAAGGGGGAGGCGGCGGACCACGACAGGCACAATCGCTTCTACGACGAGTATCTCGCCGTCATGGACATGCCGGCCGAATTCTACCTGTCAACCGTCGAACGCGTCTTCAAGAACCGGGAGATCGCGCGAAACGCATTCACGGTGGAGGGGCGCCATGTCGATTTCGGCGCGATCACCGACGTGGCGATCAAGACGGTCGAGGGCGAGCAGGACAACATCTCCGCCCCTGGGCAGTGCCTTGCGGCCCTGGACCTGCTCACAGGATTGCCGGCCTCCAAGAAGGCTTCGCACCTTGAACCCGGCGCCGGCCATTACGGAATCTTCGCTGGCCGGGGCTGGCGCGACAACATCCGGCCGCTGGTCCTGGACTTCATCGATCAGAACGCACCGTAGCGGCCCGCGGCAGCGCCTGGCGATTCCTGCACCGGGACCATGGGGAACCGTCGCCGGCCTGTCTGGTGCGTCTTACGTCCAGTTGACCTGCGCACCTCCCGGCAGCGCGACACGGGCACGGAGAGGAAAATCCCCGGCATACCCTGCCGCGTCACAGAACCCCTGCACCCAGGCATCATCCATCAGCAAAAAGTCCAGAACTGAAGCCAGGAATTCGAGATCCCTGGTGCGCTGCCGCAGATCCGCCTCAGTGGCGCCCGTTGCGCCAAGAAAGACGGGCAGCAACTCATCATTGGCAACCAACCAGGACAGGGCCTTGATCGCCAGTATCTCCGCGGAATCCTCTGATAGCGGCGTCATGTCCGGCCCCCTGCTCAAGCATCCAGGCCGCTACACTTGATTCATTCCGCAACGAGCGCAACATCGGCGCCCGCCACCCGAAAATGGCCCAAGCTGCCGTAGAGCGCACGAGGCAAGATGCCCCGCGCACCGTTCATGTCCCGATCAACAACGATTCTGCCATCGCTGACCGTCTTCGCGCCGCCAAAGATGCTCGTTCACGAAACCGTCCCATGAGCGCGTCCTGCTCGTGTAAGCCTCGTTGCAGACCACAAGGCGCTTTCCGTATTTCCGACACATCCACTCCAGTTTCTGCCTGAACCGGCAGTGGGCAAGGCCCAGCATTGACCGAACCGTCTTCGACCTGATCCTGCGATCGTCTTTCGCACTCATCCGCTTCGTCTCGAAGGAAGGAAGCAGGATCACGTCAAACGTCTGAACGAGGTCGTGGGCGACACGTCTGTGAAGGTCGTCCACAAGGTTGCGCACACGGATGAACAACGTGTCGATCCGCTTCTGGAAATGACGCTTCCACTCGTCATGCTTCGCCTTTGCCCGTTGCCCGATCAAGCGGTCAAGCCGCAGCAGAAGGGGAAAAACCTTGTCGGAATGAAAACGATCTCCATAGCTGGCGGCGTGGTCCATCGCGCAATCGGTCATGAAGGACCGCACGCCGGGGTCAAGCACCACGGCGGAGCGGACCTGGATTTCGTCCTGCCCCACCGTGGCGATTCGCAACTGAGCGCAGATGAACCACCTCCCCCGCTCAAGCACTATCGTCGTCAATTTCTTCCACGCCTCGTCAGGCATGGGTTCCGCCAGGCCGAAGTTCCGGTCGACGAACGCGCCTGGCATCTTCTGGACCATCATCCTCTGCCGCACGTGCTTGCGGCTCCGGAAATCAAGACGGGCTTTCCGGCCCGCCTTCCGTTTGCGAATGACCGCGTCCCGTGTCCTGAAGGCTGCGTTCACCGCCTCGTCGCAGTCGGCCGAGCGGAACGTGCCGCCACGTTCGCCAACTTCGTCACGGACGCAGTCCCGGATCGTGGCGCGGAGCGCGGTCCGCTTCAGGTCCGGTCCCCTGGGGTCCACGTGGCCATCGTCGGCTTCCCGGAAGCAGGCGATGGCCAGGTTGTAGGCGCGGCGCTGCTGCCGAACCATCTCATGCAGCAGGTCCGGGTTCTTCGGATAGGCCCTGATCTTCCTCGTGGCCTTGACAAGGACGCTTGCCGTGACGGGAGTTGCGGAAGGAAGTGATATGGGCAACGAGGCATCGCACGCCGGACCGGTCGGAAAGATCGTCCTTTTCCAGAAGCTCGATGCTTCCTCCCGAAAGTTCGATGACGTGCCGGACGGTCGGGTGGCCCGACCGGGTGATGCGGTCCGGTGCGGCAGCCACCACATGGACCTGCTGGATGATCCTGTATTGTTCAAGGGCGAATGCGCGAAATGTTGCGTTCGTTGCGAATTTCTACGGCAGGAATTCGGCGGTGGCCGAAACGGGAATCCGCAGATCGCGAATGGTGCCGGGACGGCACGCAAGCCGGATCGCAACGGTCACAACACCCGTCGGGTACATCTTCGGGTTCAACGACGCTTGAATCGCTTCAGGGAACGCTCCAGCCGGTCGGCATAGGCTGAACGCTCGTCGGGACTCATCGCCTCAAGCCGCTCGAGCAGCAACGTCTCGCCCAGCAACTGGCGTTCCTCGGCAACTCCTCGTTGCGCCTGCAGGATGCGCCTCACCTCGTCCGGCAGGAATGGTTCCGCCCTGAGCGCCACCAAAAGGTCGTCCAGCAAATCACGCAACTGACCGCGGCTCGCCTGAAGATGAGAACGCTTTCCTGTCAGCATGTCATGAAGCGCTCCCCGATCTCCGGGACCCAGCGCGCGCGCGAAGGGCGCGCCGATCACGCCCCTTGCGGGTCCCGCGACGCCGTCACCCCAACGCGGGCGGTCCGGCGCAAGGGCACGTCCCACGAAGGCGCCAACGACAACGAGGTTCAGCGCCAGCGAAACAAACAGAAGCGGCTTCACCCAGGAACGGCGCGGGCGTGAGGTGGCGCTCTCATTCATTGAGGATCGCCTCAAGGTCGGTTCCCGGCAGAAACGTCGCAAGCGCGACAGTGTCGTCACCCTCGAGCGTCAATGCATCTATTGTCTCGGGCATCACGAACCCGATCCAGACGCCGAGGGCCGCGGCCCCGGACAGTCCCGACGCAGCGAACGCTCGACCCAGCCATGCGAGGCGCAAGACCGGGCGTGCGGCGGGAGCGGGAGCGGGTCTCGCGGCCCCTGCATCAGCGCTTGCCGCCAGGCGTTCCAGGAATTCGCCGGACGGCACCGGCCTTTCCGAGCGCCCTGCCGCGAACAGCGTCTCAAGCGCGATGTCGTCACGGCTGTTACCGGTCATCCTCAAACCCCAGCTCTTCCCTTTTGCCGTGCAGCGCCTTCTTGAGGGCGCGCTTGCCACGTGCTGTCAGACTTTCCACCGCCTCCACGCCAATGTCCATGATTTCGGCGATCTCGGGATTCGAGAATCCCTCGAGATGCCGCATCACAACTGCCTGCCTTTGCCGGTCAGGGAGGACGGACAGGGCGGCGTCCAGCGTTTCGGATCTCTGCCTTGCGGTCATGTGTTCAACCACGCTTGCCAAGTCTGCGGCGGGTTCGGCGACCGAGTCGATCGCGACCTGTGGCCTGGTTCGCCGCTGCCGAAGTCGATCGGTGCAAAGGTTAATTGTCACCCTGTAGGCCCAGGTCGAGACCTTTGCCTCGCCCTGCCGCCAGTCCGGCGCAATCTTCCAGAGCCTCAGCATGGTCTCCTGCACGACGTCTTCGGCTTCGCCATGATCGCCGAGTGCCCTGGCCGCGTAGCCGAACAGCTTTGGCACAAGTCGCGCCACCAGCTGCCGGCCGGCCTTTGCATCGCCATTTGCATATCCGACGAGAAGTGCCGCATCCGGCACTTCTCCTGCATGCGGGGCGACAGGAGTGGCATTGTCTTCCATCTCCGACCGGACCTAGTGCCGGACCGTGGCAAGGGCAATCCGTCAAGCTTCGGCGTCAGTTCCGCCAGAAGCCCCACCAGCCACTCCCCCTGTCTCTGCGGTGACCGCGATGGCGACGCGCAAGTCGCTCCATCCCGGCCTCGAATTCCTCCGCACTGACCCCGCCGGAGTCGTCGGAGTCAAGGCGCATTATCCCCTGCAACCGGTCGCCATGATGTCCGCGTGCCGCCAAGGCATCCTGGTTCAGCACGCCGTCGCCGTCGGCATCAAGCCGCGCGAACACGCGTGCTGCCGCCTCGCCCGCACGCGCTTGCGCAGCGGCCACGAATTCAGCCTCGTTGACGTCGCCGCTGCCGTCGGCGTCCATTGCCGCGAAGCGCGCACCGGGCAGCGTTTCCAGGTCTGCCCGGGTGATTTCCCCGCTGCCATCCACATCCAGCTGCTCGAAGGTCATGCGTTCCTTTGCCGTTTCCAGAGCGAGGGCGGCGCCGGTCCCGGTGGCAATCAGCGATGCCGCCGCAAGAATCGAGAGTCTTGCAATCTTCATTTCCTGGTCTCCGTTGTTTCGTGTCCACGCCCAGTTGAACGCGGCGCGGCAAGCTTTCCGTCGAATCGTTCTCGGCAAGTTGAGGCAAGCGCCCGCGAGACCGTTGTCCCGGTTGAAGACGAGCCCCCTGCCGCCTCTTTGGGCGGACAGGATCCGTGCTCACGTCGGGACTCCCGGCATGTTCGTCGAAAGCGACGAAGGACCTCGGAGGGGCTACATCAGGTTGCGCGCCAGATCCGGCAGCAAGATGTCGCGCAGAATGATGATAAGGAGAATGGCCACGAGCGGCGAAAGATCCAGCGCGCCCGTATTCGGCAGAATGCGCCTGATCGGCTGGTACACGGGCTCCAGAAGCCGGCACAGGCCGTCCCAGATTGATGCCACCATGGGCTGGCGCAAGTTCAGGACATTGAAACTGATCAACCAGCTCAGAATGACGTGCACAAGCACGACCATGAAGGCGACGTCCAGCAACAGGGAAATAGTTTGCAAGATCGCGTTCATGTCATGACCTCAATTGCCTCTGAAACTCAACTAAGGCCCCACGCACGCCCGTGCAAGCCCGAACACGGCGCGCTGCATGGATCCGCGACGGCACAAGACGCCGTCGGCCGCACGATGCGGTCTAGCGTGGCCGAACCGAGGTTGCGCGCAGTTTCCAGTCCGGCTTAAGTCCGCAGGAACAGGAGAGGAGAGGTCGACGTGCAAACTGCGGGTCTCAGGAAACGGATATGGGGGTGGTTCTTCTTCGACTGGGCCAGCCAGCCATACCATACGCTGCTCGTGACCTTCGTTTTCGGCCCGTATTTTGCCGCCGTGGCCACGCAGCACTTCATGGGGACGGGACTGCCCGAGCAGGCTGCGGATGCGCGCGCGCAATCGCTTTGGTCGCTCGGCCTGACCGTCTCAGGCCTCGTCGTGGGGCTCGCCGCACCGGTCCTGGGTGCGCTTGCGGATGCAGCCGGACGCCGCATGCCCTGGATCATCGCGTTTTCGGCGCTCTGCGTTCTGGGTTCAGGATCGCTCTGGTGGGCAATGCCCGACGGTTCGAACCTCGCGTTCGCGCTCTTCGCCTTCGGGATCGGCTTCGTCGGAGTCGAGTTCGCACTGATATTCACGAATGCACAGCTTCCCACGCTCGGGCCGGCAAGGGACATCGGAAAGATCTCAGGCTCGGGATTCGCCTTCGGGTACCTCGGCGGGCTGATCTCGCTCATAGTCATGCTCACGTTTTTTGTCGAAGGGGAGTCGGGAACCACATTCTTCGGCCTTGCACCGGCCTTCGGCCTTGATCCGGAGACACGGGAAGGCACGCGTTTCGTCGGTCCGTTTTCCGCGATTTGGTTCGCGGTCTTCATGATCCCGTATTTCATTTGGGTGCGCGAGGAACAGACGCTGCGGAAGCGCGCTCATGCCGTCGAATCGCTGAAGCAGCTGCTTGACAGGCTGCGCGCATTGCCAAGGCGCCCAAGCCTTGCCTCGTTTCTCGGCGGCTCGATGCTCTATCGCGACGGCTTGAACGGGCTCTACGCCTTCGGCGGCACATATGCGGTGCTCGTCCTGAACTGGGAGATCACGCGGGTCGGAATCTTCGGGATCATCGGCGTGATCTCGGCAGCCGCCATGTGCTGGGTCGGTGGGGGGGTTGACCGGCGCTTCGGGCCGAAGCCGGTCATAGCCGTCTGTATCGCCGCGCTCATCCTCGTCTGTTTCACGATCATGTCGGTACGCCCCGACAGCATCTTCGGGCTGCCTGTCGCGGCATATTGCGGATCCCCCGGCGCCATGTGCAAGGAACTCCCGCACGTGATCTTCATGACGTGTGGTGCTCTCATCGGCGGCTTCGGAGGCATCCTGCAAGCCGCAAGCCGCACGCTCATGGTGCGCCATACCGACCCGGAAACGGCGACGGAAGCCTTCGGCCTTTACGGGCTTGCAGGGCGGGCAACATCCTTTCTTGCACCCCTCCTGATCGGGATCGTGACCGCCATGAGCGGCAGCGTGGCCTTGGGCATGACACCCATTATTGCTCTTTTCGCTGCAGGTGCCGTCCTGCTACGATGGACCGATCCCAAAGGAGATCGAGCAGAAAAATGAACAACCGGATACTCAAGACTTTCGCATTCGCATTCGTGCTTTCCGGTCCGGCACCCGCCGAACCGATCGCAAAGGAACTCTTCGGCGCCAAGACGACGCCGTCGGCCGAAAGCAGCGCACCCATAGGCAGTTACGCCCGCGGCTGCCTTGCCGGAGCGAGCCAGTTGCCCGAAACAGGTCCGACCTGGCAGGCGATGAGGCTGTCCCGAAACAGGAACTGGGGCCATCCGGAACTGATCGATTTCGTCACCAAACTCTCGCGGTTCGCAGCGACCCAGGATGGATGGGCGGGGCTCTATGTGGGCGACCTCTCGCCACCCCGTGGCGGTCCCATGTCCGGACATCGCAGCCACCAGATCGGGCTTGACGCCGACATTTGGATGCTGCCGCCAAGGCGGCTCGACCTCTCGCGACAGGAGCGGGAGGACGTGTCATCGATTTCGACCCGGCGATCCAAGGGCGCTTACGTCAATGAAAACTGGACTGCAGAGCATCACGCAATCCTCCGCACCGCCGCCGAGGACGGGCGCGTTGCGCGAATCTTCGTGTTTCCCGGCGCCAAGGTCCAGATGTGCCAGGACGAGGCCGGCGACCGAAGCTGGCTGCGGAAGATCCGTCCCTGGTGGGGCCACCACTATCACTTCCATGTCCGGCTGACCTGTCCGGACAATGCGAGCGACTGCGTGAACCAGGCACCCCCTCCTGAGGGTGACGGATGCGCTGACGCAGAACGCTGGGTCAGGGACATCCTCAACCCGCCGCCGCCGGATCCGGACGCACCGCCCCCGAAGCCGCGGCCGGAACTCGTGCTCGCCGACTTGCCGGAACAGTGCGCGACGACGTTGACGCATTGACGGAAGGCATCTCGCGGCAGGACAACCGCCGAAGCCAGGCGCCGACCCTTGCCGTCCGCCGCACTTGCCGGGGCGCGTTCCGGGTCCCTTGACCGGCGGGTTCTCGAGCGATATTGGCCCCGCGTTCCCGTTTCGCCGGGAGCCAAGTCTCCGCAACCTTGCAAAAACGGATCCATTACATGTCCCGCATCCTGCCCGGCATACTCTGCATGGCCACAATCGTCGTGGCGTCCAACATCCTTGTGCAGTTCCTGTTTGGCCAGTGGCTGACATGGGGCGCGTTCACCTACCCGCTGGCATTCCTGGTGACCGATGTGATGAACAGGCTTTACGGGGCCGCCATGGCTCGAAAGGTCGTGTTGGCAGGTTTCGTGGTCGGCGTGATCTGTTCCATTGCCGGAACACAGATCGCGGGCGAATTCGGACCGCTGGTGACGTGGCGAATCGCGGCCGGATCCGGGCTGGCCTTCCTGACCGCGCAGCTGCTGGACGTGGCCGTGTTCGACAGGCTGAGAGAAGGGGCATGGTGGCGCGCCCCGTTCATTTCGACACTGATCGGTTCGGCGGTCGACACGGCAATCTTTTTCACGATCGCGTTCTCGGCATGGCTTGCGTTCGTCGAGCCCCGAAACGACGTGAGCTGGGCAAACGACACCCTGCCGCTGCTGGGGATCGGACCCGTTTTGCCGCTCTGGATGTCGCTTGCGCTGGCCGACTGGGGCGTGAAGCTTGGAATTGCCGTTCTGGCACTGGTGCCATTTCGCCTCATTGTCGAGAATCTGGGCGGGCAGGACGCAAAATAGTTTGACAGCGGCGGAATCCGTGCCACCCTCCGCGCAACCGAAACAGGCGAAAGGAGGTGGTCCAGTGTCCAGAGCGATATTGGAGAGAGGTGTCCGGACAGTCAGGAGACCCATCAGCTGAAGGGCAGACCCTTTGCTAATGCACTCCTGATTGGGCCACCGGTCAGACCGGTCCCTTGCCGGCCCATCTCCAAGATACTCGGAAGGGTCGCCTCGTCGGCGGCCCTTCTTCTTTCCTGCACGGTCGCAATCCGGAGACCGTCGTACCGCCGGAACAGCGAGAATCATCGAAGCGAGCGGACCTGATGTGGATCACGCCTGACATCGAGCTGGAAGATTGGGAGATCACCGAACAGTTTGTTCGCGCTTCCGGCCCGGGCGGCCAGAACGTGAACAAGGTCGCGACGGCCGTGGAGCTGCGCTTCGAAGCGGCGCGTTCGCCTTCCCTGCCCGATTCCGCGAAGCGACGGCTCAAGCACATTGCCGGCCGGCGCTGGACAAGGGACGGAGCGATCGTGATCCAGGTTTCGGAAACCCGGAGCCAGGCCCGAAACCGCACCATCGCGCGCGCACGGCTTGCAGACCTGATCCGGCGATCGCTCGCCAAGCCGAAGCCGCGCGTGAAGACGTCCGTGCCGCCGGGCCAAAGACGCAAACGCCTCGAACAAAAGAAGCGCCGGAGCGCAATCAAGGCGCTCCGGCGACCAGACGAAGATCTCGACTAGGTTCGGTACAGGTCGAAGCGGTCAGAATCCATGACCTTGACCCAGGCCGCCGCGAAATCAGCCACAAACTTTTTCCTGTTGTCGTCCTGGGCATAGACCTCGGCCAGCGCCCGAAGCTGGGAGTTCGCGCCAAAGACAAGGTCAACACGCGTTGCCGTCCAACGCACGTCTCCGGCACGATCACGGCCCTCGAACACCCCCTCGTCGCCAGAAACCGGCGCCCAGTCTATGCCCATGTCAGTGACCGCGACGAAAAAGTCGTTGGTCAGCTTGCCGGGCGTTTCCGTCATGACTCCGTGGGGCGAAGCGCCATGGTTCGCACCAAGTGCCCTCATGCCGCCGACAAGAACGGTCATCTCCGGTGCCGTAAGCGTAAGGAGCTGGGCACGGTCGACAAGGAGTTCTTCCGCCGAAACCGCATATTGCGTCTTCTGGTAGTTCCGGAATCCGTCGGCCGCGGGTTCCAGCACCGCAAAGCTCTCCGCGTCGGTCTGGTCCTGCGTCGCGTCCCCCCGTCCCGGAGTGAACGGCACCTCCACGGGGTTGCCGGCGTCAGAAGCCGCCTTCTCGATCGCTGCTGAGCCTGCCAGCACGATGAGGTCGGCAAGAGAGACCGGCTTTCCAAAGCCGTCCCTGATCCTTTCGAGAGATTCGATGACCGGCAGCAGCGGCTTGTTGACCTCCCAGTCCTTCTGGGGAGCCAGCCGGATGCGGGCGCCATTTGCCCCGCCGCGCTTGTCCGACCCCCGGAAGGTCGATGCCGAAGACCACGCCAGCGAGACGAGTTCGGCCACGGAATGGCCCGAGCCATGGATCCGTTTCTTGAGCTCGGCAATGTCGGCGGCGTTGACCAGATCGTGGTCCGGCCTAGGGATCGGATCCTGCCAGATCAGGTCCTCGTCCGGCACCTCCGGACCAAGGTAGCAGGCGCGCGGTCCCATGTCCCTGTGCGTCAGCTTGAACCATGCCCGGGCAAAGGCGTCTGCGAACTCCTCGGGGTTTGCGTGGTACCGACGCGAGATCTTCTCGTAATCGGGATCCATGCGCATCGCCATGTCTGCCGTGGTCATCATCAGCGTGACCTTCTTGCCGGATCCGTCAACCTCGGGCGCATGGTCCTCGTCCTTCAAGTCCTTGGCGACCCAGATATGCGCGCCGGCCGGGCTCTTCGAGCGCTCCCACTCGTATCCGAACAGCACGTCAAAGTAGCCCATGTCCCACTTGATCGGGTCCGATGTCCAGGGACCCTCGATGCCGCTCGTCGTCGCGGCGACACCCTTCCCCGAACCGTGACCATTCTTCCATCCCAGTCCCATCTGCTGGATCGGCGCACCTTCCGGTTCCGGACCGACAAGGCCGGGGTCGCCTGCGCCGTGCGCCTTCCCGAACGTGTGCCCTCCGGCGACAAGGGCCACCGTTTCCTCGTCGTCCATGGCCATCCTGGCGAAAGTCTCCCGGATGTCCCGACCGCTTGCCACGGGATCGGGATTGCCGTTCGGCCCTTCGGGATTCACGTAGATCAGGCCCATCTGGACCGCAGCCAGCGGGTTCTCGAGATCCCGGTCGCCCGAATAGCGGTCGTCGCCCAACCAAGTGTCCTCGGCACCCCAGTAGATGTCCTCTTCCGGCTCCCAGACGTCGACGCGGCCACCACCGAACCCGAACGTCCGCGCGCCCATGGACTCAATCGCGCAGTTCCCGGCCAGGATCATGAGGTCGGCCCAGGAAATGGCGTTTCCGTACTTCTTCTTGACTGGCCACAGGAGTCGCCGGGCCTTGTCGAGATTGCCGTTGTCCGGCCAGGAGTTGAGCGGTGCGAAGCGCTGCGTGCCGGAAGACCCGCCGCCCCTGCCGTCACCGGTCCGGTAGGTTCCCGCGCTGTGCCAAGCCATGCGGATGAACAGCGGTCCATAGTGACCGTAATCCGCCGGCCACCAGTCCTGGCTGTCGGTCATCAGGTCATAGAGATCCTGCTTCACCGCCCTCAGGTCGAGCTGCTTGAACTCCTCCGCGTAGCTGAAGGCCGGGCCCATGGGGTCGGAAAGAGTTGAATTCTGATGCAGGATGCGCAGGTTCAACTGGTTCGGCCACCAGTCGCGGTTTGACCTTGCGCCGAAAGTCGCGTGCATGACGGGGCATTTCCCAGGGGCGTCGTTTCCGTCCATTTTCCTCTCCGATTGCAGTTGTAGCGGCAGCTTCGGGATGCCGTCCGGATCGTGCGTCAGGATATCAAGTCCGAAAGATCGGCAAAAGCGTCAATTCCGAATTTTTCGCATGCGTCCGCCGACCGGCCAACTTGTCCGGCTGCCCGGAATTGCCGGCTCCAGTTGACCTGGAGAACCGATGCGGGCCGGCACGCGCGACGCTGTCCCGGCCCCTGGCCGAAGGGGGCCGGCCTTGACCCGACCCCTGTACCCAGGCCCATGCGAATGCCTCGAAAACGCTCCCCGCAACGCAGGTGCAACCAGCGCCCCGTCCCGCCCGGACCGTGGTCAGACGATGGCCGCCTCGGTGGCCGCCCGGATGTCGTCGCGGCTGACATCCGGCGCGGTCTCGAGAATGTGCAGGCCCTTGTGACCAACTTCGAGCACGCCCAAATTGGTGATGATCATGTCCACGACCCCCTTGCCGGTCAGCGGAAGGGTGCATTCCTTCAGCAGCTTCGACGCCCCGTGCTTGTTCGTGTGGTCCATGACGACGATCACGCGGCCAACGCCCGCAACGAGATCCATGGCGCCGCCCATCCCCTTGACGAGCTTGCCGGGGATCATCCAGTTCGCCAGGTCGCCCGCTTCGCTGACTTCCATCGCCCCCAGGATGGCGACGGCGATCTTGCCACCCCGGATCATCCCGAAACTCTGCGCGCTGTCAAAATACGCGGTGCGCTTCAGTTCGGTGATCGTCTGCTTGCCCGCGTTGATGAGATCGGGATCCTCTTCGCCCTCGAACGGAAACGGTCCCATGCCAAGCATGCCGTTCTCGGACTGGAGCGTGATGTCCTTGGCACCGACATAGTTCGCGACCAGCGTCGGAATGCCGATGCCGAGATTCACGTACATGCCGTCTTCGAGTTCCTGGGCGGCGCGTTCCGCCATCTGGTTCCTGTCCCAAGGCATCACGCAGTCTCCTTCTTCCGCACCGTGCGCTGCTCGATCCGCTTCTCGTGCTCTCCCTGGATCAGCCGGTGCACGTAAATTCCGGGCAAATGGATGTGGTCGGGATCCAGGCTGCCCGTGGGCACGATCTCCTCGACCTCCATCACGCAAACCTTCCCGCACATGGCGGCGGGCGGATTGAAATTGCGCGCGGTCTTCCGGAAGGTCGCGTTCCCCGTCTCGTCTGCCTTCCAGGCCTTCACGATGGAGAGATCGGCGAAAATGCCTCTCTCAAGGATATAGGTTTCGCCGCCGAAATCCTTGTGCTCCTTGCCATCGGCGACCTGCGTGCCGACACCGGTTCTCGTGTAGAAGCCGGGGATGCCGCAGCCACCAGCGCGCATCCGCTCGGCGAGGGTGCCTTGGGGATTGAATTCGATCTCAAGCTCTCCTGACAGGTATTGCCGCATGAACTCGTCGTTTTCGCCGACATAGGAACTCATCATCTTGCTGACCTGCCTGGTCTCCAGCAGGATCCCGATGCCGAAATTGTCGACACCGGCATTGTTTGACGCAAACGTGAGTCCCTTGACGCCGCTGTCCTGAATTGCCTGCAGCAGGAGTTCGGGAATTCCGCAAAGGCCGAACCCTCCCGCGGCAATCAGCATGTCGTCGCGCAAGAGCCCGTCGAGCGCTTCGGTCGCGTTCGCAAAGATCTTCTTCATGAATGGAATCCCCTCGATGGCACCGCTGCGGTTCTGCCCTCGCACCCGGGCAAAGTCAATTGCTGCGTTGCGGCATGACCGGTCCGGACATCACCGCCCGGGTTCCCGCATAGAGCGCGCGGTATCGCGCCAGGTTCTCCGCATGATAGTCCGCCATGCGGGGATCCGGGTCGATCGTGCTCTCGATGCAGACCGGCGCACAGACGTCCTGCGGATCACCGCCTTCGGACGCCGCCATGCCCAGGCGCGCGGCGCCAAAGGCGGCACCAGATTCGCCGGCAGCCGGAATGGAGAGCGGCAATCCGCAAGCGTTGGCGATCATCTGGACCCAGGACAGGGATCGTGCACCGCCGCCGATGGCATGGACAAGATCCGGAACAGTGCCAGCCGAACGCAGCGCTTCGACACAATCGACAAATGCATAGGCCACGCCTTCCATTGCGGCACGCACCAGATCGTCGACTTCCGTGGCCTGGCTCATTCCGGCCAGAACGCCGCGCACACCGGCATCGTTGTGCGGCGTTCGCTCTCCAGAAAGATACGGCAGAAACGTGAGCGGCTCGCCTGCAGGTTGCGCCGGGTCGATCCCTGCAACCAAGTCAGCGGGCTTGCGCCCGGTTGCACGACCCAGCCAATTGAGCGTGTCAGTCGCCGAAAGGATCACGCCCATCTGGTGCCAGGTGCCCGGAACTGCGTGACAGAACGCGTGAACGGCAGCGTCCGTGTTGGGGGCAAACCCGTCGGTGGCGACAAACAGGACGCCAGACGTACCAAGCGAAACGAATCCCGATCCCGGCGAAACCGCACCGACGCCAGCTGCCGAAGTCGCGTTGTCGCCCCCGCCACCGGCAATCACGGGCGGAGCCGCCATGCCCCATCGGTCCGCCAGTTCAAGCCTCAATCGGCCCGCCGGGTCCGAACCCTCGACCAGGCCCGGCATGTGACCTTTCGAAAGTCCCGTCGCATCCAGCAGCTCGCTTGACCAGCAGCGACCGCCCACGTCCATCCAGAGCGTTCCCGCGCTGTCGGACATGTCCGAAAGATGCTCTCCCGCAAGGCACAGCCGTACGTAGTCCTTGGGCAGCAGCACCTTCGCCACCCTTTCGAAGACATCCGGCTCATGATGCCGCACCCATTCGAGCTTGGGCGCGGTGAATCCCGGCATGACCAGGTTGCCGCCGATGCCTGAAAAGTCGGCGCGTGCGTCCAGCGTGCTGCATTCCGCCTCGGATCGCCCGTCATTCCACAGAATGCAGGGTCGCAGCACTCGATCACTCGCATCGAGAAGCGTCGCGCCGTGCATTTGCCCCGAAAGACCGATGCCGCGCACCTGCGCGATCTCTTGCCCATGTGCGCTGGCCAATTCGTCAAGGGTCTCCTTGACCGCTTTCCACCAGTGGCCGGGATCCTGTTCGGACCAGCCAGGCTTGGGACGGGACACCTCAAGCTCCGCATGGCTCGATGCGACGGTTTCCTGGTCGGCACCCATCAGGAGCGCCTTGACGCCGGAGGTGCCCAGGTCGATCCCGAGCCAATAGCCACTTGAATTCATGCGCTGCTCCCAGCCGAACCCCGAATTCGCCGCCAAAGGACAGAGAGGCAACATCGTCTCTCATGCCCGTTCCGGAACGCCGTCACGTCCATTTGTGCATCCCGGCTCCCGGGATGCGCATTTACGGCGCCCTGCCCGCCCGGATCACTTGAGCCCGAGCACATCCAGCATGTCGTAGATTCCGGGCGATTGTTCGAGACCCCAGGCGGCTGCCCTGAGCGCGCCCCGGGAATATATGCGGCGGTCGGTCGAAACATGACGCAGAACGATGCGCTCGCCGTCCGCGGCAAATATCACGTCATGCTCGCCCACCACGTCGCCGCCCCGCAATGCGGCGAAACCGATGCTTCCCCTTTGCCGGGCGCCGGTCATGCCGTCGCGCCCCCGATCGGCAACGCTTTGCAAGGAGACGCCACGGCCATCCGCCGCGGCCTCGCCCAGCATGAGCGCCGTGCCGGAAGGCGCGTCCACCTTGTGCCTGTGATGCGCCTCGACAATCTCGATATCGAAGTCCTCGTCGAGTGCCGCAGCCACCTTGCGCGTAAGTTGCGCAAGGAGATTCACGCCAAGGCTCATGTTGCCTGCGCGAATGACGGTTGCGTGCTTGGCCGCCGCGTCGATCCTCTTCAGGTCGTCCTCCGTAAGGCCCGTCGTGCCGATCACGTGGACGCATCGGGCCTGTGCCGCGAGTCCGGAAAGGGCGACCGTCGCCTCAGGCGTTGTAAAGTCGATCACCACCCGGGCGTTCACGACCGCATCGATTGGATCGTCGGTGACGGTCACGCCGAGGGCGGACTTTCCCATGGCTTCCCCCAGATCGACCCCGACCCAGTCATGCCCGGGCCGTTCGGTGGCCCCGATCAAGCTCAGCGTGCCCGAGTCAAGCACCTCCCCAAGAACCATCTGGCCCATCCGGCCTGAAACGCCGGCAATGACAGCACCTGGCAGTTCCGTCATGTCCCACCTCCCGTTCCCGACTTCCTTACGCGCTTGCCCACCGGCTCGCCAGCACTTAGATGCGGGACATGCCGCGTTCCCGCCTTCATGACGGCCCAGGTCCCTCCCAACGCCAGCTTCGAGTCGCGGAACTGATCCGGCGACGTCTCTCGGACGTCCTGATCCAGGACGCGGTCCACGACCCGGAACTCAATTCCATGTCGATCACCGTGGGCGAAGTCACCTGTTCTCCGGATCTCAAGGTGGCGACCGCATACATACTGCCCTTGGGCGGAAGCAACCGGGACGAGGCGCTGGACGCCCTGCGTCGCAATCGCTCCGACATCAGGCGCATCGTCTGCAAGGGCCTCCAGCTCAAGTTCTCGCCGGAAATCCGGTTCCGCATTGACGAGACTTTCGACCGTCTTGACGACACTCGTGCCATGTTCGCAAATGAAAACGTTCGCCGCGATCTTGACGCTGACTAACGTCGCGCTGGGCACGGGCGCCCTCGCCGCAGAATGCTGGAGCCTGGCCTTCGAGAACGTGCCGTTCACGGCCTGCGAGATCGACCCGGCGGAGGAGGACGTCCGGCTGTTCCTGAAAGACGCTGCCGGCAGGCCTTTCGGCAGTTTTGTCGACGTTGCGGCACATGTTGGAACCCAAGGCCGCCAGCTGGTCCTTGCCATGAATGGCGGCATGTATCACCCGAACCGGAACCCGGTCGGACTGTATGTCGAGGACGGGATGGAACTCGCGCCAGTCGTCACCAGTGACGGACCCGGCAACTTCGGGCTCCTTCCAAACGGCGTTCTCTGCCTGGGTGACGGCACTGCAGACATTGTCGAATCCCACAGCTTTGTGCGGTCCGGGCCCTCCTGCAAATTCGCCACACAGTCCGGCCCGCTGCTGGTCATCGACGGGGAGCTTCATCCCCGCTTCCTTGCCAACTCGCCGTCCCGATTCATCCGCAACGGAATCGGGGTGACGCAAGCCGGGCGCATCGTGACCGCGATCTCGGACGCGCCCGTCAATTTTCACCGCTTTGCCCGACTGTTCCGTGACGTGTTCAAGACCCCTGAAGCACTCTTTCTCGACGGCAAGGTCTCCCGCCTGTACGCGCCAATGATCGGGCGCCACGACTTCGGCTTGCCCATGGGCCCGATCCTGGGCGTCGTGAGGTAGCCGCCGCCGCAACGGGGTCGCCAGGAGCTTCCTTCGCAAGGGAACAACCGTCATTCCGCACCCGTGCGGGCGGCTCGGCAAGTCCACCCGACGCGGCGCGCGGACATGCCTTCGCCGCATGTCGTTTACATTGACAGCCGTGCTCCTTCGGGGCTAGCACCCTGCCCTCTCTGAAAGGAATCCAGATGGCACGGAGGAAGAGGGGGCGCGACATCTCCGGCTGGCTTCCGGTGGACAAGCC
The DNA here is from genome assembly GCA_009838075.1 of Boseongicola sp. SB0665_bin_10. Taxonomy (GTDB): domain Bacteria; phylum Pseudomonadota; class Alphaproteobacteria; order Rhodobacterales; family Rhodobacteraceae; genus JAJEFO01. Next base: position 26,059 of record VXSG01000075.1, on the reverse strand, counting down.
GCCCGGACCGACATCGACGGCAGTGGTCAACAAGACCAGATGGGCGCTCGATGCAAGGAAAGCAGGTCACGCGGGCACGCTTGACCCGGCGGCCTCCGGCCTGCTCGCCGTGGCTCTCGGCGAAGCCACGAAAACCGTTCCCTACGTCACCGACGCTTCAAAGGGCTACGAGTTCACGATACGCCTCGGCCAGGCGACCGACACTGATGACGCGGAAGGCGAAGTCATCGCCACCTCTGACGTGCGACCCGGCGACGAAGCCTTGCAGGCCGCGCTGGCGGCGCTTGAAGGCGACATCGAGCAGGTTCCGCCCGCGTATTCCGCAATCAAGATTGACGGGAAACGCGCGTATGACCGGGCCAGGGCCGGCGAGGACGTGCAGGTCGCGCCAAGACCCGTCCATGTCGAAAGCCTCCGCCTCGTCGAACGGCCGGATCCCGACCATGCCACCCTCGAAATGGTTTGCGGCAAGGGAACCTATGTACGCTCGGTCGCGCGCGATCTCGGACACGCGCTCGGCACCGAGGCTTGCGTTGTCCGGCTGCGCCGCACGTGGTCCGGACCCTTTCATGTCAACCACGCGGTCGCGTTCGACCGGATCGAGGCGCTGGCCCGGACCCCGGAGATTGACGAGTTGATCCTTCCGCTCGAAACCGGCCTCGCGAATCTGGCGCAGGTCCAGGTCTCGGAGGAAGCGGTTGCCCGCATCCGCAACGGCAGTCCCGGACCGGTCGTCGCCTCCGGTGCCGCTTTCGGGGAAAGGTGCTGGGCGGCACATCGAGGAAATCCGGTTGCCATCGGCACCTACCTGTCGGGCGAGTTTCATCCTGACCGGGTGTTCCGGCCATGATTCTCCTGACGCGTCGCCACGACGACGGACAACGGGTCAGCGAAGCGGTCTATTCGCCGTGCAAGAGGTACCGCTATTCGCTGACGCGCATCTGGAACCACGACGACCGCCGTCTTCTCTACATCATGCTGAATCCGTCAACTGCAACCGAGCTTGCGAACGACCCCACCATCGAGCGTTGCGAGCGGCGCGCCCGCGTGCTTGGCTACGGCGGGTTCCGGGCCTGCAACCTGTTTGCCCTGCGCGAAACCGACCCGTCGCGGCTCAAGCGCGCACCTGCGCCCGAAGGACGGGACAACAGGGCGCAGATTCTTGCCGCCGTTGACTGGGCCGACGACGTCCTTTGCGCCTGGGGCATTCACGGCGCGCATCGCGGGCAGGGACAGTCGGTGCTCGAACTCCTGCTCGCGTCGTCGAAGCCCTTGCTTGCCCTTGGCATGACCAGTTCAGGGCACCCCCGGCATCCGCTCTATGTCTCCTACCGGTCACGACCCTCGCCATGGCGCGAACTTGCCGGTTGAGGATCGCGGGCTTCGCGGCAATTCGATCCCTCGCGGTGCGGCTTGACGCGCCCCCGAATCCAGGACGGCTCCGCAATAGTTGCGCAGAAAGCCCTTTTCATCCGCCGTGGTGCTGACTATATGCGCGCATCCGACCTCCACGGGCCCTGCTGGACGACATCCCGGCTTGCGCCATGACCCGAAAAGGAGACCCCGATGTCGATCACCGCTGAAGAGAAGGCACGTGTCATCAAGGAATATGGCACGAGGGAGGGCGACACCGGATCGCCCGAGGTTCAGGTGGCCATCCTGTCGTCCCGGATCACTACGCTGACCGAGCATTTCAAGACCCACAAGAAGGACAACCATTCGCGCCGCGGCCTCCTGAAACTTGTCGCGCAGCGCCGAAAGCTCCTGGACTACGTGAAGCGCAAGAACGAACCGCGCTACCAGGACCTCATCCAGCGACTTGGCCTCCGCCGCTGACGCACGGCTGCGGCACGGAATTGACCGCTCCGGCGGGCATGGGCGCACCGCAACATTCGCCTTGCGTGACCATTCCTGAACCGAAGCATTCTCAAGCGCCCGGATGCTTGGCAACCTGGATGCACTGCAGGAGGCCGGATCCTCGACGCCCGACCGGCAAACCCCTGGCAACGACCTGCCCGACATCCGGGTGCCGCTTGACAGGTGTGCTTCATCATCGCCAAGGCACGCGGACTTGATGTCAGGACCGCATCTTCCGATCCCGATGCATCGCCGCTCGACGACGACGTCGTCGATGCTGCCGCTTTCGAAGATCGGCCATCGGATCCGGTTGAAGCCGAATTGAAGTCCTTCATCTCGAATCTGTCTGACGGGGCCCGGATCGATCTCGTCGCCATCGCGTGGATGCGACGCGGCGACGGCCCGGACCGCCGGGCCGAGGCGAAGGACCTGGCGTTCAGCCAACGCAGCGACCGCACCACGGAGTGTTTCGCCGGAACGCCGCTTCTGCCCGACCACCAGGAGGATGGCCAGGCCACCACCTGTCGAAGTTGCAGCGAACACGAGGCAGGCAGCGTCTGAAGATCAGGCGTCGATCGGAGCGTGGAGTCTTGTCTCCGGAGTCACGATTCCGCCGCGATCGCCGATCGTGATCGAGCCGTAGCGCTGGGCGAATACGGGCGGCAGCGGGCGATCGCCCGGCACACTAAGCCATAGCCGCAGAAGATGCCGTCTCCGTTGCGGCTCCGGCCAGTCCAGAAAGCCAGTCCGGTCGTGAAGCAGGCCATGGTTGTAGACGAACTGCATGTCACCAGGCCGCAGCCGCATCGAGAGGTGAAGATCCCGATCGTTTGCCAGCCTGTCGAACATGTCCAGCGCCTCGACATGTTCCGGCGTCAGGCGCATCGCGTCCGGAAACCTGGTGGCGCTGTCTATGTACTGCCGCTGGTAGTAGACCGTCAGATGGCCTTCGTGCCAGGACAGGGGCGGAATCTCGGTATAGGGCTTCATCCCTTCCGGAACCTCGCCCCGCCGATCCGTGGCGATGGGACCAAAGAGCAATGCCAGCAGATCGGGCCGCTCCGCCAGCATCCTGTTGTAGATTGCCTCCGCGCTCACAAGAAGGCTGTCGCCCCCTTCTCGAGCTTCGCGCAGGCAAAGAAGCCCCACGACGTCCGCGCTGTCGGTATGAAACGTCTGGCGTGCACGGGTCTGGTAGATCCGGCTGTTCGGGTCATCCGGACTCGCCCCGAGATCGCGCACGTGACCGAGAACATGCCCTTGCGCGTTTTGCGAACGCGCCTTGCCCAAATGCGCACCGATGCCGCAGAAAATCGTTGCGGCAAGACGCTGTTCGCAGCCAGCGACCCGCAGGCCCCTTGCCACCTCGAAGCCGCGGCCATGCAGGAGGGTTTTCGGAAGTTGCGCAAGGTGCCCGGACAGCCGTGGCAAAGGGAATTCTTCCGCCTTGATCTCTCCCGGATCGCCACCTGCGGAAAGAAAACGCCGGGCCGCGATCTCGATCTCGTCCACCTGATCCTCGGTCAGCGTGACGATCCAGTCGGTGCGGTCACGCATCTCGCGGCCGGTCCATGCCGAGGGCCCGGCAAATGCGGGGGGCAGTTGATCCAGGTTCATTCCTGCTACCTGACAAGTCCCTCTGGCGAACGCAATCTTACAATCTCGCGATCGTAGCCGCGACGCAACGAACTGGCAGCGCGGGAGCAACCCGGGAATCCGGGGAGAACTGGCGTTCGGCAACTTGCCATTGCTCGACGCCGCGGCGGATTCGTCACAGCCAGGGGAATCTGACCAATCGAGTCTCAGTCAGGCCGCACCGTGCCCAGGCCGATGCCAGGAAGGGGTGAGCGGTTTCCCATTTCCTTGTGCATCTGTCCTCCTATGCGAGCCGGTCAAGCACATGATCCGCGATCATGGCGCTGACACGGATGTTGCTGTCCTTGGTGACGCCCGCGATGTGCGGCGTCAGGACAAGATTGGGCATTCCTGCAAAGATCCGTGCCGCGTCCCGTGTCAGGGGCTCGGTCTCAAACACGTCAAGCGCTGCGCCCGCGATCTGTCCGTGATGCAAGGCCTCTGCCAGCGCGGCATCATCCACCACGCCGCCACGGGCGGCATTGATCACCACGGCACCGGTCTTCATCCGTGCCAGCCGGTCCGCGTTGATCAAATGGCGGGTTTGGCCTGTTAGCGGGACGTGGAGGCTGATCACGTCCGCCTGCTCCACGACTTCGTCCAAACCGGCCGCTTGAGTGCCCTGCCATGCGGGGTGCTCACGCGGGAGCATCGGGTCGAAGGCCATGATCTGCATGCCCAGCGCCCGCGCAAGTCGCGCGGTCTCCTGTCCGTTGGCGCCAAAGCCGATCAGCCCCAGCCGCCGCCCCGAGGCCTCGCGTCCCGAGCACTCCGTGCGCGGCCAGTCGCCGGCCAACATGCGCGCATTGGCCTGATACGCGCCCCTGAGCAAGACCAGCGCGTTCGCAACCACGTATTCGGCCACCGACAGGGCATTGGCGCCGGCGGCCGGGATCACCTCGACACCCAGCGCGCTGCAGGCGTCAAGATCGATGTTGTCGAGTCCCACGCCCAGCCGTCCGACGACTTTCAACCTGGATGCCGCATCCAGCAGGGCGGCAGTGACCTGGGTACGATTGCGCACGATCAACGCCTGGATGCCATCCACGCGTGCGGCCAGCTCCTCGGGCCGGTCTGCCAACTGGGGGGCATAGCTGGTTGGATGCGCCGCTTTCAGCCGCCCCACGGCCGTTTCATCCATGAACTCGGTGATCAGGATCATGCGTCAAGAACCGCCACGCACATGTATTTGGACTCGAGATAGTCATCGAGACCCTGGCTTCCGCCTTCCTTGCCCATGCCGCTTTGCTTCAATCCGCCAAACGGCGCCTCGACGGTGGTGATCAACCCGGAATTGATGCCGATGAGGCCGTAGTCCAGTCCTTCGTTCAACCGGAATGCACGACCAAGATCGCGCGTGTAGGCATAGGCGGCGAGCCCGTATTCGGTGGCGTTGGCGGCCGCCATGGCCTCTTCCTCGTTGTCGAACCGGAACACTGCCGCAAGCGGTCCGAAGATCTCTTCGGTTGCAAAGCGCATGTCCTGCGTTGCGTTGGCAATCGTCGTCGGCTCGAAAAACGTGCCGCCAATGCCATGGCGTCGCCCGCCCTGGATTACGGTGCCACCCTTCCCGGTCGCGTCGGCAATCAGCTCTTCAACCTTCGCGACCGCGGCTTCGTCGATCAAGGGCCCCTGCGTGACGCCCTCTTCGACGCCATTGCCCACGACGAGTGCGGCCGTCGCGGCCTTCAGCCTAGAAACAAAGGCATCGTATACACCCGCCTGAACATAGAACCGGTTGGTACATACGCATGTCTGTCCTGCGTTGCGGTACTTGGCGATCATCGCGCCCTCGACAGCCGCGTCGAGATCGGCATCGTCAAACACCAGGAACGGCGCGTTGCCGCCCAGCTCCATCGACACTTTCTTTACCGTGCCTGCCGATTGCCGGATGAGCGTCCTGCCGACCTCCGTCGAGCCGGTGAAGGTGACCTTGCGCACCTTCGGGCTGTCCATGATCGCCCCGCCGATGGCGCGGGCGGAACCGGTCAGGATGTTCAGCACACCATCGGGAAAGCCCACGTCCTGACACAGCTTGCCCCAGGCCAGGCCGGAATACGGGGTCGCGGTCGCCGGCTTTGCCACGACCGTGCAGCCAGCGGCCAGCGCAGGCCCAAGTTTGCGGGCGAGCATGGAAGACGGAAAGTTCCACGGGGTAATTGCGCCAACGACTCCCACGGGATGGCGCGTCACCAGCAGCTGCCGGTCACGCGTTGGCGACGGCACGATCTCGCCCTTGGCACGTCGGATTTCCTCGGCGAACCAGCGGATATAGGCTGCGCCTATCGAGATCTCGGCCCGCGCTTCGGGCAGGGGCTTGCCCTGTTCCGAGGTCAACAGGAGCGCAAGCGCCTCCTGGTTGTCCATCAGCGCGTCATGCAGGTCTTGCAGCAAACGCACGCGCTGCGAAAGATCGCTGCGGGAATAGCTGTCAAATGCCCTTGCCGCCGCCTCGATCGCGCGCCCTGTCTCTTCGGCACCGCAATTCGGCACGGTTCCGATAACCTCGCCCGTCGCCGGGTTCGTCACGTCGATCGCTGAACCGCTTTGGGCACCGGTCCAGGCCCCGTCAATCAAGTTGGCCTCAAGCAGCAAGCCGTTGAATTCGCTCATGTCGTTTCCTTTGAGAAGTTGAGTTGCGTGTGCTGGCGACAAGTATTGCCGGGCGCAGTGCTGCACAGGCGAATCCCCGGTGCAGGTTTGCGTCGGGCCAAGTCTGCGGCTCGAGTGCGATTCCTTCAAGTGCGCGCATGGGCTGGCCGCAAAGCCCCGGCAGATCGATGGCGATTCCGGCATCATCGTACCTGAACGGTTCAGGCCGTCTTCCTTTGCCCATGTCAAAGCTCCAGGAGCGGCAGACCCATCGCCCCGGCCACGCCGCGCAACATCGCGCGGTGATCGCCATAGGCCAGCGCCATATGGTGTTCGAGCCTTGAGGCGATGATGTCATCCAGCACCGCGCCAGCCTCGCGCTCGAATCGCACCACACCCGACGTCCCGGTGAACGCCATGGGGCGGCGCAGCATCTCGCCATATCCCAGCACCATGTGCGGGCGGCCCTTGGCCTGGCTGATCCGCAGGAAGGTCACGGGGCCGGGCTTGAGCGTGAATTGCAGGAGCAGCGGCTGCTCTCGGTTGGTGTGGATGGTTGCCTCGGCCGGACACTCCGGATCGCGCATGCAGAGCGGCGCCTGCCCGCAATGCCAGACCACGCCGGTGTTGTCGCGAACATCCATGTCGACCAGATCGGTCAGGAACACGGGCGCCTGCGCCGCCTGCAAGAGGATCAATTGGGTCAGGGCGCCGTAGACATCCGCTTCGCAAGCGCAGGGCACGCGGGCCGCGCCCATCATCGCCGCCGGCCCACAAACCGCGCCGCCATATTCCGTGAAGGTCTCGGGCCAGCACCGGATGGCAAAGGCGTCATAGCGCCCCGTGCTTCGCAGATCATCCAGCCCGGCCTTCAGCCGCAGCGAACGGTCGAGTTCGCACTGATCCACATCGTCCAGCCCATCCAACTGGCTGGCTGCTTCTTCGCGAAGGGCGTTGGCGGTCTCGGGTGTGGCTGCGCGGGCGGCGGCGAAGAGGTCGTCGAGGGCCATCGTGTCAACCTCGACGCCTGCCAGGGCCTTGAGGGAGCCGGGCTCGTAAGCGCAAGTGTCGAACCCGACGGGATGTTCACCGAGCCGGGCGATGCGCCGCCCCCGAATTGCCTTTGCAATTGCCTCGCCCTCGCGCGTCGTCGCAGGCACGTCACCCAGAGGCAGGTCTCTTGCCGGACGCGCACCACGAAACAGCGCGTTCAGGTCTTCGCCGATCTCTTCCGAAGGATCGGCAAAGAGCCAGCCAAATTCCCGGTCGTTCAGCCCCAGCGCATGGGCCGCAAGGTTGAGCCCGCAGAAAGAATTGAGCCTGAGACGCCCGCCGTTGCGCGGCTCGGGGACGGCCCAGATCGACAGTGGCTGATCAAGGCTCGCGCCGATCGCGACGGTCATCGAGGCATCGGTGAAGGTCACTTGAAGGATCAGCGCCTGGTCCACGCCGGCTGCCTGCAACTCGGCCATGCCCGCGCGCGTGGCACCCTCGTCGAACAGCAGCTCTCGGGGGCCAACGATCTCGTGCGTCGTTGCATCCAGCGCTGACAGCATCGCAGCGAGGTTGTCTTCGGCAAAGGGAACGTCGAAGGTCGGTCGGCCAAGAGGGAGTATGCCGAGTTTCATCTCGGCCTCCATGGCGGGCGCAATACTTGGGCCAGTGCGACGCCGTGGCGAGCCGCGACCGGGCCCTTGGCCGGCGGGCGCTCACGCGCCACCTTCAAATTGAAAGTGCCGCTTTCGTCGGCCACGCAGCGTAGGCCACGCTGCTTGCCATGGGTCAGGTCCGTCACGTGTTCTCCTGCAGAAATTGTTCCAGCGCCTCGCGGTCGGGACAGCCCTTGCGGCCCCCAAACTCAGTGCATTTCAGTGCGGCTGCCGCGTTGGCAAACCGCACCGCATGACATTCGTCCGATTTTTCCGCGAGCGCGAGCGCGAAGGCTCCGTGCCAGATGTCGCCCGCGCCGAGTGTATCCTTGGCCTCGACGGCAAAGGCAGGTGTATGCTTCAGCCCGTCAGCGCCCACATGGAATGCCCCGTCCGCACCGTCTGTCACCGCGACCCATCCCGGCAGCCGCTCGTCAGCAGCATGCAATGCCGCCTCGATCTGCTTGCCGCCGGCAAAAGACAAGAGTCCATCGCGAGAGAAGGCGACGTGACTTGCGCGCGCGAGTACGGATTCCTCGGTCGAAGCTTCCGCGTCGACGATACCGGGCACGTCCCTTGCGCGCGCAAGCTCGAGCGCGCGAATCGCCGCCGCGGGCCAGCGGGAATCGACCAGTACGGCGTCAGGTTCGGGTGCGTGTTCCGGCCAGTCCGGATCCTCGGCCAAACCGCTGCCGCGGAAGTTCACGATCTGCCGTTCACCTGCCTGATCCACATAGACCGAACTGAACGGGGACTTGGCGCCGGGCTTGCGGTTCACCAAGGTCGTGTCGACGCCTTCGACTCCAAGATCCGAAAGGATCAGATCGCCAAGAAAGTCATCTCCCAACCGCGCGGACAACAGGGCATTGCCTCCAAGTCGCGCGACGGCAACAGCCGCGTTTGCGGCACAACCGCCCCCGACGAATTCTGCTGCATTTGCGCGGTACTTGGCGGCACGCCGGGGAAGCGCATCCAATGCGAACACGAAATCCACGACCGCAATGCCTACGACGAGAATCTCACTCACAGGACGCCACAACGATTTTCCGACTTGGCCGCAACTGCTCACCACTTCTTAGGGGCGGACTGGGAACGGTGCAGGCCTATCATTTTGGCGGACATTCCGGCAAGCGCGATATTGGTGAACACGCCGTCGCCAACGGCGACGGGATCATCGGCCAAGCCTCGCGGCAGCCCGCACGCTTCGCGACCGAGGGCCGGTTCCCGGACGGCCCTCGGCTCGCCGCCGGTGCGGCTTCTGCGCGGCGGCTTGCGGCGACGCCGCGATCGTCCCACATTGTCTGGAACGGAGGCAGCGAGTGGCAAATAGGGGCATGGTTCGTCACCGGCACGAGTGCGGGAAACCTTGATCCGGCAGTGACTCAGGATGCCGGGACGCACCTTCCGGCCCGGTTCGCTTTCCGCATGCCAATCACGTGATCGCCGATCCGGACGCACTCTCTTTCCAATTCCTGACAAGTGCTGTAAGGCCCGCGCATCTGAGACGTGACGCTCTGACCCCGGCGTGATGCAAGAGGATTGGGGTCGGCGGCAATGGGGCCGCCAATTCAACGGGACAGGAGGAGGGCCTCCTGATCTCACACAGGATACCAAAATGTTCAACGAAGTGAAGAAATCGATCCAGTGGGGCGATGATACGCTGACGCTGGAAACGGGCAAGATCGCCCGCCAGGCAGATGGCTCGGTGGTCGCCACCTACGGCGAAACGACAGTCATGGCAAACGTGACTTTCGCCCGGGAACAGCGGGAGGGGCAGGACTTCTTTCCACTGACCGTCCACTACAACGAGAAATACTACGCCGCCGGCAAGGTGCCCGGCGGGTTCTTCAAGCGCGAGGCACGACCGACCGAAAAGGAGACGCTCACCTCGCGCCTGATCGACCGCCCGATCCGGCCGCTGTTCGTCGAGGGATTCAAGAACGAGGTCCTGGTCATCTGCACCGTGCTTTCGCATGACCTCGTCCACGATCCCGACATCGTCGCCATGATTGCCGCATCGGCCGCGCTGACGCTTTCGGGCGCTCCGTTCATGGGACCGATCGCGGGCTGCCGCGTGGGTTTCGAAAATGGCGAATACGTTCTCAATCCTACCGTCGAGAACATGGAAAACCTGCGCAACAATCCCGAACAGCGCCTCGACCTCGTGGTCGCCGGCACGCGGGAAGCGGTCATGATGGTCGAATCCGAGGCCTACGAGTTGTCGGAAGCCGAGATGCTTGGTGCGGTGACCTTTGCGCATGGGCAGTTGCAGCCCGTCATCGACCTGATCATCGCGCTTGCGGAGCAAGCCGCCAGCGAGCCGTTCGAGTTCACGCCGCCGGACATCTCCGAACTGCTCGGCGCGGTGAAGGCCGGCGGCGAAGAGCAGATGCGTGACGCGTACGCCATCCTCGACAAGCAGGAGCGCGTGACCGCCGTCGGCGCGGCAAGGGCCGCGATCAGGGAGAGACTGACGGACGAACAACTCCAGGATCCGAATCTCGGAACCGCCCTCAAGAAGCTCGAATCCTCGATACTCCGTGGCGACGTCGTCAAGAACGGACGCCGCATCGACGGAAGGGGGACCGGCGAAGTCCGCCAGATCGCCTGCGAGACGGGACTCCTCCCCCGCACCCACGGCTCCGCGCTCTTCACGCGAGGGGAGACGCAGGGGCTCATCGTCACGACGCTGGGCACCGGAGACGACGAGCAGATCGTCGACGCCCTGCACGGGAATTTCCGTTCGAACTTCCTGCTGCACTACAACTTCCCGCCCTATTCGGTCGGTGAAGTGGGTCGGGTCGGACCGCCCGGACGCCGGGAGATTGGCCATGGCAAGCTTGCCTGGCGCGCCCTCCAGGCTGTCCTGCCCAGTGCAACCGACTTCCCCTACACGATCCGCCTCGTGTCGGAAATCACCGAATCCAACGGCTCGTCCTCAATGGCAACGGTCTGCGGCTCGTCCCTGTCGTTGATGGACGCCGGGGTGCCGGTGAAGGCGGCGGTCGCTGGCGTGGCCATGGGCCTCGTCCTGGAAGAGGACGGCTCCTACGCAGTCCTGACGGACATTCTGGGCGACGAGGACCACCTTGGCGACATGGACTTCAAGGTCGCGGGCACGGAAAACGGAATCACGTCGCTGCAGATGGACATCAAGGTGGCGGGGATCACGCCCGAGATCATGGAAAAGGCGCTCGATCAGGCCAAGACGGGCCGGCTGCACATCCTTGGTGAAATGAACAAGGCCCTGTCGTCGGCGGGTGAGTTCAGCATCCACGCTCCGCGCATCGAAACCATGAGCATCCCGACGGACAAGATCCGGGAAGTCATCGGTTCCGGCGGCAAGGTGATCCGCGAGATCGTCGAGGTCTCCGGCGCCAAGGTCGACATCAACGACGACGGCGTCATCAAGATCGCCTCCCCCGACGGCGAGGCCATCAAGAAGGCTCATGAGATGATCCACGCCATCGTGGCCGAGCCGGAAGAGGGCAAGATCTACAAGGGCAAGGTCGTGAAAATCGTCGACTTCGGGGCCTTCGTGAACTTCTTCGGGAAGCGCGACGGGCTCGTGCATGTCAGCCAGATCGAAAACCGTCGCCTGGGCCATCCATCTGACGTTCTCAAGGAAGGCCAGTCGGTTTACGTGAAGCTCCTGGGCTTCGACGATCGCGGCAAGGTGCGCCTGGCCATGAAGATGGTCGATCAGGAGACCGGGCAGGAAAGGGCGCGCGAAGCGGCGAACTGACGCGCGTCATGCGAGCGGACTGCCACTGCAAGGCAGGTGGCCGTCCGCTCCTTCGAACACGCGGCCGGAATCGCGTGGACAGTCGTGCTCTGCCAGTGAAGGTGCGGCGTCGGCTCGCGGCCCGAACCCGCTCAGAAATCCAGATGCTCCACGCGGAGCGCGTTTTGCTGGATGAACTCCCGCCTTGGCTCGACGACATCGCCCATGAGCTTGGAGAACAGATCGTCGGCCTCGACCTGGTCCTCGACCTTCACCTGGAGGAGCGTGCGCGCCTCGGGGTCAAGGGTCGTCTCCCAGAGCTGGTCCGGGTTCATCTCGCCCAAGCCCTTGTACCGTTGCAGGCTCAGGCCCTTCTCGCCCTCGTCAAGGATCGCGGCCAGCAGATCGAGCGGCCCGTGGACAGAAGTGTCACGGTCGCGTCGCATGAACGTCGCGGGTTCGCCATAGGCGTCCTGCAGCGCCTCCGTGAACTTGCCGAGCCGGCGCGCCTCTCCGGAGCGCAGCACGGGACCATCAAGCGTGTGGACCTCCTCGACCCCGCGCAGCATGCGCGTCAACCGGATGCCGTGATCCTGCGTGATCCGTCCGCGCCAGCCCCGCTGGTATTCGACCGCCACCTGATCAAGTCGCCTTGCCACTGCATCCGCCGTCCCCGGGAGGTCGGTATTGACCCGGTCTTCCAGGAACGCTCCGGCGACGGTCGCCTGCTCGAGAATCGTGTGCGGATAATGTGCAGGAAAGGCCTGGAGGACACGGCGAACCTGGCGAGCCTCCTCGACGACGCGAAGCAGGTCCTTCGCCACGATTTCCTCGCCGCTTGCCAGCCGCAGGACCGCGCCGTCTACGCCCAGTTCGATCAGGTGGTCATCAAGCGCGGCCTGGTCCTTCAGATAGACCTCGGACTTGCCGCGCGCGACCTTGAAGAGCGGCGGCTGGGCTATGTAGAGGTATCCGCCCTCGATGGTCTCCGGCATCTGCCGGAAGAAGAAAGTCAGAAGCAGTGTCCGGATATGGGCGCCGTCCACGTCCGCATCCGTCATGATGATGATCTTGTGGTACCTGAGCTTCGAGATGTCGAACTCGTCGCGTCCGATGCCAGTGCCGAGGGCGGTGATCAGCGTCCCGATTTCCTGGCTCGAAAGCATTCGGTCGAACCTGGCGCGCTCGACATTGAGGATCTTGCCGCGCAGCGACAGCACGGCCTGGTTGGCGCGGGCGCGGCCCTGCTTTGCCGAACCTCCCGCACTGTCGCCCTCGACCAGGAATATCTCGCGCTTTTCCGGATCCTTTTCCTGGCAATCGGCCAGCTTGCCCGGCAAGGACGCGACATCGAGCGCCGACTTCTTCCGCGTCATCTCGCGTGCCTTCCGCGCCGCCTCCCTGGCGAGGGCCGCCTCGACAATCTTGGTGACGATCAGCTTTGCCGGACCCGGATTCTCCTCGAACCATTCGGCAAGGCGCTCGTTCATCAGGCTCTCCACGGCGGGACGCACCTCGGACGAGACCAGCTTGTCCTTTGTCTGGGACGAGAACTTCGGATCCGCCACCTTGACGCTCAGGACGCAGGTAAGGCCCTCGCGGGCGTCGTCACCGGTGAAGCTGACCTTTTCCTTCCGTGCCACGCCCGAAGCGCCCGCATAATGATTGAGCGTGCGTGTCAAGGCGCCGCGAAACCCTGCAAGATGGGTGCCGCCATCCCGCTGGGGAATGTTGTTCGTGAAAGGCAGTACGCTCTCGTGATAGCTGTCGTTCCACCAAAGCGCCGCCTCGACAGCGATGCCGTCGCGTCCGCCCGAGATGAAGATCGGCTCGCTGACAAGAGGCGTCTTCGACCGGTCGAGATAGCGCACGAATTCGCGCACGCCGCCCTCGTAGCAGAATTCGCTCTCCTGGGCCTCTGCCGGACGTTCGTCGCGCAGCCGTATGCGAACGCCTGAATTCAGGAATGCCAGTTCGCGCAGACGGCTCTCCAGGATCTTGAAGCTGTAGTCGAGATTGGAAAAGGTCGACCTGGAGGCCAGGAACCGCACTTCCGTGCCGTGCCGACCGTCAGCGCCTCCGACAACCTTCAGGTGCTTGCTGGTTTCACCCCCTTTGAAGCGGGCGAAGTGTTCCTTGCCGTCTCTCCAGATCCGTAGCTCCAGCCACTCCGAAAGCGCGTTCACGACGCTGACGCCAACGCCATGAAGGCCACCGGACACCTTGTAGGAATTCTGGTCGAACTTGCCGCCGGCATGGAGCTGGGTCATTATGACTTCGGCCGCGGACACGCCTTCCTCGGCATGTATGTCGACCGGTATTCCCCGTCCGTTGTCCGTCACCGACACGCTCGAATCGGCGTGCAGCGTGACCGTCACCTCGTCGGCATGGCCGGCAAGCGCCTCGTCGATGCCGTTGTCCACGACCTCGTAGACCATGTGATGCAGGCCCGAGCCGTCGTCCGTGTCCCCGATATACATTCCGGGACGCTTTCTGACCGCCTCTAACCCTTTGAGAACCTTGATTGATTCGGCGCGGTACTCTTCCGTTGCCTCTGCGGCCAGTGCCATGCCGTCCATCCTTGCTGCCCTGGAACAACATATAGGCGTTTCGGGGCCGAATGTCACCACTTTGGCAATATATTTTGTGGCCTTGCGCATTTCAGGCTCCCGTACGCGACGGTCATCCGATTCACGAAAATTCCGGGCGCGTGACCGCCGTTCCAAGGCATGGTCCGCTTTCACGGAGATCAGGCAAGGGCCTCGCCTGTTTCGTCGCGGCAACGCATCTTCGGTGAAATTGTCGCCGGCCAATTGTCCAAGGCCGCTCACTTGGGTTAGGAGGGCACATGGCAAAGAAGATCCTGGTCCTGAACGGCCCGAACTTGAACATGCTCGGTGCGAGGGAGCCCGAAATCTACGGGAGCGAGACGCTTGACGACGTCGCCAGCCTCTGCGCCGAGGTCGCGGCGCCATTCGGCCACAGGACCGAACTGCGCCAGTCGAATCACGAAGGCGAGCTCGTCGACTGGATTCACGAGGCCCGCGACGGTTGCGCCGCCATCGTCATCAATCCCGGCGCCTATTCGCACACGTCCATCGCCATACTGGATGCGCTCAACATGTTCGAGGGTCCGGTTGCGGAGGTGCATCTCTCGAACATCCATGCCCGCGAGGAATTCCGGCACAGTTCCTACGTTTCCGGGCGCGCCGACGCGGTCATCGTCGGTTGCGGGACGGCAGGCTACGGGTTCGCCGTGCAGCGGATCTGCGCCTGCCTTTCCGATGCGGTGACTTGAATTGCCTGAAGACCAGGCCCTGATTCTCGCCATTTTCGTCGTGCTCTTCGCCCTGCTGGCCTGGGGGCGCATCCGGTATGATCTCGTCGCCTTCGGGGCGCTGGTTCTGGCTGCCATGATCGGACTCGTGCCGCGGGAGGAGATGTTCTCCGGCTTCGGGCATTCCGCGGTGGCGGTCATTGCGCTGGTCCTGGTGATCTCGCGCGGACTCATCGGGTCAGGCGCGATCGAGAAGCTTGCCGCCAGGCTTCTCGACAGCGACCGGCCCCTGCCGATGCACATTGCGGTCATGGCCATTGTCGGCGCGGGGATTTCCGCAGTGATTAACAACGTCGCCGCGCTCGCGCTGCTGATGCCGCTTGATTCCGAGACCGCGACGAAGGCCAGGCGTGCCCTCTCACGGTCCCTGATGCCCCTGTCCTTCGCCACGATACTGGGCGGAATGATCACGCTGATCGGCACGCCGCCCAACATCGTCATTGCCGGATATCGCCAGGAAGCGCTTGGCGCGCCGTTCGGCATGTTCGACTTCGCGCCTGTCGGGCTGGCCGTCGCCGCCGCCGGCATCGCATTCGTGTCGCTCCTGGGTTGGCGGTTGCTGCCGCAAAGGGACGGCGCATGGGGAAACGAGCGCGAGATCGCGCAGGGCCGTTACGTCGCGGAACTGCGTGTCGGAGAAAGATTCGACGAGAAGGACCAGACGGTGGGAGACTTCTATCCGCTTGCAGACGAACACGACGTGCACGTGCTCGGCATCGTGCGCGGCGGGCGTCGTCAGCCCGGCTTTGCGGCGAGGCAGGAAGTCCGGCCCGGCGACTTCATCGTCGTCGAGGGCGAACCTGGTGCCATCGAGGCGTTCATGGGGCAGGGCGGACTTGAGTTTGCGGGTTCTGAAAAGCACGCGGGGACCGTGACGTCCGGCGGCCTCGTGTTCACGGAGGCCATCGTGCCGGAAGGGGCGCGGATCGCGGGCCGGACGGCGCGCAGCCTGAAGCTGCTGCACCGGCATGCGGTCACGCTCCTGGGCGTGTCGCGCAACGGCCGACGTTTCCGTGATCGAGTTCGTCTCCTTGCCGTCAGGCCGGGCGATGTCCTCCTGCTGCTGGGCACGCCGGAGCGGAACGCGGCGGCGGCCGCCTGGATGGGCGTGTTGCCGCTCGAAGGCCGCGAGACGCCAGTCGTTCAGCGTTCGAAGGCCTGGCTTTCGGTCGGCATATTTCTTGCCGCCATTGCCTGCGCCGTGGCAGGCTGGATGCCCTTGCCGGCCGCCCTTGCCGCAGCGGTGGTCGGCTTTGTCGCCGTCGGGCTCGTCACGGGCCGCGAGGTCTACGAGTCAATCGAGTGGAAGGTCATCGTTCTTCTCGCAAGCCTCGTGCCCCTTGCCGAAGCGTTCGAGGCGGTCGGCGGGGCAGACTTGATCGCCGGGCAAATCCTGGCGGCAACGCAAGGGTTCCCGGCTTGGGCCGCACTTGTCGTGCTGATGGTCGTGACCATGACCCTGTCGGACTTTCTGAACAACGTCGCGACGACGTTGATCGCCGCGCCTGTTGCGCTGGGCATTGCAGCGGCAACGGGCACGAACCCGGACGCGTGGCTCATGGCGGTCGCGGTCGCCGCATCATGCGCGTTCCTTACGCCTGTCGGTCACAAGAACAACACGATCATCCTTGGACCGGGCGGATATCATTTTGGCGACTACTGGCGGATGGGTCTGCCGCTTGAAGTCCTGGTCATGGTTGTCGCGGTTCCGATGATCCTGGTCGTCTGGCCGCTGTGAAGGCCCTGATAACGATGCGGAACCAGCGGGCTGCGCTCGAGACGCGCTTCGGCCGCGACCTCGGCAATTCGGTTTCGCTGCCGTGCCGACGCGATGCCGCCCTGCATCACGCGTTCGGCCGCTTCAGGACTGACCGTTCGCCCGCTCGATATACGCCCGAAGCTCCTCCGCCTCGCGCCTTGAATCCCGGAGGCCATCCATGGCCGTGTTCAGTTCTGCCAATGTCTGATTCATCTCGGTCCTGTGGTCCGTCTCACGCTTCGCTAGCAGCTCCTGTGCATTGTCCCGCTCCAATTCGGCCTCGTGCAGCGCCTGCACCAGCGATTCCACTTCGTTCATGTCGGACAGCGTGGACTGCGTGAGCCGCGTGACCAGCCAGCGGGTGAACCAGCCCGCAAGGAATGTCACGAACAGGATGACCGCCGTGGCAGCAATGAACTCGTTTCCACTCATTCTGTGCCTCCTCCGTCGCTTGCTTCGATGACTTCATCATCGTCCGGGACATTCGCCGCGGACCCGGACGAGTCCGTCTGGTCCTCGGGTCCGCCGATCAGGCGAAACTCGATCCGACGGTTCGCTTCCCGCCCTTCTGCCGTGTCGTTGTTCGCTACGGGCTGGCTTTCACCATAACCCCTGGCAACGAGACCCGTGCCCAGCACGCGCCGCGCCAGGATTGCATTCAGGACCGCATCCGCGCGTGCCTGGCTCAGCCGCTGGTTCATGGTCTCGCGACCTTGGCTGTCGGTATGGCCGCTGATCTCGACCCGGATGTCCTGGCATTCGCGGAGAATGCCTGCAATTGCATCGATGGTCTCCACGGCATCGTCCTCGATCGTGCTGGATGCCGGATTGAACGTGATCTTCTTCCTATCGGCCGCATCGTTCACGCGCGCCATGCATTCCTCGGGCGTCGGCAACTCGATCTGCGGTTCGCCGACTTCAAGATACGCGACATCCAGTTCGTAGGACGCGGCAACCCCCAACTTTTCCGAAAGAACGCGCGCAATCGCGGATTGCGCGCCGTCGAACGCGACATTTCCGGAGATCGCGACGTTGTCGACAGTCACGCTGGCGACGCCGTTGCTCAGAAACTGCATCGCCTCCAGCGCTGCCAGCACGCGCTGCGTCCACCCGCTCGGCAAGTCCTGATCCAGCACGGTCGCCGAGTAGATGTGATCGCTCCCGAAATGAGCGGCGGCAAGACTCTCGACTGCCGAGCGGGTTGATTCGCTTCCAAGCTTGCCGCGCAGCTGAACATGCCCCTCGGGCGAAAGGATCGCCATGAATTCAGGCAATGGGCCCACCTCGTCCTGCCTGACCTCCTCGGGCAGGATCGCCTTCAACGAGAACACCGGCGGCAAGGCCTCCTCAAGCTCAGCCGAGACACGTTCGAAGCGTGGAAGCGGCGCACCTGCTGCCGCCACCAGCGTGACATCGGCATTGGACATGGTGAACGTGCCTCCGCCAAGCTCGGCCACGGCAACGATTCCTGCCACCGCGGCCTCCCCCCACCTGGTCGAGGGCGTCCCGAGCGCCAGAATGCATGCCGTGTCATCATCAAGACCCGCGCTTCGGGCCGTTTCAAGGATCGTGTCTCGCGCCACCTCGCTGTCAGCGGCACAGGCATCGAAGCGCGCGCCGTTGCCGTCGATCAGGAACCTGAGCGTGAAAGGCGCAACGACCGGGCGCGGCGCAGAGATGCTCAAGGCAAGCTCCAGTCCGGCCGGCGCATCCCGTCGGAGCAGCCGTTCCAGCCGCCGCTTGTCATCGGCATCCTTGGCCACGGCGTTGATCGCGACCCGCGACGCCGTGATCGACACTTTCGCGTGTGGCAACGCCGCGAGCGCCTCAACGCCGAAAGTCACGGCACGATACCATCCGTCAGCCGGTTCGAAGTCGACCGTTCCAAGCAGGTCCGAGACCGGCGCGTCTTCCACGTGTTCCCGGACACTCGACACGACGCCTTCGACATCCATCGACGACGGCACGAGGCCGACAAGCGAAACGCCGTCGTCGTGCCGCAGGATCTCGATCGAGAACTCGGGAGGCTGGATTGCCACCGGGTCGGCAACTGACATTTGGTCCGTGATGCGCGCGGAACTTGCGGCACGGCCCGCCGTCGACAGCGCGGCAAATCGCGTTGCGTCGTCCGGGGCGATGCCGCTCAAGACGACGTGCAGGCCATCGACCTGGACAACTGCCCACTCATGGCCCGATTGCGACAGCCCGGCGTCAATGCTCCTCAAGGTTCGTGCCTCGACAAGATTTCTTGTCCAGACCGCTGCCGCAAGACACAGACCTGCTCCTGCAGCCAACGCCAGCAGATGCGGAATGGCGCGCAGGCGAGAGACGGTCCGCCGGAAGGTCATGGTTCCTTGTAGTCTTCGGCCCGGTCACGCGCAATCATAGGCTGGGTAGAAGGGGACCTTGCGGTGCCCCTTCCCCCGGTCGCGGCAGGAATGCGCGTTGCTGCGCACCCCCCGCACAGATCCGGACATGGACGTCAGCCCATCCGGCTCCTACCTCGGGTGCTTGACGGCGAACCGCTGGTCCGGCCACGGGTGGCGGATGGAGACGCGCGGCCAGAGGATTTCGGTCATGCGCTCCAGTCGCCTCCAGTCGAAGCGGTCACGCTGGGACCGCAGGCGCAGCGCCCGCAGCCAGGGGCGTTGAAGCCTGTGGCGAAAGGCGCGCAGCCAGCGGCCCGACCCCGGGACGGCGAAGTGGTTGGACCAGCCCTGACAGACCCGTCCAAGCCTCTCGCCGACCTCCCAGATGTCGTGATGCCAGCGTTCGCGAAATACCTCGTCGATGCGCGCAAGAGTCCTGTCGACCCGTTTCGCGATCGGCTTGCGACCAAGCCGGAAACGACCCCGCCGGGTCCTCGTGCAGAAGTGCGTGAAGCCCAGGAAATCGAACGTCTCCGGCCTGCCCGCCCCGCGTCTGCGACGGTTCTCTGACGCGAACCGTCCAAACGCGACGAGACGGGTCTTGTCCGGGTGAAGGCTGAGACCGAAACGATCCAGCCGCTCCCGGACGTACTGCTCCGCGTCCCGCTTGTGTTGGAACCCGACCACGACGTCGTCCGCGTAGCGGACGATGATCGCTTCGCCCTGAGGAACCTTTGGACGCCATTTCCTGTGGAACCAGAGATCGAGCGCGTAGTGCAGGAACACGTTCGCCAAGCAGGGGGACAGGATGTTCCCCTGCGGCGTTCCCACACCCGTGTCCGTCCATGCCCGGTCGTCCATGACGCCGGCATCCAGCCATTTCCGGATCACCCGCCTGTCTCCGATGCGATGTTCCAGAAACCGGACGAGCCAGTCCCGGTCCAAGTTGTCGAACGACCGTACGCAACACTACCCACCTCCGCGAGCTTCCGGCGACGGTCAGGATCACGCGCAAGGCGCATGTCCTCGAAGGGGAGGCCGTTCCGGTCCTGAAGCAGCTCTTTCGCCAGGGGCGTCTTCGGCTCCTGTTGCTGTTTCCCGACGGCAGCCGCCGCATCGTTCCCGTCGAGTGGACGGACGCGGCAACGGACGGGTCCGTCCAGACCGGCAATCGTGAACTGGTGGCTGAGCCGCACGACCTGTTGCGCATGCGATCCGTGGTGAATGCTCTGCTCCGACGCACTGAGACGGAGGAGCATCATGCAACTGCACCTGGACTTTCCGGAGATCCCGAAGCCGCACGACCGGCTGTGGGAGCACCTCGACGAGGCAACACGCCGCACGGCGATTGCACAACTGGCAAGGCTGATCATGCAGGCCGCGCCCGTTCAGCGGGAGACCGGGAGCAAGAGCGATGACTGACAGCAGAATCGCGTCCATGCATCTCCAGCGCCGCGCCATGGTCTACATCCGCCAGTCGACGCCCTCTCAAGTCGAGAACCATCGCGAATCGACCCGCCGCCAATATGCCCTTGCCGAGCGCGTCCGCGATCTCGGCTGGCACGCCGACCAGGTCACGGTCATCGACGAAGATCTTGGCCTGTCCGGCGCCTGCGCCGACGGGCGCTGCGGATTCGCCTACATGACGGCCGAGGTCGCCCTCGGCGGCGTCGGCATCCTTCTCGGGATCGAAGTCTCGAGGCTCGCCAGGCACTACACCGACTGGTGACGGATCGCGATGTCAACGCGGCACGGAACGTTCTCCGGCGCGGGATCGCGCTGGCCGGGTGGGAAATCGGCCCTTCAGGCTGTCCCGGCGCGTCCGGGGATGTTCTTGCATCACATGTCGCCGGGTTGCCGGGGCAGGACGCGGAACGGACTGCGGGTGAGCATCATGGTCACTCATATATGTGATTCCCCAATCACAGGAAGGTTGCCGCACCAAGGAAGAAGACCGGAATCAGCCCTGCATCACGATTCGCGCGAAAGAGCCTCAGGCACCGCTCGGGGTTGCCGACTTCCAGCCGTGTCAGCTGCCAGACCAGATGCAGCCCGAACGCGAGCGTTCCGGCGAGCACGATCCCGACCTGCAGAACGCCTTCACCGGGCCCGGCGGCGCCGACGAGTCCCACGCCAAGAACGGCGGTTGACACGACAAGGAAGCGGTTCAGCCAGCGTCTTGTGCTTGCGCCAAAGAGCCGTGCCGTCGACTTCACGCCGACAACCGCGTCATCTCTCCGGTCTTGCAGGGCATAGATAGTGTCGTAGAACAGGGTCCAGGCAATGCCGGCGACGTAAATTGCCAAGGCTGGCCAGGCAAGCGTGCCCGTTACCGCCGCCCAGGCCAGGAGGGCGCCCCAATTGAAGGCAAGTCCCAGAAACACCTGCGGCCACCAGGTAAACCGCTTGGCAAACGGATAGATCACCACCAGGACCACGGACGCGAGACCCAGGATGACGGCCGCGTTCCCGAATGTCAGAAGGACGAGCAGCGCCGCCAACGCCTGCACCGTCATCCAGGCTGCCGCCCGACTCACGGAGATCTGTCCCGAAGGAATTGGCCGCGAACGGGTGCGCTCCACTTCGGCATCGAACTTGCGGTCAGTGATGTCGTTCCACGTGCATCCGGCCCCCCGCATCAACCATGCGCCCATGGCACACCCGATTCCGATCCAGGCATGCTCCAGGATCTGCGTTCCCTGATGCAGCGATGCCGCGCCTAGTCCCCACCAGCAGGGCAACAGGAGTAGCCAGGTCCCGATTGGCCGGTCCGCCCGGCTGAGCCGCAGGTAAGGGCGCGTCGCCAACGGCGCCCAGCGATCAACCCAGTTCCCCGGCACCGCATCTGCCACTTGTCCGTCTGGCGTCCCTTCGGTCATATGCTCCCCGCCATGAAACGCGCGAAAGTCAGGATATATGTAGAGCACCCGCTGGGCGAAGGGCAATCGATCGCGCTTGCGCGTGACCAGGCACACTACCTGTTCTCGGTCATGCGTCTGACGGTCGGGGATCTCGTGGCCGTCTTCAACGGCAGTGACGGTGAGTGGGAAGCGGAAATCGCGACCGCCGGAAAGCGGCACGGCATCCTCAAGTGCCGCGTTCAAAGCGCCGCCCAAAGGAATCCGCCCGACCTCTGGCTCCTCTTTGCACCGATCAAGAAGGCCCGCACGGATTTCATCGTGGAAAAGGCGGCGGAAATGGGCGCGGCCCGCATCATGCCGGTCCGAACCGAGTTCACCGCCGCCGAGAGGATTCGGAGAGACCGGCTTCAAGCCCATGCCATTGAAGCGGCAGAGCAATGTGGCGGAACCAGCGTGCCCCGTGTCGAGGAGATGTCAGTCCTCACGCAAATCCTGGAAGCATGGCCCGAGGACCGCAGGTTGATGTTCTGCGACGAGACGCGCGCGGGAAAGGGTGCCGCGCTTTCGGGGGCGCCTGGCCCGTGGGCCATCCTGGTCGGCCCGGAAGGCGGATTTTCCGAGGCGGAACGACGCATGATCGACGCGATGCCGCAATCGATGACAGTCTCGCTGGGACCGCGTGTGCTGCGCGCGGACACGGCCGCAGTCGCGGCAATGACGGTCTGGCAAGCAAGCCTGGGTGACTGGCAGTGACGCGAACACGGGTCCGCGCCGACATGTTGCCAAGAGCCACGACCGGCGTTGACCGTTCCTGGACTGGACCCTGTGCCGAAATTCGGGGACGCTTGCACCGGATACCGTCGGAGCGGCGGGCACGGAGTGCCGGCGGAACCGGCCATTGAGAGGAGGCGTCCGGTGAGCATGATCCGGCCAGAGGCAAAAGCCTTCCTGTTCAGGTGGCAGGAAGCGATTCTCTCGGGCATTGTCCTGCTCGGTTCGCTGCAGGCGGCTGCCTTGACGACCGGGCTGGTTCGAGGCCTGTCCTATGCGGCGGCACTTGTTTGTGCGGCACTGTTCATCGAGGGCGTGCGGCGGGCGCGCCGCCCCGACCGCGGCACCGGCGCAGGCAGGGTCGAGGTCGACGAGCGCAAGATCACGTATTTCAGCTCGCTTGGAGGAGGAGCGATTTCGATCGACGATCTGGTCCGGGTCAAGGTGCGCCCTGGCACCCGGCACCCGTCCGGCCCGGACTTCTTCTGGGAATTCACCGACCTCCACGGACAACGCCTCACGATTTCGGGAAACGCGGGCAACGGAGCGGCGCTGTTTGACGCGCTCACCGCTCTGCCGGGCGCGGACCTTGAGGCCGCCGTCCGCGTATCGGGTCCGAATGCGGACGGGGAGCAGGTCGTTTGGGAAGCCGCCGCAATGAGGCCGGATTGACACAAGCGCGGATTCGGGCAAGTCAGCAGCCCTGAATTGTCGACGCGAGAAACGCAATGTCCATTCCGCAGACTGGCGGCGGTCCAATCGAAAGGCGCGAGCAGCTGGTCGAGTACCTTGCCTCGGGTTGCAAGCCGCCGGAGGAGTGGCGCATCGGAACCGAGCACGAAAAGTTCGGTTACCGCAAGGACACGCTCAAGCCGCTGCCCTACGGGGGGCCTTCTTCGATCAAGGCCATCCTCGAAGGCCTCCGCGACAGGTTTGGCTGGGCGCCTGTCGACGAGGGCGGCAACGTCATCGGCCTTGCCAAGGACGGTGCCAACATCTCGCTCGAGCCGGGTGGCCAGCTGGAACTCTCGGGCGCGCCACTGGAGAACATTCACCAGACATGCGACGAAGTGAACGAGCACCTGCGCGAGGTGCGTGCCGTGGCCGACGAGATCGGTGCGGGCTTCATCGGACTCGGCGCGGCACCTCACTGGACCCACGGCGACATGCCGCTCATGCCCAAGGGCCGCTACCGGCTGATGGACGGCTACATGCAACGTGTCGGAACGCTCGGCACGCAAATGATGCGGCGAACCTGCACCGTGCAGGTCAACCTCGACTTCGAATCCGAACAGGACATGGTGCAAAAGCTGCGCGTGGCGCTGGCCTTGCAACCGGTCGCCACGGCACTGTTCGCGAATTCGCCGTTTCTGCATGGCGAGCTCAACGGACACAAGAGCTGGAGAAGCCGGATCTGGCGTGACCTGGATCCTGACCGCACCGGAATGCTGCCCTTCGTCTTCGAGGAAGGGTTCGGGTTCGAGACCTGGGTGGACTATGCGCTGGACGTGCCGATGTACTTCGTCTTCCGGGACGGCGTCTACATTGATGCTCTCGGCCAGTCCTTCCGGGACTTTCTCGACGGCAGGCTGCCGGCGCTGCCGGGCGAGATCCCAATGCTGTCCGACTGGGCCGATCACCTGACGACGATTTTTCCCGAAGCACGCATCAAGAAGTTCATCGAGATGCGCGGTGCCGATGGCGGACCGTGGCGACGCCTTTGCGCGCTGCCTGCGTTCTGGGTCGGGCTTGTCTACGACAAGGCCGCACTTGACGCGGCCTGGGACATCGCCAGGACCTGGGATGCGGAGTTGCGGCAAGGGTTGCGGATTGCCGCGTCGGTCGACGGCCTTGCCGCCGAAACCGGCGGCATCGGCATGCATGCCCTTGCACGGGAAGTCGTCGAAATCGCGGAAGCCGGTCTCAAGGCGCGGGCGCAGGAGGGCGCAGACGGCCTCCTGCCGGATGAAACCCACTTTCTCAACGCCCTTAAGGAGACCCTTGAAACGGGCGAGACGCCCGCGGACGAAATGATCCGGCTGTTCGAGACCGACTGGGACCGGGACGCCACTCGGGCATTCGCGGAATACAGCTACTGATCGTCCTCGGCAAAGGGCCGGGCCATGCCGACGGCCAGGGTCACGGCGGCTGTCCTTCGGGAACGGCCCGGGGCGATTTGTCAGCGGAACGGCAGCCATGCGGAAGGGCTTTTCCGAGAGCGGCGGCCAATCTATACAGCGACCATGAGTCTTCGCGCCCGCCACCTCCTCGGCATCGAGCATCTCGAGCCGGTCGAGATAACCACGCTTCTTGACCTGTCTGACACGTTTGTTGACCTGAATCGCCGAGACGTGAAGCACGACACCGCGCTTACGGGACTTACGCAAGTCAACATGTTCTTCGAACACTCGACCCGGACGCAGGCGAGTTTCGAAATCGCCGGAAAGCGGCTCGGCGCGGACGTGATGAACATGCACATGCAGTCATCGTCGGTCAAAAAGGGCGAGACGCTCATCGACACCGCGATGACGCTCAACGCCATGCATCCGGATCTGCTCGTGGTCCGCCACCCGAGTTCCGGAGCGGTGAGCCTTCTGGCGCAAAAGGTCAACTGCGCAGTGATCAACGCTGGCGACGGACGGCACGAACACCCGACACAGGCGCTTCTCGACGCATTGACCATCCGACGCACCAAGGGGCGGCTTCAGCGGCTGACGGTTGCGATCTGCGGTGACATCGCCCACTCCCGTGTCGCCCGATCGAACATCCTTCTCCTTGGCAAGATGGAGAACCGAATCAGGCTTGTCGGTCCGCCTACCTTGATGCCTGCCGGCGCGGCCGAATGGGGCGTCGAGGTATGCACGAACCTGGAAGACGGACTCAAGGATGCCGACGTCGTCATGATGCTCCGGCTTCAGAAAGAGCGCATGGACGGTGCATTCATCCCTTCCGAGCGCGAGTACTACCACCGATTCGGCCTGGACGGTGACAAGCTCCGACATGCAAGGGACGACGCCATCGTCATGCATCCGGGACCCATGAACCGTGGCGTCGAGATCGATGGCACAATTGCCGACGACATCAACCGTTCCGTCATCCAGGACCAGGTCGAGATGGGCGTCGCCGTCCGCATGGCCGCCATGAAACTGTTGGCCGACAACCTGCACGCCGCGAGAGCGGAGACTGAAGAGATGGCCTGACGGCAGGCAAAATGCCTGCCGCGCAATCCCTTGCGACCGAGACCTGCCCTGGCATCCCGACTGCGTCGTGCTGCTTTTCGGTCACGACGCCTTCGCGCTTCACGAACCCGTCGGCGCGGCTGTCACCAGGGGCAGGCACGCCAATCCCCGACGCCTCGTCATGCGCCGTCCATTGGGCCTGGACTTCGCGACTGTCGGCAACTGCGGGCAGCGGTCCGGGGGCGCCGGTCAAGCCATGCTATCAAGCCCCGTCACTTCCCTTCCGCGATCAGGACGTAGCCACGGTTCTCGACCGTGTCGAAGGT
>VXSG01000043.1 GCA_009838075.1 Boseongicola sp. SB0665_bin_10 | reverse complement strand
GCTGACCAGCACAGGAAAGGAGACAGTCATCCAATCTACCCTGAACCATGCGTTGAAGACCAACCCCGGGATGCTTCCTCAGTCCCGGGCCCTTGAAGATTCGTCGGCAGACACGCCGGGTCGGGCACGGTTTGCTTCCGAACCGCTTGCGGCGATCGGTCCGGTGGACCGATCGGGAAGCAAACGGGCGAATCGTGATGCGGGTGGTCAGGTTGTGCGAGGGGAGCCCGGCTTCGGCCGGCGTCACCGGGGAAGCGCGAGCGACCCCGCGAGCGGCGTAAGCCGCACCGCAGCGAATGCTGCACTTCGGTCCTTCTTCGTCGGCGGGGCAACCCGTCCTAGGGGCAGGCGGCTGCGGCTGCCTGTCCCGTCCTTACGCAACAACAGGAGGCCCGCATTCCTCCCCGCCCTGAAGGACGGGGTTTCTTGCGGGATGAATTGATGACGACACAGGAAGTTGCCGAAAGACTTTGCCAACATTGCCGCGACGGGACGGAAGAGCGAGGCATTGAGGAGCTGTATTCGCGCGAAATCGTTTCTATCGAACCGATGGCTGGTCCAGGACGGGATCCCGTCAGCACGGGAGTCGATGCCCTCACGGAAAAGCACAAGTGGTGGGCCGAGAACTACGAAGTGCACAGCACCGGGGTCGAAGGCCCGTTCATCAACGGCGACAAGTTCAGCGTGATCTTCGATATCGATGTCTCGGAAAGAGCCAGTGGCCAGAGATGGAGGGCGAAGGAAGTTGCACTCTACGAGGTCGAGGACGGAAAGATCGTACGCGAGTCCTTTTTCATGGCTCCGATGGAATAGTCAGGACTTGTCGGCCGCTGCGCGTGCAGGGCAGTCCCGGATTTCGCGTTGCTTGGCCGCTTCGCGCAAGCAACATGGCACTGCATGCCGTGGACCCTGCCGATCAAGTTGCCGTCGGGTTGCCGCCATTCAGCATGGCGCGCAGGCGGTCCGCCTCTGCGGCGAATCCGTCTCCGCCAAGATTCGTGCCGGCCTTTCGGTCCCAGTAACCGGCGTTGAAGCGGTCACCCTCGATGCGGTGCAGCAGCGCATGGATCGCGTCGAAGACCGCTTCTCCTTCATGAGCCTGCGCAATCTGGTGAGCCCTGTCCCACCCGGGACCAGTCGTGAAACCGGCCTCGGAAATCAGGCGGAGTGCTTCGGTTGCTTTTGCTTCGACGGACATGATCGCCTGCTATCATGGATAAGATCCTCTCTCCACTCTTTCGTTGCGGGGGACAGGATGGTAGGCGCTGGGAAACAGCGGAGGATAGCCATGGATCTCGGAATTGAGGGAAAGCGTGCGCTGGTTTGCGCCTCGTCCAAGGGCCTGGGCCGGGGCTGTGCGGAGGCACTGGCCGAGGCAGGCGTAGAACTCGTGATCAATGCGCGCGGTGCGGAGGCGCTTGAGGTCGCCGCAGAAGAAATCCGCACGTCTTGCGGCGTGGCGGTGACGGCGGTTGCAGCAGATGTCACGTCTGAGCAGGGACGGGACGAAGTGCTCGCCGCCTGCGGGCAGATCGACATCCTGGTCAACAACGCGGGCGGTCCGCCGCCGGGCATGTGGCAAGACTGGGACCGGGACGACTTCATCGCCGCCCTCGACGCCAACATGCTGACGCCGATTGCCCTGATGAAGGCCGTGGTGCCGGGCATGATGGAACGGGGCTGGGGTCGGGTCGTGAACATCACCTCGCAGTCCGTGCGTGCGCCGATTGGCGTTCTGGGGCTGTCGAATTCCGCGCGCACCGGCCTCACGGGCTACGTGGCGGGCACTTCGCGGCAGGTAGCCCCAGCCGGCGTCACCATTAACAACCTGTTGCCCGGCGTGCACGCGACGGATCGTGCCGATTCGCTGGACGGGGGCGTCGCCAAGGCGGAAGGCATTACCCTGGAAGAGGCCCGGACCCGTCGAGAGGCGACGATTCCGGCCCGACGCTACGGCACGCCGCGGGAGTTCGGGGCTGCATGCGCCTTCCTTTGCTCGCAACATGCGGGCTTCATTGTCGGCCAGAACATCCTGCTCGACGGCGGTGCAACGAACCTGACCGTGTGATCAACGGCACAAGGAAGGCTTGTCGTTCTTGCAGCGCATTGCTATCCCGCCCTAATTCCGAGAGCTTTGCTCGGAATTAGGGACGGGCTGCTGTGGACGACAGTTTGGATGGCCTGACGATCGAGGGATTGACCCGCCGTTTCGGCGGTCGGACCGTCGTGTCCGACGTATCCCTCAGGGTGCGACCGGGCCAGGTCACATGCCTGCTCGGGCCGTCGGGTTGCGGCAAGTCCACGACGCTGCGGATGATTGCCGGGGTCGACCGTCCCGATGCCGGTCGGGTTCTTGCGGACGGGGAGGTGTTGTCCGACAAGGTCCGGCATGTCCCGCCTGAGGATCGGCGCATCGGCCTGATGTTCCAGGATTTTGCGCTTTTCCCGCACATGACCGTGGCCCAAAACATTGCCTTTGGCCTGAAAGGAACAGCTGAGGAAAGGCGCCGCCGCGTGCACGACATTCTGGAGCGCGTACGGCTCTCAAGCTTTGACGAGGCATATCCCGACCAGTTGTCGGGCGGGGAGCAACAGCGCGTTGCGTTGGCGCGAGCCCTGGCGGCAAGGCCCCGGATCATGTTGATGGACGAACCGTTTTCCGGGCTGGATGACCGGCTGCGGGATGGCATCCGTGACGAGACGCTCGATATCCTGAAGGACGAGGTTACCGCTGTCGTGCTGGTCACGCATGATCCCGAGGAAGCGATGCGGATGGCCGACGAGATCGCCTTGATGCGGAACGGGTGCATCGTGCAGAGCGGGGCACCCTATAACATCTACAACGCGCCCGCTGATCGTGAAGCCGCCGCGTTCTTCAGCGACGTCAACGTGATCTGCGGAACAGTCCAGGGCGCATTGACGGACACGCCGTTTGGAGAGTTCCTGATTCCCGGGGTTCCTGACGGAACGGAAGTCGAGATCGTCATACGTCCGCAGCACCTGAGGATTGACTTCGACCGCGGTGGCAAGGGACCGAATCCGACGCTGGAAGACGGTGTGGCGGCCAAGGGAAGTGTCGTCCGCGCGAGATACATGGGAAATGAGAGTCTTGTCGAGTTCCGAATGGATCACGATGGTTCCATGCTGACCGCGACAGTGCCGTCAGTCTTCCTGCCGAAGCCGGGCACGCAGCTCTGGCTCATGATGCGGCGGAGCCGCTGCCTTGTATTTCCGAAGGAAGTGTCTTGACCATTGCCTGGTTCGGCCTGCGAAGACTCGGGCCCGATGACGGGTGACGCGGCGACTGCAGCGCGCGCTGGCGAGGAAAAGACGGAACTCGGAGCGCCGGGCCAGGGCGTGCGGGAACCTGGCGCGTCATCATGGCCGCGTCGCCGCCGCGCGTTGCGACTTCCTGCACAAGCTCTCTCACGGCCTGGCTTCCGGGTATCGCGTGATCGCGATGGAGGACCTGGGAACGAACGCGTTGAAGCACTCATTCCTGGCCAGGTCGGTTCACGACGCCGCCTGCAACGTGCTGCAAATTGTCCAGTGGCCGGGAACCGGCCATCGGTCGCGAAACGTGCGGGTTGCCGCGTAGCTTGGCCGAGCCGTCGTCCTGAGGCGACGGAGCGTTCACTGTTGGCTCATGTATCAGGCATTCGGACCGGAATCCTGATTTGCCGCTTTCACTTGGCGACTCCGTCACCTACATAGCTCTCGATAGACAGGGGAGTAAGTCAATGTTCAACAACATCGGCCTTCCAGGCCTCCTCCTTATCGCCATTGTCGTCCTGATCCTGTTCGGGCGCGGCAAGATCACCTCGCTGATGGGCGAAGTCGGCAAGGGAATCACTGCCTTCAAGAAAGGTGTCGAAGAGGGCAAGGAAGAGGTTGAGGACGCGATCGAGGACAAGGCGGCATCGGTTGCACGGGACGTGACGCCCGAGAAAGACAAGCCCAAGGTCAGGGAAGAGTCATAGGACGAATCCAGGATTAGGGCGGTTTCCGAACCATGTTCGAACTGAGCTGGGGTGAACTTCTGGTTGTCGGCGTTGTCGCGCTGATCATTCTGGGTCCGCGAGACCTCGTGGGCCTGTTCCGCACCCTTGGCCGCTTCGTCGGCAAGGCGCGCCGAATGGCGCGAGAGTTTCAGCGTGCGATGGAGGATGCAGCTGACGAAGCCGGCGTGAAGGACGTGGCCAAAGACCTCAAAGGCGTCACCTCGCCGTCCAGGGCGGGACTCGACAAGCTCAACCAGGCAGCGAAGAGGTTCGAGGACTGGGATCCTGCGAATCCGTCCAGGAAGGCCAAGGAAATAGGACCTGAAACGGCAAAACTGTCCGAGGATCGCGCGGAGGCGGCCCGAAAGATCCGGGAATACTCCGCAGAGAAGGGCGCCGCGTCACGGGCCGAAGAAAGCGAAGGCACCGAACCAAAGGTCGAAACGGCAACCGCGGAACCTGAACCGGAAACTGAATCGTCCGAATCCAGGCCGGGAGACCGCGCATGAGCAAGGCCGAAGACGAAGAACAGGACGAGGTCGAAAGAAGTTCGGCGCCGCTTCTCGAGCATCTCGCGGAGCTTCGCACCCGTCTGGTCCGATCGGTCCTGGCCTTGGTCGTCGGCATCGTGGCGGCCTTTGCAGTGTCGGAGCCAATCCTGCAATTCCTGCTTGGGCCGATCGAGGCGACGCTGCGCGAACTCGGCGACCCGTCGCCTACAATGCAGTACACCAGCCCGCAGGAATACCTCTTCACGCTGTTCCGGATCTCGATGGTCTTCGGGTTCGCTCTGGCCTTTCCGGTCATCGGCCACCAGATGTGGCGCTTCGTGGCGCCGGGGCTCTATCGAGCTGAAAAGTCGGCCTTCCTTCCGTTTCTCGTTGCCTCCCCGGTGATGTTCCTGCTGGGCGCTGCATTTGCGCAGTACATTGTCACGCCATTGGCGATGAACTTCTTTCTCGGCTTCGCAGATGTTTCGTCGATCTTTGCCAATCTCCTCTCCGGAACGGTCGGCAACCTGCCCGACTCCGCCGCAATCGTTCCAGAGACACAGGAAGGCGTGAAGATCACGTTTTTCGGGAAGGTGAACGAGTCGCTGGACATCACCCTCAAGTTCATCATGGCATTCGGGTTGTGCTTTCAACTGCCCGTGCTCCTGACGCTGATGGGCAAGGCCGGCCTCGTGTCGGCACGCGGCCTCGCGCAGGTCAGGAAATACGCAATGGTCGGGATACTTGTTCTCGCCGCCCTCGTGACACCGCCCGATGTCGTCACTCAGATGATCCTGTTCACGGTCGTCTACGGCCTTTACGAAATCTCGATTCAGCTGGTGAAGATCGTCGAGAAAAAACGCGTCGAGAGGCTCCGCGAGGAAGGCATTCTCGGCGAGGACGAGGAACTCTATCCCGAATTCGAGGATGACGACGGGGATGAAGAGGGGGCGAATGCGTGACGGAACTGCGCAGTCGTGCCGGCTTGAAATGTCCCCGGACATCGCCCGGGCCAGCGAGTCGGCCATTGTGCACGGGCCGGTACATGGCAGTTCAGGGCAGGTGCGGACGAACTGCGTGGAGGCAGCGGTGCCATGAGTGACGCCAGGCAGGACGGCGCCCCCCTGGAGCGCATGGCCGCCGCATTGGAAAGGATCGCTCCCGGGCCGGTCGAGGCGCCGGACTTTTCAGGGGCGGACGCATTCGTCTGGCATGTGTCTCCCGATCGCCTTGTGCCCGTGAACGAGGTCAATCGCATAGGCATCGAGCTGCTGGTGGGCATCGACAGGGCGCGCGACATTCTCCTGGAGAACACGCTGCAGTTCGCGAAGGGCTTCCCGGCGAACAATGCGCTTCTTTGGGGCGCGCGCGGCATGGGCAAGTCAAGCCTTGTGAAGGCCGTGCATGCAGCCGTGCAGAGAGACAGGCACGAATTGAAGATCGTCGAGATCCAGCGCGAGGACCTGCCGTCGGTTGGACGCCTCCTTGGCCACCTCCGGGACGCCGGTGCAAGGTTCCTGCTCTTTTGTGACGATCTTTCGTTCAGCCATGACGACCATCACTACAAGTCGCTGAAGGCCGTGCTTGATGGAGGAATCGAGGGGCGACCGGACAACGTCATCTTCTATGCCACGTCGAACAGGCGCCACTTGATGCCGCGTGACATGATAGAGAACGAGCGTTCGACGGCAATTCTCCCTTCGGAAGCAGTAGAGGAGAAAGTGTCGCTGTCGGATCGATTCGGGCTTTGGCTGGGCTTTCACCCCTGCAGCCAGGACGAGTACCTGGCCATGATCCGCAGGTATTGCACCGCTTACGGCATCGAGATCGACGACGACACGCTGCACGCGGAGGCAATCGAGTGGCAGGCCACCAGGGGTGCGCGCTCGGGTCGGGTCGCTTGGCAATACTTCATCGACCTGGCAGGGCGGAAGGGCGCAAAACTGGCGGTCAGCTGAATCCGCAGGCGATTCCGGGAATCGGTCTACTTCCTGAAGTTGTCGAGCTTGACGATTTCGGCTTCGCTTTCCTGCTTTCCGTCCGGTTCGAGCTCGATCGGAACCGGCGCAGATTCCTCTTCCCCGGTTTCGAAGCGGATCCCGAATTCGACCGAAGGGTCCACAAAGGTGAGAAGCGAATCGAACGGGATGTAGAGCGGTTCCGGAGCGTTTCCGAAATTCAGTGTCACCGAGAAGCCGTCATCGGTCACTTCGAGATTTTCGAACCAGTTCTGGATGACGATGGTCATTTCCTTCGGATGACGCTCCTGTAGCCAGTCGGCCATTCTCGCGTCGGGATGCGATGTGTCGAACGAGATGAAAAAATGGTGCTTGCCAGGCAGGCCGTTGGCCGCCACCTCGCGCAGCACTTCCTGGAAAAGGCCCCGCATCGCGCGGTGCATCAGGCTTCCGTAGTCAAGTGTTTCGGCCATCTCAAGCTACTCGATTGCGGCTTCAGAATAGGGGATTCGGAGTCAAAAGATAGGGACGACATTTCGTAGGACCGCTTGATGCCGCCCGAGGGCGGCCGCAGCCGGCACCACCTGCGCCGCGGAAGGCCGAACTCCCCTGCGGCAATCTGATGAACCCGTGAGTTCGCCACAATTGCGCGATCGTGCTCAAGGCGTTGCGGCAGGAACCTGGTCTCCTGAAATTTGGAAGTGCCGGATTCTGTTGCCAGGTTCCGGCGGACCCCGCCTTGCGCGGCTAGGCGCAAGGACTTGAGTTTCGGCTTTTCGCACCGCTTACGCAGCGAGAAGCACCGGAGCACGGTTGTCGTTGGCAACTATGCAGATTGGACCGATATCGGTGGTGCCTCACCGAGACAAAGCAAACCCCTTTAGGCGTCCGTCGATCCTGTTTCGGCCCCGCATTCCCTCCCAACGACAGGGTTCTTGGTGGAGCCGCCGGGTACCGCCCCCGGGTCCGATCCGCTTATTTCGAGCGCGTTTATGTCCATAGTTCCGTTTCCGGAACACTGCGAATATAAGAGGCGCGAACCGGAATTGGAAGGGCCTTGTCGGTGATTTCATTTGCGCACGGGTGGCCCTTCGCCTCGTGCGCGGGACACCCGAGAAATTCGGGCAAGCGAGCGGGAGCGTGACATGCGGGCACTGGTTGTCGAGAAGAACGACGAAGGGCAGACATCTGCATCGGTGCAGGAGATTGACGAGGGTCGCCTGCCGGACGGAGACGTGACCGTCGCCGTCGAATACTCGACCCTGAACTACAAGGACGGCCTGTGCATCGGTCCGGGTGGAGGCGTCGTGCGAACCTATCCCCACGTTCCCGGCGTTGATTTCGCGGGCACGGTCGAAACGTCACACGATTCGCGCTATTCGCCCGGCGACAAGGTTGTCCTGACAGGCTGGCGCGTCGGCGAGGTGCACTGGGGCGGATACGCCGAAAAGGCGCGAATCAAGGCCGACTGGCTCGTGCCGCTGCCCGAAGGCCTCTCGTCTCGCCAGGCAATGGCGGTGGGAACGGCCGGGCTGACCGCCATGCTGGCGGTCATGGCACTTGAGGATCACGGTCTTGCGCCGGGCAATGGGGACGTCCTGGTGACG
>VXSG01000016.1 GCA_009838075.1 Boseongicola sp. SB0665_bin_10 | reverse complement strand
CGCATTCCTCCCCGCCCTGAAGGACGGGGTTTCCTGCGGGATGAATTGATGAACACAAGAGTCTTCTGCGCCACAGCGCTTCTCGCGCTTGGAGGCGGCATGGCCTCAGCGGATTACAGGCTGACGGTGCTTCACACGAACGACTTTCACGCGCGCTTCGAACCTATCAGCCGCTTTGATTCCGGCTGCGGTCCGGAAGACAACGAAGAGGGCAAGTGCTTCGGTGGCTCGGCGCGCCTCGTCAGCGCGATCGAGGCGGCCAAGGCGCGGAGCGACAACTACATCCTTGTTGATGGCGGCGACCAGTTCCAGGGATCGCTGTTCTATACCTATTACAAGGGCAAGGCTGCGGCCGAAATGATGAACAAGATGGGATATGACGCGATGGCCGTGGGCAACCACGAATTCGACGACGGACCGGAAGTTCTGCGCGCCTTCGTCGATTCCGTCGACTTTCCGGTCCTGATGGCGAATTCGGATTTCGAGGACGAGCCATTTCTCGTCGGCGCAATCGAACCGTCCGTGATCCTGGAGCGCGCCGGGGAACGATTGGGACTGATCGGGTTGACACCTGAAGACAACGACGAACTGGCCTCGCCCGGCCCGAACGTGCTTTTCAGCGATCCGGTCGAAGCGGTGCGCGACGAGGTCAAGCGGCTGGAGGCGATGGGAATCAACAAGATTATCGTCCTGAGCCATTCCGGCTTGCCTGTCGACCTGCGCATTGCGGAAGCCGTACCGCAGGTCGACGTCATTGTCGGGGGGCATGACAACACGCTCCTGTCGAACACGCAGGAACGGGCAGACGGGCCCTATCCGTTGATGGTCGGCAACACCGCCATCGTGCAGGCCTACGCCTATGGGAAGTTCCTCGGCGAAATCGACATCACCTTCGACGGCGACGGCAACATTGTCGAAGCTGTGGGCGAACCCATATTGATCGATGCCAGCGTGGCCGAGGACGAGAGCACCAAGAAGAGGGTCGGCGAACTGGCCGGGCCACTTGACGAGATCCGGAACAAGGTCGTGGCCGAGGCGGGAGCGTTCATCGAGGGCGGCAGGGCGGTCTGCCGAGTCGAAGAGTGCCCCTTGGGAAATCTCGTTGCCGATTCAATGCTGGACCGCGTCCGGCATCAGGGCATCCAGATCGCCATCGCCAATGCTGGAGGCATACGCGCGTCCATAGACGAGGGCGACGTGACCATGGGCCAAGTCTTGACCGTGTTGCCTTTCCAGAACACCCTGGCAACTTTCCGCATCAAGGGCCAAAGCATCATTGACGCGCTTGAAAACGGCGTAAGCCAGGTCGAAGAGGTCAAGGGCCGCTTTCCGCAAGTGGCGGGGCTGAGCTTCACCTGGGATCCAACCGTGGGCCCGAACGAGGGCCGGATCCAGGAGGTCCTGGTCGGCGACGAGGCCATCGATCCCGAAGCCATCTACGGCGTGGTCACGAACAACTACGTCCGCAATGGTGGCGATGGCTACCGCATGTTCACGACAGACGCGATGGATGTCTACGACTTCGGACCGGACCTGGCCGACGTGCTGGCGGAATACATGGCCGCCCGTGGCCCCGTCGCGCCGAAGGTCGAGGGTCGCATCTCCAGGCTGGAATGACCGCCGGCACGGGGCCGTCGACGTAGCTCGGTACGCGCATCGTGCGCGTTTGCGTTGCGCTCGCCTGCCAGACGGCAGGCGAGCGCAATGGCCAGTCACCGGCGGAAATCGAATTGTGCTGGTCGGGATTTCCCGGTTCGTCTCGAATTGATTGAGAAGGATCTTCCCGGTTTGCTCCGATCCCTTGGCGGGATTTCGGACGATGACACGGTTCAGGCCGCGCGCAGTCGACGGGTTCGGCGTCCTTGGGCGCGGCGGCGGTTTCGGGTTCCGGCTCCCTGAACAAGCCGACGTGCGAACGTGGGTCGCGTCACCGAATCAGGAGCAGCGAGCCCCATGCCAGGGAGCACCGGCCTGTGTGCAGACGCGCGTCGAGGCCAGGGCTGCCCCAACGGATGTCAAGGATCGCCCGGACCCCCGCGCACAGGACCTTGGTTGCGTGGCGGCATGAGCGCCGGATGCCGGGACGGTGACCGGTCGGAACCAGGACGGTCGTGCCGTCGGTATCTTCGGCATCGCGCGGGGCGGCGTTTCGGCCCAAAGGTTCCTGATCCCGTGCAGCGGGCGGGTGGCCACGCCGATGGCTGAGACGCCGCACCTGACATGGACGCGTTCGGGAAGCGAGCGTGACGGCAAGACATCGTTCGCACGGAGAGGCATTTGCGGCGGCAACCTCTCCTGACCCGTGAATTCAGCGCGGGAGAGACTCGATGGCTTGCGCAAATTGCGCCCTGCAGTTGCGCTAGTCCATGGCCTTGAAGGCGAATTCACCACCCTCCTTGATGCCGGAAAACCAGCGCGCGGTGACAGTCTTGGTCCTGGTGTAGAATCGAAACGCATCCGGCCCGTACTGGTTCAGGTCGCCAAAGGCGGACCGTTTCCAACCACCGAAAGTGTAATAGGAGAGCGGCACGGGAATCGGGAAGTTGATGCCCACCATGCCGACATTCACGCGGTTCGCAAAATCCCGGGCCGCATCGCCGTCGGCGGTGAAGATCGCGGTGCCGTTCCCGTAGGTGTTGTCCATGGTCAGTTTCAGTGCGTCCTCGTAGCTTTCGGCTCGCACC
The DNA here is from genome assembly GCA_009838075.1 of Boseongicola sp. SB0665_bin_10. Classification (GTDB taxonomy): domain Bacteria; phylum Pseudomonadota; class Alphaproteobacteria; order Rhodobacterales; family Rhodobacteraceae; genus JAJEFO01. The sequence continues at coordinate 55,830 of VXSG01000016.1, read as the reverse complement.
TGGCTCAGGACCGGACCGAAGATCTCTTCCTTGTAGATGTCCATTTCAGGGGTCACGTTGTCAAAGAGAGTCGGGCCGACGAAGAAACCGTTCTCGTAGCCCTGAAGCGCGAAATCCCGCCCATCGGTCACGAGCGAAGCCCCCTGCTCCACCCCATTGTCGATGAGGGCCGTCACGCGCTCCTTGCTGGCCTTGGTGATCAGTGGCCCGAAGTCCACATCTTCACCGGCCGTATACGGGCCGACCTTGAGTTTCTCGATTCTCGGCACAAGACGCTCGATCAACGCGTCCGCCGTCCGTTCACCTACAGGCACAGCAACCGAAACGGCCATGCAGCGCTCGCCAGCAGCGCCATAGCCGGAGCCGACCAGTGCATCCGCCGCCTTGTCGAGGTCGGCATCGGGCAAGACGATCATGTGGTTCTTTGCACCGCCAAAGCACTGCGCACGCTTCCCGTTCGAGCAGGCACGGCCGTAGATGTATTCCGCGATCGGTGTCGAGCCGACGAAAGCCACGCCTTGAACGGTCTCGTTGTCGAGAATGGCATCCACGGCTTCCTTGTCTCCGTTCACGATCTGGAGCACGCCGTCAGGCAATCCCGCTTCCTTCAGCAGATCCGCGATAAGAAGCGGTGCTGACGGGCAGCGCTCGGACGGCTTCAACACCATCGCATTGCCGCAGGAAATGGCCGGCGCCAGCTTCCAGAGCGGGATCATGGCCGGAAAGTTGAATGGCGTGACACCTGCCACGACGCCCAGGGGCTGGCGCATGGAATAGAGATCGATGCCCGGACCGCCGTCACTCGTGAACTCTCCCTTGAGCAGCGCGGGCGCACCCATGCAGACCTCGACGACTTCGAGTCCCCGCTGCACGTCGCCACGGCCGTCGGGCAGCGTCTTGCCATGTTCGCGGCTGACCGCCTCGGCCAGCGTGTCCATGTTCTCGACAATGAGCCGACCAAGCGTCATCATCACGCGCGCACGCCTCTGCGGGTTCGTAGCCGCCCAGGCGACTTGCGCTTCGGCGGCTTTGGCCACGGCCTCGTCCACTTCCTCGGCGCTGGCAAGCGGGACGCGTGCCTGAACCTCGCCGGTGGCAGGATTGCAGACATCGCCAAAACGGCCCGACCTTCCGTTGACGCGCTGGCCGTCAATGTAGTGGCTGAGTTCTTCCATCGCTCCCTCCAGATCCGTGCCCAAGATTACGACAAGGGAGGCAAAAGGAAAAGTGGCAGGGTGCGACAGATCCGAAACTTGACAGACCGGCATGCAGGGTGAAACCTTCCGAAACACCACATGCCGTTTTATTGGAGAGAAACAGATGCTCGTGCGCCAGATTCTCGGAAAGACCGGCGGGCCAGACGTCGTGACGATAGAACCGCAGGCCTCGGTGGCAGACGCCGCGCAACTGCTTTCAAGGAAGCGTATCGGCGCATTGGTTGTTTGCAGCGAAGACCGGCCTGTCGGCATGCTGTCCGAGCGCGACATCGTTCGCGAACTCGGCCGGCGTGGCGAAATCTGTCTCAAGGAAAAGGTGTCGGACATGATGACTCCGAAGGTCATCAGCTGCACGGCGGACCAAAGCGCCGACCAGGTCCTTCAGCAAATGACCGATGGCAGGTTCCGGCACATGCCCGTGATGGAAGGCGAAAGCATGATCGGCCTGATTTCGATCGGCGATGTCGTGAAAGCCCGACTTTCCGAACTCACGATGGAGAAGGACGCGCTTGAAGGCATGATCAAGGGCTACTGAACCGGTGCGAACTTGATTCGGCCGCCGGGCCTCAATGGTCGCGCTGCCTTTGTGGCACACGGGAAACACCAGCCGTTGCCCCGCCGGATGACATTGCCTGAACCGTCGCGCGCCCCGCCATTCGCTTGAGCCCTCGGGGCGCACGTGGCAGGGATGCCCCCGGCGCAGCGGCAAGGAGAACAAAATTGCGCATCGCTCTCTATCCTGGCACCTTCGATCCGGTCACGTTGGGTCATCTGGACATCATCAACCGGGCCACCGCACTGGTCGACCGTCTCGTGATCGGGGTCGCCATCAACAGCGACAAGAACCCTCTCTTTTCCCTCGACGAACGCGTTTCGATGATCACGGCCGAGTGCCGTGACGTTTCGACGCGATCCGGCTGCGAAATTAGGGTCCATCCCTTCGACAACCTGCTTGTCGACTGCGCGCGCGACGTCGGCGCCAATCTCATCGTACGGGGCCTTCGTGCGGTGGCGGACTTCGAGTACGAGTATCAGATGGTCGGAATGAACCGCGCGCTGGATTCAGGAATTGAAACCGTCTTTCTCATGGCGGAAGCGCAGCATCAGGCCATAGCATCGAAGCTCGTGAAGGAAATTGCGCGGCTTGGCGGGGACGTCTCGCGCTTTGTCACGCCGGCAGTCAAGGAAGCCCTGGGCGGGCAGATGCACACTCAGGAAAGAGACGGGTCGGGGACAGCTCCCTGAAGGGAAGGGCTTGCGTTCAAGGCCGTTCCGCGAGGAAAGGAGAAAATCCTAGAGTTCCGCCAGCAGCTGGGTCTTCGCCACGCCGAGCAGTTCGTTCATCTTTGCACGGATGTCATCGCTGCTTGCAAGGTCCCCGAGATCGCCTGCCACCTTCCGAAGCACATCGTCGTCGCCAGGCTCTTCGAAGTCCGCCTTCACGACTTCCGACGCATACGCATTCGCCTCATCGCCCGCCTTGCCGAGAAGTTCGGCGGCCCAGAGGCCGAGAAGCTTGTTGCGGCGTGCCTCGGCCTTGAACTGCATTTCGGCGTCGCGCGCGAACTTGGCCTCGAAGGCGTCCTCGCGTTCATCAAACGTGCCCATTTCCTACTCGCCCCTGGCTGAGAACTGGATGTTCATCCATATGGCTGCAAGTCTGCCCGACCACAAGGGGCGCAAATGCACGAATTCGCCCGCTTGCCGCAATGCGCGCTTTGCCCTAAACGTATTCGGATTCCGCCATTTGCAACATGAGGCGGAAAACGATTCCTGGAGTCAGAATGTCACGTCGCAAGAAGATCTACGAAGGCAAGGCCAAGATCATGTATGAAGGTCCCGAACCCGGCACCCTCGTGCAGTATTTCAAGGACGATGCGACGGCCTACAATGCGAAGAAGAAGGAAGTGATCGACGGCAAGGGGGTGCTGAACAACCGGCTCTCCGAGTTCTTCATGACCGGATTGAACCAGATCGGCGTCCCGACACACTTCATTCGCCGCATCAACATGCGCGAGCAACTGATTCGGCTTGTCGAGATCATTCCGCTGGAAGTGGTCGTTCGCATCCATGCGGCTGGAACCCTGTCCGAGCGACTAGGCATCGAAGAAGGAACGCTTCTGCCACGGCCCATCGTGGAATTTTGCCTCAAGGATGACGCGCTTGGCGACCCTCTGGTGTCAGAAGAGCATATTGTCGCTTTCGGCTGGGCGTCACAGCATGATCTGGACGACATGATCGCGCTGGCCCTGCGTGTCAACGACTTCCTTTCCGGCTGCATGCTGGCAGTTGGCATCCGGCTCGTCGACTTCAAGATCGAGGTCGGGCGCGTTTGGGATGGCGATTTCCAGCGCCTGATCGTGGCCGACGAGATCAGCCCTGATTCCTGTCGCCTGTGGGACATCGAGTCCGGCCAAAAGCTCGACAAGGACGTCTTCCGCCGCGACCTGGGAAACCTTGCGGATGCCTACACCGAGGTGGCTCGCCGCCTCGGTGTCCTGCCGTCGAACGTCACGCACACGCCCAAGCCCACGCTGGTCAACTGACCGCCACGAACAACGCCTGCGCGGACAGTGCGTTCCCCGGGGGCGGGCGCAAGGGATGCGGCATGAGGTTTCCAGGGCGCGATTCCGCATCCGGCAGCCGATTCCGGTCCCCGGCCCGTGATGCGGCCGCAGCAATTCTCGCACGCAGGTGCCGCGTCGTGAATCACGTCGCAACGGTTGGACAAGTTCGGGGAAATCCGCGATATGACGGCGACACCATCCCGGTGCATGACGGCGACACCATCCCGGTGCGTGGAGATGCGAATGAAGGTGCGCGCAGTAATCAAGCTCAAGGCGGGTGTTCTTGACCCTCAGGGCGAGGCCATTCGTCACGCCCTGGGCACGCTTGGCTTCGACGGCATCGAGGATGTGCGGCAAGGCAAGATCATCGAGCTCGTTCTTGCAGAACCCGATGCGCAAAGGGCCGAGGCCGAGGTGCAGCAGATGTGCGAGGCACTCCTCGCGAACACCGTCATCGAGAGCTACGAGGTGGAACTGCCCTGATGCGAGCAGCCGTCCTGAGCGCATACAATGAACCGCTCTCGATCGAGAACGTCCCGGATCCCGACTGCCCAAGAGACGGAGTCGTCCTGCGTGTGATGGCATGCGGTGTGTGCCGCAGCGACTGGCATGGCTGGAAAGGCGAGCATCCACGCGTAAGGCCCGGCCAGATCGGTGGTCACGAGTATTGCGGAGAAGTGGTGGCCACCGGCCCCGCAGCGCAATATGCAATGGGCGACCATCTGATTGCGCCGTTCATCCTGGCTTGCGGCACTTGCGCCAATTGCCGTGCCGGCGAAAGCAACACCTGCCTCGACCAGCGGCTGCCCGGGTTCACCGAACCCGGCGCCTTCGCGGAACATGTCGCCGTTCCCCGAGACCATAACCTGGCACGCCTGCCGGCAGGCATGACGCCAACCCTCGCCGCCGCGCTCGGCTGCCGAGTCACCACGGCCTGGCACGCGCTGACCGACAGGGCCGCGCTGCAGCCCGGCGAGTGGCTGGCGATACACGGAACGGGCGGAGTCGGTCTTGCGGCAATGCTGCTTGGCATCGCGCTTGGTGCGCGGGTCATCGTCACCGACGTCGTTGAGGAGAAGTTGGCCCATGCCAAAGCGCTGGGCGCCGAACACGCGATTGACGCGTCGGACGGCGCCAGTGCCGAACGTGTCCGCGAAGTGACAGGAGGCGGGGCGCACGTTTCGGTTGAGGCCCTGGGATTCCCGGAGACCCAAGTCGCGAGCCTTGCCTGCCTCCGCCCGCTGGGCCGTCACGTTCAGGTTGGCATGCCGGTCGGCCATCATGCGGTCCAGGAGGTCGATCTCAACGCGGTCTACATGCGGAACCTGGCAATTTTCGGCTCCCGGGGCATGCCTGCCCATCGCTATCCTTCGCTGCTCAGCCTGATCGAAGCTGGGCGCGCAGACCTTTCCCCGATCGTGGCACGGACGATCAGGCTCTCGGACACAAGCGCCGAACTCGCCGCATTCAACGGTCCCACGCAACCGGGGATCGCGGTCATCACCGATTTCGCTGCATAGGCGGGAGGGACATGGGCAAGTTGAGCTGCACGGACAGGACACGCCGGGAAAGGCCTGCGCGATGAAGGCGGCGGTATTGGTCTTCCCGGGATCGAACTGCGACCGCGACCTCGCGACGGCATTCCAGAATGCCGGTTTCAAGGTCGAGATGGTCTGGCACAAGGATGTCGAACTGCCGGCAGGCGTGGACATCGTTGGCGTGCCGGGCGGGTTTTCCTTTGGCGACTATCTGCGCAGCGGTGCAATTGCCGCGAGGTCTCCCATCGTCGGAGCCCTGATGACGCATGTCAGGAAGGGCGGCCATGCGATCGGCATCTGCAACGGTTTCCAGGTCTTGCTCGAAACCGGCCTGCTGCCGGGCGCACTCATGCGCAACGCAGGGATCAGATTCATCTGCAAGCCTGTCGAACTTGAAGTGGCGACAACAAGCAGCAACTTCACCAGAGGCTACGCGCAAGGCACGACGGCGATCTTCCCTGTCGCTCATCGAGACGGGAACTACCAGGCGACCGAAGAGATTCGCACGGCACTTTCCGCAGAGGACCGGATCGCCTTTCGGTACAAGTCGGACATAAACGGATCGGTCGATCGAATTGCCGGGATACTCTCCGAGAACCGTCGCGTGCTGGGCCTTATGCCGCATCCCGAGCGCGCCGCGGATCCGGTTCTGGGCCTGACCGACGGCGCAGTCCTGTTCAACGCTTGCAGCGCTGCCGCCGCCAACGCTTGAGGGAGTCACGGCCACGCTCTAGACTCGCGTCATGAGCGAAACATCCATCAGACGCGACAACGCGCCTTGGCGCGCCCGGATTGCGGCAAGCCTTGTCATCGTCGTTGCAATCGCGACGGTCTGGTGGACCAACCTGCTCCTGACGGAGCGCTTTACCGAAACCACGAGATCGCGCGCGGAGGTTCGCCTCGCCCTCTACTCCGGAAACATACTCAGCGAGCTTCAGCGCAACCAGGTCGTGCCGCAGCTTCTGGCCCGCGACCCCGCATTGATCAGGGCGCTGTTGACCGGGGACTTCCTGCAAAGCTCGCAGCGGCTCATCGAGTATCGCGACGGGATCGCGGCGGCGGGGCTCTTGCTGCTGGACCGGGACGGACGAGCGGTCGCCGCCACCGATCGGGCACTCATTGGGTCCACTCATCGCACGGCGCCTTATTTCGTTGAGGCGTCTCGCTCCAACGACACGGTTTTCTCGACCAGTCTTCTTGAATCGGGCGCACGCGTCTTCGCGTATTCACGCAAGATCGAGGCGCAAGGCGAAATGCTCGGCGTCATCATGGTCGAGGTCGACCTCAAGAAGTTTGAGAGCAGTTGGGCCAGCTTCACCGATGCCGTCATCGTGTCGGACAGCGAAGCAACAATCATTCTCGCGACGGAACCGCGTTGGCGCGGACTGAGCGAAGACGAGGCCCTGGCGGCGAGGCCCGTGCGGTCGGCCATGGAGCTGGCGGTTCGCGCCACGGCAAGCTGGGGCGCGCTTCCCGTAGATGCCTACCTTCAAGGCGAAGCCATCATGCGGCAGGAAGCCCGGATCGGATTCCAGGGATGGCGCATCACGTCGTTCACGACCTATGCGAGCGTCCGCGAGCGCGTGAACGCGGTTCTCGCGCTGGAAATCATGGGATTCGCGATTCTCGTGGCGCTCGTGTCCTATCTTGTCAGCCGGCGGGCCACGTCACGGCTGCGATTCTTCCAGCGCGAGTCGGCCGAGCTCCGCCAGCTCAACGTGGCCCTGCAACGGGAAATCTCCGAGCGGAAGAGGGCGGAGAGGCATCTGAAAGTGGCCGAACAGACGCTGCAGCAGTCCTCGAAGCTCGCCGCGCTCGGCGAAATGTCGGCGGCGGTCAGCCACGAGCTGAACCAGCCGCTCGCCGCCATGAAGACGTATCTTGCGGGTGCCAGATTGCTGCTTGGCCGCAGCCGTGCTGACGAGGCCCTGTCTTCCTTTGAGCGAATCGACGACTTGATCGAGCACATGAGCCAGATAACGCGCCAACTCAAGTCGCACGCTCACAGGGGCGGCGGCGGCGCGAAGCTCGTGGACGTGCGGGAAAGCATTTCCTCCGTCCTGTCGATGATGGAGTCCCAACTCCGCCAGGGCGACGTAAGCGTCATCACTTCGCTTCCGCAGGATCCCGTGACGGTCCGCGTTGACAACGTTCGGCTGGAGCAAGTCCTCGTCAACCTCATTCGCAATGCACTTGACGCCACAAGGGCCGCGTCGGAACCCAGAATCGAGATTCTGGTCACCGTTGGCGAAGAGGCACTGGTGACTGTGCGGGACAACGGCGCGGGCATCGAAGATCTCGAAAAGCTCTTTGAGCCGTTCTATACTACGAAGATGCCTGGCGACGGGGTGGGATTGGGCCTCGCCATCTCGTCGGGAATCGTTAACGAGCTTGGCGGCAGGCTGACTGCGCGAAACGGTCGGGACGGAGGGGCCGTACTCGAGGTCACGTTGCCGATTTCCACCGAGGCCACGGCCGCAGCCGAGTGACTGACGGAGCTGAACTTATGACACAGGCAATGAAAGTCGCCATCGTCGATGATCAGAAGGACATGCGCCAGTCCATCAGCCAGTGGCTTGCGCTTTCAGGCTTCGACACGGAGACCTTTGGCAGCGCCGAAGACGCCTTGAAGGCCCTGACGCCGGACTATCCGGGCGTGGTGGTCAGCGACATCAAGATGTCCGGAATGGACGGAATCGACCTGCTGAAACGGTTGATGAGCGTGGACAGCACGTTGCCCGTCATCATGATCACGGGCCACGGAGACGTCGCGATGGCCGTCGAGGCGATGCAGATTGGCGCGTTCGACTTTCTGGAAAAGCCCTTCAACCCGGACAGGATGACCGAGCTCACCAAACGGGCGGCCAATGCGCGACGCCTCACGCTCGACAGCAGGGCGCTGCGGCGCGAGTTGTCAGACGGCGCGAGTTTCACAAAGAGACTGGTTGGCGAGTCTCCGGTGATGGAACGGCTTCGCGAAGACATCCTGGATCTCGCCCAGGCCGACGGCCACGTGCTGATCGACGGCGAGACGGGCACAGGCAAGACGTTGGTTGCCCACGCGCTTCATGCGGCAGGTGCCCGGGCCGGCCGGAAATTCGCGCTGTTTTCCTGCGCCGCGGAAGATGAGGAGTCGCTCCCGGCCCGTCTCTTCGGGCCGTCAAGCGACAACAGCCAGATGCCGTTGATCGAGGAGACGCGAGGCGGCACGCTGGTTCTTGAGGACATCGAAACCCTGCCGCACTCGGTGCAGGCGCGACTTCTCTCACGGATGAACGAGGAGAGCACACCCGCAAGAACCAGGATCGTGGCGATCTGCAACCTCCAGGAACCCGGAAAGTCCTGCAGGGATGTACTTCGGCCCGACCTGTTCTACCGGTTGACGGCGATGACGATCACTCTCCCGCCGCTGCGCCAGAGGGGTGAAGACATCCTGATGCTGTTCCAGCAGTTTCTGGAACGGTTTGCCGAGGAATACGGTTGCGACGCGCCCGAAGTCAGCACCCAGGAAGCGGCCCAGCTGCTGCAGGCCCCTTGGCCAGGCAATGTCCGCCAGCTCATGAACATCGCCGAACGCGCGGTTCTGCAGTCGCGCCGTGGGTCTGGAACGATCACGTCGCTGCTCTTGCTTGACAGCGAACATGACGACGGCATCAGCGTCACAACCGAAGGCAAGCCCCTGAAGGAACATGTCGAGGCATTTGAGCGCATGCTGATTGACAACACGATGCGCCGGCACCGTGGCTCGATCGCAAATGTCATGGATGAACTGTGCCTTCCTCGCCGGACCCTGAACGAGAAAATGGCGAAATACGGGTTGCAGCGCTCGGACTATCTCTGACCGTCCGTCCTGCGACACGCCTCCGCGAAATGGAGAGACTGACCAACCCCGGCAAGATGCGGCACACTTGAACACACGCCAACATGCTCGGAAGCGGGACGGCCTCGGTCCTCCACCGTTCAATGGCCATTGCTTCTCGTAGGCTGAAATTTGCCCGCTTGACCAACAGAACGAAATTCGTCGTTGAAATTCTCGCGCGACCCCCCTTATGTAATGAAGGCCGGCCCTTGGAGTGCCTGATGCGCACGGCCGAGCCAAGAAGTTTCGCCGTTCCAGACACGTTGCCCCAATTGCGGCACGCTGGTTTGGTGTCGCGGCCAACATGGTCGCGAATTTGGAAATGCCCGAGATCGGCGCTCACACGCCGCCGGGACGGGAATGGGCGCCTTGAAGAGGTGCTGGAGATGAACCGCGATGATGCGCGCATTGGACGGATGCGGCACGATGCCGATTGTGACTGACTATCGGTCTGCCACCCTGATGCGGGCAGTCGCCTCAATTGAAAGTCGCAGAATGCTCAGTCTGGCCTTGGCAGGCCGGGCTTCGATGCTGCGCAGAAAGTCAACATGTCAAAGAAAATGCTCATCGATGCCACCCACGCCGAGGAGACGCGTGTCGTGGTGGCCGATGGAAACCAGGTCGAGGAATTCGACTTTGAATCCGAAAACAGACGTCAACTCTCCGGAAACATCTACCTCGCGAAGGTAACCCGGGTCGAACCCTCGCTTCAGGCTGCCTTTGTGGAATATGGCGGCAACCGGCACGGGTTCCTGGCGTTTTCCGAAATTCACCCGGACTACTACAAGATCCCGGTCGCCGACCGAGAGGCGCTGATCGCCGAGGAAATGGCGATGGCGGAGGCCGAGGCGAAGGCCGAGGAAGAGGAGGTCAAGCCCAAGCGACGTCGTCGGAGCGGTACCAAGACGAAAGCGGAATCGACCGTGACGGCGGACGAAACGATTTCTCAGGAAGAAAGTGCCAACGAGGTGGCGGCGACAGACATTGCCGCCGAAGACGTGGACGACTCCACGCGCCGGGAGTCCGACGAGGAATTGGCTGACAGTTCGGCCACCGGCGAGGAGCCGGCCGAGGACACGCCACCCGACATTCCGTCCATGAACGTCATTGACTTCGACGACGAGGAAAGCGGCCAAACAGATGTAGAAGACGCTCAGTCAACGGACGCATCGGAAAGGGACGAGACAATCGAGTCCATTGCCGATGACGACACGGCCGAAGAAATCCAGCGTCCGCGACGGCAGCGGCAACGACAGCGCAACTACAAGATCCAGGAAGTGATCGAGGTTCGCCAAATCCTTCTTGTCCAGGTCGTGAAGGAAGAGAGGGGCAACAAGGGCGCAGCCCTGACAACCTATCTCAGCCTCGCCGGGCGCTACTGCGTCCTGATGCCGAACACGGCGCGCGGCGGCGGGATCAGTCGAAAAATCACGAGTGCGTCGGATCGCAAGAAACTCAAGGCGATCGCCGACGGCATCGAGATTCCCAAGGGTGCAGGCCTGATCATCCGGACCGCAGGGGCGCAACGCACGAAATCAGAGATCAAGCGAGACTACGAGTATCTCCAGAGGCTTTGGGAACAGATCCGCGAGCTGACGCTGAAGTCAATCGCGCCTGCTCAGATCTACGAGGAAGGGAACCTCATCAAGCGGTCGATCCGCGACCTCTACAGCCGCGAGATCGACGAAGTGCTGGTCGAGGGCGATGCCGGCTTCCGCACGGCCAAGGACTTCATGAAGATGATCATGCCGAGCCATGCCAAGAACGTTAAGCTGTACAACGATCCGATGCCGCTGTTTGCACGGCACCAGGTCGAAAGCTACCTCGGCGGCATGTTCAACCCGGTCGTGCAGCTCAAGTCCGGTGGCTACATCGTCATTGGCCAAACCGAAGCGCTTGTTGCGGTCGACGTGAATTCCGGCCGGGCGACAAAGGAAGGATCAATCGAGAGCACCGCGCTCAAGACCAATCTCGAGGCTGCGGAGGAGGTCGCGCGCCAGCTTCGGCTTCGCGACCTTGCCGGCCTTATCGTGATCGACTTCATCGACATGGATGAACGCAAGAACAACGCAGCGGTCGAGAAGCGGTTCAAGGAAAGGCTGAAGACGGATCGGGCACGCATACAGGTTGGCCGCATTTCGGGCTTTGGCCTGCTGGAGATGTCGCGTCAGCGGCTGCGGCCAGGTGTCCTTGAAGCCTCAACGCAGCCGTGCCCGTCCTGCCATGGAACCGGCCTCTTGCGCTCAATCGACAGCCTTGGCCTGACAATCCTGCGTCAGCTGGAAGAGGAAGGAGTTCGAAAGAGATCAAGGGAGGTTCTGCTCAGGGTTCCGGTGCCGGTCATCAATTTCCTGATGAACACGAAGCGCGAACATATCGCCCAGATCGAAATGCGCTATGGCTTGGCCGTAAGGCTTGAAGCGGATCCCCAACTTGTTCCGCCGGAATTCTCGATCGAGAAGTTCAAGGCCACTTCTCGCAGGATTGAATCGAGTGCGCCTGTAGTGTCCGCCGACGCCTCGCTGATGGTCGGCGCAGAAGACGAATTGACACCTGAGGAAGGTGTCGACGCGACGCTTTCCGAAGACGATGGCCGTCCGAAGAAGCGCCGCCGACGCCGCCGCCGCCGCCGCGGAAAGGGCGTTGACGGGCAGGGTGAGGAAATCGCCGAGATCGCGACCGGAGCCGAGGCGGAGACAGACGTCAATCCGGACCCGCCTGAGAAGGACCCGGAAGTGAAGACGGACGATTCCGGCGGCAGCGAAAAGCCCAAGCGCCAGCGTCGTCAGCGCAAGAAAGCTGCCGCAACCGCCGAGGATGTCGGTGACGCGGACGCAGCAACGACCGAAGACGCAGGCGACAAAGATGCATCGGCCAAGTCCAAGCCCAAACGGCGGCGCAGCCGCAAGAAAGAGGAACCGGCGACCGACATGGCGCCCCCGGCCCAACCGGAAGTTGAGGATGCTTCGGCCCGGTTGGCGAAGGCGTTGCCCGAAAGCAAGCCTGCCACCAAGCGGACCAGCGAACAGGAAACGGGCCCTGCCCCGGAACCGGTGCTGGCTTCAGCGGATGACGGCGATGCGGACAAGAAGCCGCGGCGCATCGGCTGGTGGTCACGGGAGCGCTGAACGTTGCGCGGAAGTGGCGTGTTCCGGACAGAGGCTGTCCGAGAGCTCTGCCACGTTAGATCCCGTAGATAGGAAGGGGGAATGATGCACAGCGGTGAGGCGTGTTGCGGGCGGACTCGTTTCACACGCCTGCACACTGCGGCCGGAACACATTGAACGCCATGCAGGACGCCTTGCTCCGCACCACTCATCGTCGACCGCGTCAGGAATTGGCGCGGCTTCCGGACTTTCGGATCGTGTAGACCTGGAGGCCGCCTTGCTCTTCGGAGTTCAGTAGTGCGTGTCCTTGCTCCTTGCAGAAATGCGGCACGTCCACGGCGGCTGCCGGATCGTCGACGACCAGTCTAAGGATCGCCCCGGGCGCCATTGCGCGCAGGCGCTTCGCGGCCTTCAGCACTGGCAGCGGACACAAGAGTCCGAGGGCATCGAGTTCTTCGTCAAATTCCATCGAAGCGAGCGGTACGCGGCATGTTTCAGCTTGTCCACCGAGTTGTGACCCCCTGCGTCTGGGCAGAAGGGATTGTTGTGCCTTATCTATCGGATTCGGAACCAAGGGACATCCATGTTCGGCATTGACATCTTCGACCTGAGCCTCCTGCCTGCCATGCTCGTGGCCCTGGCAGCCGGTTTCCTTTCCTTTTTGAGCCCGTGCGTCCTGCCCATCGTGCCCCCCTACCTTGCCTACATGGGCGGGGTGTCCGTAACCGAGATGCAGGCGGCAGACGGCCAAGCCTCCCGTCGCGTGCGCAATTCGGCCATTTTCTTCGTGCTCGGCCTCTCCACGGTTTTTGTCTTCCTGGGCTTCACCGCCAGCGCCTTCGGGCGCTTCTTCCTGACCAACCAAGGCTGGTTTGTCACGGTTGCGGGAATCGTGATCATGGTGTTCGGAGCGCATTTCGTCGGGATATTCCGCCTGGGATTCATGGATCGCGAAATGCGCGTTGACGCTGGCGACCGGGGCGGGTCGACATTCGGAGCCTACATTCTGGGACTGGCATTCGCCTTTGGCTGGACGCCCTGCATCGGCCCGATATTGGGCTCCATCCTGTCGCTGGCCGCAAGCGAGGCTGACGTGACGCGCGGCACTGCGCTTCTCGCGTTCTATGCCGCCGGCCTCGGCATCCCGTTTGTGCTCGTGGCGACGTTCTTCCCGAGACTGACCGGCTTCATGAACTGGATGCGTCGAAACATGGACAAGATCGAGCGGGTCACGGGCCTGCTGCTCTGGACGGTGGGCCTTTTGCTGCTCACAGGGCAATTCACCGATTTCAGCTGGTGGCTGAACGAAACCTTTCCGGTTCTGCAGACTTTCGGCTAGCGCCCGGCGGCGCCCCTGCATCACCGGCTCAATGTCCTTGCCCCAACCTGCGCATCCTGAAACCGGCTCGCGTCCCTCTTGGCGGGGTGCAGCACGGGATGCTCGGCATGCATTCCGTGCATGACGCATTTCGGTGACTGCCTCCGGCACGGGACCGTCATGCCTTCGGGCCGATCATCTCCTCGGGCCGCACGATCTTGTCGAAGGTCGCCGCGTCCACAAATCCCAGCCTGACGGCCTCTTCCTTGAGGGTCGTGCCGTTCCTGTGCGCCGTCTTGGCAACTGTGGTGGCGTTGTCATATCCGATTGTCGGAGCAAGCGCAGTCACCAGCATCAGGGATTCCCGCATCAACTGGTCAATTCTGGACTCGTTGGCACGAATGCCGTTGACGCAGTTGTCCACGAACGCGTCTGCCGCATCCCCCAGAAGCTGCATGGATTGCAGCACGTTGTAGGCTATCATGGGCTTGTAGACGTTAAGTTCGAAGTGCCCCTGGCTGCCCGCGAATCCTACTGCGGCGTCGTTGCCGATCACGTGCGCCGCGACCTGCGTCACGGCTTCGCATTGGGTTGGATTGACCTTCCCCGGCATGATCGAGGAGCCGGGCTCGTTTTCCGGCAGCAGCAGTTCGTAGAGCCCGCAGCGCGGCCCCGACCCCATGAGCCGGATGTCGTTGGCCACCTTGAAGAGCGACGCAGCGGCGGCCTTCAGCGCACCCGACATGGCAACCATTGCGTCATGGGCGGCCAGTGCCTCGAACTTGTTTGGCGCCGTGACAAGCGGGAGCCCGGTGATCCTGGCCATGTTGGCGGCCACCTCCTCGTCCCAGCCGGGCCTCGTGTTGAGGCCCGTGCCGACAGCCGTGCCACCCAGCGCCAGTTCGTGGATGTCACCCAGCGCCGCCTGGACCCGTTCGACCGACTTGGCGGCCTGATGCGCGTAGCCCGAGAATTCCTGCGACAGCGTGAGCGGCGTCGCGTCCATCGTGTGCGTGCGCCCGATCTTGATGATGCCGTCGAACTCTTCGACCTTTGCGTCGAGCGCCGCGCGCAGCTTTTCCAGGCCCGGCAACAGGACGTCGCGCGCCGTCATGGCCGTGGCCACATGCATGGCGGTCGGGAATGCATCGTTCGAGGACTGGCCCATGTTGCAGTGGTCGTTCGGATGCACCGGATCCTTGGACCCGATCACGCCACCGAGGATCTCGATTGCCCTGTTCGAGATCACTTCGTTGGCGTTCATGTTCGATTGCGTGCCGGATCCGGTCTGCCAGACGACCAGCGGAAAGTGATCGTCGTGCCTGCCCTCGACAACCTCCGAGGCTGCCTGGATCATTGCGTCGGCCAACTCGGCGGGCAACTTGCCGGCAGACTTGTTGGCTTCGGCGCAGGCCTGCTTGATCACGCCGAGCGCACGAACCACGGCGACCGGCTGTCTCTCCCACCCGATGGGGAAGTTCATCAGGCTCCGCTGTGTTTGCGCGCCCCAGTAGCGGTCGGCGGGAACCTCAAGCGGACCGAAACTGTCTGTTTCTGTGCGTGTGCCTGTCATGATCGGCCTTTCTGGCTGCCTAGATGCCAAATTGCTAACGGCAAGGCATGTGCGAGTAAATCGCGCGACCGTCAAGCCGGATGGCAAGCGCTGCAGGCGGGTCGGCGGCACAGGCGGTCATCTTGGCGCGACACCTGTGGACGACGTCGACGCCGGGTCGGTCGCGCCCGCCGAACCCAGCAATTCATCAAGCATCCAGGAGATGTCCTCGATCTTCTCGGCGATCACATGGGTCACGCCACTCGACCGCTCGACGCGACCCGTCACCCTGAGCGCTCGCCCGGCTATCACTGCCCGGCGAAAGCGCTCGTACATCTTGCGCCAGACAATGACGTTCGAGATGCCGGTCTCGTCTTCAAGCGTGATGAAGATCACGCCCTTCGCCGTGCCAGGACGCTGTCGCACGATGACAAGGCCCGCCACGGCAACACGGGCACCGTTCGGCGGCAGGTCAAGCTGGTCATGCGGAAGGCAACTGGGCGGGCGGGGCCAGGCCTGCACGGAGACATGTGGCTCGGTCATAATGAACAAAGATAGAACCTTTGTTTCCCGATGCAATGCCTGAAGTCGTTTGCACGGGAAATGGATCAAGGCAGCCCGAGCACGCGCGGCCCGAAACAGGGGGTGGCACGGGGCTTCGAAGCAGCATAACTAGAGGGCCACCGAATCGAGGGAGCCTCCATGGCGGAGATCACCTATATCGAGTACAACGGAACCGAACATGTCGTGGACGTGCCTAACGGCCTGACCGTCATGGAAGGCGCCCGTGACAACGCCATTCCCGGCATCGAGGCCGACTGCGGCGGCGCCTGCGCCTGTTCGACCTGCCACGTCTATGTACACCCGGACTGGACCGGGAAGCTGCCACCCATCGACGCGATGGAGGAAGACATGCTTGAATTCGCCTATGAACCGGATCCGGCGCGCTCGCGGCTGACCTGTCAGCTCAAGGTCACCGACGCGCTGAACGGCTTGGTCGTGCAGATGCCCGAAAGGCAGATCTGACCTCCTTCCAGGCGACCACGGTCGATGAGACCAATCCAGATGCAGAAATGGCGACGGCACGGGGGAGGAGTGCCGCCGCCATCGCGTGGGGCCCGCGAGGGCCGCCGGGCCTCACGCCGATGACGGTGCCAGGGAGGGAAAGGGCATCGTCACCAGGCCAAAGGCCCGGAAACGGGAATTCACTCGTCCGGAGAACCGTAGACCGACCGATAGGCGACTTCCCGAATCGTGCCGTGCGCCAGGCCAAGGTCTTCAAGCTCGTGTGCGCTGAGCGCCTCCAGTTCCGCCAGCGTCCTGCGATACGCCCGATACCTGGCAACGCGTGCTGCAAGAGCCTTGAGATACACCCCGAAGTGGCCGCTGGCCTGCACATGTGCGAGAATCGTGTCACTCATGATCCGTCCTTTCACCAATTTCCGGCAACGCACCATGTGTTGCCGTCTTCGAACATATTTTTATGCTGCACCTGCACAATGAATGTTTCTGCAATGCGGCTATGCGAAGGGAACATGACTGCCGCATGCGCAGGCTTCCGCGAGGTCTCTGCCGGGACCACGCGTTTCGCGGGCGGTCGTTCGGCGCTTGCTCCGGCAGCCGAAGCGCGCAATCTACGGACTGCATGAGAAAGGGAGAATTCGCTTGGCTGCCAGACATGACGACATTGAAGCGCGGCTAAAATCGGTACCGGTGCCCGGGGGCGGCGACCTTGTGTCGCGGGATCTCGTGCGCGCGCTCCGCATCGAAGGCGGTTCCGTGCATTTCGTGATCGAAGCCGAAAACTCCGAAGCCGCGCAGGCCCTGGAAGCTGCGCGCGCCGAGGCCGAGGCGGCGGTGGCGGCCCTGGACGGCGTCGAATCGGTCTCTGTCGTCCTGACGGCGCATGATCCGCAGCCCCAAAAGGCTCCCCCGTCGCTCAAGGTCGGACGGCATCCTGAACAGCGGAAAGACACCCCGAACCCGGTTTCCGGCATCGACAGGATCATTGCCATCGGATCCGGGAAAGGGGGTGTCGGAAAGTCGACGGTTGCGTCAAATCTTGCGGTTGCGCTGGCAAGCGAGGGCCGACGCGTCGGGCTCCTCGATGCCGACATCTACGGACCTTCCCAGCCCAAGATGATGGGCGTCATGAAGCGACCGTCCTCGCCCGACGGCAAGATCATAATTCCCCTCAAGTCCCATGGCGTCACGCTGATGTCGATCGGCTTCATGGTGGAACCCGCGAAGGCCGTGGTCTGGAGAGGGCCGATGCTGATGGGTGCGCTCCAGCAAATGCTCGGACAGGTGCAGTGGGGAAGCCTGGACGTCCTGATCATAGACTTGCCGCCGGGCACGGGTGACGTGCAGCTAACGTTGTGCCAGCGGACACAGGTCACCGGGTGCATCGTGGTTTCGACCCCGCAGGATGTGGCGCTGCTGGACGTGCGCAAGGCGGTCGACATGTTTCGAACCCTCAAGGCTCCTGTCCTGGGACTGATTGAAAACATGTCAACATATGTCTGCCCGAATTGTGGTCACGAGAACCATCTCTTCGGCCACGGTGGCGCCAGGGCGGAAGCCGAAGCGCTTGGCGTTCCGTTCCTTGGAGAAATTCCCCTGTCGCTGGATGTACGGGTGTCCGGTGACGAAGGCACGCCGGTGGTGCTGAAAGGCGGACCGGTCGCCGAGGCCTATCTTCACCTCGCACGACGAATGATCGCCGGCGGCATGGGATGAACGCGCATGATGGCGCCCCGGGAGTCGAACTTGTTTCGGCTTGCTGACGCAGCGACCGAATCCCGGGTCTCGCCTGCTGCAGCGAAGCACTGATCGACGCTGCCAGCGCTCCCGCCGATTTGCGGAGCCCTTGCTCCTTTGCAGCGCATGACTTCTTGCCATAAGGTGCGCACGGACCAGCCGGGCCACCCAGTTGCCGGAAGAACTGCCGATGCCGCACTCACCGCGACGACCCGGCAGATTCGGCGCACGACGGCTCCGGGGCCTCAACTTCCGAGGCATGGTCCGGACATTCGCGGTCGCATCACGAGAGGAGAACGACTTGGCTGTAAGCGTGGCAATCAACGGGTTTGGCCGTATCGGACGCAACGTCCTGCGCGCTGTCATTGAAAGCGGGCGAACCGACATCGAAGTCGTGGCGGTCAACGATCTGGGACCGGTCGAAACCAATGCGCACCTGCTCAGGTATGATTCGGTTCACGGGCGGTTTCCGGCCGCAGTCAAGAGCGGCGACTCCACGATTGACGTGGGCCGCGGCCCCATCGCGGTCACGGCAATTCGCGACCCTTCCGAACTGCCATGGAAGCATGTCGACGTCGTGCTGGAGTGCACCGGCATCTTCGCTTCGAAGGAAAAGTGCGAGGCGCATCTGAAAAACGGATCGTCCCGGGTGCTGGTTTCGGCACCGGCGGCAAATGTCGACAAGACGATCGTCTATGGGGTCAACCACGACTCCCTGACCTCGGATGACATCGTGGTTTCCAACGCCTCCTGCACGACGAACTGCCTTTCACCGGTGGCCAAGGTCCTGAATGACGCGATCGGCATCTCCAAGGGCTTCATGACCACGATCCATTCCTACACGGGCGATCAGCCGACGCTCGATACGATGCACAAGGACCTCTATCGCGCCAGGGCCGCCGCGCTGAGCATGATCCCGACCTCGACCGGGGCGGCCAAGGCCGTCGGCCTGGTCCTGCCCGAGCTCAACGGCAAGCTTGACGGCGTCGCGATCCGTGTTCCCACACCCAATGTCTCGGTTGTCGACTTCGTGTTCGAGGCGTCCCGCGTCACGGATGCGGACGAGGTGAACGCCGCGGTGCGCAGGGCGGCCGATGGAGCATTGAAAGGCGTTCTTGGCTACACGGACGAGCCGTTGGTGTCGAACGACTTCAACCACGACCCGCATTCGTCGATCTTTCACATGGACCAGACCAAGGTCATCGACGGCAACATGGTGAGGATTCTCACCTGGTATGACAACGAGTGGGGATTCTCGAACCGCATGTGCGACACGGCCGTGGTCATGGGAAACCTCATCAAGTGAGTTGCCAAGCGGCGGGGAAACGGACTCGCCGGCCAAGAGGCAAGTGTTCCTGAAGTCTTGCGGCACTCGCGGCTGCCGCCTGTCCCGCGCCATGCCGGGCCCGAACCCACCGGCGCCGGCCCAACCCGCGTTGCCGGACGCTTGGACCGCAATGGACCCTTCGAAGAGACGCTTGCAGTGCCGTCGCCATTGCAGTTCCCGGATCGAACCCAGGCAGAGACCTTGAACCGCACCACGCCGTCTGGTTCAATCGGCGGCGCGCTCACGTGAATTGGGGTGCACAGGAGACATCTCATGGCATCCGACTCCGCAAGGACAAACGACGGCAAGGGCGCAGCGAGTTCCAGTCCGAAGACAATCGAGGAAGTCCGCGACGCGTTCGAGCGCGAAAGGTACCCTTATTCTGATCGGCTGTCGCGCCGCTCTTACGAGGGACGCAAGGCAAAATTGCAGGCCGAGTTGCTGAAGGTGCAGATCTGGGCACAGGAAACGGGACAGAAGTTCGTCCTGCTCTTCGAAGGTCGGGATGCCGCCGGCAAGGGAGGCACGATAAAGCGGTTCATGGAGCACCTCAACCCCAGGACCGCACGGGTCGTCGCATTGAACAAGCCGACGGAAACCGAGAAGGGACAGTGGTTCTTCCAGCGGTATGTCGAGCACCTGCCGACGGCTGGCGAAATGGTGTTCTATGACCGCTCCTGGTACAACCGCGCCGGCGTGGAACGCGTCATGGGCTTTTGCTCTCCGAACGAGTATCTCGAGTTCATGCGCGAGGCCCCGGAGCTGGAACGCATGCTCGTCCGATCAGGGATCCGGCTCTACAAGTACTGGTTTTCCGTGACCCGGGACGAACAAAAGAACCGCTTCGATTCTCGCGAATCCGATCCGCTGAAGCGTTGGAAGCTGTCACCGGTCGACCGCGCAAGCCTCGGCAAATGGGTCGACTACACTGAGGCCAAGGAAGCCATGTTCTTCTACACGGACACTGCCGATGCGCCGTGGACGATCATCAAGTCGAACGACAAGAAGAGGGCAAGGATCGCCTGCATGCAGCATTTCCTGAACAGTCTCGAATACCCGGGCAAGGACGCAAGGGTCGTAGGCGTGCCGGACCCGTTGATCGTGGGACAGGCCGAGCACGTGCTGCATCAGTCCGAGAATCTGCTGGAGAGCTCCATGCACCCGAAGACCCGGCACGCTCGTGCGTGAGGCATCGCCAAATTGTAGCGCACATTCCCTGCACTGCGGGCAATGCAGGCATTGTCAGGAAAGTGCCAAACGCGCAGCGACGGATGCGGCCTGAACAACTTGGCGTCCTGAAAAAGCAGCAGCCGCCATTGTGTCGGTCGCAGCTTGCGGATGGCGCGGTTGCTTCCGCCTTCAAGGGATTCGCGGCTTGCCGCGTCGCCCGTCCAGGCAGGACCCTGTCAGCGATTCACGTCAAGAGCCTTCTAGAAGGGAATTTCGTCGTCTAGATCCTGGCTTGCCGAATACTGGCCGCCCTGGTCGGCAGGCGGCGGTCCCGCACGGGCATCGTCGTACTGGCCACCGACACTTCCTCGGTCT
Organism: Boseongicola sp. SB0665_bin_10; assembly: GCA_009838075.1. Taxonomy (GTDB): domain Bacteria; phylum Pseudomonadota; class Alphaproteobacteria; order Rhodobacterales; family Rhodobacteraceae; genus JAJEFO01. The sequence goes on along the minus strand of VXSG01000016.1, from coordinate 35,040 downwards.
CCCCGGCGGTCCAACATTGTCAGTTCACTGCGGAAGGGTCGCAGCACGACCTCTGTCGTGTATCGGTCGTTTCCGGACTGATCCTGCCACTTCCGGGTCTCGAGCTGTCCCTCGAGATAAACCTTCGATCCCTTGGTCAGGTACTGCTCAGCAACGCGAACAAGACCTTCGTTGAAAATTGCAACCCGATGCCATTCAGTCCTTTCGCGACGCTCTCCCGTGTTGCGATCCTTCCACGTCTCGGACGTCGCAACACTAAGATTGCAGACCTTCCCGCCGTTCTGGAACGTGCGCACTTCCGGATCCTGGCCCAAGTTGCCCACAAGAATGACCTTGTTCACGGAACCTGCCATGTAACTTCCCCCCAATTCAATCTTGCCTTCGTGCGACAATACACGCACCCGGCAGGGTTAACACTTGAATTATTCCGCAACGAGCGCAACTTCCGCGCCCGCCGCCCGCAAATCGGCCCAAGTTGCCGTGAAACCGCATGGCACGAAGCCAGGAACGCAAACGTCAACCAACGCGATGATCCGACTTGGATTTCGTCTTTTCCGCGCGTTGCGACCATTCATAGCAAGATCATAGGAACAAAGCAAGAAGAAATCCATCTGTTTGATCATTTCTTGCAAAGTGCCGCGTTGGCTCCTTGATCATGAAACCGGCATGGCTTGAGTTGCGAGCGACCCCGCATGGCGATGGATCAGGTGTCGGCCCCTGCCTCGCTGCCAGCGCAATCGGCGCCCGGCAGCGCCGCCAAAGATGGGCCCTGGTGTGAGGTCAGCCCATCAGCGGCAGGCCTCGTCAAGGCACTTGCGCAAGAGCACGAGATCCATCCAGCGGCCGAACTTGTATCCGACCTTGGGCAGTCGCGCGACTTCCTCGAATCCGAGGCCTGCATGAAACGCCACTCCGGCCGGGTTCTCGCCGCTTACGCCCGCCCAGATCGACCCGATTCCGGCATCGCGTGCATGCTCCACGATTGCTTCCATCAAGGCGCGCCCCATGCCTTGGCCCCGTCCCTCTTCGGAAATGACGATGGTGTGTTCGACTGTTCGCGCGTATCCGGGCCCCTTCCTGAACTGGTCGTAACATGCAAATCCCAACACGCGCCCGCCAACCTCCGCCACGAGGAAGCAAGGACGGTCACGAACGGCGATTCGCATATCGGCCTCGCTCCGCTCCTCCGGATTGAAGGTGATCGCAGTGTCCCGGATGACCGGATTCTGGATCTCCGCAAGCCGTCCGGCATCGCCTTCAACCGCGGGCCGGATAATCATGGGAGCACCCGCGTTCCGTCGGGCGTCGAAATCCGCGCCACAAGGCCCATTTCGGGTCCGTGCCGAACCGTTACGGATCCTAGCGTCTTCAGTGCCGGGAAGACTTCGAGCAGACCGGACGCTTCAGGATGGAACACGTCCAGCGAACGGAGCCTCAGGCCGACGTCGGGCAGGGTCTTGCATGGGTGAGCGTCCGTGTCCCACTGGATGAGTGCAGGCATCGCGCCGTCAAAAGGGAGCTTCCCGGTATCGTCAACGGCCATGCGCCAGGCAAGTTCCCCACGGGCCAGCGCCATGGGTGTTCCCGTCCCTGCCGGGGCGGCATCAAGCGCCCCGTCGAGGTCGTCCGTGCGGCAGACCCAGTTTGCAAGCCGCGGCGGCCCGGCATGATTGTCGAGATTGAACCAGCGATTGCGGCCTGGCCGTGAAGCCGCCGGATCCACCGAAATGACCTCAAGATACGCGTCCGGCCCAAGCGAGAGGAGCGCGTTGTGCGTTCCCATGGCAGCGTGCTTGCCGCCCGGTGACATTCCGACACCAAGCGCGCTCTCGACAAACGACACGCCCTCCGCGATCGAACGGCAGGCAACCGCCAAGTGGTCGAGTTCCAAAGAGAACGTCATGGTGGAAAGATGCGGACGCGGGGCGTCTCCGCAAGCGAAAACTGCCTCATGCATGCCCGGCTCTCGCCAGCCGATTGACGGCCGCTGCCATGGTCATCCCACGCGCTTCCAGGCAATCGTGGCTCTAGCTTCGCGCCTCGCGAATGAGCCGGACAATGTCGGACGCGGCTGCCGGAATGTTCGTGCCGGGACCAAAGACCGCCTTGACGCCCGCTTCCTTGAGAAACCCGTAATCCTGCTGCGGAATCACGCCACCGCAAATCACCAGTATTTCCTTTGCATCCCGCTCGTTGAGCGCCTTGATCAATCTTGGCGCGAGCGTCTTGTGCCCGGCCGCCTGCGAGGAAATCCCCACCACATGGACGTCGTTGTCGACCGCGTCCTGCGCGGCCTCTTCCGGTGTCTGGAACAGCGGCCCGACATCCACGTCGAACCCGATGTCCGCAAAGGCCGTGGCAATCACCTTCGCCCCCCGGTCATGGCCATCCTGTCCCAGCTTGACAACCAGCATGCGCGGGCGACGTCCCTCATCCTCCTCGAACAACGCCACTTCCCTCTGGATCGCGTCAAACCCTTCATCGCCCTCGTACGCGGCCCCATACACTCCCGCGAGCGTCCTGATCTCGGCACGATGACGACCGAACACCTTTTCCATCGCCATGCTTATCTCTCCCACCGTGGCCCGCGCGCGAGCCGCCTCGACGGCCGCGAGCAGCAGGTTTCCATCCTCGCGCGCGGCCTGCTCAAGTTCTGCAAGCGCTGCTTGGCAGGCAGCAGGATCACGGTGTTCCCGCACCCTTCCGAGCCGCGCGACCTGGGCCTCGCGCACCTCCTCGTTGTCGATCTCGAGAATGTCGATCTCGTCCCTTTCCACCGTCTCGTACTTGTTGACTCCGACGATCACCTCGTCGCCGCGATCGATCATCGCCTGGCGCCTTGCCGCGGTTTCCTCGATTCGCAGCTTCGGCATGCCCGTGGCAACCGCCTTGGTCATGCCGCCCAATTCCTCGATTTCCTCCATGAGCTCCCAGGCCTTCTCGGCCAACTGGGCAGTGAGGGCTTCGACATAATACGAGCCGGCCAGCGGATCGACGACATCCGCGATCCCGGTCTCCTCCTGCAAAATCAGCTGCGTGTTCCTCGCGATCCGTGCGGAAGAATCGGTTGGCAGCGCAATCGCCTCGTCGAGCGCGTTCGTGTGCAGTGACTGCGTACCGCCCAGGACCGCACTCATTGCCTCATAGGCCGTCCGTATCACGTTATTGTAGGGATCTTGTTCCTGGAGGCTCACGCCCGAGGTCTGGCAATGCGTCCGCAACATCCTGGAGCGAGGATGGCGTGGCTCGAACTCGTCCATGACCCGGCTCCACAGCAGCCTGGCGGCACGGAGCTTTGCAACCTCCATGAAGAAATTCATGCCAATGGCGAAGAAGAAGCTGAGTCGCCCGGCGAACGTGTCCACATTCATGCCGCGCGCGATCGCCGCACGGCAATACTCGCGCCCGTTCGCAAGCGTGTAGGCAAGCTCCTGCACGAGGTTCGCGCCCGCCTCCTGCATGTGATATCCGGAAATCGAGATCGAGTTGAATTTCGGCATGCTCTCGGAAGCATACTGAATGATGTCGCCGACAATCCGCATCGAGGGCTCGGGCGGATAGACATAGGTGTTCCGCACCATGAACTCCTTCAGGATGTCGTTCTGAATCGTGCCGGCAAGCACCGACTTCTCGTGCCCCTGCTCCTCTCCCGTCACGATGAAATTCGCCAGCACGGGAATCACGGCACCGTTCATTGTCATTGACACGCTGACCTGGTCCAGCGGAATGCCGTCAAAGAGGATCTTCATGTCTTCGACGCTGTCGATCGCGACGCCGGCCTTGCCGACGTCGCCCAGGACGCGCGGATGATCGCTGTCATATCCACGGTGCGTCGCCAGGTCGAACGCGACGCTGACGCCCTGCTGCCCCGCCGCGAGGTTGCGCCGATAGAATGCGTTGCTTTCCTCGGCAGTCGAGAAACCGGCATACTGCCTGATGGTCCATGGCCGACCTGCATACATTGTTGCCCGCACGCCCCGCGTGAACGGAGGGAATCCAGGCAGGCCATCCATGTGAGAGAGACCCTTGGCATCCTCCGCGGTGTAGAGCGGCTTTACGCGAATGCCTTCCAGTGTCTCGCGCTCGATTTCCTTGACGCTCCTGCCGCGAAGTTCCTTCTCGGCAAGTTCCTTCCAGTCGTTCATCGCGGACCCCCGTTTGGCCAGGTTTCCTCAAGACCCCTTCGATTCCTGCGAAATCGGCATATATTCGGGGCATATGGAGGTGGCATGACATCACGCATCACACCGGCAATTCTTGCAGTCTTGCTGGCGAGCCTTGCGCCGTGCACGGTTGCGGCGACGGATGCCGGCGAATCGGCGGAATCGGCCGTGAGCGCATGGCAGGCCGATCCCTCTGCCGTCTTCGACGCGCAGGACATCGATCTGGACAGGTTCAAGTGGGTCGCGCGGCCACTGATCGTCTTCTCCGACGCGCCGCAGGATCCGGCCTTCCGCACGCAGATGGAGCTCTTGGCCGCACGCATCGACGAGCTCGTGAAGCGGGATGTCGTCCTGATTGCCGATTCGGCACCCGCCGACGGGACTGACATCCGGCGCGAGTTCCGCCCGCGCGGTTTCATGCTGATCGTCGTCAGCAAGGACGGTCGTGTCATCCTGCGGAAACCGTTCCCGCGCGACGTTCGCGAGATAACGCGCTCAATAGACAACCTCCCGATTCGCAAGCAGGAACTGCGCGACGCCCTCGATGGCGGCTGACCCGCGGCGCAGGCCGGTGCCGCACGAACGCCCTTGCAGAGGGATTCGCCATTGTGCCAGCCTGGCGCTGAAGCATCGAAGGGGCGCGGGAGTTCAGGTCGCATCACTCGAACTCCAGGATGACTTCGTCAACCGCCAGGCTGTCGCCTTCGCCCGCATTGATCCTGGCCACAACGCCCTTTCTCTCGGCGCGAAGGATGTTCTCCATCTTCATCGCCTCGATCGTGCAGAGCGCCTGGCCTTCCTGGACCGCCTGACCCTCTTTCACGTCGATCTTCACGACCAGTCCCGGCATCGGGCAAAGCAACAGCTTCGAGGTGTCCGGAGGCGTCTTCTGCGGCATCCGTGCCGCCAATTCGTCCTGACGCGGGGTTCTCAGCGTCACGACCAGGTCGGCCCCGCGATACCGGATCCGAAATCCCTGGCTGCGGCTTTCGACCTTGAGAATGAGCTCTTCACCATCCACGGCCAGCCTTGCAAGCTGCCGGCCGGGAAGCCAATCGCTTTCGACGCGCATCACCTGGTCGTTCTCGAACCGCACATCCGCACCGTCGCGATCCGCCTTGATCCTGACCGGAACGGACACGCCCTGCAGCGAAATCACCCAGTCGCGGCCCACGTGACGGGCATGGTTGTCCATGCGTCCCGATATGCGGGTCCGGCGAATCTCCGCAACGCGATGCATTGCTGCGGACGCGGCGACGATTTGCCGAAGGGTTGCCTTGTCCAGTTCCACGCCGTCAAATCCGTCCGGGAATTCGTCCGCAATGAACGCCGTCGTCATGTCGCCCGAGACAAACCTCGGATGGTCCATGACCGCGGAGAGGAAGGGGATATTGTGGCCAATGCCTTCCAGTTCAAACGCGTCGAGCGCCCGCCGCATTTCGTTCAGGGCCGACGCGCGGTCAGGCGCCCAGGTACAAAGCTTGGCGATCATCGGGTCGTAGTGCATCGAGATTTCGCCGCCCTCGAACACGCCTGTATCGTTCCTGACCGCAGCGGTCTCGCCGACGATCTCCGCCGGAGGACGGTAGCGCGTCAGGCGTCCGATCGACGGAAGGAAGCCACGGTAGGGGTCTTCGGCATAGAGCCGGCTTTCGATCGCCCATCCGTTGATGCCGATGTCCGACTGGGCCAGCGCCAGCTTCTCGCCGGCGGCCACGCGAATCATCTGCTCGACCAGGTCTATGCCGGTAACGAGTTCGGTCACGGGATGCTCGACCTGGAGCCGGGTGTTCATTTCGAGGAAGTAGAAGTTCCTGTTGCCGTCGACGATGAACTCGACCGTTCCGGCACTTGAGTATCCCACGGCGGCTGCAAGCGCGCAGGCCTGTTCGCCCATGGCCTTTCGTGTCGCATCATCCAGAAAGGGGGACGGAGCCTCCTCGACAACCTTCTGGTTCCGGCGCTGGATCGAGCATTCGCGTTCGTTCAGGTGGATCGTGTTGCCGAACGAATCCGCCAGCACCTGTATCTCGATATGGCGCGGCTCGGTGACGAACTTCTCGATGAAGATGCGGTCGTCGCCAAAGCTTGAGACCGCCTCGTTCCTGGATGACTGGAATCCCTCGCGCGCCTCGTCGTCATTCCAGGCAATCCGCATGCCCTTGCCGCCTCCGCCCGCGCTGGCCTTGATCATCACGGGGTAGCCGATCTCTCCGCTGATCCGCACCGCCTCGTCCGCGTCCTCGATGATCCCCATGTAACCCGGCACGGTGGACACGCCCGCCTCCAGCGCCACCTTCTTGGACGTGATCTTGTCACCCATCGCCTCGATTGCGGGCTTGGGCGGCCCGATGAACGCGACTCTGGCCGCATCGAGCGCATCCGCAAATTTCGGGTTCTCCGAGAGGAACCCGTATCCGGGATGCACGGCTTCCGCACCCGTCTGGCGAATCGCGTCCATGACCCGTTCGATGTTGATATAGGACTCGCTGGCCGGCGGGGGGCCGACGTTCACGGCTTCGTCCGCCATCGCGACATGCAGCGCACCGCTGTCGGCATCGGAATGTATGGCGACAGTGGGGATTCCCATCCTGCGTGCCGTCTTGATGACACGGCACGCGATTTCGCCACGATTGGCGATCAAGATCTTGCTGAACATGTCAACTCTCCCTCCGGTCGGGTCAGACCCATGGACAAGCAGGGCCGCCCAGGCCGGCCGCCTGTCCGGCCCTTTCCCGCGTCTCGCCTCGATGCGGGCCCGGGTCCGCCGACCGCTTCACGCGTCGTCGACCGATGCGCCTGCAACTGCGCCCGTCGCGGTGCCTTTGGTGCAGCCGCCCTCGTCGATGGCGTTTCCGGCGACACAACCCGCGATGCCGCCGACGTCGGCCCGTCCAGGATCCGTTCCATCGTCGCGCGCCGCCAGCCCGAGAGTGGCGGCGAGCCAGCAGGTTGGCGGCTTCCTGCGCATGATTCTTCCCCTCTTGTGCATTGAGGGCCACGCCTCCCTTTCATTGGAAACGCACCTGTTCCGAGTCGGGCAACGACCCTGTGCCGTTGCGCGAAGGAAACTCCGCATCCGAAGCCCGAACTGTCCTTGCCGCGGCAATTCATGGCTCGGAGGATCCGTCAAAAGCTTCGGGAAAGGAGGCCCGGGCGCGCGTCTCGTCGATGACGAGCGTGCTTTCGTAGCTCGCGGGGTCAAACGGATCCTCGCCGGGAACCACTTCGCGCCCGAAAACCCAGGAAAGCCGTCCTGCATCCAGGTTGCCGCGCATGAACGGATCCCGACCAAAACGGGCCCAGAGGCAAGCCATGAATGCCGCGTCAGCAGCACGGTCGGCGGACCTGCGGTCGGCAAAGCGTTCGCGCGCGACGAGCGGAGTCGGCCCGTCAGGGTTCGCGCGCCGGATCGTGAACTGGAAATCGGTGCCGCGCTGGCGGCTTGGGAAGCCCTTGTGCTTCAACATGGCCCGGCCTCCGCCGGCAGGGCCGACGGCCGGGCGCTCGCGGCGCCCGGCCTGCGAAGGGTGTCACATCTTCTGCATCGGCTCTTCTTCCATGACCATTTCCATGTCCATGTCCATGGATTCGCCCTGGTCGCATGCAGCGACCAGCGTGAGCAGGCAGAGTGCAAGAAGAGATTTGATTGCGAACGACATTGCTGTCTCCTTTGATCCGTCAAGGCCGCATCAGCAAATCGGCCAGTTGTTTTAGCCACCACATCCGGAAATTCCTCCGACGTGCCAACTTCGTCCCGACGGCGAATTCCCGGGTAGGGGCACCACGCCTTGAAGGACAATTCCTGCCTAGCGCATTTTGGCACAGAGATTCCAGACCTTAGTTGCCGCGCATCGAATTCGGTGGGTATGTGGCAAGAAAGCTGCATGCCGTTGGCTGACTCAAAGCGGAATGTTGTCGTGCTTTTTCCACGGGTTGTGGAGACTCTTCGTCCTCAATGAGGCAAAGGCGCGGCACACGCGGCGGCGTGTGGAATGCGGCATGATGACCTCATCAACGAACCCACGCTCGGCCGCCCGGAACGGATTCGCGAAGTTCCGCTCGTATTCCTCCGTGCGGGCCGCAATCTTGTCGACGTCCTTCAACTCGGAGCGATAGAGGATTTCGGCGGCGCCCTTCGCACCCATGACGGCGACCTGCGCGGTCGGCCAGGCGTAGTTGAAGTCTCCGCGCAGGTGCTTTGACGCCATGACGACATAGGCGCCGCCATAGGCCTTGCGGGTGATCACCGTGACCTTGGGAACGGTGGCCTCGCCATAGGCGAACAGCAGCTTGGCCCCGTGCTTGATCACGCCGCCGTATTCCTGTGCCGTTCCCGGCAGAAAGCCGGGCACGTCCACGAAGGTGAGAATCGGAATCTCGAATGCATCGCAGAACCTGACAAACCTGGCGGCCTTGCGTGAACTGTCAATGTCCAGGACACCCGCCAGCACCAATGGCTGGTTTGCAACGACGCCCACGGTTCGCCCCTCAAGCCGGACGAAGCCGGTGATGATGTTCGCCGCGAAGTCCGCCTGTATCTCGAAAAAGTCGCCTTCGTCGGCCACTTTGAAAATCAGTTCCTTCATGTCGTAGGGCTGGTTCGGATTTTCCGGGACCAGCGTATCGAGGCTCTCCTCCATCCGCGCCGGGTCATCGAAGAACGGTCGGGACGGCACGTTGTCGCGGTTGTTCAAGGGCAGGAAGTCAATGAAGCGCCTTATTTCGGCCAGCGCCTCGACGTCGTCGCGAAATGCGCCGTCAGCCACCGAGCTCTTCTTCGTGTGTGTCGAGGCACCGCCGAGATCTTCCGCCGTCACCACCTCGTTCGTCACGGTCTTCACGACGTCCGGACCGGTGACGAACATGTAGGAACTGTCCTCCACCATGAAGATGAAGTCTGTCATCGCCGGAGAGTACACGGCGCCGCCCGCGCAAGGTCCCATGATGACGCTGACCTGCGGCACCACGCCGCTCGCCAGAACGTTGCGCTGAAACACTTCGGCGTATCCCGCAAGCGAGGCGACGCCTTCCTGGATGCGCGCGCCCCCAGAATCGTTCAGGCCGATGATCGGCGCTCCGTTCTGAAGCGCCATGTCCATGATCTTGCAGATCTTCTGGGCGTGGGTTTCGGAAAGCGACCCGCCAAAGACCGTGAAGTCCTGGCTGAAGACATAGACCATGCGACCGTTTATCGTTCCCCAGCCCGTGACGACGCCGTCGCCTGCAGGCCTCGTCCGTTCCATCCCGAAATCTGTCGTTCGATGCGCGACGAACATGTCGAACTCTTCGAACGAGCCCTCGTCCAGCAACAGCTCGACCCTTTCCCGCGCCGTCAGCTTCCCCTTGGCATGATGGGCCGCGACCCGGTCCTTCCCGCCGCCGGCAACCGCTTCGGACCTGCGTTTCGTGAGTTCATCGAGAATGTCTGACATGCATGCCTCCTGCAGACGTTGCTTCCACTGAGTAGCGCCCAGGGACACGTCCGGGAAGCAAAACGTTGAATACCTGCAATTTCTGCAAACCCGTTGAAGCAAATTTTGCGAAATTGCAAAGCCCAGGCCGCGATGGACAGGCCCGATCCCGTCGTCTAAACGGCGCCGCATGAGACACGATGCAGATGTTCGGTTCCCAGACCGGACGACGCCTCCTCACATTCTGACGCTTGTTCTGATGTCCGGCCTGAGCGCGCTGAGCATGACCATAGTCCTGCCGTCGTTGCCGCAGATGACGCATGACCTCGGCACGCGCTACGAGGTCATGCAGTTCATGGTATCCGGCTTCCTGGCCGCAACCGCAGTGATGCAGCTGGTGATCGGGCCGATCAGCGACCGCTACGGCCGCAGGATCGTCACGTTGGTCGGGTTTGCAATTTTCGCGGTGGCATCAGTCGGCTGCGCATTGGCGCAATCGGTCGAGTTGCTGCTCGCCTTCCGCATGCTGCAATGCACCGCCTCGATCGGGATGGTGCTGTCACGCGCGATTGTACGGGACCTGTATGCACAGGACCGTGCCGCGTCGATGATCGGGTATGTCACGATGGGAATGGCTCTGACTCCGATGATCGCACCATCGATCGGCGGCGCGTTGGATCAGGCATTCGGATGGCGCTCGGTGTTCGTGTTCACGACAATCACCAGCGTAGCGGTGCTCGTGCTCTGCCTGTTCGACCTCGGCGAGACCGCAGGCGGAGGCGGTGTCAGCTTCCTGAGGCAGGCCCGCGACTATCCCGAACTCCTGTCATCGCGTCGATTCTGGGGTTACGCCTTCGCGTCCGCGTTTGCGAGCGGTTCCTTCTTCGCCTTCGTCGGCGGAGCGCCTTATGTCGCTTCGACGATTTACGGGCTCTCTCCGTTCTGGACAGGCATGTGCCTCGGCGCTCCGGCAATCGGCTACGCGTTCGGCAACTATCTCTCGGGCCGCCTGTCGGTCAGGCTCGGCGTCAACCGGATGATCCGGAACGGGGCGATCATCACTGCATCCGGTCTCGGAATCGCGGTCATGCTCACGGTTCTCGGCCTCGATTCGCCCTACGTCTTCTTCGGGTTCGGTCCCCTGATCGGTGTCGGCAACGGCATGGTCATTCCGAATGGAAGCGCCGGAATGCTGTCGGTGCGCCCACACCTGGCAGGCAGCGCCTCGGGCATCGGCGGCGCGTTCATGATCGGCGGCGGCGCCGCGCTTTCGGTGTTTGCGGGAATCCTGATCCAGGACAGTGCCAGCAGCGCTCCGCTGCTGGCCATGATGCTGGCGTCCGTGCTCCTCGGCCTCGCCTCGATCCAGTACGTGTCCTGGCGAGAACGACAGCTCGACTCCCCTGGGCCTTGAAAAATTTGCGAATTTGCGAAACTATGTTTGCAACTTTTCAAACGGGACCGCCAACATGCCCGCATCGAAGCCCTACGTGGGCACGAAACTACGCGAAACGCGTACAAGGCTGGGATTGACCCAGAAAGCATTTGCCGAACGGCTTGGCATCTCGCTGCCCTACCTGAACCAGATGGAGAACAACCACCGGCCGGTCTCCTCGTCCGTCATTCTGTCGCTGGTGAAGGAGTTCGACTTCGACGTCAAGGAACTGGCCCTGGGCGAAAGCGAGCGAATTGTGGCCGACCTTCGCGAGGCGCTTGCGGATCCGGTGTTCAGGGACGCGGCGGCGCCCCTGGCCGACCTGCGGCTGGTGGCATCGAACGCGCCGCTCGTCGCGCGGGCCTTTCTCATGCTCCACCGGGCTCACGCCCATGTGAACGAGCGCCTGGCTTCGCTTGATGCAGCGCTCGACCAGGACGGCATTCGCCACGGAACGTCGCCCTGGGACGAGGTCCGGGACTTCTTCCACTATTGCGACAACTACATCGACGCGGTCGATCGGGCGGCGGAGCGCTTCGCCGGGACCGGAACCGCCGACCAGGCGGTCGAGAAGGCATGCAGGAAGCTCGGCATCCAGATCCGAGACGCGACGGACGAAAGGGAAATCCGGCGTTACGACCCGAAGACGCGGACGCTCTGGCTGTCGCCGCTGCCGTCCGAATCGACGCGGCGGTTCCAGGCGTTGCACCAGATCGCATTGGAAGCCCAGGACGATCTCATCGAGGCAACGCTGGACCTGGCAGGGTTCCAGACCGAAACGGCGCGCAAGATCGCCAAGATCGGGTTGGCAAACTATTTCGCAGGCGCCGCCCTTATGCCTTACCAGGCTTTCCTCGCGGCCGCACGCGACACACGCTGCGACCTTGACCGTCTCGCGCAGCGCTTCGGGGCGTCACTCGAACAGGTCGCTCATCGGCTTTCAACCCTGCAGCGGCCGGGGGCCAAGGGCGTGCCCTTCTTCTTCGTCCGGGTCGACCAGGCCGGCACGATCACGAAGCGCCATTCCGCAACTCCGCTTCAGTTCGCGCGCTATGGCGGCGCCTGCCCGCTTTGGAACGTGCACCGTGCCTTCGAGACTCCGGGCCGGTTCCTGAGACAGCTCGCCGAAACGCCGGACGGGATCCGGTATCTCTGCCTGGCCCGGGAAGTCTCGGCGCCCGGGGCGGCGTTCCGCGCTCCGGTCCGTCGCTTCGCCGTCGCGCTAGGCTGCGAGATCAGCCACGCAGGCGAAATCGTCTACTCCGATGGCCTTGATCTTTCCGATGCCGGGAACTTTGAACCGATCGGGATTTCATGCCGGATTTGCGAGCGCCGGAATTGCCACCAACGGTCGGTTCCACCCTTGGAGAGCGAACTGACGATCGATCACAACCGGCGGCGGACCCTGCCCTACGAGGTGGCGGGATAGGGTCGTGCGTCCCGACCCGCGCCGACAGGCGCGGCTACATTTCTTCGACGGCCCGGCGAATGAGGGCAAGGCATGAAGCCTCGGAAAACCGGTGGTCGGCGCCCTTGACGAGCAACAGGCGCATGTCGGGCCCGTCGGCATGTTCCAGGAGCCGGAGCGCGGTCGAAGTCGAGACCGCCTCGTCCTCGGTGCCCTGCAGGAACCGCACCGGGAACGGCAATGGAAGCGGGTCACGCAACACCAGGTTGCGGCGCCCGTCCTCGATCAGGCGTTTCGTGATCGTGTATGGCTCGTCCGAATAGTCGGACGGGAGCGCGATCTGGCCCTCGGCTTCAAGGGTCGCCTTCTGGTCCTCGCTGAACTGCGCCCAATACCCGTCTTCCGTGAAATCCGGAGCCGCGGCTATCGTGACGAGACCCGCGATCCTTTCGGGCATCCTGCGTGCCAGCAGGAGCGAAATCCAGCCGCCCATGGATGACCCGACAAGGACCTGTGGCCCGTCGGCAAGGGCGTTGACGATGGCTGCGGCATCCCCGGCCCAGTCGCCAATCGTGCCGTCAAGAAAGTCGCCCGATGACTCTCCGTGGCCCGAGTAGTCGAACCTGAGATAGGCCCGGCCGGCCTCCCGCGCCCATTGCTCGAGGTCGAGCGCTTTCGTGCCCTCCTTGTCCGAGCTGAAACCACCAAGAAACACGACGCCTGGACCAGCGCCTTCGATCTGGCTGTAGGCAAGCCGTCGACCTTCGTGCCGGAAGAAACGGGTCATCGATGCGCACCCCTTGTTGGCCGGAACGACCGGTCGTCGGCAATCCTTGCCGCAACGCCTTGAATCACGGCATGCGCATTATTCTGGACTGTTGCGGAGCGGGCAACACGAAATGTCCGCCGCACATTTCGCAGGCAAGTCCGGGCATCGCGGTTGCACGCAGGCGGTTCCTGCACTGCAGTCGCAACCGTCCGCACCCGGTCCTGCGGCGCCACCCTTGCATGACCGGGCCGGGCAATCTTCTTGAGAAGCACTGACGCCAAGGGACCGGCTTCTCCGCAAGCCGCGTCTCCAACAGGCGACCGAACACCTGGACCAGGCTCCACGCACCTGCCGCATTCGGGGTCGCCGGCATGCCTCCGCAATTGGCACTGCATGTCCGGCGACCATCCGTTCTGGCGACCATCCGTCGGGTCGTGTAGGTGCGGCCGCGCAATGACCTTGTCGAAGATCACGAAATCACCTGACGTGCTGGTTGTCGGCGGCGGCAACGCGGCGCTCTGCGCCGCGATCTCTGCCCGTGAGGCAGGCGCTTCGGTGCTGCTCCTTGAACGTGCGCCGAAGCCGTATCGGGGCGGAAACTCGCGGCACACCCGAAACTTCCGATGCATGCATGCGGGACCGCTTGGGCAGCTCGCCGATGCCTACGGCGAGGACGAGTATTTCAGTGACCTGCTGCAGGTCACGGGGGGCAAGACGGACGAGGCGCTCGCCCGAATGGTGATCAGGCGATCCGAGGACTGCTATCCCTGGATGGAAGCACGCGGCGTGAGATTCCAGCCTTCGCTGTCCGGCACGCTTTCGCTCAACCGCACCAATGCCTTCTTCCTCGGCGGCGGCAAGGCGCTGGTCAACGCGTACTATCGTACGGCGGAGCGGCTCGGGGTCGAGGTCGCCTATGACTCGGAAGTGAGGCATCTCGCGCTGACCGACCGGATCTCCGAAGCGCATGCGACGATCGACGGCCAGGACGTGGTGTTCGAGCCCGGTGCGGTGGTCGTCGCCTCCGGCGGATTCGAGGCGGACATCGACTGGCTTGCGCGAGCCTGGGGCGAGGCCGCAAGGAATTTCCTGATTCGGGGCACACCCTACAACCGGGGAGAAGTGCTGCGCGACCTTCTGGATCAGGGCATCAAGAGCGTCGGCGATCCCACCCAATGCCACGCCGTGGCCATCGACGGCCGCGCACCCAGGTATGATGGCGGGATCGTGACGCGGCTGGACTGCGTGCCGTTCTCGATCGTCGTGAACAAGGAAGGGAAACGGTTCTACGACGAGGGCGAGGACGTCTGGCCGAAGCGCTATGCGATCTGGGGCCTGCTGGTGGCGGCCCAACCCGATCAGGTGGGCTACGCGATCATCGACGCAAAGTCGCGGGAACTCTTCATGCCGTCCGTGTTTCCGCCGGTCGAGGCCAACACGATTGACGAGCTGGCCCGGAAGTTGCGCTTGCCGGAAGACGTCGTCCGCCAGACCGTCGATCAATTCAATGCCGCCTGCGTGGACGGATCGTTTCACCCGACCGAACTTGACGGGCTCGGAACAACAGGACTCGATCCGCCGAAGACGAACTGGGCCCGACCCATCACCGAGCCGCCGTTCTTTGGCTACGAGCTGCGCCCGGGCGTAACCTTTACCTATCTCGGCATCAAGGTCGACAAGACGGCACAGGCGCTGGGTCCGGACGGGCCGGTCGAAAACCTCTGGGCAGCCGGAGAGATCATGGCGGGATCGATCCTGGGCCAAGGCTATCTGGCTGGATTCGGCATGGCCATAGGCGCGGTCTTTGGCCGCGTGGCAGGTGAGAGTGCGGCTGCCCATGTTCGATGATGCCCTTTCGGAGGTCCGTCGCCAGGCCGAAATCTGCAATGCCTGCCGATATTGCGAGGGCTATTGCTCGGTCTTCCCGGCAATGTTCAGCAAGCGGGAGTTCCAGGATGGCGATCTGACGCAATTCGCCAGTCTCTGCCACAACTGCCGGGGCTGCTACTATGCCTGCCAGTACACCGAGCCGCACGAATTCGCCTTGAACCTGCCTCGGGCGCTTGCCGAACTGCGACACGAAAGCTGGAAGGCCTTCGCGTGGCCGCACGGGCTGGCGGCGCTGTTCGACAGGGCGGGCGTGGCAGTGGCCGCGGGGCTGACTCTGGCCTTCGCCGTTCTCTTCTGGACGGCTTCAGCCCTGAGACCCGAAAGCGGCGAGGGATTCTATGCAGTCATGTCTCATGGCCTGATGGTTGCGATATTCGCCCCTGCCTTCGTGCTGCCCCTCTTCGCGGTCGCGATCTCGCTCCTCCGTTACTGGCGGATGACAGGCGGCGGCACGCTGCGTCCCCGGGCGCTGTGGGACGCTTGCCGTGCGGCCGGGTCAATGCAGGACCTGTCCGGCGGACATGGCGACGGCTGCAATTTCGAGGACGAGGACCGGTACTCCAATGCCCGAAGGCACCTGCACCAGGCGACGCTCTACGGATTCCTGCTTTGCTTCGCGTCTACGGTCAGCGGCACGGTGCTGCACTACGGATTCGGGCTGGAGGCGCCGTATGGACCGTTCAGCATGCCCAAGCTCTTCGGAGTGCCGGGTGGCATCCTCTTGTGCGCCGGCACTGCCGGCCTGGCCTGGCTCAAGGCCAAGGCCGACCCTGAACTGGGCATGCCAAGGACGTGGGGCGGAGAAATGGCCTTCGTGCTGCTTCTCTTCGCCGTCAGCGCGACGGGCCTTGCGCTGTATGCGGCCACAGGCAGCTTCGCAGTTGAATGGCTTCTTCCCGTCCATCTCGGAACGGTCCTCACATTCTTCCTGCTGACCCCCTATTCGAAGATGGTCCACGGATTCTACAGATTGGCGGCCTTGGCCAGGAACGCGAATCGCCAGCCATGATCGCCGGCCCGCCGAACGGCGCCACCGAGTGCGCCAGACAGCCCGGACGCCTTGCTGCCGCGGCCGCCTGCGAGCAGGTCATCGAACGAGCGCCGCAACTCGATTGACCGATTGTGCAAATTCGTCGCAATCCAGGAGAATTCGCGGAAACGGCGTTGACATCATCAATCTCCCGCGCCATCTCCGCGCCCCATAACCCGCAACCGGGCGTTCCGTGGGCGCCAGACCGACGAGGAGCACGAGGCCGATGGCCCAGATATCCCTTACCTTTCCTGACGGCAATTCGCGACGCTACGAGGCGGGCGTAACCGCGTCCGCAGTGGCGACCGACATCTCGGTCTCGCTTGGCAAGAAGGCAATCAGCGCCACCGTGAACGGCGCGCATTGGGACCTGGCCTGGCCCATCGAATCGGATGCGGCCATCAGCATCCACACCATGCGGGACGACGAGCAGGCGCTCGAACTCGTCCGGCACGACCTTGCACATGTCATGGCGCGCGCGGTTCAGGAAATCTGGCCCGATGTCAAGGTCACCATCGGGCCGGTCATCGAACACGGGTGGTATTACGACTTTGACCGCGAGGAACACTTCACGCCGGACGACCTGGGCAGTATCGAGGCCAGGATGAAGGAGATCATCAATGCCCGTGATCCGGTGCACACCGAGGTCTGGGACCGTGAGCGTGCGCTTCAGCACTATCGCGACAATGACGAGCCCTACAAGGTGGAACTGGTCGACGCGATCCCGGGAACCGATCCGATCCGAATGTACTGGCACGGGCATTGGCAGGATCTCTGCCGCGGTCCGCACCTGCAGCACACCGGCCAGCTTCCCGCAGACGGCTTCCGGCTGACAAGCATTGCCGGCGCCTATTGGCGGGGCGACAGCAATCGCGAGATGCTCCAGCGCATTTACGGGGTCGCCTTCAAGAACCGTGACGGCCTGAAGCAGCACCTGCAGATGCTCGAGGAGGCCGCGAAGCGCGACCATCGGAGGATCGGGCGCGAAATGCGCCTGTTCCACATGCAGGAGGAGGCACCCGGCCAGGTCTTCTGGCACCCGAACGGCTGGACCATCTACACGACGCTGCAGGACTACATGCGCCGCCGTCAGCACGCGGGCGGATACGAGGAAGTGAACACCCCGCAAATCGTGGCTCGAAAGCTGTGGGAGGAAAGCGGCCACTGGGACAAGTTCCAGGAACACATCTTCACGCTCGACGTGAACGAGGAGCATGCCCAGGAAAAGGCGGTGAACGCGCTCAAGCCAATGAACTGCCCCTGCCACGTGCAGATTTTCAACCAAGGCATCAAGTCCTACCGAGACCTCCCGCTGCGAATCGCGGAATTCGGATCCTGCAGCCGCTACGAACCGTCCGGGGCCCTGCACGGGATCATGCGCGTTCGCGGGTTCACGCAGGATGACGGGCACATCTTCTGCCGCGAGGACCAGATCGAAAGCGAGACGGCCCGCTATATCGAGTTTCTGTCCAACATCTATGCGGATCTCGGGTTTCCCGAGTTCAAGGTGAAGTTCGCCGACCGCCCGGAAGTGCGCGCGGGTACCGACAAGACATGGGACAGGGCGGAGGAAGCCCTCCTGCACGCAACGAGAGCCGCCGGCATCGAACCTGAAATGAACCCGGGCGAAGGCGCGTTCTACGGACCGAAGCTGGAGTTCGTCCTGACCGACGCGATCGGCCGCGACTGGCAGTGCGGAACCCACCAGGTCGATTTCGTCCTGCCTGAACGACTGAATGCCACCTACGTGGGCGAGGATGGGTCAAGGCACCGTCCGGTAATGCTGCATCGTGCCGCCCTCGGTTCGTTTGAACGCTTCATCGGCATCCTGATCGAGAGCAGCGAGGGCCGACTCCCGTTTTGGCTGGCACCGTGTCAGGCGGTTGTTGCCTCGATCACGTCGGACACGAACGAGCATGCCGACAGGATTGTTGCAGAACTTGTGAGCGCCGGCGTTCGCGCGGAACCCGATATCCGGAACGAGAAGATCAGCTACAAGGTTCGGGAGCATTCGGTCGGCAAGGTGCCGGTGATCCTGGCGGTTGGTCACCGTGAAGTGGCCGAAGGGACCGTGAGCGTCAGGAGGCTTGGCAGCAAGGCAACCGAGACCCGTTCGCTCGCCGAAGCCGTTCGGGAGCTTGCATCGGAAGCTCTTCCGCCGGATCTCCGGCGGGATGACGAGATGCGTTCCAAGGACGGCACGGCATAGACGTCTCCGACGGCTGACGGCCGGCGATATTTCAGTTTTTGACAACACTGTCAGCACACGCAGCCGTGAGTGGAAGTTCGTTCCAATTCCCGTCTTGAATGCACAAGTCGATCCAACGACGAAAATTCAACTGAACGAGGACACGAAAATGTCGAAAACGACCAAGACCTTGGCGGCTGCGGGCGCAGTTGCAACCGCATTGGCTGCGTCACTGGCTGTACCCGCGCAAGCCCAGACGAAGGAGAAATGCTACGGCGTTTCGCTTGCCGGCGAGAACGACTGTGCAGCCGGTCCCGGCACCACGTGCTCCGGCACCTCCACGGTCGACTACCAGGGCAACGCCTGGACACTTGTCGACACGGGCACCTGTGCCGAGATCGAGTTGCCTGCAATGGCCGACGGCACGCCACGCATGGGCTCGCTCGAGCCGCTCGAACGCGACCTGCCGAGCTAAGTCTTTGAAGAACGACGGCGTCTCCCGCCTTGCTGGGGACGCCTCACCTTCCGGATTCCGTCAATGCTGGATGCCACCGCCCACGAATTTGCCCGCCTGCCCGATGCGCCGGGGGTCGGCTACAAGCCGCAGCACTTCAACGAGATCGCGGACGATGCCGGGCCGGTTGCGTGGCTTGAGATTCACGCCGAAAACTACATGGGCGACGGCGGTCGGCCCATCGCCCAGCTCAGGCACCTCGCCGAGCGCTTCGCGTTCTCCGTGCATGGCGTCGGTCTCTCCATCGGCGGCGAGGGTCCGCTGGATTCCGAGCACCTTGCTCGGCTCAAGCACCTCGTCGACTGGCTTGATCCGGCGAGCTTCTCCGAACATCTGGCGTGGTCGACCCACGACTCCGCGTTTCTCAACGACCTGCTGCCCCTGCCCTACACCGAGGCAAGCCTCGCACGCGTGGCCGAGCATGTCGACGAAGTCCAGGAAGTCGTAGGACGACGCATGCTGCTGGAAAATCCCTCGTCCTATCTCGCGTTCGAAGAATCCACGCTGACCGAGACCGACTTCCTGCGCGAAGTCGCCAAGCGAACGGGTTGCGGGCTCCTGCTCGACGTGAACAACGTCTTTGTCAGCGCAACGAATCTCGGCACCGATCCGGTTTCGTATATCAACGCGTTCCCTGTCGAACTTGTAGGAGAAATCCACCTCGGCGGGCATGACGACGATGAAGACGACCATGGTGCGCCCCTGCTGATCGACAATCATGGCAGCGAGGTCGCGGACCCGGTCTGGTCACTGTTCGAATACACGATCAGGAAGTCCGGTCCCAAGCCAAGTCTCATCGAATGGGACAACGATGTCCCCGATTGGCCGGTCCTCAAGGCCGAGGCCAACCGTGCGGCCAAAGTCCTGGAAGCCGCGACCGCATGACGGTCGACCAGACCATGTTCCGGGAAGCGATTCTGGATCCGGAGGCCGCACGCCCGGATGGCCTGAGCGACGGCAAGGGCCGACCGGCCGGGCGCCGATTCGACGTGTATCGCAACAACGTCTCCGTCTCGTTGACCGAGGCGCTGGAGGTGGGCTTTCCGGTCATCCGCAAACTGGTCGGGCAAGAAAATTTCAGGTTGCTTGCCTCCGCGTATCTGCGCCGACATCCGCCGCACTCGCCGTTGATGATGCATTTCGGGGCCGACATGCCCGCGTTCCTGGCCACTTTCGAACCCACGAGGCAAACCGGCTACCTGCCGGACGTTGCGCGGCTCGAACTTGCCATCCGGGAAAGCTACCACGCGGCCGACGCGGACCCGACAAGCCCCGCGGAACTCGAGGCGCTGCCTCCGGAAGCGTTGGTCGGCTCCCGCGTGCAACTTGCTCCCTCCGTGCGCCTGGTGCGATCACCCTGGCCGATCCTCTCCATCTGGCGTTTCAATGCCGAGGAGGCCGCGAAAAGTCCGGAAATGGCCGCCGAAGACGTGTTGGTCGCCCGGCCGGACCTGGATCCGGTTCCCGAACTGCTGCCTCCAGGCGGGGCGGAATTCGTCAATGCGGTCTTGACGGGTGCGACATTCGGGGATGCAATGGACATGGCATCAGGAGCATCCCGGAACTTTGACTTGCCGGCGGTGCTCACCGTCTTGGTCAAAATGAAGACCATGATCGAAATCGGAGGATAGCTTTCATGTCCAGCAACATACTGCTGCTGCCGGACCGGCTGCTTGCGCTGGTCGAACCGGCGTCCACGCCGGTCCTGACGACGCTTGCGCGCTTCATTTTTGCTGCGGTCCTGCTTGTCTACTACCTCAACTCTGCGCTGACCAAGATCCCTGAAGGCCTGATCAATCTGGTATCGCCGAGCTTCAACGCCTTTGCGCAGATCTTCCCAAAGGAGGCCGAAGCCGTGCTCTATGACATCGGGCAGGCAACGATCTTCCAGAAACTTGTGATCCTCGCAGGCACATGGGCGGAATTCGTGCTTCCTTGCCTCGTTGTCATCGGCTTGTTCACCCGTGCGGCCGCGCTTGGCATGATCGGCTTTGTGACGGTTCAGAGCCTCACGGACATTTTCGGGCATGGCGGAGAGACCGGTGCATGGTTTGACCGGCTTTCGGACGCGGTGATCCTGGACCAGCGCGCGTTCTGGGTGTTCCTGCTTCTTTACCTGGTCTTCCGGGGCGGCGGACCGATTTCAGTCGACCGATTGCTCTACGCGGCCTTTGATCGGAACAGGTAGGGCGGAACCGGGCATTCAAGCCGGCGAGCAGGGCCTATTCGCCGAGATGCCGCCTCCTCACCGCGGCGTCCCAGCCAAGGGTGACCACTTCGCCGTCAATGATTACGGGACGCTTCATGAGTGACGGATGCCTGGCGATCAGATCTGCCGGCGCTCCCTGACGCTCGGAGTCGGTCAGGTTGCGCCAGGTGGTCGAGCGGCGATTGACAAGTGCGTCTCCGAACGCCTGAAGCAAGCGTTCGATCGCGCCTGGATCCAACCGGTTCTCGCGGACATCCGCGAATGTGACGTCCTTGCCGGCACCTTTCAGTTCCTGGGTTGCCACCCTGCAAGTGCTGCAATTCTTCAACCCGTAGAGCGTCGGCATACTTGTCCCTGCGATGCTGGCTTTGGGGATCGTGTATGGTGACTGCCCGTCGCCCTCAAGGACGGGACTTTCCGTCGCGTTGGGTCTCGATGCCGGGCAGGTACGTTGGCAGAGTCACGTTGACAGGCTGTTGCTGTGCCGCAGGCAGCAGGAACGGCCTGCCCCGATTGCCGAACTGAACATGCAAGAGGGAGGAGTTGCCACACCGAGCGAGTTTCAAGGATCTGTCGCTGGACCGGATGAGAACGGCGTCGCCGCACTCACTGTTGACGGCAATGCCACGCATCGCCCGGAACGCCCAGGTCGCCGAGGCTGTGTGCCATTCCTTCATGCACAGAGAAGGATCCTGCCGACGCGCCATCGTGTTGGCCATGCGTATCCAGATGGTGAAGGACGATGAAGGGGAGGACTTATTGCCGAGGGCCGGAGATGCTATGGTCCCGTGCGGGATTGATCATGCATGGTCGGGTCGCGGCGCCGATCCCTGCATGAACGCATCTGTTCAAGTTGTCGCCGTCGCACGGAGCAACGCGCCAATGAAAGTGGCCAAAGGCATCCCCAGGCGCGAAAGCGCTTTCTTCGGGCGGACCAGCAGCCGGGAATTGCGCGGCCGCCCTGCGAAGGAGAAAGGCAAGTCAATGGAAGGTTGGACATGAAGATCACTTGGTACGGACAAGCCAGCTTCGCCATCGAGAGCGAAAGCGGAACACGAATCGTGACGGACCCCTACGACCCCGAAAAAGCCGGTTTCAGGGCGTTTTGCGATCCTGCGGACATTGTGATCAAGTCCAGCAGCAACGACGACTTTCACGACAACGATCATCTCGTGCCAAAGCGAGAAGACGCGACTGTGATCGACGCGCTGCAAGTCGCCCTTGGCAGCAAGGAGATCAGCTCGCATGGGGTCACATTTTACGCGATTGAGGCGATGGAGCATCTGGAGCATCCGAGTCGGGACCCCGACCAGAACGCAATGTACCGCTTCAACATCGATGGAATCGAGATCGGCCATATGGGTGACATGGGAAACGACTTTTCCGACTCGCAGCTGTCCTTTTTTGCGGACGTCAACGTCCTCTTGAGCCATGCGGGCGGCTTTCCGGTAATCTCGCTGGAAGAACTGAACCGAATTGCCGACATCGTGCGCCCCCAGCTCGTCATCCCCATGCATTTTCGCACCCTGTGCTACAAGCCGTGCGACATGCACTTCATTTCGGAGTTTCTGGCGTCATTTGGCGAGGAACGTGTCGATTTCGCTTGTAAGAGCTCCACCTCGCTCAAATCGGAGGATCTGCCATCCGCGACGCGCGCACTCGTCCTGGATTATCACTAGGCTGATTTGGAGTTGACCAACCGGCTTGGAGATTCCCGCGTGCAATTCCCTGGCAGGCTTCCGCCCTTGAACCCCAATTCTGCCAATGGCACGTCATGTCCCTTGGCGCTGTCCCGGCATGGGGGCGCGTTCCGCTTGTTCAGCCCGAAAGTGCCGGGCCGTCGCAGCTCCGTTGCAACGAACAGGAAATTCGGTCGCTCGATCAAGAGTCCCCCGCGAATTTTCTTGCTCAGGAGAACTTGTCCTCGCTCTTCGCCCTTTCATGCATCGCGTCCAAATTGCGACATGGCGACCATTCCGTCCTCGCAATGACTCAAGGCGGGCGGCTCGGGCCGCTCATGGTTTGGGTGACGCAAGGCATGAGCATTCATTCCCGCATTTGGTCAGGAGCCCAACGGAACTGATCAGCTTCAAGACGTGGCGACGATCGCATCCGGAAGCCGATACAGCGCATTCTCGGCCGCCAGGTGCACCATTGACTTCGACGACGCGGGACATCACTACGAGAGCCGCCTGATGGCATCATCACCCAAATCTCTCAAAGGTTTCGCTTGAGTTTTTCAAAAATTGCCTCAGACTCGGGCCAGCATTGGACGTCAAGCCGTTTGCCTCACCTTGGCATTCGCGTTGGATTTTTTCGCTGCTCGAAGACTGGCTCGGACTATCCGGGCGAGAATACCAAAGGATAACTACCATGCCTACTGGCACCGTGAAGTGGTTCAATACCCACAAAGGCTACGGGTTCATCGCACCCGACGAAGGCGGAAAGGACGTGTTCGTTCACGTCTCAGCCGTGCAAAAGGCCGGATTGACCGGTTTGAGCGACAATCAAAAGGTCGAGTACGAGTTGGCAGAGGGCCGGGACGGCCGCCAAATGGCGGACGAACTGAAGGCCATCTGACGAGTCAGCACTGACACTGCATGTGTTCATGAATCCGCCGGCGGCGTACGCGTCGGCGGGTTCGTTCTTGTTTTGGATGGTTGTCGGCGCGTTGCACCCATGAGGGAGCGATGCGGTGCGAGTTCGTTCGCACACCTTCCGAGGCTTTGCCGTCGAACGCACCCTCGGAAGCCCGGGATGCGAACGCGCTTGGCATGGGCGTGTGGCACAACGATGTGTCGGGCCGCACTTGCGGCTCAACAGTGCCAAACGCGAATCGACATTGAAGGTGGCAAGTTCCAGACAGGCGGACCGTGGGCAACAGTCTGCCAAATGCCATCAGCGAATCAGGCTTTCGAATTCCCTCCATTCCCCCTTTGACATGCCGGACACCTCTTGCGTTACATTCTCGCCCGTCAGCATCCTGCGGATGCAGTCGAGCGCTGATGCCGAAAGCGTCGCGCCTCCCAGCCGATAGTCCTTGAACGCCCTGTAGGCGAATGGAACCCAGTCGGCGACCAGTTTGCAGATTTCCTCCGCGTATACGCGAATTTCGTACTGTGCGTGGGCATCCGCCCTCAGCCCCAGAAAATGGAAGAGGTTGTGCAAGTCCGTTTTCCAGTACCACTGGGTATAGACGTTGGCGGGAAGGTTCATGCGTGCAAGCTCCCTGGCCAGCCCCTTCTGGCCATCCAGGGAGATCATTTGCTCATAGTGGTCGTAGCAGAGCGTGGAATCGGCCTTCAGGAATTCCAGGACACGGGCCGCCTCCTCTCCCACCAGCGCCTCGCCACGGCCTTGGCTGTTGACGGTCGATTGCGCGGCAAGGTCGTCCGGGCTCGGAATGTAGAATTCGCGATCCAGAATCGAGTAGCGCGCCGAATACTCGTTCACGTTGGCGGTGCGGTGTCGTATCCACTGGCGCGCGACGAACACGGGCAGTTTCACGTGCAGCTTGATCTCGCACATCTCGAAGGGGGTCGAATGCGAATGGCGCATCAGGTAGCGGATCAGGCCTTCATCATTGGATACCGATTTCGTTCCCTTTCCATAGCTCACGCGAGCCGCCTGAGTGATCGCAGCGTCGTCACCCATGTAGTCGATGACCCGGACAAACCCGTGATCCAGGACCGGGTGGATCGTGTAGAGATGATCCTCCATCCCTGGTGCCGTCACGCGCCGAGTCGACCGCGTCGCCGCTCGCATCTCGGCAATTTCCGTTTTGGGGTCCTGGGTCGCGTCCTCTGCCATGCTCTCTTTCTTTTGCTTCAATCGACTCAACGGGCGGCCACAGCATAGTGGGGTCTCGTCCCATCACAACACAATATGAAGGACCGCCGGACTTTTTTTTCGGTTTCCTGACAGAAAGCGAATTGAAAGCGCGGAGGATTCGTTCTGGACACGTCACCAATGCACAAAAGCGCCCGCTTCGACGGTTCAGTGTTGAGCGCACCCTGCAATGCGATAGGCTGCGCCGGACTTGAAAGGAGTGACTCGCATGGGAATCGAATACCTGCACACGATGGTGCGCGTGAAGGATCTCAAGAAGTCCAAGGCCTTCTACGAACTTCTGGGCCTCGAGGAGACGCGGCGGATCGAGAACGAGAGCGGACGGTTCACGCTGGTGTTCCTGTCGCCTCCCGGACAGGAAAACGCGGATGTCGAACTCACCTACAACTGGGATGGCGATGACGGGCTCCCCTCCGACAGCAGGCATTTCGGGCATCTCGCCTACCGGGTCGATGACATCTATGAGACGTGCCGGCACCTGATGGAAAGCGGTGTCACGATCAACCGTCCTCCACGTGACGGTCACATGGCCTTTGTCCGTTCGCCCGACAATGTCTCGGTCGAGTTGCTTCAACGAGGCGAGCACCTGCCGCCTGCCGAGCCGTGGGCCAGCATGGAGAATGTCGGGCATTGGTGACCGGGCTGTTCGGCTTCGCGCTGCCATGGAACTTCCGGCGAGGAATCCGCGAGTCGAGGAGCGTTTCGGCCCCGATGCCCGGATTGCATAGGGACGCGCCGTGCCGCTCCATCGCGAGACCTGATTCGTTGCGTGCGGAGTCGGCTCTGTTCGTCCGCAAGAACCGCCGGGCTTGATGCCGGCCGGTTGATTGCAGGCCAAGGGCGCTTTCCGGAAGCCGTATCTTGCTAGCGAGGCTGCCCGGAAACTGTCCCGAGATCCTTGATGCGTGCAATCAGGCGATCGAAATGATCGGGGGGCGCCGCCTTCCCGCTGACCCACGCGTAAAGGTCCTGGTCGGTCTCGCAAAGCAGGTCTTCATAAAGATCAAGTTCGGACGCGCAGAGCACCTTGCCGGCTTCATCCCAGAACCGGCCCAGGACCAGGTCCATTTCCCTGGTGCCCCGTCGCCAGGAACGAATGCCCAACCGACGAAGTCGCGTGTCACGATCCTCGGTCATGCGCCTCGCCGGCAGCTTGACCCAGGCGCTTCTCAAGGACACCGAGCCGTGCCACGGAACGCTGCATCTCAGCTCTGAGCATTCGCATTTCGTGCAAGAGCTCGCTCATCCGCGCCGATCGTGCCTCGGATTCCGAGCCTACGCCCTGTCCCTCACCTGTCAGCAGCCAGGAAATTGAGACGTCCAGCACGCCTGCCAGCATCTGTAGCCTGTTTGCCCGCGGCTCACGTATGTCGTTCTCCCAACCCTCCAGGGTCTTCAAGGAGACGCCAAGTCGACGGGCGAGCGACTTTTGCGTCATGCCTTGGGTACTCCTTGCCGCTGCAAGCCTGTCGCCGAATGTCGCGGCATCCTCCGCAAACCAGTTCTTCCCGCCGTTGTCTTCCACGATGCCCTCAATCCGCTTGTGAACAGCAAGGCCAACTTCTATCACGATTGCGCCCCAGTTCCATCCGGTGACGACCATGCGGCAATTCTCTGCGACACTCGACCGTATCAAGACGTCTCCAACGGTCGCACTGACAGGCCTCGTCGCCACATTGAAGGCGCAAGGCCGCGACATCATCAGCCTTGGGGCCGGAGAACCGGACTTTCCGACGCCGCAGCACATCTGCGAAGCCGGAAAGAGCGCCATCGACTCGGGTCGTACGCGCTATACTGCCGTGGACGGGATCGCCGAATTGAAGGAGGCGATTGCCGCCAAGTTCGCGCGGGACAATGACCTCGCCTACCCACCCGAACAGATCATGGTGAGCACGGGCGGCAAGCAGGTGCTGTACAACGCCCTGATGGCGACACTGAATCCCGGTGACGAGGTGATTGTTCCCGCACCCTATTGGGTCAGCTATCCCGACATGGTGCGACTTGCCGGCGGAACGCCGACAATCGTCAAGACCAGGATCGACGACGGATTCAGGATCGCGCCCGCACAGCTCGACGCGGCAATCACTTCCCGAACGAAATGGCTGATCTTCAACGCACCTTCCAACCCGACCGGGGCCGGATACTCGCCTGGTCAGATGAAAGCCCTGACAGACGTGCTGGAACGGCGCCCGAATGTCTGGATCCTGAGTGACGACATCTACGAGCATGTCGCCTTTCCGGGATACACGTTCTCGACTCCGGCCCAGGTGGCTCCCGCACTCTTCGACCGCACGCTGACGGTAAATGGCGTCTCGAAGGCCTACGCGATGACAGGTTGGCGGATTGGCTATGCTGGCGGACCGGGCGAACTTGTCTCTGCAATGCGAACCATCCAGTCACAATCGACGACAAACCCTTCCTCGATCAGCCAATGGGCTGCCGTCGAGGCACTGAACGGTCCGCAGGACTTTCTGAAAGATGCCGTCGACACCTTCCACCGACGCCGCAACTTTGTCGTGGCCGCGTTGAATGCCACGGACGGCGTGTCCTGTCCGATGCCCGACGGCGCATTCTACGTCTATCCTTCCATTGCAGGATGCATCGGCAAGACTTCCGCGGGTGGCACGGCAATCGAGACGGATGAGGATTTCTGTTCCGCGCTTCTCGAGGAAACCGGTGTGGCGACGGTCTTTGGCGGTGCGTTCGGGACCTCGCCCCATTTTCGGATAAGCTACGCCGCTTCGGACGAGCAATTGTCCGAAGCGATGGCTCGCATCCAGGACTTCTGTGCCAGGCTTGCATGAGCGTGATGCAGTTGACGTTCGCCTGGAGCGCGCCGCGTTGGGAAAGACTGGGCAACTTCCAGAATTCGTTCAATCGACCCACACACGGCGATCTTGCCAACTTCAGCCTCGGTGGCGTTCCGCGCAAGGCAGCTATCCCCACGGTGTCACGTCGCCCTCTACGTCGTTCCAGGCCCGTGCGACGAGTTCCCTTCCAAGGACGCGCTCAGGATTCGTCGGCGGCGGCATTCTCACGCCGACAAGCGGCTTGAACCCGAAACGACCATAGTAAGGCGCATCCCCCACTAGCATAACCCGTTCCCAGCCCGCGGCTTTCGCGAGTGCCCCCTCAATCAGCATCCCGCCCACACCTTCGCCCTGCCTGGTCGGATGCACTGCGACGGGTCCGAGGAGCAGGGCCGGTGCCCCGCCCACCCTCACCGGCCAGAACCGGATCGCGCCGCCAAGCATGCCGTCCTCGTCCCGTGCGACAAGACAAAGATCGCGCACGGGATCAGTGCCGTCGCGCAAACGATAGGACGACAGGGCCTCACGCCCCGGCGCAAAGCTGAGATCGAACAGCGTCTCGACCTCCCACCAATCCTCTTCTGTTTCGACGTTGAGCTGCACCGCCCGACCCCGGCAATTCGTTATGGAGCGCCCGTAACACATGCGTTAGGCGGTGCACAAATTCAGAGGAAGGTACATGTTCTACAGACCCGAGGACGGCCACGGACTCTCCCGCAACCCCTTCAAGGCAATCGTGACACCGCGGCCGGTTGGCTGGATTTCGACGAGGGACGTGGACGGAACGGAAAACATCGCACCGTACTCGTTCTTCAATGCCGTCGCCGACGAACCTCCCCAAGTCATGTTTGCCTCGACTGGCGCAAAGGCTGATCAGGAAGACTCCAAGGACAGCGTCTCCAACATCCGCAGAACGGGCGTCTTCTGCGTCAACATCGTGGAATACGCAATGCGGAACCGGATGAACGCGACCTCCGGTGACTATGGCAAGGACGTGGACGAATTCGATCACGCCGGGCTGGCCCGCGCGCCATGCAAGACAATTCCGTGCTCTCGGGTCGACGGGGCTCCGGCCGCACTTGAATGCCGGCTTTCGGAAATCGCCCGGCTCAAGGGCGAAGCGAACTGCATGGTGCTTGGTGAGGTGACTGGCATCCACCTCCGCAACGACTGCCTGTCGGACGGACACTTCGACGTCCTCAAGTACCAGCCGCTGGCAAGATTGGGCTATCGAGACTATTCGCGGATAACCGGACTGTTCGAAATGATCCGTCCATCTGACTGAACGGGCGCGTGGTCGGACAATCCCGGTTTCTTGAGCGACGCCGTGCCTTGCCGGCTTCAGTTGGTTCTCTGCCTTGGGATGAACGGCAGGGGCAGTGCCGGCACGCCGTCTTCGATCAGTTTCCGGGCTTCGTCTGAACGCGCTTCTCCGTGAATCGACCGCTGCGGCGTCGCGCCCTCATGCATCGCACGCGCTTCTTTCACGAATCGGTCGCCGACATAGTCCGAGTTCTGCTCCACATGCGCCTTCAGCTTGCGGATCGCGTCGGCAATTTCAGGGTCGGTGCCTGCCGCCATGGATGTCGGCGCATCGTCGTGAGCCCGGTCCTTGACGGCCTTCTTGCGGGAGGCGCGCACAGGTGGTGCCATCAGGTCCTTCGAGATCCTGGCACTGTCGCATTCTGGACAAGTCACGTGGCCAGCCGACACGAGATCGGCGAACTTCTCGCTCGAGGCGAACCAGCTCTCGAAGCCGTGGCCATTGGCACATTTGAGCGCGAACCGGATCATGGAACCCCCTTACCGCGTTAGCCTTGCTACGCTTACCGGGCTCGGTTGGCAATGCAGGAGCCGAATCACACGCTCGCCGGATCGAAGCCCCTTATGAT
The DNA here is from genome assembly GCA_009838075.1 of Boseongicola sp. SB0665_bin_10. GTDB lineage: Bacteria > Pseudomonadota > Alphaproteobacteria > Rhodobacterales > Rhodobacteraceae > JAJEFO01. The sequence continues at coordinate 5,469 of VXSG01000016.1, read as the reverse complement.
CGCCGCCAGTTCGGGTTCGCTCACGAGCGTTGCTGCCTTGGCCTGCGAAAACCACTTCCGCTTCCGTTGGGACGCTTCGGGAAAGTCCCGGCGCAGTTTCTTGACGCGCATCGGGAAGATGGCGACCACGCAGGGCGCAACCTGTTGTGCCGTCACGGTCTTGTCGTAGCTGAAGATTCCGAGGCATTTCGCCTTTGCCTTGCCCTCGACGCCAGCCTCTTCCCAGGCCTCCGCGACGGCGGCCTTGACGGGCGTGGCGCGATCCAGTGGCCAGCCCTTCGGAATGATCCATCGCTTTCGGCGCCGTGATGTTACAAGAAGCACCTGGATCTCGTCGCCGCGCCGCCGCCAGCACAATGCACCAAACTGGGTCCGCACCCCGTGTTTGCCGCCGCTGGCAAGCCTGAGCGGGCGTTGCCTGTCGCCTTGGACGCTCATTTTGTTGCCATTTCAGCTCGATTTGTCCTCAGGGACGGACACTAGCACCAAGTTCGCGCCTTGAGAAGGATACTGTTGCGCACATGCCCGGCCCGGAATTTCAGGCACAAACCGGGCAATCCGGACGCCTCGAAAGCCTGATGCTTCGCGTTTCCCCGTAGAGGGCGTCGTATATGAGCAGGCTGCCCATCAGTGCCTCGCCCGCCCCGGAAATCACCTTGATCGCCTCCACCGCCATCATCGTGCCCAGAACGCCGGGCAACGGGCCAAGAACGCCGGCTTCGGCACAGCTCGGTGCCAATCCGGGTGCCGCCGGTTCGGGAAAAACGCATGCATAACAAGGCCCTCCGCGCGCGGGATCAAAGACGCTGACCTGACCTTCCCATTGCGCTATGGCGCCCGAAACCAACGGAATTCTTGCCCTTACCGCAAATTCGTTGACCAGATAACGGGTTTCCACGTCATCCGTGCCATCAAGGACCAGGTCGTAGTCCGCAAAAAGATCTGCAGCGATCTCGCGGGTCAGCCTCCTGTTATAGGGGCGGATGTTGACGAAGGGATTCTGCTCGGCCATCGCCTTCTGCGCGGAAAACACCTTTGGCATGCCGATTCGCGCATCCGAGTGGATGACCTGTCGCTGGAGATTCGAATTCTCGACCGCGTCGCCATCGATTACGCCGATGGTGCCAACGCCTGCAGCTGCCAGGTATTGGAGAACCGGTGCGCCCAGGCCGCCTGCGCCGACCACCAGGGCACGGGCGCCCTTCAATCGCTTCTGGCCGGTTCCACCGATTTCGCGAAGGGCGATGTGACGCGCGTTTCGCTCGACTTCGACGGTCGAAGCACCGGAACCTGCCCCCTCCCGATTCTCGGGGCGAGCACGCCCCCTAAGTTGGCGCAAGACGCGCCAGTAGCCCCAGATCGCCGCCGCCAGCGCCCCTGCCACAAGCCACGCGGTCGCCGATCCGCCCGTGGCTTCGCGCAACGAACTGCCCGCAGGGAGCACAAGCTGCATCGTAAGCACCGCGAGGTAGAGAACCGCAATCAGGATGAAACGCACGCGCACGGGAACCCGAAAGAGCCGCCCCGCGAACCAGAGCGCCAAGGCCAGTGCAAGGACCAGCACCATCAGCCGCGCCCCGTCGACCCGAATCCGCCCGCGCCCCGCACGGTTTCCGGAAGCGACTCGACGACTTCGAAACTAGCCCTTGTCACGGGCGCCAGGACGGCTTGGGCAATGCGCTGGCCATGCACGACAGCCACCGGGTCGGTGCCGAGGTTGATCAAGATCACGCCCAGCGGGCCTCTGTAGTCGCTGTCGATCGTGCCGGGTGCGTTCGCCAGGCTCAGCCCTTCATTCAGCGCAAGGCCCGAACGCGGACGGATCTGCATCTCGAATCCGTCAGGTATCCTCACATGGAACCCGGTCGGGACCAGCCGGCGCTCGCCCGGCGCGAGCTCGATTCCCGCGCGGTCCGCCTTTGGCAGGTTTGCCCGAAGATCGGCACCGGCCGCACCCGGGGATTCATAGGCCGGGAGCGGGAGACTTCGGTCCGCGCCTACGGCCCAGGACATGGCAATCTCGGCTTTCATGAAAGCGCGTCGGCGATCCGCTGCGCGAGCCTGCGGGCCACATGCGCCTTTGAGGCACGAGGCCAGGCTTCCTCGCCCGCCCGATCAATGACGGTCACCGCGTTCTCGTCACCACCCATGATGCCCGTCGCCGGCGAAACGTCATTGGCTACGATCCAGTCGCACTTCTTGCGCTTGAGCTTTGCCCTGGCGTTGCCGATCACGTCGTCGGTCTCCGCCGCAAATCCCACGACCAGTGCGGGGCGATCCTTGCGCATGCGCGAAACTGTCGCGAGGATGTCCGGATTCTCCGTCAGGCTGAGATTCAGGTCCTTGTTTCCGGCACTCTTCTTGATCTTGGTCCCTGATTCCGCCTCAACATGCCAGTCCGCCACCGCCGCCGCAAACACGGCCGCATCCGCGGGGAGCGCGGCCCTTACGGCGCCAAGCATCTGGCGGGCCGTCTCGACACGCACCACGGCGACGCCCTGCGGCGGCGGCACGGACGCCGGGCCGGTCACGAACGTGACCCTTGCGCCAAGCCCCGCAAGCGCTGCGGCAATCGCCGATCCCTGGGCGCCGGAAGAACGGTTGGCAATGTACCGGACGGGATCGACGGGTTCGTGCGTTGGACCCGACGTGACCACTACATGCCTGCCTGACAGTGTTCCGGCACCAAGCCGCGCAACGATGGCGTCAACGATCTCGTGGGGTTCAGCCATGCGCCCGGGACCGTATTCGCCGCATGCCATTTCCCCCTCGGACGGTCCGACGCGGGCGACGCCGTCGCCCTCAAGGGAGGCCATGTTTCGCTGGTTCGCGGGGTGAAGCCACATGCGCATGTTCATGGCCGGAGCGATCAGGACCGGCGTGTCGGTCGCCATCAACAGAGTCGACGCCAGATCATCGGCATGGCCGCCGGCCATCTTGGCAGCGAGATCGGCCGTCGCCGGCGCGACGACCAGGATGTCCGCGCTGCGCGACAGCTCTATGTGACCCATTTCGGCTTCGTCGGTCAGGTCGAAGAGATCGGTATAGACCTTCTCCCCTGCTAGTGCCGAGGCCGAGAGCGGCGTGATGAATTCCATTGCCGCGCGCGTCAGCACCGGAGTCACCGCCCCACCGGCCTTGCGGACGAGGCGGATCAGTTCCAGCGACTTGTAAGCGGCAATTCCGCCACCCACGATCAGGAGAACGCGCTTCCCGTCCAGCATGTCTTGCCGCTCCTTGGGTTGTCACAAGTGTTAAGTTCCAGAAAGGCAATGAGCAAGGCATTGCGCATCCGGTGCGGGCTGTCTGGTTCCACGCGCGTTTGCGAGGGGAAATGCCCAACCGTGCCAAGACCGTGACGTCCGCCACGATCGACCGCCTTTCGACAGCGATGCCCGCCGCCCGCCCGGATTGCTCGGGCAGCCAGGAAAGATCCAAGCGGTCACGTCCGGCATCCGACGAACTGCTTCGAGCCGCAAGTCCGACGAAGTCTCCATCGAGGCCAGGCCGCCCGCGCGTCCCGGGCGACGGTTCCTAACTGGCGAGGCGCGCGTCGATGGCGTCCCAGATGGTGCCGGCGACGTTCACGCCATCGAACCGCTCAAGTTCCTGAATGCCGGTGGGAGAGGTGACGTTGATCTCGGTCAGGTATCCGCCAATGACATCGATTCCCACGAAAACCTGCCCCTTCTCCCGAAGCAGCGGACCGATGGCATTGCATATCTCGCGGTCACGCGCGGTCAGGCCGACCTTTTCAGCCCGGCCACCCACGTGGAGATTCGAGCGCGTCTCGCCTTCGGGCGGAATGCGGTTGATTGCACCGACAGGCTCCCCGTCAACCAGGATGATGCGCTTGTCGCCGTTCGTGACTTCCGGAAGGAACTTCTGGGCAATCAGGGGCTCGCGCGATGCAGCAGTGAACATTTCGTGCAGCGAGGCAAGGTTCCGGTCATCACGCGTCAGGTGGAATATCCCTGCGCCCCCGTTGCCGTAAAGTGGCTTGAGAATGATGTCTCCGTGTCGTTCCGCAAATTCGCGAATAGAATCGAGGCGACGCGCGATCATCGTCGGCGGCGTCAGATCCGGAAACTGAAGCACAAGCAGCTTTTCCGGAAAATTCCTTACCCAAAACGGGTCGTTGACCACGAGCGTGTCCGGTACCAATTCGAGCAGATGCGTGGTCGTGATGTAACTCGTGTCGAAAGGCGGATCCTGGCGGAGCCAGATGACGTCGAAGGTGTCCAGCGACGCGACCGCCTCCTCTCCAAGCCTGAAATGGTCGCCCTTCACACGACGCACTTCCAGGGGCCAGCCGCGCGCAGCGACTTGCCCTTCCTCCCAGAAGAGACAGTCCGGATGATAGTGGAACAGTTCCGCACCCCGGGCCTGGGCCTCTTCCGCCAGCCGGAACGTCGAGTCGGCCTCTATGTCTATCGGGCCGATGGGATCCATCTGAATCGCAACTCTCATGCGCACCTCGCGGAAGCTTTCTGGCCCAAGGCGGCGCAAGCATCAATGGCGGTGGTGCAACTGCCGGCAAAATCAGCCCCAGCGGCCAGCAAGCCCAGAGTGCTGGATGCTCCACTTGCTTGAACGTCAAAATTTGGGATCCAACCCATATTTCGACAGGAACATATCCACACAATGGGACGTCCCGCCCTGAGAGCCTTCGGTGCTTCACGAAGCTGTCGGGAAAGGAAGCTGCCGAGCATCCGCCATCGATGGACGCAGTGCTGTCTCGAAGCGGCAACGGAAGAGGGCTTGACAAAGGACGGCTCATAAGAATCCCCGAAATTTTTGCGCACGCCGACCGTCACGATCCAAGGCACCAAGGCGACCACGCGCATCTTTTTGCGGATGTTCCACTGGTCAAGGCGCGGACCCATGAAACGCGTGGCGATCAAAGGCGCAACCCACGTCGATCTCCATGAGAAGGACCGGTACGTTGACCAGGTGATCACCGCAGCCATCGACTACTTCAATCAAGAACCCTAGGCGCGGGTCCGTCGCATGCCTCATTTACGACCTACGCGCTCCTGGTGACGTATGGTCTCGAGAAATCGCGGGATCTTCCGGTGCAGGGACATGGTGAGAGCGTGGCTTAGCACTGCGTCGACAAAGGAACAGACACAGGAAACACGTCCAATTCTGCACATGAAAGCAAATGTATTGAACAGTTGGAGGTCATCCTAGTGATCAAATGGTGACATTTCTAATGGACAATTCGTGATCGGTCTAACGGACATCTCGTGACAGGACAGCGGGCCACTGGACAAGATGCCTGACGTGGCATGCCTTCTCCAACACGCTCGGAAAGAGGACTCCGGCCCATGAATGACAAGGGACTTATATCGTTGAGTCACATTCGGAACGATGTTTGCATTTCGTTCTCGCTCGGTGATGGTGCGTGAAAAGGGCGTTGGAGCGTCCTCTCCCAAACGCCCGCGCAGGAGCGACCGCAATGGCCAT
>VXSG01000112.1 GCA_009838075.1 Boseongicola sp. SB0665_bin_10 | reverse complement strand
CAACTTATCCACAGCCACCTCCCGGTTCCTTTCTGATTCTCGAAGCATACGAGGGGCGATGCTGACGCATTCCAACATCATGTACTCGATCTCGACAGCTCCCGACACGCTGCTGATGTCGCCTGACGACGAGCATGTCTGCTTCCTGCCGCTATGCCACGTGCTCGAGCGAACGGTCTCGGTTCTCCATCCCATCGCGATCGGTTCGACGGTCAATTTCGCCGAGAGTCCGGAGACCGTCTTCGAGAACATTCGCGAAGTCTCGCCGACCGTGTTCGTCGCCGTGCCGCGCGTGTGGGAGAAGATGCATTCGCGCATTTCCAACATGGAGGCAGACTCCACGTGGCTGGGGCGATGGGCATTTGGCCGGGCGCTCAGCGCCGGAATGGCCAGGGCGGATGCAGAACTTGCGGGCAGGCCGAAGTCCTTCGGCGTGATGGCGCGGCACCTCTTCTGGGATCTCGTGATTCTGCGGAACTTGCGCCGGATGCTGGGCATGGACCGGCTGCGTCGTGGCAACACGGGCGCGGTGTCGATTTCCCCGGATCTGCTGAGGTGGTTCCAGGCCATCGGCGTGCGCATCTTCGAGGGATACGGGATGACGGAAAGCGCCGGCATCATGACGCTGAACTCTGCAGCCGCAAACCGGCCCGGCACCGTGGGGCGGAACGTGCCGGGCAGCGAGATCAGGATCGGGCGGGACGGCGAGATCCAGTTCAGGGCCGCCAGCTGCTTCAAGGGCTACTGGCGCGACAACGAGAAGTCCGCTGACGCGTTTACCGCCGATGGCTGGCTGCGAACCGGCGACGCGGGCGAGATCGACGCGGACGGCTACCTGACCGTCACCGGACGGATCAAGGACATCATCATCACGTCAGGTGGCAAGAACATCGCGCCCGCGAATATCGAGGATCGCCTGAAGGCCTCGCCATACGTCTCGGACGCGATCGTGATCGGAGACGGTCGCAAGCATATTGCCTGCCTGATCATGGTGGATCAGGAATCGGTCGAGAAGTTTGCGCAGGACAATCGGCTGCCGTTCTCCGACTTTGCGTCGCTGACGCAGGTCCGGCAGGTGCGCAATCTCATCGGGGGCGTGGTGGACGCGGTGAACGGTGATCTCGCACGCGCTGAGCAGATCAAGGACTTTCGGTTGATCGACGTCCTGCTGACTGCCGAGGACGAGGAGCTGACCGCGACCATGAAGCTCAGGCGCAGTTTCGTCGAAAAGAATCATGGCGCGCTTGTCGACGAGATGTATGCTTGACGCCGAGTGACCAGATAGGACCCAAAGACCATGAAGAACCTGTTCAAGAACGCGTTCGTCGTGTCCCTGCTGATGTGCGGCGCGGCAACGGCGCAAACCCAAGGCGTGTCGGACGACGAGGTGCTGATCGGCACCAACTCCGACCTGTCGGGTCCCTTCGCCGGATTTGGCGCGCCTGCGGTTCGGGCCGCCAATCTCTATTTCGATCAGGTCAATGCTTCGGGCGGGGTGCACGGCCGCAAGATTCGCCTGATCGTGGAGGACCATGGCTACCAGCTGCCGAGGGCCATGACCGGGTTCAACAAGCTGCTGAACTCCGACAAGGTCTTCGCGATGTTCTTGACGACGGGAACGCCGATGAATGTCGCATTGTTTCCGCTGCTGGAAGGGCGTGGCGTTCCCAACATCGCCCCTCTTTCGGTGGGGCGCCAGCTGCTTGATCCGCCGGCGCCGTACAAATACGCGAGCGTCTCGTCCTACTACGACCAGATCCGGGCCGGCGTAAGCTACCTGGTGAAGAACGAAGGCGCGACGAGCATTTGTGCCATGTACATTCCCTCCGACTTCGGTCAGGAGATCGCCGAAGGCGCCAAGGACATCTCATCGGAACTGGGGCTGAATTTCGCTTCCGAGACGACTCACAGGCCGGACGAGCAGGACTTCGTGGGTTCCCTGACCAAGCTGAGGGCTGACGGCTGCGACACCATCGCCATTGCGCTCGGGCTGCGACAGGTCATCACGGCCGTGGCGACGGCCAAGAAGATCGGCTGGACCGACGTGAATTTCCTGGGTTCATCGGCCGCCTTTCACACCGCGGTGGCAAGGGTTCCCGGGGGCGTGACGGAAGGCATGTACGCATCTGCCGGATGGTCGGACATCGTTGCGCGCATGGACAACCCGACCTTGGCGGAGTGGGTCGCGAGCTACCAGGAAGCCACCGGCGAGGTCCCGCCCACCGGCGCGCTTCTTGGGCGCTCCGCCGCGGAACTGCTGGTGCGCGCGCTCGATGCCACGGGCCCGGACTTGACGCACGAGTCGTTTCAGGCCGCGATGGAGAACATCCAGTACACTGACGAAATCTTGGGCGTGGAAGTCGACTACGATCCCGGCGACCACCAGGGTGCTGACGTGATCATCATTTCCAGGATCGTCGAGGGCAACTGGATCGAGGTCGCGCGCCAGTGACCGGCGGGTGCAGTTAGGCACGCGTCCAAGGTGTTGGCTGTCACGGTCGGTCATCGTGCCCGCGTGTCCGCAATGGAACGTTGGCGCGACTTCATGCATTCACGGGAACCGCGCCGACTGCGGCAAGTTGCGCAACGCGGTTCCCGTTTGTTTCGATCATTTCGGTGACTTCCGAAACGAGCGGCCGAGGCCGACATTGCAATGCCCCCGATCGTGCCATACCGGCGACACCCAGCGCACTTTCCCGTCCAGTCTGAGGCGGACGCGGAGTGTCACGAGGCTGCCGCCATCGATGCCGGGTTTCACGGTTTCGGGGAAGTGAAGGGTTGGCGTGCTTTCCGGGCCGCTTCAACGTGATCAGCCGCAAGGCTGGCCGGGATCGCCGGAGCGTGGCCGCTGACGGGCACGACCGGCTTGCCGCCGGGACCAGGCGGACAAGGCAGAGAGCCGGATATGCCAACGGCAGGTGATTCCGCGTCCAGCCCAAGGTGCTGCGTCGGATGCGTGGCGCGCTGCGTCACCGCGAACTCGCCGTCCTTTGGGCCCGGGCGCGTTCATGCAGGACGTCAACAGGACCGAAACCGGTGAGAAGCCAAGGAGATTGATGCCTGCTGCCAACCGGTTTGCGGCCATGATTGGGCGGCGTGTCAGGCAGGTTCAAGCCCGTGTGCCAGCACCGCGTTGGTGTGCATCGGCGCCAGGGCTCCGCTCGTGCGGCCACGCCTTCCGGACAGCCGGGAGTCAACGAAGGCTTCGGCAACCCTGGGCTCGCCGAGCCGCAGGAGCGCGGACGCCGTCAGCAACAGCGCCGTCCGCTCGGCGAACCATCTTGCCTCCGCTTCAGGCACGGGCGACTGCCAGCGTGCCCGATGTTCGGCGAGCGCGGCGTCATAGGTCTTGTCCATTCCCGTCGCGGAATCCAGATCGGCGTTCAGCGCGTCGGCGGCCAGGGGAACCTTCGCGAGTGTCCGAAGGACATCGAGACAGATGACGTTGCCCGACCCTTCCCAGATGCCGTTGAGCGGCGCCTCGCGGAATAGCTTGGGAAGCATTGTCTCCTCGACATATCCCATGCCGCCAAGCACTTCCATGGCCTCGCCGACCACGGTCGGGCAAAGCTTGTTGTTCAGGTACTTCGCCAATGCCACGCCGATCCGTGCAAAGGCCCGGTCTTCCGGAGTGCGTCCGTCAAAGCATCGTGCGACGTGCATGCCCAGCGTCAGCGCTCCCTGCCAGTCGAGGGCAAGATCGGCGAGAACAGTGCGCATCAGCGGCTGGTCGATCAGGCGCTTCTGGAATGCGAGACGGTTCGAGACCCAGTGATGGGCTTCGCGGAGCGCGGCACGCATGAGGCCGGCAGGCGCAATGGCAGTGTCGAGGCGCGTGTGGTGCACCATCTCCACGATGGTTCGCACGCCTGCGCCATCCCCGCCGACGCGGTAGGCCAGCGCGCGGTGGTACTCGATTTCGGCCGAGGCGTTCGAGCGGTTGCCAAGCTTTTCCTTCAGCCTCTGGATTCGGATGCCGTTCCGTTCGTCGTCCAGCCATCGCGGCACAAGGAAGCAGGTCAGGCCGGAACCGGTCCTGGCAAGCGTCAGGAACCCGTCCGACATCGGCGCGGAACAGAACCATTTGTGACCCGTCAGCCGCCACGCATCTCCCTGGCGCTCCGCAACGGTCGAGTTGGCCCTGACATCGGAGCCACCCTGTTTCTCGGTCATCGCCATTCCGAGGGTCACGCCTGGCTTCGCTTTCGCCGGCTTGGCTGCCGGATCGTATTCCCGGGCCAGGGCCAGGGCGCGCCAGTCATCGCGCAGACCTTCCGCAGCGCGTATCACCGGCTGCGCCGCGTAGGTCATTGTCAGCGGGCAGCAATGCCCGGGCTCCACCTGGCTGGCCAGATAGACCATGGCCGCATGCACGACGTGGCCGCCGGCATCGCGCTCCCATGCCACCGAGTGGTATCCGGCGGCGATCGAGGTGGCCATGAACCGATGGTAGTCGGGGTGATAGACCACCTCGTCCAAGCGCCGGCCGGCGTGGTCGAACAGGCGGAGTTCGGGCGCGTGCCGCTCGGCATTTCGTGCCGCTGTCCGCATGTCGCGCTGCCCGAGGGTCGCGCCATAGGCGGCAAGTGCGCTTTCCTTCCCGTCATTGCCGACGAGCATGCGCAGGACGATGTCGTCGGCCCAGAGATCACGGTCGCCCGCAGCATCTGGTTGATTGGTCACGTCGTGCGTTTCCAGCAGTTCGGTTGCGGGCAGTTCCGTCATTGGGCGTGGGTCCGTTCATCCTGGTTCGGGATCCGTGCGACTCGGTGTGGGCAGGCCGACGGCGTCTTTCGTGCCAATTCTGGCACGTCAAATGTCGCATTGCCAGTTGCTTGCGAGCACTGTCCTGTTCCCGCGTGCCGCGCATTGAGACGCTCCCGGATGCCCATTCTGAAGGTGTCCGGTTGCCTGGACGGCCTGGTTGGGGCGCGGTGGCGGCGATTTGAAGCATGCGGCGGCCGTGCTGCCACAGGGGCCTTGTCGTGATTGCCAAAGTCGGCGACCTCGAGCCTGCCGAACTCGGTTTCGGCCCGTTCGACAGAACCGCGTGCGCTGGAAGCCGATCCCCGTTTGTCGCATTCTTGGCGGCGAAAGCGTTTCAGCGGGCCGTGCCGACTTGCTCCGAACGCGACCGAACGGATGATCACGCTGCAGCTGCGGGAACTGGAAGCCGATGGCGTTGTCTCTCGACATGTGCCTGCCGGGTGCCGCCGCGCGTGGCGTGCGAGGTGACGGAACGAGGACGAAGCTTGAAGCCCGTCATCGGAGCAATGCAGGCGCGGGGAAGGGGCTTCAAGAAGGCGCGGTTCACTGAAGAAGGGCAAGCGCTCGAGGCTGAGAGCAGGTGCGCCCGACCCGCCGGCCGGAACTTCACGCGCCGGCGGGCATATGGTGAGCTCGGGCGCGCGAAGTGCCGAAGGGCGTAGAGCGGGTGCAGGCGTTCTCGAGAGCGACACCGCATAATCCACGCGGGGGCCTCCCGGGATGAATCTCCACGCGGATGTCTGTGCATTCAGGCTCGCATGGACCCTGTCTGGAGGAGCCCGCGTCCGGCGCAAGGTGCTTCTACCTGACCCTCTCGAGAGCAAGCGCGATTCCCTGGCCGACACCGATGCACATGGTGCAAAGGGCGAGGGACAGGTCCCGGTCCTGGATCTCGATCGCGGCCGTCAGTGCCAGCCGCGCGCCCGACATGCCCAGCGGGTGGCCGAGCGCGATGGCGCCTCCGTTCGGATTCACGAAGTCCGCGTCGTCGGGAAGGCCGAGTTGACGCGTCACCGCCAGCGCCTGGGCCGCGAATGCCTCGTTCAGCTCGATGACGTCCAGATCGGCTGTCGCGATGCCAAGGCGATCCAGCAGCCTTTCGCTGGCGGGTGCCGGTCCAATGCCCATGATTCGCGGCGGAACGCCGGCCGTCGCGGCGCCCAAGACCCGCGCCTTGGGTGTCAGTCCGTGCCGCTCGATCGCCGCTTCCGACGCCACAATCAGCGCCGCGGCGCCGTCATTCACGCCGGACGCGTTTCCGGCCGTGACCGTGCCGCCGTCTCGGAAAGGGGTCGGCAGCGCGGCGAGCTTGTCGAGCGAGGTGCGACGCGGGTGCTCGTCGGTGTCAAAGACGACCGGATCGGCCTTCCGCCCGGAAATCGAGACCGGCGTGATCTCCTCCCCCAGCCGTCCGCATTCAATGGCTCGCGCCGCGCGCTCCTGCGACCGGAGTGCGAAAGCGTCCTGGTCGGTTCGCGAGATCCCGAATTCCGAGGCGACGTTCTCTGCGGTCTCCGGCATGCTGTCGACGCCGTGTTTCGCCTCCATCCTGCGGTTGACGAATCGCCAGCCAATGGTCGTGTCGAAGATCTCGGCCTGTCGGGAAAACGCGGCATTCGCCTTGGGCATGACCATGGGCGCGCGCGTCATGCTCTCGACGCCCCCGGCAAGAATGACGTCCGCTTCGCCGGTCCTGACCGTGCGCGCCGCCATGGCCACTGCGTCAAGCCCGGATCCGCAAAGCCGGTTGATGGTTGCACCGCCGACGGTTTCGGGAAGTCCGGCCAGCAACGCCGACATCCGGGCCACGTTGCGGTTGTCCTCTCCGGCCTGGTTGGCGCATCCCATGATCACGTCGTTGACCGCTGTCGCATCAAGGGACGGCGCGGAAGCCATGACGGCACGGATCACCTCTGCCAGCAGATCGTCGGGACGTGTATCCGCGAGCGCTCCGCCATATTTGCCAATGGCGCTGCGCAGTCCTTCGCATATGAATGCTTCAGCCATTTTTTCCTCGCTGGGCGATTGTCCGCGATCGGTCCGGCACTTCATTCAACGGTATGCCCCGACATGGCATGACCCGGGGCGCCAGCGTCGGCCAGCGATTCGTGGATCAGGGCATGCTTGATGAACTTGTCTGCGCACCCGACGGTCTCGCCGCGGCCTCGGGATGGCCTGCGGCATGGTCCGCAGGCGCCGTGATCAATTGCCCGACCTGCCCGGCAGGATCTTGGAGACGAAACGTCCGAGGCCGCCTTCCTGCTCCTGACTCGGCTCTTCCTCGCTGGTCCCGCCGCAAAGATCGGCTGGCATGCCGTTCTCCGTCAAGGCTGCTGTCAATGACGGGTGATGCTTGAAGATGCTCTTGAACCCGGAGATTTCGAAGACTTCGTCGACTTCGGGCTGCAATCGGGCGATGACAACGGTTCCGCCCTTCGCTTCCACGCGTTTCGCAAGGACCAACAGGGTTCGAAGCCCCGCGCTGCTGACAAAGTCCACGTCGTCGAAGTCAAGCACTATCGGCAGGCCAAGGTTCATGCCGAGCTCCTTGAGCCGGCCGTCGAGAACGGGTGCGGAACTTCCGTCAATCCGGCCGACGATCCTGATTGCCGTTCCGGTATCGGCCGCAAATGCCTCAATTTCCAATTCGGACATTGGTTCCCTTCCCCAAAATTGTCTCTTCGCCGTGCATGGAAGAATTGCCGCCCAGACAGAAGTCCGGCAGCACTTCTGCGTTCACTTCCCGGTGTAGAAAGATAGTTTGCCAACACCGTTGCAGTCAAGCTGGCATCGAATCCAACGGAGAAGGCAGGACCAGTTCGCGACCCGCACTCAACGATTCAAGGAATTGGAAGCCGTCTGCGGCGGTCGACTCGGTTGATCGATCCTGATCCGCGATGTATCTGTGACCAATGCAATTTGCGAACGTGCAACGGTCAGGCGAGCTTGCGGCGAAACGTTATGCGGAGACGCTGGTCGCGAATTCGGGTTCCGCGTTTTTCTGGGCGATGCGACGCATGCTGCCCGCGAAGCGCGACGCGATGTATGCGATCTACGCGTTTTGCCGGGAGGTCGACGACATAGCGGATGAGCCCGGCGAGACGTTTCGCAAGCAGGAGGCGCTTAACGGCTACCGGCGCGACGTGGAGCGGCTCTATCGGGGCGAGGCGCCGGCACGGGCGACGGTGAGGGCACTTGCCAGGCCGGCTTTCGATTACGAAATTGCGGAATCCGACCTGAATTGCGTGATTGACGGAATGATGACGGACGCGGCGCCGTCCGTACGCATTCCCGATGAGGCGGCCCTGGCGACATATGTTGACCGCGTGGCCTGTTCGGTCGGGCGGATGTCCTGTCGGGTATTCGGCCTCGATCCCGAGACCGGCAGGCAATTGGCGGCTTCACTCGGTTCGGCGCTTCAGTTGACCAATATCCTGCGTGACGTCCGTGAAGACGCCCGACGCAACCGGATCTACCTTCCCGCATCCGCTCTTCGTGAGGCAGGGCTTGAACACCCGCGCGCCGACACGCTTGCCGACCAGCCTGCAGCGGCCATTGTCTGCCAGGGGCTGTCGGCGCATGCCCGGGACCACTTCGCGGCTGCGGACAAGATCATGAGCGCTTGCCGACCTCAGGACATTCGGCCCGCCAGGATGATGCGCGCGGTGTACGGAAAGCTCCTGGAACGGATCGTCGGAGCGGGGTTCTCGCCGTTTCCGTCCGAGCGGATTTCCGTCGGCTCGTTCCGAAAGGCCTGCCTGGCCCTGCGCCACGGCCTGTTCTAGGTGCCTGGAATCGCCCATGTGGTTGGCGCAGGCGTTGCCGGCCTGAGCGCGGCGTGCGAGTTGTCCGCGAGCGGTGTCCGCGTGGCCGTTCACGAAGCGACCGGCCTTGCCGGCGGACGCTGCCGTTCGTTCCACGACGAGAGCCTCGGGGCGATGATCGACAACGGAAGCCACCTGATGCTCTCCGGCAACACCTCGATTCAGCGGTTCCTGGCCCTGATTGGCGCACGGGACAGGCTGTCCGGTCCGATCAGCGCCCGATTTCCGTTCCTTGATCTCGCCACAGGTGAACGCTGGACGGTTGACCTGGGCGATGGCCGCATCCCCGGAAGACCGTTTTCCCGCGACGGACGGGTTCCGGGTGCGCGACTGGCGGACTATGCAAAGTCGCTCCGCCTGTTGAATGCCGGTCCGGGATCGTCGATCAGCGAAGTCCTGTCGCCTTGCGGCCAGTTGCACGAGCGATTCTGGAAACCGGTATCGATCGCGGTTCTCAACACCGAACCCGAGCATGCCGCGGCGGTGCTCATGAAGCCGGTTCTGCGTGAAACCATTGGCCGAGGGGGTCGTGCATGCCGTCCCCTGACGGCGAGGCATGGCCTGAGCGGTGCCTTCGCGGACCCGGCGGTGGCCTTTCTGGCGGGAAGTGGTGCCGAGCTGCGCTTTCGCATGCGGCTTCGTTCGATCACGTTGAACAAGTCAGGCCGTGTCACGGCCTTGTGTTTCAGGGATGACGAGGTCCAGGTTGGACCGGATGACCGGGTGATCCTGGCCGTGCCCGCCCGTGTCGCCGAAGAGCTGGTTCCGGGCCTGCGCGTCCCGAACGAGCACCGCGGCATCGTCAATGTGCATTTCCGGACGCCAGGAATCGTCTCGTGGAAGCCGGAGGACCCGCCGTTCCTCGGGCTCCTCGGCGGCACGGCGGAGTGGCTGTTCTGGCGGGACGGCATTGTCTCGGCGACCGTCAGCGCCTGCCGGGGCGACGTCGACGGGCGAAGCAAGGTGGGTGCGATCTGGGACGACGTCCGACGGTCACTGGAACTGGAAGGCGACGCGGGAATGGTGCCGCCGCACCGTGTCGTCGTCGAGCGGATGGCGACCATTGCCCAGACACCGGAACAGGTCGCGCGACGGCCCGGATCCGTCGCAGGTCCACCGGGTGTCTTCCTTGCCGGAGACTGGACGGATACCGGCCTGCCGGCAACGATCGAGGGCGCGGTGCGTTCCGGCAGGCTGGCGGCCGAACTGGCTGCCGGGAGCATGGGTCAGGCACTCATGGAGAATCCGGGTAGCGAGCATGCTGCGACCTGACCCGTCGTCCGGCGCGTTGCCGACGCCGGGCGACCCGATCCGGGGTTCATGAGCGGTGCCGCAGGGATCATCGCGACAGGACGAGGCCCCCGGCCAGCCCTCGCATCGTGCAAATGACGGCTTCCGGCCTTGTCAGCTTGACCCGTGCCGCCAAGGGGTCCTTTCGAGAGAGTTGCCAGGCCAGCCGGTCAGCCAAACGCACGATGACGGCGGCTTCGAGTTTCAGGCGACGGTGGTTGACGTGACCAGGCAGTTGGCGCGCATCCTTCATGAGTGCCTCGATTTCGGTCAGGCACTTGTCGATGACGACGCGAAGCCGCTCGGATGTGCGGTCCTTGCCGAGTTCCTCAACGTTGACGCCAGACTCCGCCATCCAGTCCGCGGGCAGATAGATGCGGTCCAGGGTCCTGTAGTCGTCGCCGAAATCCTGCAGGTGATTGATGACCTGAAGCGCGTTGCACAACGCGTCCGAACTTCCGTAGCCTGCGCTTGACCCGCCATGAAGATCGATCAGGTACCGCCCGACCGGTGCAGCGGAGAGCATGCAGTAGTCGATCACTTCCTGCCACGACGCGTAGCGGTTCTTTGTCGCGTCTTGCAGGCAGTAGCGGACGAGATTGCGGCAATGGATGTCGCTGACGCCCGTCTCGGCAAGGCTTGCGGCCATTCGCGTGGCCTTTTCGTAGCCAGCCCGCCCTTCGGCGAGCCGAAGCTCACGTCCAAACCCTTCCAGTCGCGCCGTCTTTTCCCCAGCCGTGAGATCCGGCGAATCCGCGATGTCGTCGATGGCACGGGCAAACGCGTAGAACGTGGCGACGTGAGGTCGCGTTCGGGCAGGAAGCAATATCGAGCCGACGGGAAAGTTCTCGTATTCGGCGTTCTTGCCCGATGGCGTTTCCACCTGCGAAATGTGTCCGCTGTCGCTCAAGACTGCATCCATTCCAGAACCTGCATCGTAGGCCAGTCATCCATCCCTGCGCAAGATGCGTCACCGAAAGTCCGGCGGCGGCACGGGCCGGGCCGGGCGCGTCACGCAGATCGAGCGGACGTCCTTCCATTTCGGGGCCAGATGGAGGAAGAAGCGGGCATGAATGCTGGAATTCCAACGAGGCGTGCGATGCGGATTGCCGCACGGCGCCAGCCCGCAACCGGAGCTGGCCCGGCAGCAGTGCCAAAAGCCCTGCACACGCGGTTTGGCGCGCAAGGGTCGCGGATGGTGGCCGTCTCGATCTCCAGCAGCGCTCTTGGAGAACGTTCGCGGAGTCACCCTGCTTTCGCCATGACTTCATGCAGGTAGTTCCCGTTCTCTGTGCACTGGCCTCCGGCCTGTTGGGGGTGGCGGCGTTTCATCTGCTGGCGCTGCCGCTGCCGTGGCTGCTCGGCCCGGTCACGAGCTGCCTCATTGCCGCACTCCTGGGCGTTCCGCTCGGTGGCATCAAGCCGGTCAACGCCGCGATGCGGACCGTTCTCGGCGTCGCGGTGGGCGCAACGCTCACGCCAGCCGTGTTGGCAACCTTTCCGTCCATGTGGCCGACGCTCATCCTGATGCCCGTGTTCATTCTCGCCATCGGTGTCGCCGGAGTGCCTTATTTCCGGCGACTGTGTGGATACGACTTCCCGACCGCCTACTACGCGGCGATGCCAGGCGGCCTTCAGGACATGGTCGTCTTCGGCGAGGAGGCGGGCGGCAATGTCCGCGCCCTGTCGCTGATTCATGCCACCCGCGTCTTCGTGATCGTGGTGGCGTTGCCATTCCTCCTGAAAGGCATATGGAATGCGGATCTCGACCGCCCCCCGGGCGTTCCGCTGGCGACGGTCGCGCCATCCGAACTTGCCTTGATGGTGCTCGCGGCGGGGTTCGGCTGGTGGGCGGCGCGGAAGGTCGGCCTGTTGGGGGCCTCGATTCTCGGGCCGATGATCGTGGCGACTGCGTTGACTCTGGCGGGATTCCTCGAACAGCGCCCGCCCGCAGAAGCCATCTGGGCGTCACAGTTCTTCATCGGCATGACCATCGGCTGCAACTACAACGGCATAACGGTGAACGAGATCCGGAAGGACATTGTTGCCGGCCTGGGATTCTGCGGACTCCTGATCATTCTGACCGTGGCCTTCGTTGAGGCGATCTATTCCTTCGGGCTTGCCCCCGGCATGTCCGCGCTGCTCGCGTACTCGCCGGGCGGCCAGGCGGAACTCACGGTTCTGGCGCTTGTCGTCGGGGCGGACATGTCATTCATCGTCGCGCATCACATATTGCGCCTCGTGATCGTCATCACGGGAGCGCCGCTGGCCGCGCGCCTGCTTGATCGCGGTCGGGGTTGATTCCGACCTGCCGGCCGATGGCATCCCGTGCTGGGCAAGGATCGGGTGGCGCCTACCTCCCTTCGATGGATGCAGCAGGGAGCCCGTTCGGTTCCGCGCGTTCCGCGGCATGCCGGGGCGTGGCCAATTCCCGGCCCTGTCAGCCTTGGGCAGGACTCCCGTCCAGATCGTGACCGTGCCAGGGTCCGTGATGCTCGCCTTCGCCGTCGATGCGTTCGAACCCGTGTGCTCCGAAATAGTCGCGCTGCGCCTGGAGCATGTTGGCGGTCGTACGCTCGCAGGCCAGGGTGTCGAAATAGGCAAGCGCCGCAGCAAGCGCAGGGACCGGAAGGCGTGCGGCCTGCGCGGCAAGCGCGGTTTTCCGGAGGCCCTTGATGTTTTTGCCCATGAGGGCGCGGAAACGGTCTGCAAGCGCCAGGTTCGTGCCCGGCGATTCCCGAAGGGCCGCCGCCATGTCGTTCAGCATTGCCGAGCGGATGATGCAGCCCTCGCGCCAGATCTCGGCGATTCCCGGCATTGGCAGCGACCAGCCGAAATCCGTGCTGGCCTTGAAGAGAAGATCGAAGCCCTGCGCGTAGCAGAGGATCTTCCCTGCGATCAGCGCCTGTTCCAGGTCCTGAATTGCCAGGCCTTCATCCAGGCGGCAGGCGCGCGCCCGATAGAGTTCGGCGCCTTGCAGGCGCAGGTCCCGCATCGCCGACATGTTGCGGGCGGCAACGGCCGCCTCGATCACTGGAACCGGGGCGCCGAGCATCTGGCTTTCGATCACCGTCCAGCGACCCGTTCCCTTCTGTCCCGCACGGTCAAGAATGACATCCAGCGCGGGTTCGCCGGTGCTGTCATCCCGGGCCGCCGCCACCTTGCCGGAAATCTCGACCAGATAGCTCTTGAGAATGCCGTCGTTCCAGCGCGTGAACACTTCCGCGCAGTCTGCCGCGGCCATGCCCATGCCGTCGCGCATGATCCCGTATGCTTCCGCGATCAGCTGCATGTCCGCGTATTCGATGCCGTTGTGCACCGTCTTGACGAAATGACCCGCGCCATCTTCGCCCATCCACATGGCGCAGGGCTGGCCTTCATGGTCCGCCGCGACAGCCTCGAGGACATGGGCCACCCGTTCCCAGCAAGTCCGCGGGCCGCCGCCCATGATGGACGGACCGAAGCGTGCGCCTTCGGCGCCCCCAGAGATGCCGACGCCGAGATAGGGACGCCCGGCCTCGCGCGCGGCGCGCGCGCGCCGCCTCGTGTCGTGGAAGTTCGCGTTGCCCATGTCGATGATCATGTCATCGTCGTCGAGCAAGGGCCGAAGGGCGTCGATCTGGGCATCGACCACGTTGCCGGCAGGGACCATCAGGATGACGTTGCGCGGGCGCTTCAGGGACTGGACGAGTTCCTCGACGGACTTGCAGGGCCCGATTTGCCGGGCGAGATCTCCCGCGCTGTCCATGAGCTCGGTGACGCGGGCACGGGTGCGGTTGTACGCCGACACGCGAAAGCCGTTGTCGGCGATGTTGAGAGTCAGCATTGCGCCCATGGTCCCAAGCCCGACAACTCCGATTTCTGACTCTGGCATGCGCGTTTCCTGTTCCCGTCCCGCGGTTCCGGCGCTAACACTACGGCGAAGGGCCGGAAACGCAACGGCAGTCAGGCCCGAGCTTGGCAGGAGGGTGAGTCATGACGGAAAAGCCGATCGCGTTGGTGACCGGGGGTGCGCAGGGCATCGGACATGCATGCGCGGAAGCACTGGCGAATGACGGGTTCAGGATCATACTGGCGGACATCAACGCGCGCGTGGGGGACGCGGCGAAGAAGCTCGGTCGGGATGCGGACGCGTTCGTCTGCGACATGGGCGATCCGGCGCAGGTCTCGGCCATGTTCGATCGAATCGAGACCGATCACGGCCCGGTCTCGGCCTTGGTGAACAATGCGGGGATTTCGGAGCCGGGCGATTTCCTCGACTACGACATTGCCACTTTCCAGAAGGTGATCGGCGTCAATCTCACGGGCGCTTTCGCGGCGCTTCAGCGCGCGGCCCGGATGATGATCGACGCGGGCATCGAGGGCGCGATCGTCAACATGTCGTCGATCAATGCCCAGGTCGCGATTCCCGCGATCCCCGCCTATTGCGCGTCCAAGGGCGGCGTGATGCAACTCACCAAGGCGGCCGCGCTTGCGCTTGCGCCGCACAATGTCCGCGTCAACTCGGTCGGTCCGGGGTCGATAGACACGGCCATGATGGCCGCGGTCAACGCAAGCCCCGATGCGATGAAGACAATCATGTCACGAACGCCGCTCAAGCGCGTCGGCACGCCAGGCGAAATCGCCGACGTGGTCGCCTTCCTGATCAGCGGCAAGGCAAGCTACATCACCGGCGAGACGATCTACGTCGATGGCGGTCGGCTCGGAATGAACTACGTCTGCTGAGCGGGGCGCGGGCGTCGGGCAACATTCGTCCGGCGCCCTGTCGTCACGTGTTCGGGCGCGGGCCGGTGTAGCTCCATCGGTATTCGGGAGGTGTCGGACCCTTGTTGCGCCCGCCCTGCTGCATCTGTTCCCACGCGTGCGCGAGGATGCCGACAGAGCGCGAGAGACAGAAGAGTCCGCGTGCCAGCGGTGGTGCAAAGCCGAGTTCGGCAAAGATGACGGCCGTCGCTCCGTCGATGTTCATCGGCACGGGCTTGCCTTTCCGCCTGTGCAACTCGTCCTCGACCGCGCGTCCGGCATGGGCGTACTGCCCCGTCACGACGCCGCTTTCGGCCGCACTGTCCACGAGCGAGAGGAGGCGCGGCGCGCGCGGGTCGGAGGGCGTGTGGAACCTGTGGCCGAAGCCCGGCACGAATGCGTTGCGGGCATGCTGCCAGTTGTCGATCCCTTCCGAAGCGGCTTGTGCCAGCCCGGTTCCGGAACTGGCCGTCCTGGCAATGCCATCAAGGAACTCGACCGCCTGCTCCCCTGCGCCACCATGCACGTCACCGAGCATGTTGACCGCGGAAGCCATTGCGTTGTTCAGCGGCAGTCCGCATGTCACGGCCATGCGTGCAGCTGCGATCGACGGCGCCTGCGGCCCGTGATCCACCGCGGCGACCAGTGCAGCTTCGAGAAGCCGGGCCTGGCCTTCCTCGGGCGTCTCGCCCCTGGTCATCAGCCAGATCGTTTCCGGCAGCGTGAGCTTTCCGATCAGTTCCTCGATCGGATGGCCCCGCAAATGGATCCGGCCCGGCTCCATGTCGATTATCGCTGTTGACCACCAGTCGGAGACGTCGTTGCCGCTCATATGACCCCATCCCTTTCGAGGCGCTCAAGCTCGGAACCGGAAATTCCGACTCGGCCCCAGATTTCACGATTGTGCTGCCCAAGTTCCGGCGGCGGGCTGTCGACGGCAGCTGCCTTCCGATCAAGCTTGACGCCTGTTCGCGCAACCTCGATGTCGCGTCCGACGCCTGGGGCGTTCTCGAAACCGGCCAGGAATCCACGACCGGCGATCTGTTCCGAGCGGAGCACTTCCGGCACGGTCAGCACGGCCCCCGCCGGGACCCCGATCCGGTTCAGTTCCTCGACCCAGTCCCTGGCGGGCCTTGTCACGAGCACGTCCTCGATCTCCGCGCGAAGCCTGTGCCGGTTCCTCTTCCGATCCTCGCGCGTGGCGTATTCGGTGCGGTTCCGCAGGCGGGCCAGGCCAAGATGGTCCGTCAGCAGCACCCACTGATCGTCGCTGTTCGCCGCGACATTGATCGGATCGGTGGCCGTGCTGAAGGTTCCGGACGGCGCCGATGTCGGGTTTTCGTTGCCATGCGCTTCCGGGATGACTCCCGCAATCAGGTGGTTCGACACCACCCATCCCATGGTCGCCAGGACGGATTCCAGCATCGAGACATCGATGAACGCGCCGCGTGGCCGCTTGTTCAGCGCCGCCGTGATCGCGAAGGCCGCGGTCAGGCCACCGACCGTGTCCGCCACTGGGTAGCCAACGCGCGTCGGGGCGCTCACCGCGGTTCCCGTGATCGACATGACACCCGACGCGCCCTGGATGATCTGGTCATATGCGGGACGGTCAACCCAGGGCCCGTCCTGGCCGAAACCGGAGATCGCGCAATATGTCAGTTCTGCATTGATCCCTTTCAGGACATCATGGCTCAAGCCAAGTCGCTCCATGACCCCTGGGCGGAAATTCTCGACCAGGACGTCCGCCTTTGCCACCAGCCGCTTGAAAAGCGGCTTTCCCTTGGCATGCTTGAGATTCAGCGTCACGGACTTCTTGCCCGCGTTCTGGGCAAGGAACGAGGCGCCCATCCCCGCGGCATTGAGCCGGGCATCCGCACCCAGTCGCCGCGCAAGATCGCCGCGTCCGGGCTGCTCGATCTTGATCACCTCCGCACCGAGATGGGCCAGCTGGTGACAGCAGAACGGGCCCGCCAGCACGTTGGTCAGGTCCAGCACGAGAATGTCCGAGAGCGGTGCGACCATCGTTCAGTCGACCACGAGCTCCGCGACGACGGAAGCCCATGCCGCACCGTGCATGTCCCTGTCCCCGGGATGGCCTTGCACGACAGGGCGAGGGAGGCTGATCTTGATCACGTTCAGGTCCTTGATGTCGAACCGCCTGATCGCCGTCGGATCCGTGCCGAGGGCTTCCGCGACGCGTTTCGTCGTGAGACCGCCTGACAGACGGGCAAAAGCGTCGTCGGTTCCGCAAAAGATGTCGATCGTCAGCCAGAAGGGTCCGGCGTTCTTCGACCGGACCTTGTCGCAGACCTCGCCCACTTCAGGCATTGATCACGTCAAGGCGGAACGCGTCCATCGGGTCTGACAGCGTCATGACATGATGGAGGCAGAACTCATGGACCGGCCCCCTGTCGATCTCGGCCGGCGAAAACGGAAACGAGAAGGTCGGCTGCTCTTCCTCGGATGTCAGCGGGTGGTGCAGAAGGTAGGGATTCATGAGCTTGCCGATCTCGTTCGCGGTGCCCTGGTCCTCGGCGGTTATGGTGCAAAGGACCCCGATCTCGGTCGGCGCGCCCGGCCTGGTCTCCATCTCTCCAAGCGTGCTGTCGATGCCGACTAGCCGGAGGTCGCAGCGCCAGGCTTCCGGTGCGAGGCCCGTCCGGTTCTCGACCTTGGCGGCGTGCCGGTGACCGATGTCCCGAATCCAGGCTTGCGCGTTTCTTACGTATCGCGGGTCGCGGATGGTGGCCATCAAGAGAGTCTGGCAGCCGGCCACGCGCGCGCCTTCCAGCTTCACGGTGTACTGGTCCGACGCAACCCAGCGGGATCCTTCCACGCGGACGCGCACCTCGTCGAGCGCCTCGTAGGTGGCGTCGGTCACGTCGAGATGCCCGCCCGGCTCGTGAAGGATGAACGGATCCGAATTCTCGTACAGCATGTGCGCGAGGACGGTTTGCGGCGTTGCGCGGGCATCGTCCGCCAGGGGGTGCACGGTGAAACCGACCTTGTCGAACTCGACCATCAGGACGCCGGACTGGGGATTCGTGGCGCAGAGGGCGCCGCATTCCGCGATCTTGGCCCCGTGCCATGCGCCGCCGGCGTGGTCGCCCCGCATGAGCGGAAGCGCCGCTATGGTGGCCGTGTCGGTCGTCCGGCCCGCGATGATGATCTCCGCCGCGGTCTCGATGGCCTGCTGGATCTGCTCGGCGCCCGCCAAGGCAACGATGTGCGTGCAGTCCTCGATGGTCTTGCGATCCAGGTCTGGCGCGCCGTCCAGGGCCGAGACCTGGCCCGAGGCGAAGCGCTGGCCGACTTCGTTCGGAACCTGCTCGGACTTGAGCGTCGCGACCCTTGGCGTCCAGCCGAGCTCGTCCAGGCATTCGCGCGTGATGTCGACGAGCCAGTCGACCATCCCGTCGGTCCCACAGGTGCCCGCGGTTCCGATGACGAGAGGGCATCCTGCGTTCCGCGCCGCCTCGATCAGCCCCTTCCACTCCACCTTGGTCGAGCTCCGTGCGTATTTCGACACGCCGTTGCCGAGATAGGACGGCCCGCTGTCGGTCGACCCGCCGTCGATGGCGATGAGATCCGGATTCATCCGGATGCCGCGTTCGAGCGCTGCCTCGTCGTAATCGAGGCCGAGCGCGCCGGAGGGAACGAGAATGCGCGTCATGGTTCGGTTCGCCGGCTTGTCGGCGCTTGTTCACGAGTGCCCTGCATCCGCCGGGACGTGTACGGTCCGCAAACAGAAGGAGATTGCCACCGGGGAACTGGTCCGGTGCGAGAGAGGTCTCGATGCCGCATGACATTTCGTGCTCTTGCATCGCCGCGCACCGGCAGGGCCGTGCGTTCCTGGCCGCGGTCAGTCACTGACTGCCTGGGGTCTCTTGATCACGCGGCGGAGGAAGATCGGCGCCACGAATCCTGCAACGGCAAGGACAAGAAGCGACGAGGGAATCGCGGAGTAGAATTCGTACCCGTCCGACGGCCCATGCCACCGGAACCCGAACAGGAACCGCCAGTCGCCGTCGGATAGTATCATTGCGCGACGCAGCGCGTCCTCCATGTGATTGCCGAGAAGGATGCCAAGGATGATGGGCACTGTCGGAACGTCCAGCTTGCGGAAAATCCAGCCGACGATGCCGAAGAAGATCATCAGCAGGAGATCGAAATAGCTGCCCGAGAGCGAATAGATGCCGACAAAGGAGATCATCATGACGCCCGGAAGCAGAACCCATGCCGGCACGCTCAGGATGTGGACGAAGATTTTCACCATTGGCACGTTCATCGCCAGAAGGACGAAGTTCGCGATCAGCAGCGAGGCGATCAGGCCCCACACGACGTCCGGCCGGTCGGTGAACAGGGTCGGTCCCGGCGTGATGTTGAGCGTCAGCAGCAGCGCCAGCAGCACGGCGGTCGTTCCGGAACCGGGCACGCCGAGCGTCAGCATCGGCACGAGCGCGCCGCCGGCTGCGGCGTTGTTCCCCGCCTCGGGCGCCATCACGCCCTTGGGCACGCCGGTGCCGAAACCGCCCCTTTCGCCCTGCACGTTCTTCTCGCCCATGTAGGCCAGGAACGAACCGAGCGAGGCGCCGGCGCCGGGAAGCACGCCGGCGATGAACCCGATCACGCTGGAGCGCAGCATGGTGCCGATGCCCTTGGCCAGGTCGCGGACCGGCAGGGTCACCTTTCCGAGCCTGACGCCGATGGAAGACTCCCTGCCATGACTCTCGATGAAGACAAAGACCTCCGCGACCGCAAACAGCCCGACAATCGCGACCAGGAAATCGACACCGTCCATAAGGTGCAGGTTGCCGCCGGTGAAGCGTGGCATCCCGGTCTGGTTGTCCAGCCCGATCATGGCGATGCCAAGCCCCATGCAGGAGGCGAGGGCGGCCTTGGCCTGGTTCTTGGAGGCGATGCCTCCCAAGGTGGAGAACGCCAGCAGGTATAGCGCGAAATACTCCGACGGACCGAACTGGTACGCAATGCGGGACAGCAGCGGCGCAAGCAGCATCAGGCCGATGGTTGCAAAAAGCGCGCCGAAGAAGCTTGCAAAGCCGGACAGCACGAGAGCGTCTCCGGCACGACCCGCCTTCGCCATCGGGTAGCCGTCAAGCGTCGTCATCAGCGCAGGCTCGTCGCCGGGGATGTTGAGAAGGATGGAACTGATCCGCCCGCCATACATCGCGCCGTAATAGACGGCCGTCATCAGGACGAGGGCGGATGTCGCATCGAGGCCGAGCGAGAATGCAAGCGGGATCAGGATGGCGACGCCGTTCGACGGGCCGAGGCCCGGAAGCGCGCCGATAATGGTACCCAGAAAACACCCCGCAACGGCGAGAAAGAGCGTGAACGGCGTAAGCGCGACGCTGAAGCCGAGGGCGAGGTTCGAGAGGAGTTCCATCAGCCCAGCCACGCCTTGGGCACGGGCTGAAGCCCGAGGCCGAGCGCGTACTTGAATATCAGGAACAGCCCGATCGACAGGCCAAGACCGGTGATTGCCGCAGGCAGCGGACGAGGGGAGATCTGGAAGCTCAGGATGGCCGCGCAGACCGCCGTGGGCATCAGGAAGCCGAGCGGCTTCAGGGCATGGGCGTAGGCAACCATGACGAGGACGGCGATCACGATGTTGCCAAGCGTCAATCGGCCAGGCCACTTCGGGTCGTCATCGGGCCGGAAGAGAAAGACCAGCCCGCAGATCGTCGCGACTCCCGCAAGGATCAGCGGGAATGTCTTCGACCCGACAGGGTCCGACATGAAGCTGGCCTGTATCTGGAAGGCGCCCGCCGTATAGGCGAGCGCCCCCAGTATCACGACCACTCCGAAGAGCCGGTCGGAGAGTTTCACTGGATTACGCCGATCTCTTTCGAGAGTTCGACCGTATCGGCAATGACGCCGTCTACCCAGCTCTGGAAGTCGCCGCCGACCTTGGTGAAGGGGGCGAGACCGTTGGCGACCATGGCGTCCTTCCATTCCTGGCTGTCCGCCACGGCCTGGAGCCTGGCGCCCCATGCCTCGAAGTCGGCGTCCGAGATACCCTTTGGCACGTAGAGGCCGCGCCAGTTCACGGCGACCACGTCAAAGCCCTGCTCCACGGCCGTCGGGATGTCCTCGAAGCCCGGCACCCGCTCCTCGGTGAGGACGGCAAGCGCGCGCACCTCGCCCGACTGGAGGAAGCCGACGATTTCGGACATGTCGCCGGTCATGCCTTGAGTGAAGCCGCCGATCGTCTGGGTGATCGCGTCGCCACCGCCGTCAAGTCCGATGTACTTGACCTTGGTGATGTCGGTGAAACCGGCCTCCTTCAGGACCATGAGCACCTTCAGGTGGTCGAACCCGCCCGCCGCCGAGCCGCCGCCGAAGGCGACCGAGCCGGGATCGGACTTGATCGCGTCGACCATGTCGCCGAGCGACATGAACGGGCTGTCGGCGGCCACGACGATCACGCCGGGATCGGCACCGATCGCGCCCACGAACCGCACCTGGTCGGCGGTCATGCCGGCATAGGCGTTCTGTGCAAGGCGCGTTGCCGTGGCCTGGCTGGCGGCGACGATCAGGTTGTTGTCGTCGCCGCGTTCATTGACCACGTGGCTGTAGGCCAGGCCTCCGCCGCCGCCGGCCATGTTGGTGACCTGAACCGGTGAGTCCACCTGGCCGATGTCGTACAGGATCTTGCCGATCTGGCGACAGGTGAAGTCCCAGCCGCCGCCGGGGTTGGCGGGTGCGATGCACTCGGTTGCCGCCAAAGCGGCCGATCCCGCAACTGACATAAACGCGCCCAATGCGAGCGCACGAATCTTTGTTTGCATGTCTTTCTCCCTTGGACTGATTGATTGCCGCTCCTTGCGGCTAGTCCGACGGCGACATAACGACGCCAAGCGGGTGAATTCAACCCCTCATGGGCACGGCGGCGGGGCAAATTCACTTGGAGGGCCTCTCCTGGGCCGCTCCAGGGTTGCGCGAGAAACGCAACCCCGCACAATCTCCAGGATGCATCGGTCGTCGCGCGTCCTGGCGCGATCCGTGACAGCAGGGCATGAAACGACAAGGCGTGGTTCGGTCGCACGAGGGAAGGGTTTCGTTGACACCTCAAGAAGCTCGGTCCCGGCATTCCGGGCCACGACAACTATCCTGTGTCGTTCAAGGCTTTCGATCGGCAGCGCGTGAATGGGACGCGCCCAAGGCCGCCCGCGAACCTGGCTGGTCGGCTCGGTTCGGACCTGAAGGCAGCCCGGGGCCAGGCGCAGCGGCGTTCCTCTCTTGGGCGCGGCGGCGCGTTCGTCGCCGCCTTTGCAATCAAGGTGCGCATGAGGTTCGGTCAGGTCAGGGTCGGTGACCGGTCGGACCGGATCATGCCGATGCCGCCGTCCGCGGCCTGATTGCGAGGCATTTTCCCGCCGCACTGGTCATTCGCCCTCACTCGATCCACCGAGGCCACTCCCGGGAAGGCACGGCACTCCTGAATTCCTCCATGCCTTCGGCCCTGTTCCCGTCCACCCGTTCGACATGCCCATGATTGACGACGAAGAAGGACGTCCGCGAATGCAGGCAGCCGGACGGGCAGTCCCCCCATGCCTTGCGCATCATGACAAACCAGCGGCCGGACGCGCTCGTCACCGCGATGTCCGGTCCATCTTCCAGATACACGTCAAGCTCGGCGTCGACGACACCATCAAGGTCCAGGTATGCCTGCCGCGCCACATGCAGGTTTGCGCGCTCGCTGAAATTCATGACCACGGAAGCGAGCAACGGCATGGATTCCCACGCGTGCAGGCCCAGCCTGGAATTCAGCGCGTCGAATTCCTCGAACCCGGTCAGGGGCACCCTGCCGGCACCGTTCCAACGCTGGGCAATCGCATCGAAGAGTCCGCCTTCCACTGTCAGAAGCAGCGTCGCTGGCCTGAACCGTGATCGTGCCGCAACCTCGGCCGTTTCCGGGTAACGATTTCGGATGTTCTCCAGCACCTGGTCGATCTCGATGGCGAGTTCGCCAAGCCGCTGTTCGTTCACGAGCAGTGCGCTGGACTCTCCAAGATGAATGCGCCGCGCGAGCATTCGCGCATCGGAGGAAACTCCGCCTTGCCAGGCGGCCAGAGCTTCCGCCGCGGGGATTTCGGACGCTTCCTCGGCATTCGCGGGCGGAATGACGGTGGGCAAGGCAACGAGCAAGAGGGAGAGGACGGCCGGGACAAGCTGCGGCAGCGAGGCCCACCAGCGAACTCCGCGCTGAAATCGACGCGGTCGGTTCGGCAGTTCACGTCCGGACACGAATTGATGGTCCAGCTGCACTTCGAGCTTGCTCCTTCGTGACATGGCAGCGGCGCGGACCACCTTGCATGAAGTCCCGCGCGAAATAGCCAGACGGGGGCCGCACTGGCTCATGCGCCCAATTGGCGACATTCGAAGAGCAGGCGCCTTGGGGCGGAATTCGAACACGGGTCCAGGGCACGCCTGACACTGGACCCAAACCGACTCCTTCGTCCACATCCTGATGTCCGTCACCGCTCGCGTGCCGGCGCAACGCATGTTCAACGCGGGCAAAGTTGGCATGTCCGGCGCCATTCGAGACATGAGATTCGCAACGTGACCTTTTCCGGGGTTCGGGTTAGGCTGCTTCCGTCATGGATCACAAGGCTTTCGTCAATTCGGTGCCTGGCCCCGTCCTGGCTGACCTGAGCAAGACCGAAGACGCCGCCGGCTTGCGGCACCTTGCTTTGCATTTGGGCCTGATCCTCGCCTTGGGACTGTATGTCGCCGTCGGTGCGCCCTTCTGGTGGCTGGCAATCGTGCCACTTGGCATCGCCATCTGCTTTCTCTTCACCTTGCAGCACGAAGCGACTCACAAGACGCCCTTTGCAACGCACTGGTTGAATGAGTGGGTCGGACGATTGGCCGGGCTGCCAATCCTGCAGCCGTTCGAATGGTTCCGCTACTTTCACCTGGCGCATCACAAGTACACGAACGATCCCGGGCGTGATCCAGAGTTGATTGCCGGCGCCAAGCCCGAAACGTGGGCGTCTTACGTGATTCACGTTTCCGGTCTCCCGTTCTGGTGGGCGATGGCGCGTCATGTCCTGTCCAACGCTGCGGGAGCAAGACCTGGCGCCTACGTACCCGAGCGTGCCCGGCGCAGAATTGCACGCGAAGCCCGGTGGATGCTGCTGGCCTATGCATTTGCTGCGGCCAGCCTGCTTCTCACGCCGCTGCTCTTCTGGGTCTGGATGCTTCCGTGCTTGCTGGGCCAACCCTTTCTGCGGCTCTACCTTCTGGCGGAGCACGGGCGATGCGCCTTTGTCGCCGACATGTTCCGGAACACGCGCACGACCTACACCAACCGCCTGGTGCGGTTCCTGACCTGGAACATGCCCTATCACGTCGAACATCACACGTTGCCTCAGGTTCCGTTTCACAAGTTGCCCGAGTTGCATGATCACATGCAAGGCCGACACCAGGTCACCGCTGATGGCTACATGGCCTTCACGCGCGACTACGCGGCGTCGATGTTCGGTCGCGATCAAACCGTTCGGGGACGGGTGCGAGGACGGATCTGAATGCAGGTCGAAGAAGCGTTGTGGCGTCGGCTTCAGACAGCGGGTCGATGCGTGATCAGGCCGAACGGCTCGAATTGCCACTCATAGTCAAGAGGCACTCGATCAGTGGCGGGGGTTGCGCGCTTGAACTCGTACACCCGCTCATCCGCGTCTTCCCGTGAGGCCACGATCAGGCATTGTGACAGGTGTCGTCCGCCGTCATAGAGGTCGACCAGCCCACGCATGACTTGCGAACTTCCGGCATCGACCGCGAACCCGCTTTCCCAGCAGCGCAGTACAGCCACGCACTTGTCGCCGGCACGGACATTCAGCCGGCCTCTCCTGCGCGAGGACCGCTTGCGCGCAAGTTCAAGGCCTTCGCGAACGTCTTTTGGCAAGAACTCAGACATGGGACATCACCTCTTGCCGGCACATTGGACCATTTCTTTCTCTTGGGAAAGTTCCGGTTGCAAGCCGCCCGTGCGAGCTGCGGATGAAGTATCGGCGCGGAATGGCAGATTGCCTGCGCATCTGCATCCCATTTTCGAAGCAGCTGTTCGCCTAGCCGCGTTCAGCGAACAAGACCATCGGTCCAGATGTCCGCATGTGGCAGGAAATGCGCGAATTCCCGTGACATTATGGGCGGATTTGCCCTAAACGCTGCCTGATTCCCGCGCGGCGGGCCGATCCCGCCGATATCGCGGCAGACATTGCAAGACTCACGTGTCCGAAAGGGAGGAAGCCACAATGAAGATGACCACCGAAGAAGTTTTCGTCAAAGTCCTCCAAAGGCATGGCATCCGCCACGCCTTCGGCATCATCGGATCGGCCTTCATGCCGATCTCGGACCTCTTTCCCAAGGCCGGCATCACGTTCTGGGACTGCGCGCACGAAGGGTCGGGCGGCATGATGGCAGACGGCTACACGCGTGCGTCTGGCAAGATGTCGATGATGATCGCGCAAAACGGGCCCGGGATCACCAATTTCGTGACTGCCGTGAAGACGGCCTACTGGAACCACTCGCCGCTCCTTCTGGTCACGCCCCAGGCGGCAAACAAGACCATTGGCCAGGGCGGGTTCCAGGAAGTCGAGCAGATGAAGCTTTTCGAGGACATGGTCGCTTACCAGGAAGAAGTGCGTGACCCGTCCCGAGTGGCAGAGGTCCTTACCCGGGTCATTGCGCAGGCGAAACGCGCTTCGGCACCTGCACAGGTGAACATCCCCCGGGACATGTGGACCCAGGTTGTCGACATCGATCTGCCGGAACCGATTGAATTCGAGCGCTCGTCGGGAGGAGAGAACGCCGTGGCCGACGCTGCCGCTCTCCTGTCTTCGGCCCGGTTCCCCGTCATCCTGAACGGTGCCGGCGTCGTGTTGTCGGACGGCGGCATCGCGGCGTCGCGGGAACTGGCCGAACGGCTTGATGCACCTGTTTGCGTTGGCTACCAGCACAATGACGCCTTTCCCGGTGCACACCCGCTATTTGCAGGGCCGCTTGGCTACAACGGTTCAAGGGCCGGCATGGAATTGATCAGGCAGGCCGATGTCGTGCTCGCCTTGGGCACCAGGCTCAATCCGTTCTCGACATTGCCTGGCTATGGCCTCGACTACTGGCCGAAGGACGCGGAGATAATCCAGGTGGACATGAACCCCGACCGGATCGGCCTGACAAAGAAGGCCACTGTCGGCATCGTCGGTGACGCCGCCAAGGTCGCCAAGGGGATTCTTGCCCGGCTTTCCGATGTGGCGGGCGATGACGGGCGCGAAGAGCGCCGGAACACGATCGCGACCACCAAGTCGGCATGGGCGCAGCAACTGGCCTCGATGGATCACGAGGACGACGATCCGGGCACGACCTGGAACGAGCGGGCGCGTGCGGCCAAACCCGACTGGATGAGCCCGCGCATGGCATGGAGGGCCATCCAGGCCGCCCTGCCGCGCGACGCGATCATCTCTTCCGACATTGGCAACAACTGCGCCATCGGCAACGCGTATCCGGACTTCGACGAAGGCCGGAAGTATCTGGCGCCCGGCCTCTTTGGTCCGTGCGGATACGGACTGCCCGCCATCATCGGCGCCAAGATCGGCTGCCCGGACGTGCCCGTCGTGGGTTTCGCGGGCGACGGCGCCTTTGGCATCGCGGTGACCGAACTCACTGCCATTGGGCGCAGCGAATGGCCGGCGATCACGCAGATCGTCTTCCGGAACTACCAGTGGGGGGCGGAAAAACGGAACTCAACCCTCTGGTACGATGACAATTTCGTCGGCACCGAACTGGACGAGAAGGTCTCATTTGCGGGAATCGCCAGGGCCTGCGGGCTCAACGGCATCGTGGCCTGGAACATGGAAGAACTCACTGCCGCGCTGAACCAGGCGATCAAGGACCAGATGAACGGCGGCAAGACCACCTTGATCGAGGCGATGATCAACCAGGAACTTGGCGAGCCCTTCCGTCGGGACGCAATGAAGAAGCCGGTCGAAGTGGCGGGGATCGACGCCACAGACATGGCTGCGGAGTAGGCGCCGGCGGCCAGGCCATGCTGCGCGTCGTTCCGCGCGCGCATCGGCAGCGTTGCGCTTTCATGGCAATGGGCCGGGGAGGAGCCATTGCAGGCAATGTCCATCCTGTTGATGCGGGGCACGGGCCAGCGGACGGCGGTGCCCACGCACCTTGGCGTCGCAGCCCGGCGCCTTCAAGCAGGGTTTCCGGTCAGGCTGCGAGTGCGATCGAGATGACGGTGGCGGCAACGATGTCATCCACGCTCGCGCCTCGGCTCAAGTCGCAGACCGGCTTGCGAAAGCCTTGCAAGACTGGCCCGATGGCCTGTGCCCCGGCCAGTTCCTGCACGAGCTTGTACCCGATGTTGCCGGCGTCAAGGGAGGGGAACACCAGGACGTTGGCATCTCCGGCGCCCGATCCCTTGCGCCTGGCAATTTCCGGATTCAGGGCGGTGTCAGCCTGCACCGGACCGATCGCGTTCACGCCTGCGGCTTGCGCCGCCCCCGTCGCCACGGTGACCTTCTCGACCGAGGGGCCTGTGCCGCTGGTGCCAGTGGCAAACGAGAGAAACGCCACCCTCGCATCGCCCAGAAGCGCTTCCGCCGAGGCGGCGGAACTGCGCGCGATTCCTGCGAGATCGCCTGCGTCCGGTTCCACGGAGACGGCACAGTCCGCGAATATCAATTCGCTCCCTCCCGGGAGGGACATGAGAAAGAAGGATGAAGGCTGCCTGATCCCGTCGGCAAGTCCGATCGCAAGGGACGCGGCCTCGATCACACGCCGGGTCGGAGCCAGCGCGCCTGCGACGAGGACATCCGCCTCGCCGACCGCAACCATTGCCGCGGCGCGAACAAGTGGCTTGCCGATCATGCGACGCGCAAGGGCGGGCTTGACCCCCCGGTTCTCTACGACCGCCGCCGCCAGTTCGTCTGACGGTTCTGCTAGCGCCACCATCGAGGCAAGGCCGCCAGCCACGAGCCGATTGGCGGCATCTCGCACGCGATCGTCTTCCGGAATCTCCGGCATGACGACTCGCGCGTTTCTTGCCTTTGCCGCTTCGAAGGACCTTTCCAGAGCATTCATCATCAATTCCCCTGCCGTATCAGGAGCAGCTACATGACCGAAGCACCGAAGATCAACCGTGGCCTCATGGGTGTGCATTTCGACCGTTCGGCAGTGTCGGACATCGATGGAGCGACTGGCCGCCTGTACTACCGTGGATACACGATCGACGATCTGGCGACCAACGCGACCTTCGAGGAAGTCGCTCACCTGTTGATCATGGGCGAGTTGCCAAATGCAGACGAGCTGGCGGAATTCGACGCCGGGCTGAAGGCCGCCCGCGTCCTGCCTGACGAGATCATCGACATAGTTCGCGCAACCTCTGACGGCCATCCGATGAACGTGCTGCGCACCGCTGTTTCCGCACTGGCTGCGCTGGAATCCGGCGCTCAGGACGCGTCCGAGGAAGGCATGCTCGAAAACGGAATTCGCCTGACCGCGCAGGTGCCGATGATCATTGCCGCGCATCACGCCATTCGGTCCGGACGCGAGCCGACAAGGCCTGATCCGTCGCTCGGACACGCCGGGAACTGGCTCTGGATGCTCAAGGGCGAGACGCCCTCGGACGACGCCGCACGGCTGGCGGACGTGGACTTCATCCTTCACGCCGAACATGGCGCCAACGCGTCCTCGTTCGCGGCAAGGGTGACGGTTGGCACGGAAGCGGACATGCATGGCGCGATCACGACCGCGCTTGCCACGCTTGCGGGGCCTGCCCATGGCGGCGCCGCAGAAGACGTCATGAAAATGGTCGAGGAGATCGGTGCTCCGGGAAATGCAGCCGAATACGTGCGGCAAAAGCGCAAGAACAGGGAGCCGGTGACGGGCTTTGGCCACAGGGTCTATCGTGCCGAGGACCCGCGTGCGCGGCACATGCGTGACGGCGTGAGAAAGCTGGGCGAGGAAATGGGCCAGCCGGAGTGGTACGAAATCCTGCAGGCGGTGGTCGAGGCGATGAAGCCCTATGCGCGGCACGGGCTGAACGTGAACGTCGATTTCTATTCCGGCGTGGTCTACCAGCTCCACGGGATCCCCATGGATCTCTACGTGCCGATCTTTGCCATCGGACGGATGCCGGGCTGGGTCATCCAGTGCCTTGAGCAGAAGCGGGGCAACATCCTGATCCGTCCGCTCACGCTGTACAACGGACCGGAGCCGCGCGACTGGGTTGCGCTGGAGGACAGGTAGGCACACGCAAGCGTTCTGGCGGGCAGGGCGAGGTTCAGAGCCTTTCCCGGTACAGGACTTGCTGCGTGACGCCCGCGAACAGCAGCCAGACCGTTGTGACGATCAGGCCCCAGTGCGCCCAGCTATCGGGGTCGAAATCCACCCATGCGGCCCATCCTGCAAAGAACGTCCAGGCGAATGCCACGGGCAGGGAGATGACCCGCCATCTCTCGGTGCG
Organism: Boseongicola sp. SB0665_bin_10; assembly: GCA_009838075.1. GTDB lineage: Bacteria > Pseudomonadota > Alphaproteobacteria > Rhodobacterales > Rhodobacteraceae > JAJEFO01. The sequence continues at coordinate 30,977 of VXSG01000112.1, read as the reverse complement.
AAACGGATGCACGAACTTTATCGGCAAGAGCATGGCCACCGCCAAAGCGACGACCAATGTCAGGCTGACCCAAAAATCGGGCTTGATGGCAAAGAGGACCAGAACCACCATGTTCCAGCAGGCCGGAAAGCCGTTGAACGAATTGTCCGACGTCTTCATCCGTGTGTCGGCAAAGTAGATTGCCGAAAGAAAGGTGATCACGATGATGGCCACCCAACCGGTCCATCCCGGCAGCAGGTTCGAGTGAAACAGGGCGAAAGCGGGAATGACGACGTAGGTGAGGAAGTCGACGATCACGTCCAGAATGGACCCGTCAAGACGCCTTGCATGGACCGTGACCTTGGTTGCGCGCGCGAGCGGGCCATCCAGCCCGTCCACCGCGAAGGCAACGAGAAGCCAGAGGAACATGGTGGCCCAGTTGCCCTCGACCGCTGCCAGGAGGGCGAGCATGGCAAAAACTGCGCCGGATGCCGTGAGCAGATGGACCAGGTAGGCGTTTGTCCGGGGCGTCATGACATCTTCATGACGCATCTTGTGCGGTTATGCGATGCATTTTGCGGCTTTCCCCGGATTTTCGTCTCCCGCACGCGATCATCGCCCCGCGCGCCGATTCTCGCAGTCGTCCTTGTGGCCGTTGCCGCTCTTCTCCGCCTCCCAGCTGCTCGTTGCCGAAGGGGCCCACGAAATCCCGTTCCATTGCGGACCCGGTCCGGACGACCGGTGCGGGCGGCTTGCAGGGAGAGTGCGCCTCCTGTCCGTGACCTGGCGTCGCGCAGGTGTCACCCGAGTTTCCCGGCAAGGCGGTTGCACTGTCGGAGAGCCGGATCAATGACGAAGCCGTCTTGTGACCCGCGCGGTCCCGTGACGCACGTCTCCGGCCGCAAACGGCCTTCGGCAAGTCGCTCAACGCCCTTGACCCGGTGCGGCTCGTCCCCGGGTCTCTGAAGATGGGCGACGGGGCAGGGTCAGTGCGTGCCCTCGGGGCGTGCACGATTCTTGTCGGTCGGCGAAGAACCTGCATAGTTCGGCGTCCGGTACCTGGCCGTCGGAATAGGAAAAGGTGCCGTGGTCGCGGATCTCCTCGGCGGCACGCTGGATGACCCCGAAGGTGGCGCGCGCGAGAGAGCCGCCGATGCTGACCCGCTTTACCCCAAGGTCCGCCAGCTGGGCCACGCTCAAGGGACTGTCGGCGAGGCCCATGACGACGTTGACGGGGGCTTCGACCTCCTTCACGAGCTTGCCGATGGTTTCCGCGTCGGCGATTCCGGGCACGTAGAGACAGTCCGCCCCGGCGTTTCGGTAGGAAACGACCCTCGCCATTGACTCCTCGAAAGGGTTCGGATGCCCCGAGAGATAACACTCGGCCCTCGCGGTCACCGTAAACGGAAACGGCAGGGAAGCGGCTGCGGCCACCGCCGCCTCGATTCTCTCCACGGACAGGAGGCGGTCGTAGAGGCCGCCCGCGCCGAAGCCGGCCGAATAATCCTCTATGCTTGCGCCTATCGCGCCGGCATCGGCCACCTTGAGGATGGTATCGGCAACCTCCTCCGGCGCATGTCCGTAGCCGTTCTCTGCGTCCACACTGACCGGAACCTGCACGGCGCCGGCAATCCGACGGGTCTCGTCCAGCGCAGCCTCGCGAGTGAGCGCTCCCTCATAGTCCGGGAGCCCGAGACAAAAGGCGATTCCCGCACTTGTGGTTCCCACTGCCGGAAAGCCGGCCGCTTCCAGCATGCGGGCGCTGCCGGCGTTCCAGGCATTCGGCATCACGAAAGTTCCGTCGGCGGCATGCAGGTCCCTGAACGCGGTCCCCTTGTTCTCTTGTGCTTCGCTCAAAATGTGCCTCGCGGGCGCATGTGCATAGCGCCGTCGGGAAACGATGGGCTTTGTAGCGAACCCATGTCAATGGCGGCGGGATCAGGCATCAGACAAGCTCGAACGGTCTCGAGCGATTGTGGCCATGACAATTACGGGCCACGCATGATGTGTTCTCTTCTTGTTGATATCCGTGATTTCTGGGATTGGTATCACAACGATTGTTCACGGAGCCACAGACGTGAACCGCGGAGCTCGGTCCATGGCATTCAGCGGTGCAGCGTCGCGCAGCCATGGCATTGTCCATTGGCATGCCTCCTGGGGTGGACTTTCTTGGCCGGCGCCTGGAGACGAGACGATGCCCGCAGTCCAGTTGAACCGTCAGCGGTATGCGGCACGCCTGAACGCTTTCAAGGCCGCGCTTCCGCCGGATCGGCACGACGTGCCGCATCTGATTGAACTCGTTGCCCGCGTCGGGAATCTCGACGCCGCCGACCTCAATTTTCCCGATCATGTCTCTGCCGCCAACGAGTCTGCAGTGCGCGTCGCCCTTGAGACAAGCGGAGTGCGCCTGAACGGTCTTGCGATGCGGTACTACGGAGATCCTGACTTCGCCATTGGCGCCTACACGAATCCTGATCCCGCAATTCGGCGAAAGGCCATCGATCAGACGCGTGAGGCGATCGACATCTGTGCCAGGCTGGGAGCCCGACAGCTGACGCTCTGGATGGGGCAGGACGGGTTCGACTACGCCTTTCAGCTGGACTACGCGCGGGCCTGGGACGACACGGTCTCGGCGATGGCCGAGGCGGCCGACCACAATCGCGAGATAGACATCGCCATTGAATACAAGCCGAACGACCCGCGAGCCTATTCGCTGATGCCAGATGTCGGGACGGCACTTCTTGCCACGAGGGAACTGGACCGGCCCAATGTCGGCGTAACGCTCGATTTTGCCCATGTACTCCATGCCGACGAGATGCCGGCCTATGCCGCGAGTCTTGTCGCGCGCCATTCCCGCCTGCTTGGCGTTCATCTGAATGACGGCTACGGCAAGCGCGACGATGGCTTGATGGTCGGCACCGTGCACCCGGTCGCGACCGTCGAGCTCTTTGTCGAACTGAACCGCATTGGCTACGATGGCGTGATCTATTTCGACACGTTCCCTGATCTCACGGGACTGGATCCGGTCGAAGAGGTCCGAACCAACGTCCACATGGCCGAGAGACTCTCCCTCGTGGCCGACAAGCTCCGCGCAGACAGGGATCTCGCCGCCGCAATCGCCCGCCAGGACGCCGCGCTCAGTCAGCGCATTGTTGCCCGCGCGCTCTACGGCGAATGAGCGGAATCGTCGTTCTTGGTGCGCTGCACCACGATGTCGTCGTGGACGCACCGCGCATGCCGGGGCTGGATGAAACCCTTCCCGGCGCGCGCGTCGACTACCGCGTCGGCGGCAAGGGTGGCAACCAGGCCGTTGCCGCCGCGCGGATGGGCGCGCGGGTCGCAATGGCCGGACGGGTCGGCCGGGACAACGCGGCGGGGACGATCCGCGCCGCGATGGATGAGGCCGGCGTCGAGCATTCGCTTGTTCTGGAGACCGACCGGCCCACCGGCATGAGCGTCGCGATCACGCTGCCCTCGGGCGAGTACGGTGCCGTCACCGTACCGGGCGCCAATCTTGAAAATGACGGTGACGTTTCGTGGCGGGAACCGCCGCGGGCAGGTCTTCTCCAAAACGAAATTCCCGAGGCCGCAAATCTTGCCTTTGCCTCCCGTCTGCCGCCTGGCTCCCTGCTCATTGCAAACGCCGCGCCGGCGCGCCGGTTGCCCGCCGGGCTGGCGGAGCGAATCGATGTGCTGGTCGTGAACCTCGTCGAAGCCAAGGGCCTGACAGGGCACGACAATCCGGAAACAGCCTTGACCACGCTGGCAGGCATGGCGCGGGGTGCCGTTGTATTGACCAGAGGTGCCAAAGGCGCGATATTGCTGGAGAACGGCCAGATGACACATCATCCGGCGTTTTCGGCCAAGGTCGTGAGCACGCATGGGGCAGGGGACATGTTCACGGGCGCACTTGCCGCCCGGATCACCGCAGGTGATTTGCTTCAGTCGGCGTTGCGTTTCGCGCAGGCCGCCGCGGGGTTGTTCGTGTCCTCGCCCATTGGTCTGCGTCCCAAGGTCACGCACGCCGCCGTTGAGGCGTTTCTTGCCCGAAGCTAGGCGCGACCCGGCGCTTCGTTGGCCGATGCCATCGGCAAGGGCGTCGTCGGTGCGGAGAGCTTGATGACCAGGTTTCAGGCGCTATTCGGAACGGCCAGGCCAATTGTCGGCATGGTTCACCTTGGTGCTTTGCCTGGTTCGCCGCTCCACGATGCCGAGACCGGCATTGACGGCATCGTCGAATCCGCGCGTGCGGATCTTGCAGCCCTCCAGGATGCCGGTTTCGATGCCGTCATGTTCGGCAACGAGAACGACCGGCCCTACGAATTCCTTGTCGATACCGCCTCCACCGCGACAATGGCATTCGTGATCGGGCAACTGAACGACGAGATTGCGGTTCCCTTCGGCGTCAACGTTCTTTGGGACCCAATGGCCACGGTTGCACTTGCGGCCGCCACAGGCGCCGCATTCTGCCGGGAGATTTTCACCGGCACGTATGCCTCTGACATGGGGCCCTGGACACCCGATGCCGGCAAGGCGATGCGTTATCGTGATCGTCTCGGGCGTCCGGACCTCGCTATGCTCTACAACATCTCCGCCGAGTTCGCTGACAGCCTCGACCGCCGATCGCTGCCGGACCGGGCGCGGTCCGCGGTCTTTTCCTCGATCCCTGACGCCGTGCTTGTTTCCGGCACCATCACCGGCGAGGCTGCACGCATGGAAGACCTCGAAGCGGTGAAGGCGATGCTGCCCGACACGCCGGTCATGGCGAATACCGGCGTGAAGCACGAGACCGTTGCCGACGTATTGAAGATCGCCGATGGCTGCATTGTCGGCTCGGCACTGAAGTTCGACGGCGATACGTGGAAGGCGATAGATCCCGATCGCGCGAGGGAATTCGTGCAACGGGCACGGCGCGCCGAATGAGTGTCCGCGACCTTCTGACCGACCTGATGTCAATTCCAGGCCTTTCGGGGCACGAAGATCGCGTGCGGCGGCGCATTGCCCATCACCTGGGCCCGCTGCCCAGCGCAAGTGACAGGCTGGGCAATCTTTGGACCACATTCGAGGGCAGCGGGCCGAGCGTGCTCCTGTTCACCCACATGGATCAGCTCGGCTTCGTGGTCCGCAAGATCGAGGCTGACGGCTTTCTGCGTCTCGAACGTCTTGGAGGCGTGCCCGAGCGTGCGCTTGCCAGCCAGAGGGTGACAATCTGCCTTGGCGAGGGTCATGACATAGATGGAGTCATTGCCAACAAGAGTCACCACGCCACGACGCCGGACGAAAAGTACACGGTTGTCCGCTGTTCCGACCTCTATGTCGACTGCGGATTCGACACGCGCGAGGCAGCCGAGGCGGCCGGCATCCAGATCGGTGCCCCGGTCGTGTATTCACCCGGCGGTTCGTCATTGGGCGAACACCGCATGGTCGGTCCCGCGATTGATGACCGGGCCGGCTGCGCCGTCCTGATCAAGGTGGCCCGCATGCTTGCTGACCGCGAGCAGGGCCCGACCGTTCACGTCGCATTTGCAACGCAGGAGGAGTTCTCCCTGCGTGGCGCGCAGCCGCTGGCGCAGCGGCTGTTGCCGGACATCGCCATTCAGGTCGACCTCATGCTTGCCACAGACACGCCCGACATGGTCGATCGCGGCGAGATGCGGCTGGGCCAGGGGCCGGGCATCAGTCTCTACAGTTTTCACGGGCGGGGTACGCTCAACGGGGTCATCCCGCACCCGGCAATGGTCCAGGTGTTCGAGGAAGCCGCTGGCGCCATCGGCGTGCCGCTCCAGCGCAGTGCGCAAACCGGTGCGCTGACCGACCTGTCCTATGTCCAGCTCGTTGGCGAAGGTGCCGCGTCGATCGACGTGGGCTTCCCCATGCGCTATTCGCATTCTTCGTGCGAGGTCGTGGACCTTCGCGACCTTGACGCATTGTGCCGGCTCCTGATTGCCGCGCTCGCGCGCATCGGCCCAAGTTTCAGCCTTTCGCGCGACTGACAGCCGGGGCCGGAGTCAATGACATACACTCTCGGCATCGACATTGGGACCTACGAATCCAAGGGCGCCCTGGTGTGCGTCCGTACTGGCAGAATTGTCGCGCAGGCCGCGCATCCGCACGAGATGCTCGTGCCCAAGCCGGGCTGGGCAGAGCATCGGCCGGAAGAGGATTGGTGGGGCGATACCGTGCGGATCATCCGCCAGCTCATTGCCGGGAGCGACATTGATCCCAACGACATTGCGGCGCTTGCGGTCTCAGCCATCGGTCCCTGCATGCTGCCCGTCGATGTCGACGGCAGTCCGCTGATGAACGGTGTCCTTTATGGCGTGGACACCAGGGCGGAGAAGGAGATCGCCGATCTCAACGCCGGGATCGGCGAAGATGAAATCCTCGCAGCCTGCGGCAACGCCCTGACGTCGCAAGCGGTCGGCCCGAAAATTCTGTGGCTGAAGCGAAACCATCCCGATTTGTATGCCAGGACGCACAAGATTCTGACTTCGACGAGTTTCATCACGCACCGCCTGACCGGCGAATACGTGATCGACCACTATACGGCAGCAAATTTCAGCCCGCTCTACGACGTGGGCAGGCGTGCCTGGTCGGACGCGCTGACCGAAGAGATCCTTCCGCTTGACCGGCTGCCGAAGCTTTGCTGGAGCTGTGAGATTTCGGGCTTCGTCACCGCGCGAGCCTCTGCCGAAACCGGCCTCGCCAAGGGCACGCCCGTTACTTGTGGCACCATCGATGCGGCGGCGGAGGCCGTCAGTGTCGGCGTTCGCAATCCTGGCGACATGATGATGATGTATGGCTCCACCGTTTTCGTCATCCAGGTGACCGACGACCCGGTTCGAGACCCGCGCCTCTGGTACGCGCCCTGGCTGGTTCCCGGCCAGCACGCATCCATGGCGGGCCTCGCAACCTCCGGCACCCTCACCCACTGGTTTCGTGACCGCTTCACCGGGGATCTCCGTCGCGAAGAGGCGTTTCCCAGGCTTGCCTCCGAGGCCGCTGAATCGCCGCCCTGCTCCAATGGCCTGATAATGCTTCCCTATTTTTCGGGAGAGCGCACGCCGATTCACGACCCAAAGGCGAAAGGCGTCCTTTTCGGGCTGAACCTGACCCATACAAGAGGCGACATATACCGCGCATTGATCGAAGGCATCGCCATGGGCACCGCCCACGTGATCGAGACCTACCGCGACGCGGGCGCCAGGCCGGAACGCATCCTGGCTGTCGGCGGAGGCACCCGGAATGCGCTCTGGCTGCAGGCAACCTCCGACTTTGGCGACGTTCCCCAGACCGTCTGCAGGATCTCGGTGGGCGCCAGCTACGGCGACGCATTCCTCGCGGCACTCGCCGTCGGGCAGGCTCAATGGGAGGACATGGCTGCCTGGAACCCGCCGGCGGAGAAAGTCAGTCCGAGACGTCTGGCGATGCATGACCGTCACTACCGGCGCTTCTTGCGTCTGTACGAGACGACGAAGGATATCGCGGCCGAATTGAGCGACGACCTGGAGAAAGCGGACAAATAGCGAAATCATCCCTGCCTCGTGGCTTCAGGACGCCAATCTTGCCTTGAATCCATGAAGGATCAGGCCAGGGCAAGGCGTGGCTCGTCCGTCCGGGACAGCGCCACGCCGCCCCGTGGACCTGCCGCCGCCTGCGTTCTTGCGAGGCGGATCAAGCTCGGGAAGCGGGCTTCCTGACAGGGCCCTGCCGGTCGTGGATCCGCTCGCAGCGCATGGCCCCGGCAGCGCCGGTCACTCGCCGCCAGTGTCACTTCACCGCACCTGCGGCCATTCCCTTTATGATGAAGCGTTCAAGAACCACGCCGATGATGATCAGCGGCACGATCGCGGCGGTCGAGAGCGCTGCCATTGCCCACCAGTTGATACCTTGGCTGCCGGTTTGGCTTGCCACCATCACCGGCAGTGTCTTGGCGTCGGTGGAGGTCAGAAGCGCTGCGAAGAAGTACTCGTTCCAGGTCAGGACGAGAGACAGGATGAATGCCGCGACCATGCCGGGAAGCGCGATCGGCATGACGATTGTCAGGAACGCCTGCCAGATCGAGAGGCCGTCCACAAGCGCGGCTTCTTCAAGCTCCACCGGGATTGACTGGAACTGGTCGCGCATGATCCAGATGACGATCGGAAGCACCGTCAACGTGTACAGGAGAATCAGGCCTATCCGCGTGTCGAGCAGGTCGAGCGAACGATAAAGCACCAGAAAGGGCAGGGCGAGCACAACCGGTGGCAGGATCAACTGGCTGAGGAAGAAGAACGAGATGTCCGGATTCCGCATAAAGCCGAACTTGTACCGGAACCGGCTGAGACCGTAGGCGGCGAGCGAGCCGAGGACGACCGCCAGAACCGAGGCCGAAACGCTGGTGATTGCGGAGTTCGTGAAGCGTTTCAGGAATTCCTCGCGCACGGTGGATTCCTGTCCGGCCAGTCGCGGCGAAAGGCCGAGGCTGTCCCAGCCCTTCCAGGCCGGCCAAAAGTCGACAAGGGGAATCATGTGCCCTTGCATGACGTTCGGCGCCAGCTTGAAACTCGTGGTGACGGTCCAGTAGATCGGAAACAGGCAGACGACTGTCCAGAAGATCAGGATGCCATAGACGGCCACGCGACCCGCGTACCACTTTGCCTTGTACGAAAGGTCGCTGGAATGGTCGTGAAAGATCTGCTCGGCCATCTCAGTACCTCGGGTTCATCCAGCGGTCGACCGCCTTCATGAAGACGGTGATCGCCACGACAATCAGCACGAGGTAGACGATCGCAAGCAGCGTTCCGTAGCCGACGTTGGAGCGATCCCTGTACTCGCGGAAGATGAAGCTTGTCACGCTGTCCGTCGCACCGCCGGGCCCGCCGGACGTGACGTTGATGATGATGTCCGCCAGCTTCAGCTTGAAAATGATGCGGATCAGGATCGCTGTCAGCGAGACGGGAAGCATCAGTGGAAACGTCACCTCCCAGAAGCTGCGCCAGCCGCTGGCACCATCGACACGGGCGGCCTCCTGAACTTCGCGCGGGATCGCCTGAAGCCCGGCGAGCAGCATGATCATCATGAAGGGAATGAACGTCCAGGCATCCATGATCATGATCGTCAGTCTCGCGATCTCGGGGTCGCCGAAGAAGCTCGGCCGGTCCCAGCCGAGCCAGCGCGCCAGCCTCGAAATCGGCCCGAACCGGATCTCCAGCATTGACTTGCCGACCATCCAGGACACGGCGACGGGCGAGAGCATGAGCGGCATCAGGAACGCCACGCGAAAGAACTTCCGAGCCCGGATCTGGCTCGCCTGGATCAGTGCCAGACCGAAGGCAATGGAATATTCCACGAGTATCGCGAGCGTGTAGTAGACCATGTTTTTCAGCGCGTTCCAGTAGAACGGATCGGCCCACATCTGCCGGACATTGTCCAAACCGTTGAACCTCGGGCCCTCAAAGGCCGAAAGATTCCAGTTCGAGAAGGCTAGCGTGAGGGCAAAGATCAGCGGAAAGATCACCATGGCAACGACAAAGAGCGTTGCGGGCAGCACGAACAGCGTGCGCTTCCCCTGTTCGCCGTGGAGCACGACCTGAGCGATGCACAGGCAGGTGGCCCAGAGCAGATAGGCATAGAGCGCCGGACGCCAGTTCGCCAGTTCCCAGGCCAGGTATCCCGTCTGTGCCATGGCGCACATGGCGAATGCCGCAACCACGATCGCGAAAGATCCCCAGATGAGGGTCTTGCCGATGAACCTGCGCCGATCTCCGATGTCGTCACCGGTCACGACGTGCAGTAGGTCACCTTGGCTCATGGGTTCCGGCTCTTGGTGCAGAACCCGGGGGGCCGAACTGGCGGCCCCCCGGGAAGTTGTCGCCGCGATTGTGCGGCAGGGCCCGGCTCAGAGCCCAAGCGAGGCCCTGTAGAGTGCGATCTGCTGGTCGCGCCCGATCTGGTCAGTGATGTTTTCCCAGGCCGCAGCGATGGCGTCCGCAGTTTCCTGCGCCGAGCCATACTGGCCTGCAAAGCCCTTTGCCAGTTCGTCTTCCGCGACCGAGTAGTATTGGAAGATGCCCGGGATGCGGGGTTCAATGGCCGCGTTCGGGTGGTTGTAGCTGTCCGCATTCGAGCCGAGGTAGTCTTCGATGAACGCGCGGTCGTAGCCTGCTTCTTCCCACTCGTCATAGTTGAAGTGACTGTTCCGGTACGGCTGGAATCCGGACGGGTATGCCGAGGCCCAAAGCGAGAGATCCTTGCCTCCGAGATGCGCCGCCGCCGACCAGGCCGCCTTTTGCCTCTTCGCGTCACTGTCGACCGTTGCCATGACGTATACGCCCCAGCCAATGTAGGCCATGTTGGGCGCCTCGTTCATGGTGTTTTCCCACGCGCCCGTGGCCGCGTTGTAGACACGCTCAGAGGCCGGATTGATTCCGAAGCCCACTACGTCGCCCACGACCGAGGTGTCTGACGTGCGTGCGTTCGAGCCGACATCGCCCCACCACATGAGCATTGAGCCGGTGCCGGCGAGGAATTGCTGGAACGCAGTGGTGCCAGGATCGGCGTTGATCTGGTCGGCCGGGTACACGTCCGCCTCGATCAGGTCGAGAACGTCCTGAATCGCCTGGACCCAGGCCGGGTTGTTGACCCTGGGCTTCATCGTGTCGGGATCGAAGAGCCATGCCGGATCGTTCGGATGCTTGGCATAGGCAGCCGCGCGGTTCTCGAGGAAATAGAAACCGAATCCGCCCCAGCCCTTGAGGGGATCAAGGTATCCGTGGGCATCCAGCCCGGTCAGCGGGTCGGTCTTGCCCTTGAGTTCCAGGGAGATCTCGTTGATTTCCTGCCAGGTCGCCGGCACGTCGCGGCCGGTGACCGAGCCGTCCCCGAAATAGTCTGTCCGGTAGGCGAATGTGTGGCAGTCACCGTCGATCGAAATCCGGTAGGTCTTGCCGTCCCAGGTGCCGACAGGCGCTTGCAGGTAGCCCACGTAGTCGTTCATGTCGATGACGTCCTTGACCCAGTCGGGCATGACCGAGGCCATGCCTCTGCCCAGGACATCGCCTTCGAACGGCGCACCCATTTCAATGATGTCGAAATCCACCGTGCCGGTCGCGATCGATTGCTGAAGACGTGCGTTGTAGTCCGCCTGCGCAAGGTCGATCCAGTTGATCGTCGCGCCGGTGTAGGCCTCCCAAGGCTTCAGGAATCCACGGAACAGGAAGTTGTGAAGGTTCTGGTTGTTCAGCCCCATGAAGGTCAGTTCGACACCTGCAAATTCACCTTCGCTGACAACTTCCTTGATCGGGCCGAGACACATTTCGCCGACCTTCTGCCAGTCCGAGTCAGTGGGCGAGCCCATGCCAACGCCGGGGATCTTGAGGATGTCGGCGCGCAAGCTGCCATGGGACGCCGCCCAGGCTGGGCGCACGCTTGCCCCGGTCGCGACACCCGAAAACGCCGCCATCGTGCCTGCGGCACCGAGTCCTTTCAGCACGTCGCGGCGCTGCATCTTTCCGGCGCGCTTCATGTAATTGTAAACACTTGTCTTCATTTCACTCCCTTTCGTTCTTCCTTCTGGAATTTCTGGCATCGAGTGGGTGCCGAACGGAATGCTCCAGGGCCGTCACGCCAGCCGCCTGTCCTGACACCTCCCGAAACACACATTTGGCCCTTTCAAGCCTTGAGTTGACACCATGTCATCCAAACCTGTCAAGCACGGCGCCAAGCATTGTGTTTCGGAGGGTGCATCCCAGATTTGCAACTCGGGTGATTCCGTGGGAAGCACCAAGATCCGTGGGGTCAGGCGGCCACCCGTTCAATCTCCCGATCCGTGTTTTCCGCGTTGAAAGGCCCGGGGTGCCTGGACCGGAACCCGGCCCTGAGGGTGCCGTCGAGAACGCGTGTCCTGGTTTGAAGCATGAGGTGGGCTCCCGACTTCGACTATCGCATCTGCTGCTTCTTCGAGAAGCGCTTTCCCACGACCGTGTTGAAAGTGGATTCGACGAACGCGGTCGACACCCGCTCCCCGTAGCGATGGCGCTCGGCGTAGTTGGGGTCGATTCCGGTAAAGGGGTGCGCCTGGAGCGTCCGGCGTTCGATCCAACGACCTGGCGGCTTTCACAGGCGCTTCAATACGAACGTTCGGGCAACCGCTTCAGTTGTCGAACGGCGAAGGCGGCGTCGACCGGTCGGGAGTGCTGCCCGAACCGGAGTGCCTGTCCTCGACATCGTTCCAGAGGCCGTCCAGAACCTCCTCGAGCGCGTAGACCGTTTTCTGGGGAACCCGGTCGGCAGGATAGTATTTCACGACCGTGTCCAGCACCTGGTCGGCTGTCTTGAGGTCCAGATGCCGCACGAGAAAGCGGATATCGTCGATGTCGTGGGATTCCTCCTCCAGGCGCATCGCCATGCACTTCATCGCGAGAAGGTATGCGGGCTGGGCGGTCATGACCCGCAGGTTCGACATTTCCAGCCAGTTCTCAAATCCTCCATTGGGGCTGAGAATGCCCTTCACGGCATCGTTGATCCAGTCCGGAGGAACTTCGTCCTCGAACCTGTCCGCCACCCGTCTTGCGGCTTCATGGATGGCGGAGGCCGGGTGGCAGAAGGCGTCCACGTCTCTCGTGGTCGCGCGCGCTTCGTGGACGAGGAACATGACGGCCCCGCCCACGATGCTGATCTCGCCGGTTCTTTCCATGTTCTTTCCATGCGGGCCATCTCGTCGTTCAGGTCACGCAGAAGCGCCTCCATCCGGTCCTTCGAAAGCGAAACTGTCAAACTGTCACACCCGGCTTCCAACCGTCGAATCGATGAAGATGTTGCGCCGCCGGAACGGCACCGGCGAGCTGGCAAGAAGATGCAGCCGCAGGGAGCGCAGGTCCGTGGCGAACCAGGGCTCGTCGAGCGGACGGACGGCCTGCGTCCATGACGGCGCGCGGACGCCGATGCGCCTGGCCGTGAACTCCACCATGCCGCAAAGGTAGTTCGCCTTGAACGGGGAAAGCGCCTTCACGCCGGGATCCGCTTCCATGGCGTCCCTGAAACCGTCCTTGTCCAGCCTGGCCAAGAGGTCATGGATCTCGGCCAGCACGAACTTCCGTTCGGACGGCGAGGCCGGAGCCAGATCCCGGACCAGGCGCCGAAAGACGTCCCTGTCCGCGACCTTCGCAGGCCGCGTTCCGGACGGATGCCCGGGTCTGGCACTTGCCTGCAATGGCGTGGCCGTGGCGCTGGCCTTCGAAGGCATGGTTCAGGCATTCCGGTCGGCTGGCTTGGCAGGATACCATTCAGGGGTCCGCTCGGCAACGGTCTTCGTCCAGCACGGCGCCAAGCATTCGCGAACTAGCGATGGACAGAGTTGAATTTCCTGCACTATCGTGACCCCCAACCAGGAAAGAAGGCCCATGACGGAAGTTCGAATCCGCGACGTGCGGAAGGCTTATGGTTCGGTAGAAGTGATCCATGGCATGGACTTCACGATTCCGGATGGCGAATTCGTTGTTCTGGTGGGGCCTTCCGGCTGCGGGAAATCCACGCTCTTGAGGATGATCGCAGGGCTGGAAAGCATCACGTCGGGCGCAATCGCGATCGGTGACCGGGTGGTGAACAGCGTGCCGCCTGCGGGTCGTGACATCGCCATGGTCTTCCAGAACTACGCGCTCTACCCGCACAAGACTGTTCGATCGAACATGGCATTCGCGCTGCGGATGCGCCGAATGCAAAGGGCCGAGGTCGATCGCCGCGTGACCCAGGCGGCCGAAGTCCTTGGGCTTACGCCCTATCTTGATCGTTATCCCCGTTCGCTTTCGGGAGGTCAGCGGCAACGCGTGGCCATGGGGCGTGCCATTGTTCGTGATCCCCAAGTGTTTCTTTTCGACGAACCACTCTCAAATCTGGACGCGAAGCTTCGTGTGCAAATGCGCGCCGAGATTCGCGAACTGCACCAGCGCCTCAAGACGACGACCGTCTACGTGACGCACGATCAGATCGAGGCCATGACCATGGCTGATCGCATCGTCGTCATGGAAAACGGCCACATCCGGCAGATCGGCGCGCCCTTGGAGCTATACGACAGGCCGGCCAACCGCTTTGTCGCGGAGTTCATCGGGTCACCATCAATGAACCTTTTGGACGGCGCCGTCAGGAACGGCGACCGGACCAGGATTGAGGTCGAGATGACGGGGCAATCCGTGCCAATGGCAAATGGTGTCGGGCTGGTTGACGGAACAAGAGTGAAATTGGGCATCAGGCCCGAACACCTTTCGCTTTCCGAAGACGGATTGCCGGCAACGGTCTCGGTGGTTGAGCCAACAGGTTCCGAGACCCATGTCGTGGCCAGGACCGATGCAGAGGAAATTGTCGCGGTTCTTCGCGAAAGACATTCACTTTCCCCGGGTCAGCCGATCTTCCTGTCGCCCGATCCCGACCAGATCCACCTGTTCGACGTCGAAACAGGTGACCGGCTGAACTGATAGAACTGCCTCGCTTCCCTCGCAGCCGTCCTGTCATGGAGGTGCCAGTGACAGGGCCAGGCCGAGGCGCCGTTGAGCTGATGCCGCGAGTCCTTGCCCGACCGGTGACAGGTCCGAGACGCGGATGCCCGATCAGTTCCGGCGCCGAGGCGCCGGCGGGGCGCTGTCGATGAAGCGGCGGGCCGCCAGGGCCTGGCGCGGGTCGGCATCAAGCAGAAGCCGGTAAGCCTCTTCGGCCAGTTCCGGATCATCGCCCCACACGCCGGACTGGATCGCGATCCGGAGTGCCCGGGGGTCATCCGGGGTCATTTCAATCAACCACTGCGCGTGTTCGGTCATGTCTTCGAACCGCGCGGCCAGCTGCATGGATGCCAACAGCGACAGGCGCGCGTTGATCGAGTTCGGGGTCTGACGAACGGCCTGTCCGTGGAGCGTTGCCGCGCCGTCAAACGCCCCGGATCTGGCAAGCATGCGGCCGGCTTCGAGGAGCTGACCCTGATTGAACGCCGTGGAGCATATGTCCACGACGGCCTGCGGCTCGACCTTGGCGCCGCTTTCGGCGACGTCGATCCGTTCCGCGCATTTCGCGAAGGCCCGGCCAAGCCACTCCGTCAGTTCAGCGGCTGCGTCGCTGCTGCGTCCGTCGAGAAGCCTCGCGACCTGCGCAAGCGGGATTGCCTCGTAGCGTCCTTCGCCCCCGCCGACTGCAATGCCCGCGAGATTGCCGTTCGCGTCCACCAGGGCGCCGCCACTGAAGCCTGGCTGCATTCGCGCGGTGACATGGATGCGACCGAGTTCCGCACCTTCGGCGGGTCCCGCGATCAGCGTTCCGGGGTCAAGGACCCGCACTTCCCGGCGGTCGACATCGGCCCCGACCACGTAGAGTTGCGCCGGTCCGACGGCATCGTCGCCAAGGGCCGGGACGTGCCCTCCCGCCGGCAGGCCAGTTACGCTTAGCAGCACCAGGTCACCGAGGTAGTCCGATGCGATGACCTCCGCGACGCGTGGACCGTCAGGTGTATGCACCACCCCGTCCATCCTGTCTCCCACCACATGGCGATTTGTGACCAGCAAGGTTGGAGCGATCCGGGTAGCGCTGGCCATCGGGTCGAAACTGGATACCGGAAAGACGGCCTGACGCATGATGCAGACCGTTGGGGGATGGGGGCAGTCTCCATGGCTCGCCTGCGGCGAAACGGCGCCAGGTTCGATGACTGCTCCCGATTGCAGCGGCAGGGTCACTTGCAGTTCGGCATCGCCGCGCACGATCGTCAGTTCGACGGCTCGGGCGCTTTCGGGCAGGACGGCAAGGGCCGATACGGCGTCGCGCGGGCTCCTTGTGCGCCGCTCGCCGACGGCGGCGACGAGATCGCCCGTCCGAACGCCCGCCCTTTCCGCAGGGCCACCGACCCGGAGGGCTGTGACAACAGGCGCGGCCAGGTGGGCCAACTGGTTCCGGCGGGGCACGTCGAGCCGCCAGCCCGGCGAAGGATAGCTTGCCTTGCCGTCGGCGATGAGGGCTTCGGTCACACGCCACAGAAGCTCGGCGGACACGGCGAATCCGACGCCCGTGCTTGTGTCGCCCTTCGACGCGAAAATTGCGGAAACCATGCCGACGAGTCGGCCTTGCCGGTCCACGAGCGCGCCGCCGGATGCACCAGGATTGATTGCCGCATCGGTCTGGACGAAGTCCTCGACCGCGTTGAATCCGGCATTCGACACCTGGATGGCCGAGACGACGCCACAGGCTACGGAAAGTCCGAGGCCAAAGGAATTGCCGATGGAACAGACCGGGTCGGCAAGGGCAGGATCCGCCGCCGGGTCGAACGGTGCGAGATCCGTGTCGACACGCAAGAGGGCGATGTCGCTGCGGGGTTCCCTGGCGATCAGGCTGGCCGGAAGTATGCGCCCGTCGGCAAGGCGAACCTCAATCCGCTCGGCCCGCTCCACGATGTGCCATGCCGTTGCGATGACGTCCGGGCGAAGAGCAACGCCGCTGCCCTCGGGGCTTGCACCCGGAGGCGCTCCGGACCCGCCCTGCGGGCGCCCGGGCCATTGCGGCAGGACCGAGACCACGGAATTCATGGTTTCCGGCGAGACGGCTCCTGCTGCGCCGACGCCAGCGACTGCCACGGCAACCGCCAGGCACAGGATTGACGGCACCCGGGCATGGTACGCCGCCGCGAAACCGGATTTCCCTCGTTCCCGCACGGCCAGCGCCGGTCAGTTCGACATCTCGAGCCGAACGGCGTTGCCTGATCCGCGTTCCGCCGAGGAGAAACCCAGTTCCCCGAGAACGAAGTATGCCACGACGGTGATCACGATGACACCGGCAAGGCCTGCCCACATGGACTTCATGTTTCAATCCCCGTTTCCAGTTGCCACCCTCAAGAATTCTATCAGGTCCCGACGGTCCTCTGGCGCAGCGATCTGCTGCATCGGCATCTTGGAGCCCGGAATATAGTTGTCGGGGCCGAGATCGAAAAGGGCATCGATCGTTTCCTCGCCCCAGACGATGTCCGAGCCGTCAAGTATGTCAGAATACCGGTACCCCGGAACCGTTCCGGCGAGACGGCCAAAGACGCCGTTGAGGTTCGGCCCCGCCTTGCGCGAGTTGCCAGCCTCCAGTGCGTGGCAGATCGAGCACTTGCGCATGAACTGGCGTTCGCCGTTCGACATCGATCCGGGGCTTTTCAGGAAGCTGTGCGACGCGCCCATGGACGGTTCGAAACGGTCCAGCAGTTCGACCGGCCAGCCGTAGACGACGCTGTCGAGCCCACCGGCCCAGATCACGGATCCGTCAGGCGAGAACGCCAGCGCCCAGACCGGACCTCTCCGGGTCGCGTGAAAGTCGCGTTCGATACGCCAGGTTTCGGTGGAAATCACCGAGATGTACCCATGTCCGTCGCTGACGGCCAGTTTCCCTGTTTCAGCATGGTAGTCCATGGCGAGGATGGGCCGTCGTTCAAGGGTGAAATCGCGAAGCACGGTGCCCGTCTGCGTGTCGATCACCCGGGTCACGCCATCGACTGCGCCATAGGCCATCCACGACCCGTCCGGCGACAACACCATTTCGTTGATCGCGAACCCATGTCGCACCAGTGTCCGGAACGGGGCGTCACCGGGTGCCGAGAGGTCGTAGACGCGGATGTCCCCCTTGGAGGTCGCGGCATACAGCAGTCTGCCGTCCGGCGAGAATGCAACGTCATTGGCGCCGGTGTCGCGCAGGTCGATCAATGTGGGCGCGGGATCCGGTTCGGCAAGTGGCCAGATCCCGATCGTGCCGCCCCAGCTGGCCGAGGCCAGGACCGCGCCGTCATGCGACACTGCAAGGTCGGTGACCTTTCCCTTGTGGCGACCGAGTTCACGCCCATCCGTGCCGTCCCAAAGCCATATGGAAAAGTCATCCGCCCCCGACGCGATGCGACCGTCGGGCAGGAAGATCAAGTCGATGACGGCGGCGGCGTGGCCCTCGAGCCATTGCGGCGTGCGGTTCTGCCAGCGCCCCACAGAATTGTCGAAGCTGGCGCTCGCGACCTCCCCGCTTTCGGAAACGGCAAGCCCCATGACCGGGCCGCCGTGTCCCTTGAGCGTCGTGAAGTCCTGTGCGAGTGCAGGGCATGTCAAGAGTGCCAATCCGGCCAGCAGCGCGGAGACGGATCGCATCTATTCGGCCGCGGTCGCGTCACCCGTTGCGCGCTCACCCTTGTCAGCGGCCTTCACGTCTTCGAGCCAGATTGAATGGTGCTGATGCGCCCACGCTTCGTCCACCTCGCCGGTTCCCATGGCGTCGAAGGCGCCCTCCATTCCGAGCGAGCCGATGTAGATGTGGGCAATGATGATGCCCATAAGGACGAACGAGACGATGGCGTGCCAGAGTTGTGCATACTGCATCTCTTCCTGCGGCGTCAGTTCCGTGGGCAATGGATCAAGTCCCAGCAGCCCGGTGACGCCAAGGTCGTTGAGGATCGCGAAGGTCTTGGCGAACATCGGAATCTCGAACGGAAAGAGCAGGGACAGTCCCGAAGCCGAGATCGAAACGCCAAGGATCACGACCGACCAGAAGATCACCTTTTGACCGGCATTGAATTTCTTGGCCGGGGGGTGCTTCGACCCGATGATGCCACCGAACTGTGCGATCCACTTCAGGTCGGTCCGGTCGGGCAGGTTGTGCCAGACCCAGAACGCCAAAATCATGACCAACCCGACCATGAAGGCCCAAGCCGCATTGTTGTGAACCCATTTGCTTGCAATGAGGATGAACGAATTGGCCTCGTGCCCGAAGGTTGGAATCAACACCGTGCGGCCGAATAGCGACAGCAATCCCGTTATGCCCAGGAGAATGAACGATCCGGCCAGCAGCCAGTGCGCGAAGCGCTCGATTGCCCGGAAGCGAACAACTGTCCGGCCTGTCATGGGAGCATCGATCCGGATGCGTCCGCGCAAGAGGAAGAATGCAACCAGGGCCCCGATTACGCCAAGCAGGAAGTAGCCGCCCCAGTTCTTGAGAGTTGTCCGCCGAAAATCTAGCCACCACATCCCGCCGTCCTGCACCAGCACGGCAGCGACCTCACCGCCGGACGAGACCGTTATGTCCGCGGAGCCGTAGCGCAGGGCGCGCCAGAGTTCAGGATCGGAAGAGCCACCCAACGTGCCAAGTTGCTGGGCGATGCCGGCGGCGGTGTCCGGGCTGCCCGTGTTTTCCCTGCGAAACGCGTCGTCGATTCCTTCGCCGCGCTGCCGGGCCAGGATGTCCTCCAGCGTCTGCGCCCCTCCGGTGGCGCTGCGATCAGGCGCCATGCCGTCCTGGGCCACGGCGGGCGCGCCGAGGCCAGATGCAAGAATCAATGCGAAAATGTACAAACGCAGCACGTCGGCAATCCTCCGGATCGTAGGCGGCCGATGGAATGGGGGGAGGCGGCCCGGAAAAAGGCCGCCTCGTGAACGGCTTCAGCCGCCCTTTGCTTCGTATGCCGTGCCCCAGCCCCAGGCGCCCGAGCCGAAGCCGCGGGACACCACGCGCTCGCGGTAGATGGCCGAGACGACATCTCCGTCACCCGCCAGAAGCGCCTTGGTGGCGCACATCTCGGCACAGAGCGGCAGCTTGCCTTCCGCGATCCGGTTGCGGCCATACTTGGCGAATTCGGCGGTCGAGTGATTGTCCTCCGGTCCACCGGCGCAGAAGGTGCACTTGTCCATCTTGCCGCGGCTGCCGAAGTTCCCGGCCTGCGGGAACTGCGGCGCGCCGAAAGGACAGGCGTAGAAGCAGTAGCCGCAGCCGATGCAGAGGTCCTTGGAGTGCAGGACGATCCCTTCCTCGTTCTGATAGAAGCAATCGACCGGACACACCGCCATGCAGGGCGCATCCGAGCAGTGCATGCAGGCGACCGAGATCGATCTTTCTCCCGGCGTTCCGTCCTGGATTGTCACCACCCGGCGGCGGTTGATGCCCCAAGGCACCTCGTGCTCGTTCTTGCAGGCCGTGACGCAGGCGTTGCACTCGATGCAGCGCTCGGCGTCGCAGAGAAACTTTGCTCTAGCTCCCATGTTTCATTTCCTCCTTACGCTGACCAGATCTTGCAGAGAGTGCACTTGGTCTCCTGCATCTGGGTTACCGAGTCATAGCCGTAGGTCTGCGCGGTGTTGCTGCTTTCGCCCAGGACGAAGGGGTCGGCCCCGTCCGGGTACTTGCCACGCAGGTCCGCGCCTTCGAAATGGCCGCCGAAGTGGAAGGGCATGAAGACCACGCCTTCGCCCACCCTCCGGGTGACCATGGCCATCACCTTGACCCTTGCGCCCTCAGCGCCTTCCAGCCAGACCTGCGCACCGTCGCGAACGCCAAGGTTGTTGGCGTCCCTCGGGTTGATCTCGACGAACATGTCCTGCTGCAGTTCGGCAAGCCAGGGGTTGGACCGGCTCTCGTCGCCGCCGCCCTCGTACTCGACCAGACGACCCGAGGTCAGGATCAACGGGTAATCCTTCGAGAAGTCGTTCTTCTGGATCGACGCGTACATCGTCGGAAGGCGATAGAACTTGCGGTCCTCGTAGGTCGGGTAGTCCGCCACGAGGTCCCGCCGGTTCGTGTAGAGCGGCTCGCGGTGCAACGGCACCGGATCGGGGAAGGTCCAGACAACCGCACGGGCCTTCGCGTTCCCGAAGGGCGCGCAGCCGTGCTTGATGGCGACCCGCTGGATGCCGCCCGAGAGGTCGGTCTTCCAGTTGGTCTTGGGACCTGCCACCGCGTCGATGGCGGCACGTTCCTCGGCTGTCAGGTCGCCGTCCCATCCCAGGTCCATCAGCATCTGCATGGTGAACTCGGGATAGCCGTCCTGGATTTCCGAACCCGGGTTGAACACGCCCTCTGCCAGCATGTTGTCCCCGTCCCGTTCGACACCGAACCGGGCGCGGAAGCACAAGCCGCCGTCAGCGACAGGCTTGGACATGTCGTAGAGGTTCGGCGTGCCTGGATGGTTCATCTCGGCAGTGCCCCAGCAAGGCCAGGGCATCCCGTAGAAGTCCCCGTCAGCCGGCCCGCCCACGGCCCTGAGCGTCGTCTTGTCGAACGTGTGCTGGTTGGCCATGTGAAGCTTGATCCGCTCCGGGCTTTGGCCGGTGTAGCCGACCGTCCACATGCCCGAGTTGAACTCGCGGGTCGTGTCCTCGATGTTCGGGGTCACGCCGTCCGCTTCGATCGCGATGTTGCGGAAGAAGCGGTCGTGCCAGCCGAACTTCCTGGCAAAGAGGCCGATGATCTCCTGGTCCGACTTGGATTCGAAGAGCGGGTCGACCACCTTTTCGCGCCACTGGAGCGACCGGTTCGAGGCCGTGACCGAGCCGTGGGTTTCGAACTGCGTGCACGCGGGCAACAGGTAGACCCCGTCGGTCCGGTCGTGAAGCACGGCGGAAACGGTTGGATACGGGTCGATGACGACCAGCATGTCCAGCATTTCCATCGCGGTCTTCATTTCCTTCATCCGCGTCTGGGAATTCGGAGCATGCCCCCAGAGCACCATGGCCCGAAGCCTGTCGGGGTTGTCCGTGTTGTCCGGGTTCTCAAGCACCCCGTCGATCCAGCGGCTGACCGGTATGCCGGTCAGGTTCATCAGGTTCTTGTCCTTGCCGTCCGCCCCCTTGACCGTGGCGAACTGGCCCTTGAGCCAGTCAAGATCCTCGCCCCAGACCCGTGCCCAGTGCGCCCAGGATCCGGCCGACAGGCCGTAGTAGCCCGGCAGCGTGTGGGAAAGCACGCCAAGGTCGGTCGCGCCCTGCACGTTGTCGTGGCCGCGGAAGATGTTGGTGCCGCCGCCGGTGGTGCCCATGTTGCCAAGGGCAAGCTGCAGCACGCAATAGGCCCGCGTGTTGTTGTTGCCGTTGGTGTGCTGGGTTCCGCCCATGCACCAGATCACCGTGCCCGGACGGTTGTTGGCCATCGTGAAGGCCACGCGGCGCAGCTGCGAACCCGGCGTGCCGGTCACGCGCTCGACTTCCTCGGGCGTCCACTTGGCCACTTCCTCCCGAATCTGGTCCATTCCCCAGACCCGGGTCCGGATGAACTCCTTGTCTTCCCATCCGTTCTCGAAGATGTGCCAGAGGATGCCCCAGACCAACGCGACGTCCGATCCGGGACGGAAGCGGACATATTCGTCAGCATGGGCTGCGGTGCGCGTGAAGCGCGGGTCGCAGACGATCAGGGGCGCGTTGTTCTGCTCTTTCGCCCGGAGGACGTGCAGGAGCGAGACCGGGTGCGCCTCGGCGGGGTTGCCGCCGATGAGGAAGATCGCGCGGGAGTTGTGGATGTCGTTGTAGCTGTTGGTCATGGCGCCGTAGCCCCATGTATTCGCAACGCCTGCAACAGTCGTGGAGTGGCAGATCCGCGCCTGGTGGTCGACGTTGTTCGTGCCCCAGTAGGCGGCGAACTTGCGGAACAGGTAGGCCTGCTCGTTGTTGTACTTGGCCGAGCCCAGCCAGTAGACGCTGTCCGGCCCGCTTTCGTCCCGGATCTTCATCATGCCGTCGCCGATCTCGTCGATGGCCTGTTCCCAGGAGATGCGAACCCACTCGCCGTTCTCCTTCTTCATCGGGTACTTCAGCCGCCGCTCGCCGTGCGCGTGTTCGCGGACCGCTGCGCCCTTGGCGCAATGGGCACCGAGGTTGAACGGGCTGTCCCATCCCGGCTCCTGGCCGGTCCAGACGCCGTTCTGCACCTCGGCGATGACCGAGCAGCCGACCGAGCAGTGCGTGCAGACGGACTTGCGCAGCTCGACCGCGCCGGTGCCGGTCGCGGCTTCGGCCTTCATGACCGAGCCTCCCGTGGCGGCGATTGCCGTCAGTCCGCCGATCGCCAGGCCTGAATTTCTGAGGAAAGTGCGCCGGTCGAC
This sequence comes from Boseongicola sp. SB0665_bin_10, assembly GCA_009838075.1. Lineage (GTDB taxonomy): Bacteria > Pseudomonadota > Alphaproteobacteria > Rhodobacterales > Rhodobacteraceae > JAJEFO01. The sequence continues at coordinate 8,170 of VXSG01000112.1, read as the reverse complement.
ATATGTCTCGGCGACTTGGTTCAGGATGCCAGTCCGCTGGGAGCGTCGCGCAATCCCGTTGGTCTTCTTCCTTAGCATGTCATTCTCCCTTGCTGGCTGCGGGCAGTCCCGCATGCGTGCTGGGTTGTCTTCGAATGCGCCGGCCAGTGGGCGTCACGCAACCGAGGCCGGGCAGTGACGGCAGGGTCCGGTCCTAGAACCGGGCGCTGTCGTAGTAGGCGCGGGTATGCGCCGTGTCCTGAATCCTTTCCGAAGAAAGGTCAGGCTGGGTCGCTTCCGCCGACGTTCCTGTGGCGATGACAACGGCCGCAACCGGTGCGCCCGTCCCCGCCATTTTCAGGAAATCCCGACGGCTGGTACCCTCTTCGGGCTTGTCGGTCATGTGAAAGTCCTCCTTCCTTTCGCTGTGGCGATTTCTCGCCAGATCAGTTCTTGCGCCTCAGGCGGCGCTGAGACGAAACCCTTCGGTCTCGATTTCAATGAACAACCGGCCGAGCCGCCCGACCGCCGCGTACAGCACGGAGCTCTTCGCGGCCTCGAGATCGGCAAAGCAGTGGCATGCCCAGGGAGCGACGTGCCGGTTGAAGAAGTCCCGCTGCATGTCGAGCGGCGTCGGCGCCCCGAACCTTCCGACGATCAGCGCGCCCATCACTTCCATCAGCGACGCGATGTTGTCTTCCGGTTCAAACACGTTTTCCGATCTTGCAATGCCATGCGACGCCAGGTCGCCGCGCAGCAACGCGAGCGGCTTTTCGTTCAGGAAGCCGGTCATGTAGAAGCTGGCGTAAGGCAGCAACTCGCCCCGCCCGAGACCGATGAACAGCCTGTTGAATTCCGCTTCCACGCTCTTGGGATTGGAGCGCCGTGCAATGGTGGCCAGCGCGCCGATTGCCTGGCCGACCTCGGTGGCGTCGCCGGACAATCCGGCAGTCTGATCAAGAAGCGTCTGGTCGGGAGGGCGGGAAAGGATCAGGCCGAGGAAGTTGTAGAGGTCTGCGCGGAGACGATCCTCTTCAGGCACTTCAATGGCTCGATCCATCACGTTCATCGAAACTGGCTACCTACGCTTCGGTTGCTGGCGTTTCATCGAAATGATAGCTCATGCGGCGTGGCCTGACACCACTTCCTTCGATTTTTTCGGCGACAATGCCAGAATTTCGCTCAATTTTTTCAACTTCCGGCCCGATCTGATTCCGAGGTAATTTGTCGGGTTCTTCATCCGCGTCGATATCCGGGATATCTGGCGAATCTTCCGTTCCCGATTCGTTCGGTACACCTTCCTCATCTTCGGTTGTCGCCAGCTCCTGTTCGGCCATTGCAGAGACGTGCCGGGCCATGCCTTCGCCCACCCGATAGGCGGTTTGCAGGTTCTCGATGACGGTTGCCGCGTCGGTGAAATCCTCGCCGTAGTCGATGAGGCCGTCGAGGTTTGCGAGTACCGGGTTCGTCGTCCAGAGGCGGCGGAGCGCACGGAGGCGGATGCGTTCCGGAACCGTGCGCTCCAGGAAGACGGAGAAGTCATCGCCCTCGGCCAGGCTGTCGGGGTCGGGCAAATCGAGTTCCCGAAGAACCTCTTCGTCGGACTTCTCGCTGAGCCTTGCCTGTTCTTCAGCTTCGTCAGCGGCGATCTTCGCCCTTTCCTCGGCAGCGTCTTCCGCCCGCACCGCCGCCTTCCTGCGTTCCCAGAAGTCGCTCATTGCAGCCGCCTCTTCGGGGCGCGATAGACATCGGTGTCCTGCTGTATGCGCACGTCGCCAACGCCGTCCTCGACTAGGTCGATGCGCTTCCTGTCTCGCTTGCGCTTCACGAATTCCTCTTCGACGTGATGCGCGTCGACGAAATCCCGCACCCAGGCGACAAGCCCGGGCGGCATCGGCACCTTTTCGACGATTTCCTCGCCGCTGTCGGCGTAGTCCTGCGCCTCGTATGGCGATGCCGTGACCAGCAGGACGGAAGGCCGATCACCGTCGGAACCTTCCCCCGGGCGCAGGACGACAAAGACGCTGGGCCGGCTGTCCGAGAGCGCGTTCTTGTAGGCCTCGGTCTCCGCGCCGTGAAGGTCAAGCGAAACGGTGGCCGCGTGATATTCGACCCAGTCGCCTTGCCGGCGCATCTCCCGCCAATTGGCCGATCCGGCGCCCGGCAGGACCGCAACCGCCTTCCAGGACCATTTCTTCCAGCGGGTCACTCCCGGCGCCCGGCGCAGCACCACCCCGAGAGGCAGGGCCTCGTATTTCGCCGGATTGATGTACATTCGTCCTCGCGTGTGTCCTGTTCGCTCAAGTGGCCTGCCTGCCGCAGTTTACGTTCAGGACCAAACATGTCTAGTCTGGCGGCATGACGTGAGTTCGTCACCGGCCGATTGTCGAGGGAGGGGAAGACCTTGGCCAACAAGCTGGTCCTTTGCGACTGTGCGAAATCGCAACGACTGCAGCCTGCCGCGATCGAGGCCGCGACCGGAGTTGAGTGTTCCCCGGTCCACACCTCGCTTTGTACCGAGCAGTCGGAAATCGCGGCTCGGGCAATTGCGGAGGGCGACTGCACGATCTGCTGCGGGCAGGAAATGCGGTTCTTCGAGGAGCTTGCCGAGGAGCTGGAGGCCGAGGTGCCTTCATTCATCGACCTTCGGGACCGGGCCGGCTGGACCGATGACGACAATGACACCGGTCCCAAGATGGCTGCGCTCGTCGCAGCGGCCACGATGCCTGCGGCGTTGATGAAGGCCATCGACGTTGTGTCCGAAGGCGTTTGCCTGATCATCGGGAGTGGCGATGTCGCGTTTGACGCCGCCCGGCGTCTTGCCGACACGCACGGCGTCACGGTCCTGCAGCAGGATGAGGGCGACCCTCCTCCGGATCGAGAGTTCGACGTGATCAAGGGGCGGATTAGGAAAGCGTCCGGGGCCTTGGGTGAATTCAAGGTGTCGTTCGATGCGTTCAGTCGAATTCAGCCGGGCGGGCGCGGCAACTGGAGATGGACCGAACCACGCGACGGCGCACACTCCGAGTGCGACATGATCCTCGATCTCAGCGGGCAGGCGCCGCTCTTTTCCGCCCATGAAAAGCGGGAAGGCTACCTGCGCGCCGACCCGGGCAGCGTGACGGCGTCCATGGATGCGGTGTTCGATGCCGCAAAGCTGATCGGCACGTTCGAAAAGCCGCTTTACGCGCGTGTCGAGCCGATCCTTTGCGCCCATTCCCGGGCCGGTCAGGTGGGATGTTCGCGTTGCCTTGACGCCTGTCCGACTGGCGCGATTTCTCCCGAGGGCGAACACGTCACCGTCGATCCGATGGTTTGTGCAGGGTGCGGCGCATGCTCCTCGCTTTGCCCGTCCGGCGCGATTTCGTACGACGCGCCGCCGGTCGAGCATTCGTTCCTTCGCATCCAGACGCTGGCAAGGGCGTTCCTTGGCGCCGGCGGGAGCGATCCAAGGCTGCTGGTCGTGGACGGGCACGGTTCTGAACTGATCAGGCTTTCGGCGCGGCATGGCCGGGGCCTTCCGGCCGATGTCGTGCCGATGGAAATGCCGGCAGTCGGCGCTTTCGGGCACGCCGAGGCCCTCGCCGCGCTGGCGGCCGGTTTCGCGACCGTGGCCATCGTGCCCGGACCCGGGGCTGACCGATCGGTACTGGACCATGAGATTGTCCTGACCGAGGCGGTTGCCGGCGATAGGGTGGCCTTGATCGACACTTCCGACGCCGACGCGCTTTCGGATGCGCTGTTCGATTCCGAGGTGCCATCCGCGCTGACCAAGCCGATCCGTCCCATGGGGACGCGTCGGCAGATCGCCCGGCAGGCGGCGAAGGCACTGCGCCCGGACGCCGTCGAACCGCTCCCGTTGCCGGACGATGCCCCTTATGGCCTGATTTCGGTCAATGCGGACGCGTGCACGCTTTGTCTCTCCTGCGTGTCGCTTTGCCCTTCCGGAGCGCTGGGCGACAATCCCGATCTGCCGCAACTGCGGTTTCAGGAAGATGCCTGTCTGCAATGCGGGCTCTGCGCCAGCATCTGTCCCGAAGATGCCATCACGCTGGTGCCCAGGCTCAATCTTGGCGACGAGGCATTGTCCCAGGTGGTCCTGAACGAGGAAGAGCCGTTCGCCTGCATCGAGTGCGGCAGCCTGTTCGGTTCAAGGTCGACCATTGATCGCATCACCGAGAAACTTTCCTCGCACTCGATGTACCAGGGAGAGGGTGCGCTGAGAATGATCCAGATGTGCGACGATTGCCGGGTGAAATCCCAGTTCCTGAGCGAGGACAGCCCAATGGCCGCGGGCGAGCGGCCGCGGGTCCGAACCACGGACGACTACCTGTCGAAACGTCGCGATCACTGACCCGTCAAGGGGGCGCCAAGGGCCGCGGGCTCGATGCCTGCGACATAGGCCAGGATCGCGTCTATGTCATCCAAGGTCAGTTCCAACGGCGCAATCGGCGAAGGAAGGTCCTCGGGAAAGGGTTCCGTCACGTCTTCGATCTGCGTGAAGGCGCCATGGGGTTTCAGGACGTAGAAGCTCGAGAACCTCACGTCCCAGTCTTCAAAGCTGCGCAAGGCGAAGAACGACGGGGTCGAACCGATGCCGAGGCCTTCGTCGCCTCGGGCGGTGACGTGGCAGCGCCCGCAATGGACCCGCGAAACCTGGCGCCCGCGCTCCTTGTCACCGTCGTAGAACGCGTCTTCGGCAATCTCCTCTTCCACGACCGGCAAGGCGAACGGCTGATCGCCGTCGATCCTGAATCCCGTGATCGCGCTTTGCCCGGTCGTGTCCGCAATCCACGTGGCAAACCGAGATGCCCCTTCATGCCCCGGCGCAAGGACCTCGATGGACCAGGTCTGGCCCAAGCCGGCAAAGACCGGCGTGCCGGTGTCGCCGAGCGCGACTTCCGCCGCCTCCCCGGGCGAGACCAGCTCGACGCGCACCTGGGTCTTCAAGGTGAAACGCGGCAACATGTACTTCATCAACCCGCTCTCGGCCAGCACGTCGGGGACCGACAGGCGAAACTGACGGTCGTCGGCGGCGGACGCAAGGTTGGCGCCACTGACGAGGAGAAGAAACGCAGCTGTCAAGGACCCTTTCAGCATGGGGCCTCTTGCAAGACGTCTCGGGTTGAGCGCAACATTCCCGCCGTGCAGGTCATTCGACTGTATCCCCGGGGAAATGGGGGCCTGCCTGGCTAGAGGGCACTGCCATTGCAGCAGAATGCCAGGCGGCGACACCATGGCCCTGAACTCGAACATACGGGATTGCCGGCGCCGGATTCAAGGCGAATTGTTCCGTGGACCTGAATCCGGGGCTTGTTCGCTTCCGGATTTTTGGAGCGGCACGGCGCGGCTCGCCGGCTCCTGGCAACGTTCCGGCAACGGGCTTCGGGATGCGCGGGTTGGATCGATCAATTCTCCGGGGTTGAATTCCGGGGTCGAACCGGTATCTACAATGGCTCCGTTCACGCCGAGCGCGGTCTCGAGTTCTGCGCAACCAAGCATGACCAAGGGCGAATGGACCGGATCGGACGATTCAAGCTAGAGGAAGGACCAGGATGAGCGACTCCTACAACATGTCCATGAGAAAGTTCCTGAAGCAAGTGGGAGTGACCTCGCAACAGGCGATCGAGGCGGCGCTTCGCGACAAGGGCGAAGCCGGCAAGAGCTACGCGGTCAAGGCCAACGTCACGATCGAGGAACTCGGCCTGGATCACGAAATCTCGGGCACCATCGTGGAGAACGACTGAGCCTTGGCACTGTCTCGAGATAGTGTGCTCGGTGCACTGAAATCGGTCAGCGACCCCGCCACCGGTGACGACATTGTTGCAGCGGGACTGGTGCGTGCCTTGAACGTCGAGGGCGGACGCATCCGGTTCGTCCTGGAAATTGATCCGAAGCTTGCGCAGACCTATGAGCCGGTACGAGCTGACGCGGAGGCACGGATGAAGGCGCTGCCGGGCGCCGAGGACGTGTCGATCCTCATGACCGCGCATACCGAAAAGGCCCCGCCAGACCTGAAACCCGGCGCGCGCCCCGAACCCAAGGGACCCGAAAGGATACCCGGCATCGATCGCATTTTCGCGATTGCGTCCGGAAAGGGCGGGGTCGGAAAGTCGACCGTCTCCGCAAACCTCGCCTGTGCGCTTGCGCAGGCAGGGCGGCGTGTCGGCCTGTTGGACGCGGACGTCTACGGACCGTCACAGCCACGCATGCTTGGCGTCTCGGGCCGTCCGTCAAGCCCGGACGGCAAGACCATTCTTCCGATGCGCAACCATGGCGTCACGATGATGTCGATCGGACTGATGACGACGGAAGGGCAGGCGGTCGTCTGGCGTGGCCCGATGTTGATGGGCGCATTGCAGCAGATGCTGACGCAGGTGCAATGGGGCGCCCTCGACGTGTTGATCGTCGACTTGCCGCCTGGCACGGGCGACGTCCAGATGACGCTTGCGCAGAAAGCCGTTGTCGATGGCGCGATCATCGTGTCCACGCCACAGGACGTGGCGCTGATCGACGCCCGCAAGGGGGTGGACATGTTCAACCAGCTGGGCGTTCCGATCCTCGGCCTGATCGAGAACATGTCCACCCACGTCTGCTCGAAGTGCGGGCACGAAGAACACACCTTCGGCCACGGCGGCGTGGCGGCCGAGGCGGCGAAGATCGGCGTGCCGCTTCTGGCGGAGATTCCGTTGCACCTCGATATCCGCGTCGCCGGTGACGGAGGGGCCCCCGTTGTCGTGACGAGCCCCGACGGACCGCAGGCGGCCGCGTTTCAGCAGGCGGCGAGGGAGCTATTCGCGATGAGCGCCGCATGACGGAAGCCGTCCTGCCTCCATTGATGTCCGGCCTGGCCGTCACCGGTGCAATCGACCCCTTTGTCACTGCCTGCGCCAAGGCGAGCCTGGGCTGCGACGCCGGGCTCGTCGTATACAACGTCTCGGTGGACCGCCTTGGCTCCGCCTTGGTGTTCGCGCCGGAAGTGCCGCTGGCAAAGGCCATGGCGATGCTGCCGCTTTGCGGCGTCGGGCTGCAGAATTCCCTGGGTGCGCTCGCGCCGCCGGAGGTTGCGGTCCACCTTGGCTGGTCTGGCGAAATCCGTGTCAACGGGGCGCGCTGCGGCCGATTCCGCGTGGCGGCCAGCACCGGTGACGAGCAAAGGCAGCCGGACTGGCTCGTTGTCGGGTTCGAGATGCCGCTGCTCAGCGCCAGGCAGACGCCAGGCGAAGACGTCGAGGAAACGGCACTCTACGAGGAAGGCTGCGTCGACGTGGACCCGGTGACCCTGATCGAGAGCTGGGCGCGCCATACGCTCAACTGGATTGCGCGTTGGGAGGATGAAGGTTCGAGATCCCTGCACGCCGAATGGAGGGGCATCGCGCACGGGGTGGGCGGCGCAATCCGGTTCGGGGAGGCGAGCGGCACATTCCTTGGCATTGACGAGGATTTCGGGATGCTCCTGCGCGACGGAAACGACACCCACCTGTTCCCGCTCACCGCTCTTCTGGAGCCGCAATGAACCTTGCCCGCGCGATCCATTTCGATGAAAGCGACACCCGGGTCTACCCGGTGCCGGCCCGCACCGGCGAATGGTGCATCCCTGGCGGGTTCGAATTCTCGAACTGGACGGAGGCGGATCTGGCGGGCAAGGCCCGGCAAGCCTTTTCGAACGGCTGGTTCGGCCTGGAAACGACAGGGCGCGTGACCTTCGTTGCGGTCACCCAGATCGAGCTCGTGGAACTCGAGCGCTTGACCGACATGCTGGCAGAGCACTTCGTGACCTACTACGGAGCGCCCGGCCCTGTCGCCGCGCGCCCTGTCGCCGCCGAGGAACTGGGTCACATGGCGGAGTTGTGCGACGAGCATGCGGCGAACACGCTTCTCACGGTCTCTCGTGAATTGACCGAAGTGGGGGTTCGCGAGTCGTTCCGCGTCATTGAAGCCCAGGATGCAGACTTGGGCCAATTTGCCATTCACGGATCGCTGGACGAGTGAGCCTGGTGCGCGACCGGTGTCGCAGCCTCGGCGGATCGCACATTGGGCGAACGGAGTCTCGCCTCGGGTCTTGCGCCCGCCATCCAGCATCTCCGCGTTGGGCGCGGTCGTCCCGTCTTCCGGGACGGCCGCCGGCCCGGCCTTGACCGCGCGGAGCCGCTCGAAGTCGTACAGGGTCTTGCGGCAGTGTTCCACGACG
>VXSG01000023.1 GCA_009838075.1 Boseongicola sp. SB0665_bin_10 | reverse complement strand
TCCATGTGCCGCCCGCCTTCCGTGTCGATCAGAGCGTCACCCTATTCCGGAAGCACCAAAATCCGTGGGGTCAATTTACATGAACGTTTCGAAACTTGGGCCACTTGCGGCAATCTTGAATGAACCAAGCAGAACGGAGACAAGCTCAATCAGTCTCGTGACCCCGCAGATTTTGGTGCTTCCGGTCCCGAACCGAGTTCTTCACATTCCTTTTGCGTAGAGGGTGTTCAGATGCCAGACGACGGCAGGATCGAGTGCCGTACCGCTTTGCAGAAAGACTGTCGAAATTTAGCATTGGTCCCAAGCAAATCACGCAGCGATAGTGGAAGCTCGAGCTGGACGCCCTTACCTGAGCGCGCTCTGTTACAAATGTTTGCCCGACTGAGACCCGGAAGTTTGTCGTTGATCTCGGCCTCGAAACCTGCGTTGAGCAGCGACGCTCTTACCGCGTCACGTAGGTCGGTGGCGCGACCCCCAAGCCAAACTGCTTCGCTTCCGTCGCAACACCTGCCGTGGATTGCAACTGCGGCCCATGAACTGCCAACAAGTTCGATTGCCTTAGGCTCGTCGAATTGATGAGAGGTGATGTGTAAGTCGCTATGGGGCCTAGTCCGCAATCCCTCAAAGGCATAAAACGATAGATCGGTCTCCGCGATTGCCTCTGCTATCTTTGATGTTCCTGGTTCGATCCTTCCGCCGTGTGGCGCCAAGATCACTACCGCTGAACCACGATCCTCGGCTCGAATACAGTAATCGATGCCCGGTCGCTCGTTGGCGGCAAGTTCGTCGAAGCATTTGTAGCGATCGGCCATCAAGTTCTTCTCAGACACGCTTAAGTTCACGTCAACTGATCAATGACTACAAAATGATCGTCCTTGCCCAACATAGGTGCCGAATCTTCCATAGGATCCTTATGCCTCGGGCATCTTGATTCCGTTCCGCTTAGATTGATTAACGAGACTTCCGGCGGTCAAGCCTTACCAGTTCAATCACAGTCACCAACATCGAGGGACCGAAATAGCTGTAGAAGGCCGCGATGAACTGAGGCTCAGGAAGTTCGTCCTGCATGCCATATCCTCCGCCAATCGTTGCGATCACCAACACCAAGAATCCGGCAAAGGCGATCTCGGTGGCGCCGTTCGCTTGCCGACGCACCTTCATGATACCGTACATCAGAAAACGCAGGATTAGATACGACCCGAGCAGGCTACCGACCAGGACGGCCAAGAAGGCCATGAAGTTCTCCCAATAAGTGTTTGCAGGTGCAGATTGCAAGCGCGGTCCCGGAGATGTCAACTTTCCCATGAACAAACAGCAGATCGTCAAATGACAGGCTCCAGGCCGCAGTGACAGACGGTGTGGGATATTCCATTGCATCCTCCCATGCAGAGGAAAGCTTCCTTGAACCCGCACACGGGCAGGTCAAGCACCCATTTGTTCACCTTGGGTTCGATTTCGTGGCCAGATATGCAGCTTCGAGCCCAATAGGCCACATAGGCAGGGCAACGGCTTACAGGATCGCGCAGTCGCTCCGATGATCCCGGATGTACCCTATCTGTTCCCCCTTAGGGTAATTCAACGCACAAATCATGACGCCAACTTCACGACACCGTTCGCCGACCCACCGGAGAGATGCTGCCTTGGCACGGCAACGGCGCACGCCACAGGTCACGTTGACAACTCCCCGCCCGCCGTCTGCAGCTCCCCTGTCTTCGGGTCGTCACAGAACCTGCGAGCTCTCCAGATCGACATGGCCGACTCCCGACGTGCCAATCGAAGTCCAGGCAATCAGCAGTGCTGGAGAATGCTCGGCCCAATGCAGTTCGACTTCCAATCGGCCAAAACGACGGAGGCTGGCACTTGCGATGCCAGGAACTGCTCACACGCGATGGGTCGATTTGGAGGAATTGCAGGAAAACGACGGGACGCCTATTGATCGAAAAGCAAGTCGAGAAGCGAGGCAATTCAGATGGAACAGCAGGTGGACGTATTCGTGTGTCACGCCTCGGAAGACAAGAACAGCTTTGTTCGTCCCTTGGCGGAAGGTTTGCGTCGACTGGGCGTGACTGTGTGGTATGACGAGTTTTCCTTGCAGCTTGGCGAAAGCATTTCTCGGCAGATCGATCGTGGAATCGCGAATGCAAGGTTCGGGATTGTCGTCATAAGCGTGCATTTCATTGGCAAGCATTGGGCAGAACATGAACTTCGAGGATTGGTGAATCGCGACATCGAAGAGGACTTGCGAATCTTGCCGATATGGCATGGTGTCAGCAAGCAGCAGGTCTTGGCATTCAGTCCATCTCTGTCCGACAAGGTTGCGATCGACACCCAAATGGACAATGCTCAGGAAGCTGCATTGAAGATCCTGCGCACTGTACGGCCCGATCTGTACGAGCAGTCACCTCGGGCTGAACTTGAAAGGCAGGCAAGCGGTGAGGCGATTGCAAATCTTCAGTCCGAGATCGAGGACCTCCGTGCGCAGATTTCCGAATTCCAATGCCCCATATGCAATGCACCTCTTTCGACTCGATTGGACGCTCCGGTCGATCAGGAACAGAAGCACTGGGACATTGTTGAAGCATATGAATGTGGCCACCGGCACTTCGCCGGAAATACCCTGTATCCCTGCCCTAACGATCCCAAGTTTCCCACTTGGGAAGACTACGAAATTGCCTGCGAGCCGGCCAACGACAAGTCGGCGCAGCAGTGGCAATGCACCGCTTGGCCGCAAACTGAGATGGCGAGAAAAGTCAATCTCGAAGTAAGTTACGGAAGAACGGAAGAGGAGGCGCGCGAGAAGTTGAGGAAAACGCTCCTTTATCGGGCCGGTCTGATTGGCAATGCCGAGTGGTTCCGCAGCCAAGCATTTTAATCCCCGCCGCGGCACTGGGCTCTTGACCTGTGGGACGCCTTGAGCATGCCCCGCTGATCGCAAAAATGGTTGTGCGTGCTGTGATGCTCAACGTGAGGGCGAGCGACTTTGAGAACCGAATCCTTACTGAATCAGGTGCGTGTGACGCGGTTTCTCAACACCAACACGAGAGCACCGCCTATCTCGTGCACGAGATAGGCGATGTTCTCCGAGACGCCTTCGTGATCCGGTACACGATGTCCTCGTCCAAGTCGCCACGCACCGCAATGCCGACGGACGTGCTCATCGAGTCGTTCGGCTCCCTTCGCTGGAGAATTTGGTGGTCCCCTATGACGGTTTTCCGTTCCGCTCAGCCCTGAGACCCGGTGACGGCAAGACAGTCTAAGCGATGCTGAAACAGAAGTCATGTTCGACAGATGTTGAGGGCTTGGAGCCCCGAAAGCTGTTGGCCTGCGAGCGTTTCACTTCAGAAGTGACTCCCGGATCAACCAAGGTCACCTTCCGATCCAATCCTTCCGACAAGGTGGCGAGCAAGTTGCTTCGAATCTCATCCTTTCCGAGCCTGCGTCCACCGATCCTGATAACGAAACGGGCTTCGCTCGCGACCAACTTTGAGACTCCGGACCAAGCCTCTCTCAAGAATGCCCAATATTTTTCAACATTTGTGTGACGCCCGTCGTCATTGTCCCTTCTTGACAGCGGTTGCTCGCCGAGAAACCAGCACCGCAACCACTGATCTTCCCTATAGTTCGTCGTATCGAGGTAAGGCGGAGACGTGATGACGTCCGTCACTTCGCCGTGCATCGAGGGAAACGCGCTCGCCGCGCAACGGGCATCAGCCTTCCTGATTGACGCGACGCGTTGTGGAGGTGGGGTGGTGAATCTGAAAGCAGACACTTGGCGAAGGATGTCGAACACGTTCCGTTCGGGGGGGCTATAGCCGTGTTTCTTCCACCATCGCACAGAATACGCTGGCTTTGTCGAAATCGTCCGCGGCATTCTATTGCTGAAGCAGTTGGGGCTCCTGTGGGACTCGCCATGAAGCGCTCCCAGCGAGAGTGCGGCAATGAAGCGGTCCGTACTGCACCTTTCCCAATCAAGCTCGGAACGCAGAAACATGACCTGCTCCAACGTGCCTGAGGCAAAGCAAAGCGAAAAGAACTCCATCAGGCTGGATGGGACGTCTGTGGCTTGCCTTGCCGCTGAACAAAGCTCTTCAAGTTCATCCAGTCGCGCGCGAACATCAGCGCTTGCAGGCGGATCGCTTTTGGCCCCGGAAACGCAGACGGCGACAGGATTGACGTCGCATCCAGCCGCAGCACGTCCCTGGATCAGACTTTGAAACACTGTGGTTCCTCGGCCACAGAACGGGTCGAATACAACACCGTCGTATCGAGAGGCAGCGAGATGTTTCTCGACAAATGTTTCCGGAAACATCGCGAAGTATGGGCAAATGGAGTGAAACTTGTGTCTCACAGGTCCGGCTCCCGTGAAGCATAATGGGTTATCCATTCCAGAGCTTGATCGAGTTGGTCATAAGCCTCAATCTGGATGCCTTGCGCATGTAGCGTTTTTGCCTGCTCCACCCGGAGCGGCAAACGCAACCGGTGCAGAAGGTTGCCAAGTATTCTCACGTGGTCGCGAAATCCCGTCTCAGGAAGAGCGAAAGGAACGATGTGATAGGGAAGCGGCGGGGTTACTGGCTGTCTTGCGAACCACCTTTGGAAAAAAACATGATCAAGGTGATTGCGAAGGGACTTCGCACGCCAATTTGCACCGGTCGCGACCTGGGCCGCCGCAAACAGGAAGCCTGGAAGACCGTCAGCATGGACCCTGCTGGCAAAAACGTCAATTTCGTCGTCTTTGGGCGCCTGCGGAACCTCGCCGTCCTCAGGACCAACGGTCCCATCTTTCAAGACAGCCCAGACTTCCTTGAGCTTAGACAGGAAGCCGGTTCCATCAGGGCGCGGGAAACCGAATGACCACGCCTGTCCTCCGATCTCCGCAGCCAATGCGGCTGTCGCGAAGTACTGAAAGTACTGACGCATAGAGGCGACTTCCGCATTGGTGGGATGCATGCCTGAACCATCAAGCATCGGCGTGACTGCACGGAGATTCGAAAGAACCAATGAAATCAAATACGCTGCCTGACCATAGCTCAACGCCTTGACGTCACACGATACAAGTCGTCCATCCTCCGAGATGTCAAACGGATACGCGCCCATCAACGCTCTCATTCGGTCGCAGATTACCAAAGCGGCACCTGATGCGACCTCTTCCCGCCTGGCGATCTCCTCTTCTACGGTAGCGAAGCCGCCATCGCGCGCCAGTTCAAGTGCATCGACAATCGACTGAGTCAGCGCGTACTTGTCCGTGGAGAAGAATGCCGTCAGCTCAAGGAAGTCTGCGGCCAGATTGAGGTCGTTTGGGCCGCTTCCCCCGAAGTCATCTGATGGCAAGTAGACGCTACCCAGCATCCAGTTCCGCTTTCTTTTTCATTCGCTGATGAACGGTTTGGGCTAACTCGGAAACATCCTCAGCTATGTCGATCAGAGCCTGATCGCGGCCGTCAAACCCTCGAAGGCTGTTTGCCGCGTCCCGGATCGCCGACCTGGCCTTGAGCAAGGAGTCGGACAGTCTCTGAGACGGAGGAACAATGCTCGCAACAGCTTCCGAAAGGGAGTTCGTCGTCCTGAGAACCGTCAGGCCCTCGTCGTTCAACAAAACCTGGCCCAGATTCTTGATGTCAGGATTCTGTGACTTGACGACAGGCTCACGTTCATTCTCTTTCGAACCGTAGATCCACTGCAAGACTTCAAGAAGTGCATCGACATTGTCTTCGGGGATGGGATTTGGCTCGGGGTCGTAGCTGGTCCATGCTGCCCCCAAGCCAAGAAACTCCATATACTGGCTGCGGGAAAGCGCAGTGTAGAGGTGCGAGAAATTGAATCGCGGAGCAATGCGATCATTCAGATCGAACTTGCAATCCCTGGCGGCCTGGTCGAGCACGTAGATCGCATTGACCATCCTCTTTATTGTATCGTGGCTGTCTCCAATCTTCTCGGAGATCGTGATCAGGCTCACCTGACCCTTCTTGTACCAATCTGCAGCAAATCGCGCCTTTGCGAATGATTCCCATTTTGCGGCGCCATTGATGTGCTTGAAGCCAATGTATGCCCGCGCATCTTCGCGTGAAGCGACTCGATAGGCCGAAACCCTGTCGAGGGTCGCCCGGTTTTCGTCCGAAATCTCCGGGATCTTGATTCTGATCCCCCCTGCCTTGAAGACCTCTTCGGCAAGGTGCTCCTCACGAAACAGCTTGATGGCCGCGAGCCGCCGGTTCCCTTCAAGAACAGTAAGTGCGCCGTCGACCAGTTCCACGATCAGTGGTTCAATGTCCAAATACCCGTTGGACGCCAACGACTGCAGCAATTCGCCAAGTTCTTCGCCACGATAGAGTTCCGAAATTATGCTGGCATCGCCAGAAATCTCTCTGCTTGCCACCAGCCTAGGGTTCTCATGGTCGAGCCTGAGCCATTCGACTGGGACCTTCGTCGCTTCCTCGATCGGCAAATCCGACGGCTGCTTGAAGCTGTCGCTCATCTGACCCGACCCCCCTGATCTGCACGCGGCGTCATTCGAAATCCGTGCCACGGTCCACGAGAACTGTCTGAAACTTGCCGACGGTCCACAGAAAAGTAGATCGAGCCACGCATTCCAAGCAAAAGCCTGCCGCCTCGGACTCGCCTCGGCACAGACCCAAGCCGACTCGCGCCATGCAGCTTTGTCTGGGCGACATCCTGTCCTCTTGACCGAACAATCGAATTCCGCTCATCCTGTCAAAATTTCGATAGCGCGGCATACACGAGGTACGCAAGCAACAAGTGAATGCGACGATGCTGCGCCTGAAGAACCTTCGCCAGGAAGCCCACCTCACGACAGTCTCCGCCCAAGTTGCCAACGCCTCCGACGGCCCGTACATCATCCTCCTGAAAGAAAGGGACCGCCACTGCGCTGGACCAATCTCCACATAGCTTCGAGGGCGCGTCTTGCATCTTGCGCGATCACCTCGTTGGGGGGGTCGCGTCGCTCAACGGATCGAGCCATCAGTGATGTAGGAGTGCCCGGCGGACGAAAGTGTGCGTATGAATTCCTAGTTTTTGCAAGTTCGCGGAATGCCTGCAAGTCCGATTCAGAAAGAACTTCCCTATCGTGAGCCTCGTCCAGCAGCGAACCCAGTCTTGCGTTCCTTGCAGGATTCCAGCCTGCGGCGTAGAGCAACCCCGCAAGCTCCCGCTCAACATACAAGAGAGCTAGCAGGACTACTGCCATATACGAGCCATCCAAATAGCAGCGCCGGACTTCATGAAAGCAAGTCATGGTTTCATCGCCCCCATTGAATAAGTGGAAGCCTCCAGATGAAACGGGCACTATCTCCAAGAGATCTTCCAAGCGCCTCGCCCGCCACTCGCGACTCTTTGCGTCGTCCTCTTCCAACCATGCAATGCGTTCATCAAAGTTGCCAGGAACTTGATCACCTGCCATTTGCCTGCTCCCTTTTCGCTTCAGCGAGATCATTCGAGGGCATAACCCAGATAGGTAGCCCGGGCAACGGCTGCACGCCTCGCCGGATCGAGCGACGCCTACAGACTTATGGTCGGTAATTGAGAGCTCGGAGTCTTCCAGAATAGCCACGGCAAGCGCCCGCTTCGTTGGGTGCAGCCGGTATCGGGATATATTCGGGATGCGTGCAAAATGTTGTCATAGCGTCGGTTCAACACCGATGCGTGGCCGGTTTCTAGGGTTACCGAACCGGTGACCGGACCTGCTTCATGATTTCGCCCACCCGGCCTCGGCTTGCCCTCCTTCCGATCTTCCTGTGAATCTCACGAATGCTGAGACTGGTCAATGCAGCCAGCGTTTGGATCTCCTTCACCAGCCCAAGCACCTTCCGCGCGCGGTCGCCGCTTTCATGTCAGCGGTTACGTGCGCGCTGATCAGCGAGGATTCCAGCTCCGCCGGTGCGGCGGCGACCGTGATGTCTGTTGTCACAAAAAGCTTCAGTGGATTGAC
The DNA here is from genome assembly GCA_009838075.1 of Boseongicola sp. SB0665_bin_10. Taxonomy (GTDB): domain Bacteria; phylum Pseudomonadota; class Alphaproteobacteria; order Rhodobacterales; family Rhodobacteraceae; genus JAJEFO01. The sequence goes on along the minus strand of VXSG01000023.1, from coordinate 739 downwards.
ACAAATATGCTCCTGCCTGCAATTGAAGCTTCGATCAAGCCGGAACGGGTACCTCCCAGCGTTTCGCCAGCCTGATCATCGGGATATGTGCGGTGTCTCATATCATCCATCCCTTTCCCTGATGGCCTTGATCACGCGATCAATCCCTCCCGGCTCAAGGCCACGGATCTTTGATCATTGGATCAGGTAGCGCTCACGCGTGATTTGACCGGCTTTCCCTTCCTCATAGGGAACCACCAAAATCTGCGGGGTCACGTGACTGACTGGTCTTGTTTCCGCCCGGCCAGGTTCTTTCGAAATTGCCGCAATCTACCAGGGTTTCGATACGTCTATGTCAATTGACCCCGCAGATTTTGGTGGTTCCCTGTACCGCCGCTGGGTCGTGGAGCGCACCTTCGCCTGGATGTCGCGTTGCCGGCGCCTGGCCAAGGACTTTGAGCGGACCTTGGCAAGCTCAGTGGCGTGGGCCCAGCTGGCCGCGTGCAGGTTCCCGGCTCGAAGACTGGCACGGAACGCAAGTGCCTGACATGAAAACCAGAATCAAAACAATGACTTATGATTCAGCCTCTTAGGCAATGATCTGCAGCATGTCGTGGTGGATGGCCTTCCAGTCCTTGGAGAGGTCGATGCTGCGAGCCTGGATCCGGTGTCCCTCCAGACGGACCTTGGCCGAAATCGCCTCGCCCACGGTAGGATATAGGAGGATCCCTTCGTGCATGGCTCCGGGCGCCTCGGTGGC
>VXSG01000029.1:23130-61671 GCA_009838075.1 Boseongicola sp. SB0665_bin_10 | reverse complement strand
TCGCCGCGACGATGGCGCCGTAATCGGCTAGCGGCAATCCCTGGCGAAGACGCGGTTTGGCTTGCGACCGCGTCTTCGCCGGCCTCAGGAGCTTCTCGATCCATGCAGGGCCGCGCCTGGCATCACCGGCCCGGGTTGTTGGCACGAGCCCTTGCGTGCTGTTCGGAAAGAGCCTCGCCAGCGTCAAGCGACGCGAATTCACCCGAGTCACCGATCCGGGATGCACCCGGCCGTGTCGCGGTCGGGCCCCGCCCGCGAAAGGGCGGTCTCCAGCGTCGTGAACCGCTCGTCGAGCGCCCTGTTCACCGGGTCGCGAACAGTGTCGACGACAACCTGGGTCGAGCGCTCGATCTCGATGTTCGCGCGATGGCCCCGCGCGATTTCGTCGACGATCGTGGCGCGGCCGGTTTCCGGTATCAGCCAGGGCTCGAACCAGCCGTCGATCCTGGAGGTTTCGGCGATGGTCAGGCTGAGCCCGTCGACGGCGATGTGCCCGCGGGCGAAGATGCAGGGCATGCATTGCCGCGGGACGGCAAACCGGATCAGCTTGTTGCCCCTGCCGGTCCTTGTCTCGGCAATCTCCGAGACGAAGTCGACGTGCCCGGAGAGGACATGGCCACCGACCTCGGCATCAGCGGCGGCGGCGCGTTCCCCTGACGCAAGTGCCGACTTGCCGGACATGCTCCGGCCGACACGGAATCGCAATCCATTGCCAACACGTCGGGCTCAACGGATGTGCCGCTACGGAGTGCATCCGACCAAGAATTCATCTCGCTACCCTGCCGAGGCTTGTTGACGAGGACGCTTTCGGAAACGGACAGGCCTTGGGGAGAGCGGGTCTTGCCGTCAACTTGCACGCTGGAATGCCCATGACCATGAGACCTCCGGTTTGAACCGCACCTAAATTCCGTAGAGGCGCGGCCGTCGCATGGCCTTCAGGAAGGTCTTACTGCGAACAGGGAAAAGTCGCTGAAGCAGATGAAGCCGAGAACGGCAACGCCAATGCCGACGATCACGACGTATGCTAGAATCAGCCGCGTCTTGCGACCTTCGGTCTCCCCGCGCTCGGCCTACCGCGACCAGAGGCAGGGGTGGCGCCAGATGTCGCCTGGGCGGGGATGATCATTCATCGGCATCGATGTGGCGTTCCAGCTCGGCGACCAGGAGCGCCCCCTCTTCGGGCGGAATGTCGGCGGTGCGCCGGGCGATCCTCGCATCGCCGGATGTCTTGAGGGTTTCGAATTCCTCGATCGTGAGCAGCACGAAGCGCCGCTTTCCGTGGCGGGCGATGGCAACCGGCTCCTGGGCCGCTGCGGCCAGGACGTCTCCGGTCCTGTTGCCAAGGTCCGTCGAAGAGAACTGAAGCATGTCATGTTCCTTTGTCGATTACATAGAAATCAGCCAAAACCGAGAAACACGTCAAGATGGAGCGTCCTCGGATGCAACCTGCCTGCAAGCCGCGGAAAGTTGCGGTGGCCAGGACGATTCGGGCAAGGGAAGTGCAGGGCAATGCGGAGCCGAACGGTACAATTGCGAGGCATCAACCACGACAACTTTCGGTCTGGCCCGCCTTCAAGCCAACTTCGTGGGTGGATCCTTGTTCCGGATACAGCGTTGCGCGATCACGGCCCTGCGCGTCCGGTTGGCTGGCATGGTCACCGCTTGTCACGCGAACCGACATGATAGCGAACCGCGTCTCACGCGAACTGCCTCGTCCCCGATTCCGTGACAATGAGATCAAGGGGCTGGTCGGTAGGTTCGCGCGGAACCTCACGACATTCCTGGACGTCGTAGGCGAACCCGATGGCGGTCACCTTGTCGCGCGAACGCAGTGCCTCCAGCGTCCGGTCGTAGTGCCCTCCGCCATAGCCGAGGCGGCCGCCTCTGCTGTCGAAGGCTAGCAGCGGCACGATCAGGACGGACGGCACGAGTTCGACCCGCGCCCGCGGTATGGCAGTGCCAAAGGCGCCGTCGACCAGATCCGCATCAGGCTTCCACCGGAGAAACATCAGGACCTGATCCATGCCCTGCACCACGGGAAGGCAAAGCGCGCGAGACCCAGCAAGTGCACGCATTGCAGGCCGAGGGTCGATTTCGGTGCGAATCGGCCAGTAGCCCGAGACCGTCGACCCGGTTGCATCCCTAACTGCGGCAACCAGGTGCCCGCACGCGGCCTCCGCAACGCTTGGGTCTGCCATTGCACGACGGCGCGACGCCGCCTTGCGCATGCTGGCCTTCATGTCAGTGACTTTCACAGCAGCACCAGGGAAGCCAGACCAAGGAAAGTGAAGAAGCCGACCACGTCGGTGACCGTCGTGACAAGACTTCCGGATGCGAGCGCCGGGTCGACCCGCGCCCTTTCGAGCGCGATGGGCACGAGAACGCCGGAAAACCCTGCCACGACCAAGTTCACGATCATGGCGAAGCCGATGACGACGCCGAGCAGTGGGGAACCGAACCAGGCGTAGCCGATCACGCCCATGATCACGGCAAAGAGCCCGCCGTTGAGAAGCCCGGCCAGGCTCTCCCGCCAGATGACCCTGAGCGCGTTCGAGCTTGTCAGGTCACGCTTTGCCAGGGCCCGAACGGCCACCGTCATTGACTGCGTCGCGGCATTGCCGCCCATCGACGCCACAATTGGCATGAGAACCGCAAGCGCGACGACGGCCAGCAGGACATCCTCGAACTGCGCAATCACGATCGAAGCAATGATCGAGGTGACAAGGTTCACCGCCAGCCACGGGAACCTGCGCCAGACGATCTTCGAGGTTGACGTCGACAAGCTTTCCTCGCCGACACCCGCGAGCCGGAACACCTCCTCCTCGTGCTCCTCGTCCAGCACGGCCATGGCATCATCAATGGTGATCACGCCTGCAAGCCGACCTGCCGCGTCAACCACCGGCGCCGAGATCAAATGGTACTGGTTGAAGGCGTAGGCGACGTCACCCTCGTCCTCATCGACACGAAACGTCCGGAAACTGTCCTCGGTGATCGTGGAGAGAGGCACGTCACGGCGCGATGACATGACCCTCCCCAGGGTCACGTATGCGACGGGCTTGTGGCGCGGGTCGACAAGCATGATATGGTAGAATTGTTCAGGCAGGTCATCTCGCGCGCGCAAGTGATCGATGGCGTCACCGACCAGCCAATGTTCGGGAGCCGTGACCACTTCACGCTGCATGAGTCGGCCGGCGGAGTCCTCCGGATGGGACAGCGACTGCTCAACCGCGATCCGGTCGCCTGCGTCCAGGGCTTCCAGGATCGCCGCCTGCTGCGGCTCTCCAAGATCTTCCAGGATGTCGACCACGTCATCCGATTCGAGTTCGCGGACAGCGTCCGCCAACTGATTGTCAGGAAGGAAATCGATGACGCCCTCGCGGATGTCCTCGTCGATTTCCGAAAGCACCTCGCCGTCGATCAGGTGGCCGGCCAGCAGCAGCAGTTCACGGCGCCGGCCATCGTCCAGCTGCTCCACCAGGTCAGCGACATCCGCGGGATGAAGGGGGTCGAAGAGCTCCGCGAGGCGATCCGCGTCTCCGGCTGCCAAGGCCAGCTGGACCTGGGACACGAGGCCTCGGTCGAGCGCGTATTCGTCCTCGCCGTGCTCCTCACCCGCTGCCCGCGACGTCTGATCATTCATGGCCTCGCCTCCTGTCGCACGCTCGTGCACACTTTAGCATCCGACGCAGACGGACAACAGCGACGTCCCTTCAGGAACGGCAATCGCCGCGGTTGGGGAGAGGCCTTGGCCCGACGGCTCCCAAGGCCGGATCCAGGCTCCTAGATCTGGTCGACTTTCTTCAGGCGGGCATCGCGAAGCCGGGCAAAGTCATCGCCGGCATGATAGGATGATCGTGTCAGCGGCGTCGCGGACACCATCAGGAATCCCTTGCCGTAGGCAGCCTTCTCGTAACTGGCAAACTCCTCGGGCGTCACGAACCTGTCGACCCGGTGATGCTTGCGTGTCGGCTGCAGGTACTGGCCGATCGTCAGGAAGTCCACGTCCGCCGCGCGCATGTCGTCCATGACCTGAAGGACGGATTGACGGTCCTCGCCAAGCCCGACCATGAGTCCCGACTTGGTGAACATCGACGGGTCCAGTTCCTTCACGCGTTGCAGCAGCCTCAGGGAATGAAAATACCGCGCGCCGGGCCGGACCTCGGGATACAGGCCAGGAACCGTCTCGAGATTGTGGTTGAACACGTCAGGCCTTGAATCGACCACGACCTCGAGTGCGGACGGAGCGCATTTCAGGAAGTCCGGGGTCAGGATCTCGACGGTGGTGTCCGGAGACCGTCGCCGGATCGCGCGAACGGTGCGCGCAAAATGCTCCGCTCCGCCGTCCTCGACATCATCGCGGTCGACGGATGTCACCACCACGTGCTTGAGACCGAGTTTGCGCACGGCATCGGCGACGCGACCAGGCTCGAAGACATCGAGCGCCTCCGGCGGCTTTCCGGTTGCGACGTTGCAGAACGTGCAGGCCCTCGTGCAGACCTCACCCATGATCATCATCGTGGCGTGACCCTGGCTCCAGCACTCGCCAACGTTCGGGCAGCCCGCCTCTTCGCAGACGGTCACGAGTCCGTGCCCGCGCATGATGTTCCGGGTCTTCACGTAGCCAGGACCCACCGGCGCCTTGACGCGGATCCAGTCCGGCTTCCTCGGCTGGTCGCTGTCCGGGCGATGCGCCTTTTCGGGATGGCGCTGGCCGGGGATTCTCAAGTCTCTGGCACGCATGTCGGCTCCATCTGCCTTCGCGTCGCAATACCCGCAACGTGGCAGGAAGTCCATTCGTCATACGGTCTTGCATGGCGGCCATGCAGGATGCGAATGCACCCCTGGGCGGCGCGGCGATCGGCCATTCCTGGACTCAGGCGATGTGGGCGTCCTGCCTTCCGCCGGCCCTGCCCGCAAGTTCCCGGATCCGCTTCACCATTGAAAGAAGGCCGTTCGAGCGCTGCGACGTCAAGTGTTCCTGCAGTCCGAGACGATCGAGTTCGGCACGGGCGTCAATGTCCAGGATCTCGCGCACGCTCAATCCAGAAAACAGGGCTTTCAGAACCGCAATCAGCCCGCGCACGATCACGGCGTCGCTCTCGCCTTCGAACGTGAAGACCGCGGTGGCGCCCGTGCCTTCCACGTTCGGCACCAGCCAGACCTGGCTCGCGCAACCCTCGACCTTCGTCGCCGGCACTTTCAGCGCCTCGTCCAGGGGCGGCATCGCCTTGCCCATTTCGATGACGTGACGATACCGGTCCTGCCACTCGTCAAGGTAGTCGAAGGCATCCACGATTTCTTCGAACTCTTCCTGTGCCATGGATTTCCAATTAAGACGAGATCCGTTGAAGGTCCAGAGGCAGACGCCTTTCAAGCCTGTGCAGGCGGGCTGGCTGTTGCTCCAATCGGCAGGAAAAGAGGCTTGTTTCCTTGGGCTTGCCGTTTTCGGCCTTGCCGTGTTCTTCGCATGTGCTATGCATGCCTTGCCGCAAAAGCAGGTCTGTGTCCTGCCGATTTCAGGTTCGCTTCATGCGACGTTTCCGGCCATGCTGTGACGCCTGCACAAGGGACATGAATTTCGGCATTGGCGATCCTGCATGTGGAGAGCAGTCTCCCTGGAGACCCGACGAAACGCAAAGAGTGCCGCAAGGAGATCGGGTGATGCTGACAACCCACCGATACATGTCCAGAGGGCAAGGGCAATGACGTCACGCAGATCAGTCCTCATGGGCCTGTTGGCGACCGGCTTGTCAGGATGCGACGCTCTCCCAAGCATCGGCGGCTCGCAGGCAGAGCCGCCCTCGGAATCGACGGGAGACGAATTTGAGCATTCGAGCGACGACATTCGTCCCCGGGTGGCCGAGATCGTGTCGCTTGCCGTCGAGGACGTGACGGGCGGTGCCATCGTGCTCGCGACGGCCCTGCCCACGACGCAAGGCTGGTTCAAGCCCGAACTCGTCAACGACGCGCCCGACGGCAGGTCGGTCGATGGCGTTCTGGCCTACAGTTTCCGCGCGGTGCCGCCGCGCGAGACGCAGCGCCAATCGACGCAGCGGTCACGGGTGCTCACTGCCGCACTTTTTGTCCCGGATGCTCGTCTCGCCGGTGTCCGGAGGATCCAGGTCAACGGAGTGCTGAATTCCAGGTCGGTCCAGCCCTGACAGGCAGGTCGCCAATCCCTGCGCGGATCAGGCCTCGAACACTTCGACCGACGTTCCCCTGGCACGAAGTGCGAGCCTGCCGCTGCAAAGGCCAAGTGCATCTTCGCCGAACGCCTTTCGTCGCCAGCCCGTCAGGGGCTGGCAATCGTAGTTCCCGGCTGCAATCTCGTCGAGCTCGGACGATGTTGCGATCAGTTTCTGCGCGACACCGAGTTCTTCGGACTTGGCATTGAGAAGCACCCGCAACAGGCTTGCGAGAGCGGGATTCACTTGTGCCTGGCCGTGCGGGCGACCCGAACGCGGCAGCCGGTCGTCAGGCGTCTCGATTCCAGCCTTCACGGCGGCAAGCAATCCGTTCGCGATTTCGCCCTTCCGGGCATTTCGCGGCAGGCGCCGGGATCGGCAGAGCTGCTCCATGGTTTGGGGCCTCGTCGACGCAAGTTCCAGAATCGCGTCGTCCTTGATCACTCGGTTGCGTGGAATGTTCCTGTCCTTGGCGTAGGCTTCGCGGAACCGGGCAAGCTCTCGCACGATGGCAAGATGCCGACCCGATTCGGAGCGGGTCTTGACGCGCCGCCACGCTTCTTCAGGTTCGATCTCATAGGTTGCCGGATCGACAAGCAGTGCGAGTTCCTCTTCGACCCAGGACCGCCGTCCGGATGCGTCCAGTTCCGCAGAAAGATGTTCATAGATGTCGCGCAAATGCGTCACATCCGCCAATGCATAGCGTTTTTGCGCATTGCTGAGCGGGCGCCGCGACCAGTCCGTGAAACGGGAGGACTTGTCGAGCTCCGCCCCTGCAATCTTTCGGACAAGCGTTTCGTACCCGACCTGATCGCCAAATCCCGCCACCATGGCAGCGACCTGCGTGTCGAAGAGAGGCAATGGAATGATCCCGCCCTCGACGAAGAATATCTCGACATCCTGCCTGGCTGCATGAAAGACCTTTGTGACGCTCCTGTTGCCGAGCAGCTCATACAGCGGGTCGAGGGCCAGGCCGTCTTCCAGCGGATCAACAAGAACGGCGGCGTCTTCCGACGTCCCCGGCACCGCCAGTTGCACAAGGCACAGTTTCGAGTAGTAGGTCCGCTCCCGCATGAACTCCGTGTCGACTGTCAGGTATGGCGCCGAAGACGCTTTCCCGCAGAACGCTTCGAGTTCTTGCGTGGTCGTTATCGTGATCATCTCAAAGCAAGGTCCCAGAACCTGGTTCAGGATTTGCGCCGACATGCGGCGCAATTTTCTCGGGGAAGTAAACCGGTGATCTGTCGCCGTTCGCGAATCGACGCAATACCGCCGGATAGAGCTTGTGCTCAGCGGTCAGCACACGTGCCGCAAGCGCATCGGATGTATCGCCAGTGTTGATCGGCACGCGCGCCTGCCCCAGAACCGGGCCGGCATCGAGTTCGTCCGAAACTTCATGAACCGTGCATCCCGCCTCGTCGTCGCCGGCGGCGATGGCGCGCGCGTGCGTGTCAAGGCCCGGGTACTTGGGCAGGAGCGACGGGTGGATGTTCAGGATGCGACCGGACCAGCGCTCTACGAAGGCGGCGGTAAGGATGCGCATGAAGCCGCAAAGGCAGATGATGTCCGGTCGGGCAGGTTCAAGTCGAACGGTCAAGGCGGCCTCAAAGGCGGCCCTGTCGCCTCGGAACTCACGGTGATTCACGACCGCGGTCTCAACATGCAGTTCCTTGGCCAGTCTCAGCCCCTTTGCGTCCGGCACGTTCGACAGCACGAGAACCGGACGGGCCGGATGGTTCCCGACCATGTCCCGCACGAGTGCAGCCATGTTCGAACCACGGCCGGAGACGAGAATGGCCACCCGCCTCAAAGCAGCTTGCCTTGAAAGACGACACCGTCGCCCGCAATCACCCGACCAATCGGGAACGCCCGATGCCCGCCTTCCACAAACGCGACGACCGCGGACTCGACCAGCACCTCGGGCGTGACCGCCACCATTCCGATTCCGGCATTGAAGGTTTGCAGCAGTTCCGCTTCGGAGAATCCGCCCTTCTCGGCCAGCCACGCAAAAACCGGAGGCAATTCCCACGCGCCGAGGTCGATTTCGGCGCCGAGACCGTCGGGCAGCACCCGTGGCACGTTCTTGGTCAATCCGCCGCCGGTGATGTGCGCCAACCCGTGCAATGCGCCTGCCCGAATGGCGTTGACGGTGCCTCGGACATAGAGCCGGGTCGGCGTCAGCAATGCCTGGCCGAGTGAGCTGTCTGCCCAGGGGCAGGCAAATTCCCAAGAATGGCCGTGCTCCTCCACGATGCGTCGAACCAGGGAAAATCCATTCGAATGCACGCCATCGCTGGCAAGCCCGAGCAGCACGTCTCCTTCGGAAACCGCGGCAGGCAGTCCTCGCCCTCTATCCATTGCACCGACAGCGAAGCCCGCGAGATCGAAGTCCTCGCCAGCATACATCCCGGGCATCTCCGCGGTTTCGCCGCCTATCAGGGCACATCCCGCCATTGCACAGCCTTCGGCAATGCCCTCGATCACCTGGGCTGCCCGGTCAACATCGAGACGCCCGGTCGCGAGATAGTCCAGGAAAAACAGCGGTTCCGCGCCCTGACAAACCAAGTCGTTCACGCACATTGCCACGAGATCGATGCCGACGCCGCTGACATAACCGGTTTCGACGGCGATCTTCAGCTTGGTTCCGACTCCGTCGGTCGCGGCCACGAGGATCGGATCCTCGTATCCTGCCGCCCTGAGGTCGAACATGCCGCCGAACCCGCCCAAGCCGCCAACATTGCCGGGCCGAGAGGTTCGAACGGAGGCAGACTTGATTCGCTCGACGAGCGAGATGCCCGCGTCGATGTCCACGCCTGCATCAGCATAAGTGAGACCGCCAGTTGCCATGCTTGCCCTTCCCCGGTTTCGGCTGCGGATACCGGAACGCCGCCACAGTGTCCACGGGAGGCACGACGCTTGACCGTCGCGTCGGGTCTGTTATTTCCTCACCCAAGGTCGGGCCTGTAGCTCAATTGTGTAGAGCAGAGCGCTCATAACGCTTTGGTTGGGGGTTCGAGTCCCTCCGGGCCCACCACTCATGCAAACGCTTCACCAAGCCGACGCGACGATTGGCAACCGCCAAGGCCGGATGCCGCCACGAAAGCGCGATCGCGATGAGGCAGATGCAGGATCGCCACTGCAATGCGCGCGAAACGCAGGCTGTCCGCCCCGGTTCACGAACAACTGCGCCGAGGAATCTCACCAATGTTCAAAGTTGCCAGATGCTGAAGAGCGTCATCGCCTGGCACCCGGACTCCTGCTGGCCGATCTCGGTCAACTCCATCATCCGGTCCTGATGGCCGCGAGCCGACGGTCTCCGCTCGTTGCGCCAACAAGGGACGCACCTGCAGTTCCGGAAGGCCCGTTCGCGGCATCGCGCGCATGCTCAATTCTCCGGACTTCGCCTCCAGGTCGCAACCGCGAGTGCCAGGCCGGGCAAATCACCCGTCGCGCTGCCGTCTGCAAAATGGATGCGTATCAATTGCACCCCATGCGATTGTCTCGCCGCCGCTGACACTGCAAGCATTGGGAATACCGTTGACTGAAACATGCTTGTTCCAGCCCCGGCAAATTTCACGGGCCGGTGAGGTGGGCAACCCCAACGCCGTGTAGATGCGCCAATCCCGGACGCCTCGTCATGTCTTTCCGCCCACGCGGCGGACTCTCACGGGGCCATAGGCCCAAAGCCTTTGCGAAGATCGGCGGGAAACCCGCCCTTCTGACTGTCCCGAACATGCCCCGTTCCTCCGTTTCAGTCAACGATAATCCCCCAAGCATTCGCTTAGCAATCGTGCTTGATCAGCATGGTGTCAATGCATCGAACGGCACAGCGTTCCGATTGGTGCAGCACGGAACAAGTATGGCGCATTTGCAACAACTGTACATAATTCGATATCGTCGTGTCGAAAACAGCCACACAAACCGGAATGGACGACAATCATCTCCTGAAACCCAGGCTATTGATCCTGAATGTTTCCATTTCAAAATGAAGTCAAATGACATCGGAACGTTCTTCATCGCTGTGCGAATTTGACACGCTTGCATCGAAACGCCTTCATTTCCGGCAACAGTGCCGATGCCGAATGCGGATAAGGAAATGCAGGGTTTGGCGCCAAGGATTCGGAACTCAATTCAGGCGTTATGCTTCCAATTCCGTCTCCTCCTGTCAACATGTTGTTCTAGCTGGACTAAAAGATTCACTTCCGTGACATGGCTGACATCGGTTCCGCGTTCGGTTTTGACCAAATAACGGGTGCACAATCGCCAAAATTCGGGAGTTCCATGAATTCGGAATATTCAGAGTTGCGTTTCGAGAAATACATATGTAGCACGGTCAGGCATGACCACGGTGGCGTATATGCCATCGCAACCAAGGAGATTGGCATGGCAGCGAAAATCAATCTCGGAAAACTGTCCGAAAGGGAACTGAAAGCGCTCAAGCGCGGCATCGAGAACGAGCTCAAGTCCAGCCGGACGCGCACGATTGCGACGGCAACGCAAGAACTTCAGGTCGCGGCGCAGAAAATTGCAAAGAAGCACGGCTTGACCGTCAATGAAGTTCTGGGCAAGAAGCGAAAGTACCGCAAATCCCCTGTGCCGCCGAAGTACCGGAATCCAAACGATCCCGGTCAGACCTGGTCCGGCCGTGGGCGCCAGCCAGCCTGGTTCAGGGAGGCAAGGGACAAGGGCAAGTCAGCCAGTAGCCTGGAGATCTGAATTTGGGAACTGGGCGGCGCAACTTGCCGCCCCTTTCATCTCGGGATGGATATCTCGGCTTTCAATCCGCCCAAATCCCCGCTTTCCCCAAGCAACAATGTTCCACCATGCTGACGCGCCACGTCTGCGGCGATCGACAGGCCTAGCCCAACGCCCAAGCCGCCGTCCTGGTTCCTGGCCGAGTCCAGCCGAATGAATGGCTTGAGCACGAATTCACGCAAATCTTCCGGAATGCCCGGCCCGCTGTCCTCAACGACGAACTTGATTCGATCATCGGCAACGTGCGCCGACACCTTGGCTTCACTACCGTAGCGCACTGCATTGACAATCAGGTTCTCGAGGGCGCGTTGCAACGCCGCCCGACGCAGCATTGCACGCCCCTCGCCCTCGAGCGCGCCAAGAACCACCCGCTCGCTTCGCGCAATTCGCTTCGTCAGCTTGCGCACGAATTCCAAGGGATCAACTTGCTCTGGCGCCTCCAGGGCATCACCCCTCGCGAATGACAGGAAGGATTCCAGCATGCCCTCCATGTCCTGGACATCACGACGCATCGCTTCCGTTTCGGCACTGTCATCCATGAGCGAAAGACCGAGCTTCATCCTGGTCAGCGGCGTCCTGAGATCGTGGCTGACCCCGGACAGCATCAATGTCCGCTGCTCGATCTGACGCTCTATTCGACCGCGCATGTCAAGAAACGCCTTTCCAGCCAGTCGAACCTCGGTGGCACCCCTCGGCTCGTACGGCACGACGCGTCCCTTTCCGAATGCCTCCGCGGCACGCGCAAGGCGCCGAATGGGGCGAATCTGGTTGCGCATGTACAGGAGCGCGATCACGGACATCAAGAGCGCGGTAAACCCGATCAGGACGAGAAACTGATGCGGGTTGCGTGCATTGAGCCGGCGCCGGGACACGACCAGTTCGACTGGCCCCGCCCGGGTCCCGACGGACAGGCGTGCAAAGCCGTGAAGGCCGACCAGGTCAACACCGAGCAATTGCTCGATCTCTCGATCAAGCGTCGCAATGACGGTCCTTCCCGACAGGTCGAACCAGTCACGTCGCGTCACGGGCGGCCCGGCGCCCGTGGAGATTCCGATGCCAAGGGGTCCGGCAACCTCCAAGGCCGCTTCGATTGCGCTGTCCGCGTCCGGCGCATCGATGTCGATTCGGCCAAGGATGAGCTCGATCTCGCGCGCCACGCCAACGGTCATCTGCTCGGTCACGCCCTCGTACAGGCGCTGGATGAACATGACCGTGACGACCACCATGATGACAGTCACGGGCACGAGCAGGATCAGGGTTGAGCGCCCGTAAAAGGTCCTTGGCATCCAGTATTTCAGAAGCCGCGCAATCATGGCATGACCCTAAGGGCGTTGGAGCGGGAGAAAAAGGGGCCGATGAGCAAACCTCAGGCAGGGCTTGTTCGAACTGTCGAAGACGGAATTCGGTGCATCCTTGCCCCGAATCCGGGCGCAATGACCTATTGGGGGACGAACAGCTACATTGTCGGCCAAGGGCAGGTTGCCGTCATAGATCCCGGGCCGGAAGATGAAGCGCATCTTGACGCAATTCTGCGGGCGACGGCGGGCGAGCATGTCACACAGATACTGGTTACGCACGCGCATGAGGACCACAGCCCGCTTGCCCGGATGCTGGCCGTGCGGACCGGGGCAACCGTGCTCGGTTTCGGGCCACCGGAGGCCGGGCGCAATGCAACAATGCAAGGTCTTGCGGAGGCGGGCCTCTCGGGCGGCGGGGAAGGTGTCGACAGCCTGTTTCGACCCGACATCCAGATATCCGACGGCGACGTCGTCCGCGGCGAGGACTGGCAACTTGACGTGATTCACGCGCCGGGCCACTTTGCCGGTCATCTTGCCTTCCGGATGAACGACGTCGTTTTCTCGGGCGATCACGTGATGCAATGGTCTTCCTCGCTCGTGTCGCCACCCGACGGAAACGTCCGGGAATTCATGCAGACGTCTGAACGCCTGGCCAGCTTGGGTGCCCGTCGGTTCCTGTCCGGACATGGCCCCGACATTCAGGAACCGGAGGAGCGCCTCCGCTGGCTGATCAAGCATCGCCAGGCCCGGGCAGACGCGATTCTGGATGCGCTGGGCACGCCACCGCTAGGTGTCGAGGAAGTCACCCGGAAGGTCTACACCGACACTCCTGCTGCCATGCTGCCGGCTGCATCGCGAAACGTCTTCGCGCATCTCATCGACCATGTCGAAAGGGGGCGTGCCACGGCAAGTCCAGAACTCGGACTGTCCGCAGGGTTCTCGCGAATCTAGACCCGGCGATCATGGGAGGCCAGGCTCCGGAACGACTGTCGCACCTGCGGCAGGTCACCAAGTTTCGCTGCTTCATGGTCAAGCAACCAACGTGAGACATGACACGCAGATACGGCGCAGGGACAGGACGAAATCCAAGTCGGATCGTCGCGTTGACTGGCATTTTCGCGCGGGGCTTCGTGCATTGCACGTTTTGCGGCAACCCGGGCCGTCCTGGGGAGCCGGGCGCAGAAGATGGGCTCGTTGCCGAATAAATCATGTGGACGAAGTCTGGGAGCATTGCTATATGGGCCACCGGCGTTCCGGCGTAGCTCAGCGGTAGAGCAGTTGACTGTTAATCAATTGGTCGTTGGTTCGATCCCAACCGCCGGAGCCAGCAAAACAAGGCCTTGGCGAGAATTCCCTGAGGCCTTGATTTTATCCGTTCTCTCAAGTCCCGATGCCTCGAGGTCGCTTCCAGTGCTCGGCGATGCCAACCCCTTTGCCGCCAGAACCCCTGCACGGCCCAATCAGGAAGTTCGCTTCTCTCCCCTCTTCTGACGCGGTCGGCGCCGTCGCGCCCATCAACGCAGGCCTTCGCTAGAGCTGCATGGAGCCCCGGAGCTGGGCCAATCCAGCCGCAGGGACGCATTCCAATGGTCAAAATGGAATTGCACACTCTTTCAGGAAGAACGGCCCGGGTTCGGGAGCGTTCCTTCCCAAGTGTTTCGCCGCGCGGTGCGCCGGACACTGGGAGCGAAGCGACTGGAAGCCGGCGCGCCGCGAGTCACTCAAGCACCCCCGGAGCGTCAACGCGGGTCATTTCAAGGCGCCGAACTCGCGATAGTACCGTTCGGCGCCGGGATGCGATTGCACTTGACCTCGCCTGGCGCAGGTGTCGGCAGCGCGTCGGTCGGGCGCTGCAGTGGAAGTTGCGGCGTCGCGACATGCAGGCGGCGGTGGCAGGGGCAGCGCGTTTCTGGATGTCGTGCTCCCTGGTCGGGTGTTCGGGCCGGCAAACGCACCGGCCGCGCGCAATCAGGCCGCGTAGGGCAGGCCGATGTATTCGTAGGCAAGCGCGTGCTGGGCCGCTTCGGACGCCAGCAGCAGGTCATAGTCGTTTTCACGGATCTTGTGGTCAAACGGATCCTCGTCGGGAAACACGTGCAACAGCTTGGTCAGCCGCCACGAGATGTTCTCGGCAGCCCAGACGCGCATGAGCGCGGTGCCGGAATAGTCGTCGATAAGGTCGTCGTTGGCGTCCTTGAAATGCGCCACCAGGGCACGTTGCAGGTAGTAGACATCGGAAAACGCCAAGTTCAGGCCCTTGGCTCCGGTCGGCGGCACGATATGGCCTGCGTCACCCGCCAAGAACAGGCTGCCGTGGCGCATCGGTTCGCTGACGAAACTGCGCAGGGGAGCGATGGATTTCTCGATCGACGGACCTGTCTGAATGGTCCTGGCCACGTCAACCGGGAAACGATGCAATAGCGCTTCCCAAAACCGGTCGTCCGACCAGTCCCCTGGCGTGTCAGACTGCGGCACCTGAATGTAGTAACGGCTGAGCATCGGGTTGCGCTGGGCCGCCACTGCCATGCCGTCCTCATGATAGGCATAGATGAAATCGTCGAGCGGTGGCTTCTCGACCATGATGCCAAGCCAGCCGAACGGGTAGATGCGCTCATACTCCTGGCGATGCGCAGCCGGGATCGTCGGACGCGAGGGGCCGTGGAACCCGTCGCACCCGGCAATGAAGCGACAATCGACGCGATGCCCTTGGCCGTCCTTCCGATAGGTCACGTGCGGCGATTTGGTCTCGATATCGTGCAGCGCGACATCCTTGGCATCGCAGACCACCGCGCCGCCATCGCGTTCGCGGGCGGCATAGAGGTCTTCGGTGATATAGGTCTGGCCATAGGCCATCATTTGCTGGCCCGTCCACTTCTTGACGTCTATGAAGAAATCGGGGCGGTCTTGCCAAAGGATCCTGGTTCCGTCCTTCGCCTTGCCCTCGCGGTCCATGCGCTCGCCGAGCCCGTAGTCGCGCAGCAGCTGTGCGGCACCGGCCTCGAGAACGCCCGCCCGAATTCGACCGAGCACGTGGTCCTTGGACTGGCGTTCCAGCACGACGTTGTCGATGCCGTTGGCGTCGAGGACATGGCTGAGCAACAGCCCGGATGGCCCGCCGCCGATGATGCAAACCCTGGTTTTCATGATTTCTCCTTGTCCGGAGGCGCCTGGTCAGACGCGCGCGACCTTGATCTTGGTCTTCAGGTCGGTTCTGCAGAGGGCGTGCAGGAAACAGGTCTGCCCGGAAATATCAAGCATCTCCCGCGCAGTTTCGTCAGATTCGGAGGTTTCCAAAATGACACGGTACCCTGCTGGATCCGTCTCTTCCGCCATGCCGGCGCCGCTTGTCTGAAGCGGATGCCTGTCATGGCGAGGCTGTCGGCCTGGCCGAGATGCAGCATCGGCACGAAGCGCCCCAGCCGGACCGTGAAGCAAAAGCCGATCCCGTCTCTGGTCCGGGTGTTGGCTTCGGGCGCGCGTCAACTTTCGGTGCAGCCGCACCCTAAGGGAGCGCCATAGGCGAATTCCGAACGTGCGGGACGTCCTTGATCCAGTCTTCGCGCATTTCTGCCACCCTGCCCATGTTTGGCCGTCGGTCCTGTTGCGCCGCCAGCGACGCGCCGCCCGACGCCCTGCCCCGGACGACCGCCTTCTCGGCATCAGCGCGGCCCGGTTGACGCGCGTTCTCAAATTCGCGCGTTGGCGTGCGCAGTGGCTGCCCGTCCTGGCGGGCGGCGCAGTTCGACCCGCACCGGACCTGGACCCTTGTCAGTGACTGCAATTTTCCTGTATTTGGCACGACATTTCCTTCACGGTGGCACCATGGCGCTCGACAGGGCCGAAAACCTCAACTCGCTTGGCTTTCCGAAGCTGCCTTCGGAAACCCGTGTCGTCGTCGCCATGTCCGGCGGCGTGGACAGTTCCGTGGTGGCTGCCGAACTCGCGCGCGAGGGCTATGACGTGGTGGGCATCACGCTTCAACTCTATGACCACGGAACCGCCCTGGCAAAAAAGGGCGCGTGCTGCGCAGGTGCGGACATCCGTGACGCGCGCCGGGTGGCGGATGCGATGGGGTTTCCCCACTATGTCCTCGACTACGAGAGCGTTTTTCGCGAGACCGTGATCGACGAGTTCGCGGCAAGCTACCTTGCGGGTGCAACACCGGTGCCGTGCATTCGCTGCAACGAACGCGTGAAGTTCAGGGATCTTCTTGAGACCGCGCACGACCTCGACGCGGATTGCATGGCCACGGGACATTACATCCAGCGCAAGCTCGGCGAATCAGGGCCGGAACTGCACATGGCCGCGGATCCGGCCCGGGATCAAAGCTACTTTCTCTTCACGACGACGTCGGAACAGCTCGAGTTCCTGCGCTTTCCTCTGGGACACCTGGCTTCCAAGAGGGAAACGCGCGCACTCGCAAGCGCGCACGGCCTGTCCGTGGCCGACAAGCCCGACAGCCAGGACATCTGCTTCGTCCCAGGCGGCAACTACGCGTCCGTCATCGAGAAACTGCGTCCCGGGGCCGCTGAGCCAGGCGCAATCGTGCATGTCGACGGCCGCGAAATGGGCACGCATGCGGGCGTCATCCACTACACGGTCGGGCAGCGGCGGGGCCTCGGCATCGGCGGGCTGGAAGAGCCGCTCTACGTGATCCGCCTGGATGTCGACAACAAGCGGGTCATTGTCGGGCCGAAAGAACTGCTCGCCACCCGCACCGTGCCTGCCCGCGAGATAAACTGGCTCGGAGACGAACCCTTCGACAGCGCCAGCGCGTGGAATCTCTCGGTCAGGGTCCGCTCGACGAGACCGCCGGCTGAAGCCGTGATCCATCCGGTTTCGGCGACCGAAGCGACAATCGAGCTGCTGGCGCCGGAAGAGGGCGTGTCGCCCGGGCAGGCATGCGTCTTCTACGAAACCGGCGGCAGCCGCGTCTACGGCGGGGGCTGGATCTGGCATGGGTCATGATCCCGCGAACCGCGTGGCCGGTCTCCGGGATCATCACCCGCAGGGAAGCCGGCAACGGCTTTGGACCCTGGCCGCTTGCGTCGGCGACGGAAGGATCATTCTCCTCGGCCGTCTTCGCTTCTCGAAATCGCCGCGAGAACCGACCTTGCCGCACGGAGCCCCGGCGCCTCCCCTCCACGACCGAGGCGCGTCATGGTCATGGCCATGGCATCCAGTTGGGCCTCGCAAGCCGCATGACCCGACAGCAATTCGTTCACGGCTGCCGCGATTGCCGCAGGCTTGCAGCCCGGCCCCAGGAATTCCGGGACCGTTCTGGTGTTCGTCACAAGGTTGACCAGCGTCACCGTGTCAATGGTCGCCAACCGGCTCATCACCTGCCAGGACAACCAGTTCATGTCGTAGGCAACAACCATTGGCGTCGCGTTCGCGGCAAGCTCCAGCGAGACCGTCCCGGAGGCAGCCAGCGCCGCGTCGGCGGCAGCGAATGCCGCCCGTTTCTTGGCGGGAGCGCCGTCACGCGGATCAAGGACGATCGGCTCTCCGGGCCATGCACCTACGCCTTCGCGGACAGCCGACGCGACCGGACCTGCAGCGGGCACGACGATGCGGACGTCAGGGCGGCTTGCCATAACCCTGCGCATCGCCTCGCCGAAGACCGGAACGAGGCGCGCGACTTCCTTCGGGCGCGATCCGGGGAGTGCCAGCAAGATGGGTGCGTCTCCAGATCCGGTCTCTGCGCGAAATGCCCGGACGTCTTCCGGGCTGGCAAGCGGCTCGGACACGACAGGATGCCCCACGAAATCGCATGTCATTCCTGCCCGCGTCATGTACGGGGGCTCAAACGGCAACAGCGCCAGAACGTGGTCCGTGCAGCGAGCCATTCTCTCCGCCCGCCATGCTCTCCAGGCCCAGACCGATGGGGCCACGTAGTGAATGCTGCGCATGCCCGGAAGCCGTTTCCTGACAGCGCACGCCATGCGTTGCGAAAAGTCCGGCACGTCGATCGTGATCAGCGCATCCGGCCGCCAGGCCACGCAATCCGCCACCACCTCGTTCAACCTCCGACGAAGCTTCAGGTATTTCGGCAGCACCTCCGCAATTCCCATCACAGACAGCTCGTCCATGGGAAAGAGACTCGCCATGCCCTCCGCCTGCATTTCCAGACCCGCAACGCCGCGAATCTCCAGATCCTGCACCAGGGACCCAAGTCCCCGGATCAATGCCGCGCCAAGCTTGTCGCCGGAGGGCTCTCCTGCCAGCAGATAGAGCTTCATGAGGCCGGCCGGCCCGGCCCGTCAGATGGCACCAGACGCGTCACGGCCGACGCACCCATAGAAATATCCCGGAATCATTGGCGACCTGCACCGTTTCCTCGCGATCCAGAACCATGACTCCTCCAGCTTCGATGACAATGCCACTGAGTCCCGCTGCCGCCACGCGGGTCGCGGTGCCAGGACCTATCGTCGGCAGGTCGACGCGCCGGTCCTGTCCCGGTTTCGGGGCCTTCGCGAAGATTCCGCCCGGCCCGTCCGGCCTGCGATCCAGGCTCTCCAGCATCCAGTCGGTGCCGCAGCTCGTCTCGACGGCGATGACCTGCCCCTTGCGAACGATACAGGCCTGCCCGACATCCGCAGCGCCAATGGCCGCCAGCACGGCATCGGCACGGGCGGCATCCTTGATGTCTTCCGGTGCCGGTCGCCCTTGCGTGGGAATGCCGGCCACCGGCAAGAGGTCAGGGGCAAGATCATGGGCCGCGCGGATGACGAAGCCCTCCGCCTCGAATATCTGGAGCAGGATCGTGAGTGCCCCGTCGTCCCCCTTCTCAAGCGCCGCGACAATCCGGTCAACATAGGGCTGGCTGCGCGCTTCAGCCTTGCCGGGCTCGAATTCCGGGCGTCGGACGGCGCCTGCGAAGCAGAGTTCCGTCACGCAACGTGCCTTGAGCGCATCCATGAAGCTCGCGATCCGGTCCAGGCGAAAGGTCAGATCCGTGCCGATCTCGGGCGACGTGCCTTCAATCCGCGCCAATATCGGCTGCACGGGAACCGCCCGCGCAAGATGGCCGGGCAACCCGCCATTGCCCGCGACCAGCGCCAGCATCTCAACGCTCCGGGGTCAGGTAGCTGCGGTCAGACGCGCCCAGGATGAATTCAACAATGTCCTGCACGTAGGCGCTGGAGGTTTCGTCGCCAAGCCTGCGAGCGCGATCCTGGAAGGTGCCCTCGCCCTGCGCCAACGTCTGGAAGCCGGCGCGAAGGGCCGTGATGTCCTCCCGGGAGACACCCTTGCGCTTGAGTCCGACAAGGTTCAGCCCTTCAAGCTGCCCCCGCGGCGCCTGGACAAGGCCGTAGGGAATCACGTCGTTCGTGACCATTGTCACCGCGCCAATGATTGCGCCCCTGCCCACGCGAACCCATTGATGGATTCCGGAAAGCCCGCCGATGATCACGTCATCCTCGATCACGCAATGACCGGCGATCGCCCCCTGGTTCGCGACAATCACCCGATTTCCAACCTGGGCATCGTGCGCCACGTGCGACCCGGTCATGAAGAGACAGTCATCTCCGATGCGCGTCACGCCTTCGCCGCCAGCCGTGCCGGCATTCATGGTCACGCCTTCACGAATGCGATTCCTCTTGCCGACAACGAGCCGCGTCTTCTCACCCTTGTACTTGAGGTCCTGGGGAATCTCGCCCACGACGGCGCCAGGGAAGATCACGGTCCCGTCACCGACTTCGGTCCGTCCCGTCACGACGGCATGTGACTTCACGGCCACGCCTTCGCCGAGGGTTACCTCTGGGCCGATCACCGAGAAAGGCCCGACATTTGCGCCTGGCCCGATGACGGCCCCCGCCTCCACAAGGGCGAATTCATGGACCGTGGCCTTGGGATCAACGCTCACTTCGGCAGGTCCAACATTGCGGTGAACTCGCATTCGCAGGCGATCTCGCCGTCCACGGTGGCGACACCCCTGAACTTCCAGACCTTGCCTCCGCCGCGCAGCTTCTGGATCTCCATCCTGAGAACGTCGCCAGGCACGACCTTGCGACGAAATTTCACGCCGTCCATTGCCATGAAATAGATCGAGGTGTTCCTTTCCGCGAGATCCAGCCCGACACCCGCGATCACGGCCGAGGTCTGGGCCATGGCCTCGACCATGTACACGCCCGGAAAGACCGGCTCGCCCGGAAAATGGCCGGCAAAGAAGGGTTCGTTGATCGTGACGTTCTTGATCCCGACCCCTCGTTCCGTGCCATCGATCTCGATGACCCTGTCCACGAGCAGGAACGGAAAGCGATGCGGAATCAACTTCTGGATCAGCCCGATATCCGCCGTCTTCAGTTCATTGCCCATGGAGCCATCCTTTTTCCTGAGGTAGCAAGGCGGAACGGTCGCCGCAAGGAGGCGGTGTCCGGGCGCGCTGCCGCCGTGCAACCTGCCGGAGCCAGGCACCAGCAGGGATTGAACCTCTCCGGGTCACATGCCAGCCTGCACCGAATTGAGCAACCCAGCCATCGGGAGCCAACATGATCGACGAGGTCTCCTTTCCGGCCAAGAAGGTCAACGCCGCCATTTTGGCCGGATGCCTTGTGGCGTTCCTCAGCTTCGGCTTTGCGGCGACCTTTGGAATCTTCCTCAGCCCGATGAGCGATGCCCTTGGCTGGGGCAGAGAGACATTTTCCCTCTCGGTCGCGGTTCAGGTTCTCACATGGGGCATCATGCAACCGATCGCCGGAGCCGTGGCTGACAGGTTCGGGACCGCGAGGGTGTTGGCCTTCGGTGCGGTCTGCCTGGGTTTCGGCTTCGCGTTGCGGGGCATCGTTACCGACCCAACGCTCTTCATCCTTACCGGGGTCCTGGTCGGCGCGGGCATCGGGGCCGGGTCGTTTCCGATCGTCATCGGCGCGCTTGGAAAGATCGTCTCCGAGGAGCGGCGCAGCTTCATACTTGGCCTCGGCACGGCCGCAGCTTCCCTTGGCATGTTCATGGCCGCGCCGGCGGCAACCACGATGATCGGGACGATCGGCTGGTCGTCCGCGCTGATCGTGATCGGCGCCAGCTTTGCCCTGATCCTCCCCGGCCTGGTGTTCATCGCCCGAGTGGCAACGCCGAGCGCGTCGGGATCCTCTGCAACGGACTTCGGCAACGCGCTCGGCATGGCATTCAAGGACAGGAGCTATCTCTGCCTGTTCTTTGGGTTCTTCGTCTGCGGGTTTCACGTTGCCTTCATCCAGACGCACTTGCCGGCCTACGTGATTGACGTCGGAATGGCGGCCTGGATCGGCGGATGGTCTCTTGCACTCATCGGGCTCTTCAACGTCGCGGGATCATTCCTTTCGGGATGGTCGGGCCAAGTCTTCTCGAAGAAATGGGTGCTGAGCGGAATCTACTTTGCGCGCGCAGTTGTCATCACAGCCTTCCTGCTGGTGCCGGTCACCGAATTCAGCGTTCTCGCCTTCTCGGCCGCCATGGGACTCCTCTGGCTGTCGACGGTTCCATTGACCATGGGCCTCGTCGCGCAGACGCAAGGGCTGAAGTTCCTGTCGACATTGGCAGGATTCGTCTTCCTGAGCCACCAGACCGGGAGTTTCCTGGGCGCGTGGCTGGGTGGCCGGATCCATGACCTCAACCAGGACTACACGCCAATGTGGTGGGCGGCGGTTGCGCTCGGCTTGCTGGCCACGCTCCTGCACCTCCCGATTCGCGAATCACCGGGGCCTCTTGCGCTCGCCGAAGAGACCTGAACGGAATCCGGCACGCCGGGTCCGGTCACGCAATGGATGGCAGGTCTCGGCGAGGGCGGGACCAGGCGCCGAAGCGAACGCGAATGGAAACGCCGACCGGGCGCTTGCGCGTCGAACGCAAAGCCGCAGGAAGACCTGCGGCCCGAACGCCGGTTCAAGCCGGGCGACCTGAAATCCAAGGAGCATCGGAGCCGCGAGATGCAGAAGAGCCATTCCCGCAGCGACTGGGAGCAAACGCCCTCCATCGTCGTCGCCCTCGCATGGTCCAGCCTCTCTTCATGCCGCCAGCACGGCCGGAACCTTGCGGGACGCGTTCGCAGGGCCGGTTCCCGGCCGCTGCCGACGGCAGACGAGGCGCAGGCCGGGCGGGCCAATGTTTCTTCCGCGGCAGTCGGCAGTTCCAGCCTGGCTTCCGTTTCCGTGACCCGTTGGCCGCCGTCCCTTCCCCGGCTTGCCTCGATGGCATCCTGATTGTCGCGAGAAACACATGGATCCGAACCTGCTTCTGCTTGCCACCACCGCAATCCTGCTTGGCGGCTTCCTGAAAGGGGCGACCGGCGCCGGAGCACCCGTGGTTGGCGTCCCGATCCTGGCCTCGATTTTCGATGTACAGCTCGCGGTGGCCGTCTTTTCGGTGCTCAACCTGTTCTCGAACGTCTGGCATTCCTACGCCTATCGAAAGCACCTTGGGCCGTTCCGGCTGGTCTACGGTTTTGCAATGGCGGGTTCGGTCGGGGCGATTGCCGGATCAGTCCTTCTTGCGTCCCTGCCCACGGATGTCCTGATGGCCTCGCTGGCCGCCATGGTGCTCGCGTATATCCTCCTGCGCCTCTTTCAGCCGGACTGGGTGCTGAGTCGATCGGCCGGAATGCGGCTTGTGCCCTACGTCGGCATCGCTGGAGGATTGATGCAGGGGGCCGGCGGAATCTCGGCGCCAGTCTCCGTGACGTTCCTGAATGCCATGCGCCTATCCAGGGAAGAGTTCATTGCGACAATTTCGGTCTTCTTCGTCACCATGTCGGTCGTGCAAATCCCGTCTCTTGCCTACCTTGGCATCCTGACGATCGACCACACGCTCATGGCAATGGCGGCCACGATTCCCATGTTCCTCTCCATGCCGATCGGTGAATTGGCGGCCAGATACATGTCAAAGGCGGTGTTTGACCGGGTCATTCTGGCCCTTCTGGCCGTGATTGCAGTCCGGCTGATCTGGATGTCGGTCGGCTAGCCCGGATCGCTCGTCAATTCAAGGAATGCGTCGCCGCCCGTTGAATTTGAGCGACGTTCTCGGGTCTTCAATCGAGATGGCAAAGTTTGTCGCGCGCGCGGCAGCGGCTTGACGCCCTCCGCCGAGGAATGTGCGCACGGGGCCGAAACCGGGGCCGTCCATGCCCGCCGCGATGGCGCGAACGGATTGGCGCGTTGAGCGGGAAGTGTGCCCGATTGGCAGGCACCGGCCGTGCCAGGTGCGGTCGCCGGGCCGCGCCTGCAGGCGCACCGGTCAAGCATCCGCGAACCAGGGCATTGGCAACCTGCCCGCACGCCTCGCAGGGGGCGCACGACAAGCCACCTGCGGCGTGGTGCGTCAAAAGGCCGGGGCGGGTTCCACCCTCATGTCCGCCTGCGGGACTTGCGGTCAGGCACGTCCACGCGAATCGTCACGATATCGGTGTCGTGATACTGCTGATGGCGAACCCAGGACGCGAGGTGCCGCAACAACCGGAGCGAGACTTCCCGTCCAATCAGG
Source organism: Boseongicola sp. SB0665_bin_10 (assembly GCA_009838075.1). GTDB lineage: Bacteria > Pseudomonadota > Alphaproteobacteria > Rhodobacterales > Rhodobacteraceae > JAJEFO01. The sequence goes on along the minus strand of VXSG01000029.1, from coordinate 37,973 downwards.
TTTTCGTCCGCCCGTTCGCCGAGCAGCGCAAGCCGGTCCTGGAGGTTTCCGCTGCCCGTCAGGGCGACGAATTCCAGAATCGCGCCGCCGTCCTCCTTGCGCGCCGACAGGAGCAAGCGACGCGGACCGGGCTCCACTTCGGCTTCGTCCTGCCGAATGAGCGACAGCAACGTCTCTTCGGCTGCGGCATCAAGGCGATCCGACATCGCCGTGTCCCAGCCGTTGCGGGCCGCGAACGCGGCGAGAAAGGCCCTGATGTCGTTCAGCGCCGAGACGTCCAGCCCCACCTCGACCCGGCTGCGACGCGGTTTCGTCAGCTCCGTGAACAGGGTCATGGCGATGGCGACGATTCCGCCGGCCACCATTCCGTTTTGCAGATGCGGGCCGGCGAGCGCCGTCATGTATTCCGGAAACACGACACCGTTCTGGAAACCGACGCCGACCCAGAACGCGACTCCGACGATCATGCCCTTGCGGTAGTCGATTCCGTCCTGGACGATGATCTTCATGCCGATCACGAAGATTGACGCCATCGTAACCGTAATGAACGCGGCAACCACCGGACCGGGTATCGCGAGGATCACGGCGAGCGCCTTGGGAAGGAAGGCCAGCGCGACGACCGTCGCCCCGTAGGCGACCCCGACGCGGCGGGAACTGATTCCCGTGAGTTCGATCATCGACGTGCCCGTCGGACGGAAACCGATCGGCATCGTTCCCGCGAGGCCGGACAGCAGATTGCCGACTCCGTCCGCGGCAACTGCGCCTTGCGTCGTTCGGAAGTCCGCCGCCCGGGGCGTAGGCCAGGCAACCCGCTGGACGGCGATCGAGCCGCTGATCGTCTGGATCGTGCATACCACGGATATGAACAGGAATGCCGGCAGCAGGCCCCAGAACGCCGGTCCGAAGTCGAGATCAAGCCCCGACCATTGGGCTCTCGGCAATCCGACCCACGAAGCCTTGGCGATGCGGTCGAAATCGTACAGGCCGAAGGCTCCGGAGACCAATGTGCCCGCCGCGATGCCGATGACCGGAGCCCAGAGACGCAACGGCCCCTTCGCCTTCAGGACGGTGACGGCGATGACGAGAAGGGTCGCGAGAGCGCTCAGCGGAGCCGCAGATGGCGGGGACCCGGCCGGCACGTTCTCCAACTGGTCGAAGATGACCGGCATCACGGTAACCGGAGTCAGCATGATGACCGTTCCCATGACGGTCGGCGTCAGAATTCGTCGAAACAGCGAGAGCCGCGCCGAGAACACGAACTGAAAGAGAGACAGGACGACCACCAGGACTGCGAGCAATGCCGGGCCGCCTTCGGCCAGCGCGGCGACGCTGACCGCTATGGCGGCTCCGGTCGTTCCCGTCACGAGTATGTGGCCGGCACCGACCCGGCCGACCCGGATCGCCTGCAGGATCGTTACTGCGCCGCAGATCATGACGGACATGGCGACCGCCCAAAGCAGGAGCGGTTCGGCCTGATCCGCAGTCCGGAACACGACCGTCGGAATCAGCACCGTTCCGGGTACAGCCAGGCCGGCCATTTGCAGGCCGAGACCGGCGGCAAGCATCGCCGGAACTTTCCCGTCAGGATGGCGACCGGGATCGGCATTGGCGTTGGAAGTTTCAGCGCTCATGTTTTTGGCACCGCCCGGAAAAATCTCGAATCGACCGTCCTGGAAAGCATCCGCGCGAGCGAAGGACGGTCGCGGGGGCTCCCGGTCTCGCTGCGACAAGCAACCGCAGACATTGACATCAGAGCAGCCCCGGAAGCCAGAGGCAAGTCGCGGGCACGGCCAGAATGATCGCGACGCGAACGAAATCGCTCACCAGGAACGGCAGGGTGCCCCTGAACGACTCGTCGAGCGGCACATCTTCGGCCATGGCGTTGATCACGTAGACGTTGAGGCCGATCGGCGGGGTGATCAGGCCGACCTCGACGACGATCAGGGTCAGGATCCCGAACCAGATGGCGATCTCCTCCTCCGTGAGGCCGAATTCGAGGCTTGTGACCAAGGGAAAGAAGACCGGCACCGTAAGCAGGATCATGGCAAGGCTGTCCATGACGCAGCCGAGGATCAGGTAGACGAGCAGGATGCCGATCAGGATCGAAATCGGCGCCAACCCCGATTCCGCGAAAGCGTTGGCCAGTTCAGCCGGGATCTGTGACAATGCGAGAAACCCGTTGTAGATCTCGGCCCCTATCAGGATGAGGAAGATCGCTGCAGTCGCCTGAGCGGTCTCCAGCACGCTCGAGACGAAGCCCGCCCAGTTCATCCGTCCGGACACATACGCCAGCAGGAAGGTGGCTGCAGCCCCTATCGCGGCACCCTCGGTCGGGGTGAACACGCCGAGATAGATGCCACCAATGACCAGCAGGAAGATCGCGGCGACAGGAAGGACCGGACGCAAGCTGCGCACCCGCTCGCGGAACGGCACGGCTGGAACGACCGGTGCCGACTCGGGATTGAGACGGACATATATCCCGACCGCGACGGCGTAGCCGAGCGTCGCGATGACGCCGGGGATCAGCGCGGCAAAGAACAGCTTCCCGATCGACTGCTCGGTGATGATCGCGTAAATCACCAGGACCAACGAGGGAGGGATCAGGATTCCCAGGGTGCCGCCGGCGGCCAGCGAGCCGGTGGCCAACGCCCCGGAATAGCCGCAGCGTCGCATCTCGGGCAAGGCCACCGACGCCATGGTCGCTGCGGTCGCGACCGACGATCCGCAGATGGAGCCGAACGCGGCGCATCCGCAAACGGTCGAGATGGCCAGACCTCCGCGCTGGTGCCCCACCCAGGCGCGCGCCGAGTCGAACAGCGAACGGCCAAGCCCCGCATGGACGGCGAACTGGCCCATAAGCAGGAAAAGCGGCAAGACCGAGAGGGCATAGCCCGAGGTCCGGCCGAAGGGCCCTGTGTTCAGCAGGCCGAGAAACGCCGACCATCCCGCGAGCGACGCGAACCCGAAGCCGCCGACCGCGAACATGGCGATCGCGACCGGCATCCGAAGGGCGATCAGCACTAGGCAGACGCCGAACAGGAGCCCGCCGAACTCGATATCGGTCATTTTCCGAGCGCGCGGAGGCGGAAACAGAACCCCCAGATGCAGACGGTGGTCAGCAATGCCGCCCCGGGCAGCGCGGAGAAGTAGCCCAGCCAGATCGGAATGCCGAGAAACAACGTCGTCTCATTGTCTTCGAACTTGTGAACGCCTCCGACGAAGAGACGCCAGGTGATCAGCGCCGCGACCGCCGCGAAGACGAGATTGTGCGCCGTGTCCAGGGCCGCCTTGTGTCGCTGGCGCATCCGTCCGGTGAAGAATTCGACGACGATGTTGGCATTCTTCATGTAGCAGTAGGGGAAGAAGGCGAATACGGCCACTCCGCAGGCGAGCTCGGTGATCTCGTAGTCGCCGGGTATCGGCGCATTGAAGAGGTACCGTCCAACGACGCTGAGCCCGGTCATCGCAACGACCCCGACCATGAGGATGCCGCCTGCCATCGCCATCGCCATGGCCAGACGCCAGCAGACAGCACCGAGACCGTGTTCCGCCCAGTTTGGAACCCGTTCGTGAAGCCCTTCTCTCACATCGCGGTTCGTCACCCGCCCGCCACTATTGCTGGCCGCCGCCATACTTGGCCAGAAGGCGCGCAGCGTCAGCAAGCATCGCTTGTCCATCGTGCCCCATGGCACCGACCTTTTCGACCCAGTCGTCGACGACCGTCCGGGTTTTCTCCTGCCAGCGCTGCCGCTCCTCCTCGGACAGCGACAGGATCGGCTGGCCTCGCTCGACCGCGATCGCCCGGCCCGGCTTCTCGTCATCGTCCCACATCCGGCCGAGCCGTTCGGCCAGCATCATGCCGGTGCTGGCATCAATGATTGCCTTTACGTCCGCCGGCAGCTCGTCGTAGCGCCGCTTGTTCATTGTCAGCACGAACGAGACTCGGGAAAGGGAGACCTCGGTGTGATAGTTCGTGACTTCATGCAGACGGAAGGGACGCATTATGGTCCAGGGGATCGCGGTCCCTTGGACCACGCCCCGGGACAGGGCCTCGTAAACGGCGGGCACGGGCATGCCGACCGGGACGGCGCCCAACGCACGGAGCGTCTCCGCGCTGACCCGCGACGGCGCTCGTATCTTCATGCCTTCGAAGTCTTCGATCGCGCTGATCTGCTTCGCGACCGTGTGAACGTGGGTCGGCGCTGTGCTGTGAAAGACCAACGGGTGGGTGTCCTTGTATTCCTCCCTCATCCACTTTCGATGGAACTCGGTCAGCGCCTGGCTTGCCGCCGTCGCGTTGCCGGAAAGGAAGGGCAACTCGAACACTTCCGTCAGGGGAAACCGCCCCGGCGTATAGCCGGGTATCGTCCAGACCATGTCGACCACGCCGTCGCGCGCCTGACCATAGAGATCCGCCGGCTTGCCGCCGAGCTGCATGGCCGGAAACACCTGTATCTTGACCCGGCCCTCCGTCTTCTTCTCGATTTCGTCGGCCCAAGGCTGCATGAAAAGCCGGTGGGCGATCGCCTTGGGCGAGTTGAAGTGATGCAGGCGAAGGATGATCTGCTCCGCTTCGGCACGGTTCGGAAGCGAACAGAGCAACCCCGTGGCGAAGAAGATCAGCGCTGCCGCGCCAGCAATTCCCCGACCTACGCGCATGTTCGTCGGCCCATGGGCTCCCCGAGGCCGGCCCGGGCAAGGCCGTGCGGTTTCGCCGGCCTCGGCCTGGGCAACCGAAGCCGACGAGGGCGCAACGCAGCAAGCAGTGACCTGCCTTGCCGCAGGGCGAGCGACGGCGGTCCGACAATGGTCGGCACGCTGCCAACGGTGGCCACTGGGGCGGAGCAATGCTCGTCGGGCCTGTCCCTGGTCCTGATCGCGGAGAGATCAGGACACCCCGAGTTGTCTAGCCGGGGCATCCGGTCTTCCAGTCAAGTTGCCGGACGCTGGCCTCTTCCAGGAGGCCCATTTTCTGCAGGGGATTGTCGGCGAGGAAGGCCTGCGCCGCATCGAGCGAAGGGGCCTCGAACAAGACGAGAGTGCCGTTGATGGCCCCTCCGTCGCCGAGCGTCGGACCGGCGCAGTGAACGGTCACGTCCGGATGGCCGGGACGATCTCTCAGGTAAGACGCGACATCGTCCAGAGTATCCCGTCGCTGCTGCCCCGTGCCGGGCTTGTCAGATCCGAAAATCACGAAATACATTTGAATCTCCTTGTGTCGAAGGTGGCATCCGCCGCCGTGTAACAAGGAGCCTAGCCCCGAGCCGGAAATTTCGCCAGACCGTATCTCTCCCAGGCCTTTCCCTCCCAATGTCCGTGCGCCGACGGGACGGAGACGCCCGTCTGGTCGGACTAAATCCGGAACTGTCATCGATTCCTGCCGGATGGGTGGGAGGGGTCGATCTCGTTGGCGCTTCCGAGAACAAGCGTTCGGTGCTCTTCACATGAGAACCGAACGGAACACGTGGATTTCCTGCGAATTTGAAAGGGACACAAGAAAAAGGCGTGATCCTGCGCGCGTTCAGCCCGGCCTGGCGCCGCGCCCACCACCAAGCAACCGACTTTCAATTGCCCGCATCGCAGATATCCAAGGGGATGCCGAGGGCGATGTCGCACAGTCGACCGAGACCGCTCCACGTGACTGTATCGGCCCGTCCGCGAGGCCGTTTTGAGCAAGATACTGCCGACAAGCCTGGCAATCTTGACGCGGCGCCGCGAGAGCGTTCCGGAAAATCGGGAATGGCCAGCCGAATCGGGCACCAATCGATCGAGGGTGCCCGGCGCAAGTTCGGCCAGGACCAGGGGCGCTTCCGGATTTGGCTTGATCCGGTCGATCGTCGTCAGCCAGAACGGGCACCAACCCCGAATGCAGGTCGCCGCAAGCAGCCGGACCGACCGCGCGGCGATTCGCAGTCGCGCCCGCCGCGCGCAATCTCGCGTTCCGGCCCGCATCGTCGCTGAAGTGCACGCGCATCCTTCCGTTCCGGAATGCCTCAGACCAGGCCGCTGCTTCCATGATCCGGTCCGACTGCCATCAACCGTAACGACTGCCATTTGGCGGGTTTGCACCCGCAAGAAGGACACGTCCTTTCATGGCATGCCGAAAGTCGGGATTTGTGCGGCCTCGGGACTGATACGTCGGCACCAACCGCCCTTGCTCATCTCATTTGTCCCGGAAGGAACAATGCGATCTGCGGAAACGCGACGAGCAGTGCAAGGCACACCGCCATGGCGACCCAGAACGGCAGGACACCTCGAAAGATGGTGCTCATGGGAACGCCTGCAGCGACGCCCTTGACGATGAAGACGTTTATGCCGACGGGCGGCGTGATCAGGCCCATCTCGATCACGACAACGCAGATCACCCCGAACCAGATCGGGTCAAATCCGAGACCGGCGATGATCGGGAACACGACCGGCATCGTGACGACCAGCATGGCGAGACCATCGAAGAACATGCCGAGAATGATGTAGCCGACCAGGATCAAGGCCAGGGTTCCGTAGGGTCCGAGGCCGAAGGCCTCAAGCTGCAACGCAAGGGTTTCGGGAATGTGGGTGAGTGCCAGGAACGGCCCGAAGACATGTGCTCCGATGATGATCAGGTACAGCATCGCGGTCGTCGTCACCGTCTCAAGCAGGATCTCGGGCACGTCGCGGAAATTCACGGCGCCGGTCCCGAGCGCCAGGAGCGAGACAAGGGTCGCTCCTACGCCGGCGGCCTCGACTGGCGTGAAGACACCAAGATAAATTCCGCCGATGGAAGCCAGGATGACTCCGATCAGCGGCAGAGACCTGAGGGACGCCATCAGTTTCTCGCCGCCAGTCGTGCTCGGACCAACCGGACCGGACTCGGGGCGTATCGACGTGACCGTCAGTATGACAGCCACGAAGAGAAGCGAAAGAAGAATGCCGGGCAAGATGCCCGCAATGAACAGCTTGCCGATGCTCTCTTCGGTCAGGATCGCGTAAAGCACGAAGCCGGTGGATGGCGGAATCAGTATGCCAAGCGTGCCGCCTGCAGCGACCGAACCCGTCGCAAGTCCGTCGGCATAGCCGAACCGCTTCATTTCGGGGAGGGCGACCTTCCCGATGGTCACCGCAGTGGCGACGGACGAACCTGACACGGCGGCAAAGGCCGCGCAGCCCAGGACCGTGGATGACGCCAGCCCGCCCCGCAGCCTGCCCACCCAGGCATACGCCGCCTCGTAGAGTCGCTGGGAATAGCCCGCCGCACCGGCCATGTTGCCCATGAGCACGAAGAGCGGGATGATCGAAAGCGAATAGGCCGTTATCGAAGAATAGGTCTCCGACGACAGCGTTGCTATGGCCGTCCTTTGGCCGTCAATGATCCAAATGCCTCCGAATCCCACGACAAGAAGCGCCATGCCCACCGGCAATCGCGCGACAAGGCAAAAGAACAGCGCGACGATCCCCCAGGCCCCGATCAAGGTCTCACTCATGGTCGGCAACACCTTGCAGAAACTGTCCAACCAACTGGACGGCGAGAACCACTGCGAAAAGGCCCATGCCAAAGGTAATGGCGCCATATGCAATCGAAACCGGAATCTCTATCATGTTGGTCACGTCGCCGTACTCGTGGGCATCCAGCATCTTGTCCCAGGACTTCCGGACCAGGAGAAAGAGCACGATGCAGGAGACGACGCGGGCGAAGACGTCGCCCACGAACCTGCCCAGTGCGCCGATCCTGTGATCCAGGATGTCCACCCGGATGTGCCCGTTCTGAAACGTTGTGAGCGGCATCGCGGCCATGACCACCAGCGCCATTCCGATTTCAACCAGTTCCTGGTCGCCGAGAATGGGCTGATTGAGCACGTAACGGGCGAACACGGAGGTGCTGACCAGCAGCACCAACCCGAAAAGGACGAGGCCGCCCAAGAGGGCGACCCCTTTGAGAAGGCGCTCAGGGGACCCCCAAGCGCCCGAAAAGCTGCCTTGGTCTTCAGCCATTACTGCCGCAACGCGGCGGCCCACGCAGTGGCGTCGATGCCTTCGGCATCAAGTTCCGCAATCACTTCGGCGGCAAGGCTGTCGCTCGCCGCGTTGAACGCGGCGGCAGCCTCTGCCGAAAGCGTGTGGACCTCACCCCCTTCGGCAATCCACTTTTCCAGCGCCCTTTCGGAGGCGTTCGTCATTGTGACTCGGCCGCCTTCGGACATCTCGGCGCCGGTCAGGTCTCTCAACTTGGCCTGCGTGTCCGCGTCCAGCGCATCCCAGCTGTCCCGATTCATGATCAGCATGAACAGGGAGTTCGTGGCGTTCATGCCAACGGTGATATGCTTGATCACTTCGCCAAGCTTGAAGCTTGTCAGCACGGAGGCATCCACGAGCACGCCGTCAACGACGCCGGTATCCAGCGACTGGTAGACCTGCGTGATCGGCATGGAAACTGCGGTTGCGCCCCAGGCTTCGACGAGGCGGCCGGTGTTCTTGGACGGCACGCGAATCTTCAGGCCCTCCAGATCGGAAAGCGCTTCCACCTTCTTTTCGTGCATCAACAGCATGGCGTCGCCGGCCGTCCAGAGTCCCAGGAGCACGACGCGGCGGAATTCCTTGTCGAGCATGTCAACATTTGCCCAGATCGCCTCGGTCTTGTTGACACCCGGCTTCACGATGCCCGGAACCTCGACCAGCAGGGTCTTCTTGAACTGTGACGCCGTATAGCCCGGAAGGGAGTAAACGATGTCGGCCACTCCGTCGATGACACGGTCATACTGCTTTGCCGGACCCGGACCAAGCTCGCCGCCCGGATAGACGCGTATGGTCGTCGCACCGTCCGTCGCTTCCGCCAGCTTTTCCGCAAGCGGCACGAACATTTCGAGGTGCAAGTGATACTTAATGGAAGCGAAGTGCGCGAGCTTGAGTTCCTCGGCATGTGCCATCGCTCCGATGGCAAGCGCGGCCAGGCCGCCGAAGATGGATCTGATGACAGTCATGGTCTCCTCCCTTTTGACTAATCCCAGTCAAGCGCAGGCTTGCCTGCCCGGAGTTGACTTCGAACAGAGCCCGCCTCCGTTCCTGTGTGGCGACTCTGGCCGCTCGCGTCAAGGCAACCCGCGGCCGTGGGTGTGATCTCCTGCATTCGCCGGAAGACCTTGACCGGCCCATGGCGTGAGCCGGATCGGAACACTTAATGGACAACAGGCCAGGACGAAGGCAGGATCGGACGCGGAAGCGCACGCAACCGGAAACGCCAATACGGAGCAAGTGCATTGGCCGTGAAACAATACGAAGACCTGCGATCCGCCCGGTGGTTCAGGCCGGACGACCTGAGGTCCATGGGGCACCGGAGCCGCGCGATGCAGATGGGCCTGTCCCGCGAAGACTGGGAGGGAAAGCCCGTCATTGCCATCATCAACACGTGGTCCGATCTGTCGCCGTGCCACCACCACCTCAGGGACCGCGCTGACTGGGTTCGGCGCGGCATCCTGCAGGCGGGCGGCATGCCCGCCGAACTGCCCGTGCACGACTTTTCCGAGCAGCTCCTCAAGCCCACCTCGATGCTCTATCGCAACATGGGCGCGATCGAGGTGGAGGAAGCCCTGCGCTCGCATCCGGTCGATGGCGCCGTCCTGATGGGAGGCTGCGACAAGTCCACCCCCGCCCTCGTCATGGGCGCGATCTCGATGGGCCTCCCTTTCATCTTCATGCCGGCCGGAGCGATGCTGAGGGGCAACCATGCCGGCAAGACGCTGGGCTCGGGCACGGATGTCTGGAAATACTGGGATGCGCGCCGCGCGGGGACCGTCGACAAGGCGGAGTGGGACGGCGTCCAAGGCGGCATTGCGCGCAGCTACGGTACGTGCATGACGATGGGCACGGCCTCCACGATGATGTCGATCGCGGAAGGGTTTGGCCTCACGCTGCCGGGCGCGTCGTCGATTCCTGCGCCCGATGCAGCGCACAAGCGCATGGCCGCGGCATGCGGCCGCCGCGCCGTCGAAATGGTCTGGGAAGACCTGACCCCCGGAAAGGTCGTGACTGCCGCAGCCGTGCGAAACGCCACCGTCGTGGCCATGGCCACCGGTTGCTCGACAAACGCCATAATCCACCTCATTGCCATGGCCCGCCGAGCCGGCATCGACTGGGGACTCGACGAAATAGACGCGATTGGCCACGACGTTCCGGTGCTGGCGAATGTCCGGCCAAGCGGCACGGAATACCTGATGGAAGACTTCTTCTACGCGGGCGGCCTGCCAGCGTTGATGAAGGAAGTCAGCGCCCACCTCCACCTCACGGCAATCACCGTCACCGGCAAGTCACTTGGCGAGGGTATTCTGGAGGCGGTGAACTACAACGATGATGTCATTCGGCCCTTGTCGAACCCGGTCTATCACGAGGGTTCGCTGGCAGTTCTGCGGGGCAATCTCGCGCCGGACGGCGCAGTGATCAAGCCTGCGGCCATGGACCCGAAGTTCCAGGCCCACGCCGGTCCGGCGATCGTTGCAGACAGCTACGCCGAACTGCGCAAGATCATTGACGACGAGAACTACCCCATGACGCCGGATCACGTGCTCGTTCTCCGCAACGCGGGACCTCAGGGCGGTCCGGGCATGCCGGAATGGGGCATGATCCCGATGCCGAAGGCACTGCTCAAGCAAGGATGCCGCGACATGGTGCGGCTTTCGGATGCCCGGATGTCAGGCACGTCCTACGGCGCCTGCATCCTGCATGTGGCCCCCGAGGCCTTCATCGGCGGACCCTTGGCACTGATCAGGGACGGGGACGTCATCGAGATGGACATTCCGAAGCGCACGCTCAACGTGAAGGTGTCCGACGAGGAACTCGAACGGCGCCGCACGGAATGGAAGCCGCCCGAACCGCGCTACGAACGCGGCTATGGCTGGATGTTCGCCCGGCACGTCGAGCAGGCGGACAAGGGATGCGACTTCGATTTCCTGCGCACGGATTTCGGAGGTCCGGTTCCCGAACCGGAAATCAACTGACGCGAAGGGAATCACGGACCCACTCGGTGCGCGCCTGACCTTTCGACCGGGTCATGGAAATTTGCGGAGAACGAGGGACGCGAATGAAGATTTCAGACGATGCGATTGAGACGCTCCGGCACGTGTCGGTGGCGACGCTGGCCACCGCACTGTTCAAGAGGGGCCTGAGACGACAGGTCGTTCAGGGCGTCACCCCTGTGGCCCCCAAGGGCCGCAACATGGTCGGACCCGCCTTTACGCTGCGCTACATGCCCGCGCGCGAGGACAGGAACCAGCTTTCCGAGTTCCAGAACCCCAGGCATCCGCAACGTCACGCGATCGAGACCTGCCCGCCTGGTCACGTCCTTGTCATGGACAGCAGGAGCGACACGCGGGCAGCAAGCGCGGGCGACATCCTGGTCACGCGGCTCATGGTTCGAGGCGGAGAGGGCGTCGTGACGGACGGCGGATTCAGGGACTCGCAAGCCATCGGCGCCTTGGACATTCCCGCCTATCACCAGCGCCCTTCGGCACCAACCAATCTCACGCATCACGAAGCGATCGAGATCAACTGTCCGGTTGGCTGCGGCGATGCACCGGTGTTTCCGGGCGACATCGTCGTGGGCGACGACAATGGCGTGATCGTGATTCCGGCGCATCTTGCCGAGGAGGTGGCGAACGAAGCCCGCGAGATGACCGAATACGAGACGTTCGTGGTGGAACGGGTTCGCGCCGGGGAGACGATCATCGGGCTCTACCCTGCAACTCGCCAGGAGACCGTCGAGAGGTTCGAGGCTTGGCGCGCGGCAAGAAGGCGATGACGATGTTTTCGGACGAAGAGACCTCCGGCACCTGGATCGGGCGCATTTGGCGATCGGGCATTGGCCCGTGCGTCGTGACGTTGCGGGCCGGCAAACTGGTTGACATCACGTCGCGAAGCGCACCGACGGTCCGGGACATGCTGGAGATGGATGATCCGGTTGCCCATGTGCGCAGCTCGGAGGGCGAGGCCATCGGCCTTCCTGACGCGCTGCGCGGCGCATCGGGGCGGAACGACGGCCAGTCCTGGCTGGCCCCGTGCGACCTTCAGGCCGTCAAGGCCTGCGGCGTGACCTTTGCCCGATCCATGGTCGAACGCGTGATCGAGGAACAGGCCGCCGGAGACCCGGCCAGGGCGGAAGCGGTGAGAAGCCGCGTGCACGGGATTCTCGGCAACACGCTCAATGAAATCGTGGCCGGATCGGAGAAGGCGACGCAAGTGAAACAGGAACTGGTCGCCGAGGGTCTCTGGTCGCAATATCTCGAGGTCGGCATCGGGCCCGATGCGGAAGTCTTTTCCAAGGCACAGCCGCTGTCATCCGTCGGCACGGGCGCGGACATCGGCCTCCACCCCGTGTCGACCTGGAACAATCCTGAGCCCGAGATTGTACTTGCCGTGAATTCGAGGGGAACGTGCCAAGGCGCGACGCTTGGCAACGATGTCAACTTGCGGGATGTCGAAGGACGTTCGGCTCTCCTGCTTCCAATGGCCAAGGACAACAACGCGAGCTGCGCCATCGGCCCCATGATCCGCCTTTTTGACGAGACCTATTCCATGGATGACGTGCGCAGTGCCGAGCTGAACCTGCGCGTCGAGGGCGAGGACGGGTTCGTGCTGGAAGGCCGAAGCCTCATGTCCGAAATCAGCCGGGACCCCCTCGATCTCATCGCGCAGGTCATCGGCCGACATCATCAGTACCCGGACGGGTTCGTGCTCTTTCTCGGCACCCTGTTCGCGCCCATCGAGGACCGGGACGAACCCGGCCAGGGATTCACGCACAAGCTGGGCGACCGGGTCACGATCTCGTCCAGGGAGCTTGGCGTCCTGCAGAACACCGTTCGGCTATCGACCGAGTGTCCTCCCTGGAACTTCGGGCTGGCTGATCTCATGCGCAATCTTGCAGCCCGAAACCTGGTCTGACCACCGTCCTTGAATCCTGGGGCGCGGTTCGCCGATTCAATCGCCCCGCAACGGTCAACGCCCCGGGAAGCTTCATCCCCGGGGCGATCGGCCCGGCATCCATTTCGGACGGCGGTTCAGCCGAATATGTCCGCCGAAATGCCCGCGTACCAGCCTTCGGACTCCTCGTAGGTCGCCTTCCGGAGAGCGGCATCCTCGCCGGTCTGGCTGATGAAGCCGTCAACCTTGGCGATCTTTTCCGGCGTTGCCTCGTACGTGGCACCGACCTTCACGCCGTCATTGCTTGCGATAAGCGACCAGCAGGTGTTCGAGAACCGGGGCGGGAACACCCTTGATCCGGTCAGGGCGCCTCGAACGGCATTGGCGCAGACCTTGGCCTGGCTGTTTGCCGAGAAGCCCGACTTGGGCATGTCGCCCTGCTGGCTCGCGTCGCCCAGGACGTGGACGTCGGGATCCGCCTTGCTCGACATGTCGATGGCGTTGACCGGTGCCCAGTTGCCCTCGGTGACGCCCGCAACTTCCGCGATACGGCCCGCCTTCATCGCGGGAATGACGTTGACCACGTCGGCATTCTCGACCTGGCCGTCGATGTCGACTGTCATCGCGTCCGGGTCGACGGACACGTTCCCCCCTCCGAAGTCGGGACCGAGGCGGCTGATCATGCCGCCGTAGTGCTTGTCCCAGCCTTCCTCGAAGAGCGCCTGCTTCGAGAACTTCTCCTTTGGATCGGCGATCAGGATCTTTGCCGTCGGGTTGTTTTGCTTCAGCAAGTGGGCAACCATCGAAACGCGCTCATACGGCCCCGGTGGACAGCGATAGGGATTGGGCGGAGCGACCATCACGAAGAGTCCGCCCTCCTTCATTCCCATGAGCTGGGATCTCAGAAGTTCGGTCTGCGAACCGGCCTTGTAGGCATGCGGCATCCTGTTCTGGGCCGAGATGTCCCAGCCAGGAACCGACCCGTCGATGAAGTCGATGCCCGGCGCGAGGATCAGCTTGTCATACGCAAGCGTTGCGCCGCCGGCGAGCGTCGCTGTCTTCGCGCCCCGATCCACGTCCACGGCCCAATCATGCACCACGTTGACCCCGTGAGCGCTCGCAAGCGTGCCGTAGCCGTGACCGATGTCCGAGATCTCCTTGAAGCCTCCCAGGTACAGGTTCGAAAAGAAGCAGGTGTAGTAGGTTCGCGTTGGCTCGACGAGCGTGACGTCGATCGCGCCGTCGCTGTCCTTGGCAACATAGCGCGCCGCGGTCGCGCCGCCCGCGCCGCCGCCAATCACGACGACGCGTGGCCGTCCGTGTGAAGCGCCCCATGCGGCGGGTGCGGCAAGCGAGGCGGTGGCCCCTGCCGTGCTTGCCAGAAACGATCTTCTGTTCAGTGACATGTTTCCCTCCTTGAAATTGTCAGTCTTCTAGAGCCGCAAAGTAGGCGGCCAAAGCCGCGATTTCCTCGTTGCCCAGGCGTCCGGCAACCATGTTCATGACGGGATGCTCGCGCGCACCAAGCTTGTAGGCATGCATGACCGTCACGAACCTGTCTTCCCCCCAACGCACGATGGACGGAATGCCGTCGTCACCGCCGTCCGCCCGATGGCAGGTCGTGCATTCGGATGACAGGTATTCGCCGTACTCCGGATCGCCCTCGATGTCGAGCACCGATGAATCGAGCGCGACTTCGGGGGCGGTTTCGGGGGCGGCTGCCGAAGCGTCACCCCCTGCGACGCCGACGGGGGATTCCGAGAATGTCCTGAGATACGCAATGGTGGCGGCAATTTCGTCCTCCGACTTGAGGCCGGCAAAGGACATCTTGGTGCCTTTCAGGTACGCGCGCGGCTTTGCGAGATATCCGGCAAGCGCGGCCTCGGGCCAGACGCCGGCCCCCCTGGCGGCCGCCGTCATAGCCTCCGAAAAATTTAAACCCATAACCCATTAAGGCAACC
>VXSG01000029.1:0-23120 GCA_009838075.1 Boseongicola sp. SB0665_bin_10 | reverse complement strand
CGGGCAAGGTAATTATGGGGGCTTTTCCGTTCGGGGCGGGGCTTGGTTTTTTTGCCGCACGGGGGGGCCGCGCCCCTTTCAGGTACGCGCTTGCCGGCCGCCTTCATCGCATCCGAATAGTTGAAGCCCTTCACGCTTGCGGCAACGCGACCGTAAACCCCGTTCAATGCCGGCCCGGCGCGGTTTCTTGCGTCCTTGCCGACCTGATGGCAGGCCTTGCACTTCCTGAACGCCCTTTCGCCTGCGGTGACGATCCCGGAATCCGGCGAAGCCGTCACGGCAGCCTCGATTTCGGACGGCAATTCGGCGGCCGCGTTCACCGCGACGGCAGCGTCAATGCCCTTCGTGACATCCTCGGGCGCAACATCCCGCTGCACGACCATTGGAACGGGCCCGCGCGCTGCGGCGGGTTCCGGCGCCTTGGCCACAAGCCGGTTGGCAAACACGTATGCCGAAAGGAGCACGACCGCCACGGCCGCAACCGACGGAATGAAGACGCCAAGATACCTCAACTTTTTTCCCGTCTCCGCGCTCGTTCGCAGCTCAAGGCGGAATGTCGTTTCCGCGGCCGATCACCTTCACGCGACGCACGTCCCGGAACTTGGGGTCTGTCGGCTGAGACATGCGCCCTTCAGCCGACCTCGATCCGTCTCGACAGGACATAGACATCCCCGTCGTCGTCGTGCCACGCGAAGACGAACTCGCCCGATTCAGGCACTTTGGCCTCAAACTGAAAGTACGGATTGCTCGAGATCGCCGGTTCCATCTGCACGTCGATCACCGACTGGCCGTTGAATTCGGCGGTGAACCGGTTGACGATCGATCGCGGAATGATGTTGCCGTCGCCGTCCTTGCGCTGACCGGATTCCATCCTGTGGTTGATCAGCGTCCTGATCGTGATCGCGTCGCCTGCGGCTGCCGTCTTCGGAAGCTTGACCCGAGGTTTGACGCCTTTTGCCATGTCTCTTCCTCCTCAGCCGCCGCATCCGCCGACGGTGACTTTCACCGACGCGCTTGTCCTGCGGAACGTCCCGTCTTCCATTCTTGCAACCGCGATCACGTCCTGGCTCCTGGCAAGACGGATCCGGGTCGATCCGGAAGACGAAGCCGCAAGCGGGCCGAATCTGAATGTGGCCACGCGGGGCAACGGATTCTTCGTGGAAACGACCAGGATTGCCGCCGCACCATCGGCGGAAACGCTGATCGGCACCGCATTGCCGTTCTCCGCGATTTCTGGCACATCGAGAACGACACCGCCTTCGGCAGGTTCCGCGCCGCCCGTGAATGCCGCGACGGCGTCATCCGCCGCGCTGGCCCTGGCCGGAACGGCGCCCAGGCCGTAGGCCGCAACGCTTCCCGTCGCGAGCGCCATCGCGTCCCTGCGCGTCATCGGCATGTCGAGACTCCTCGATATTCGTCAAGTGTCAGCAAATGCACGGAATCTCCGTGATCTGCCGAACCATAAGGATGGACACTCCCTCACGGTCGTCAAGGGGCCCGAAGGCTCCCGTGCCGCAGAATCGGGTCGGCATTCCGACGTCAGGAAGCGCTTTCTCGGCGTATGTCAGAATGCCACGGAGTTCGGCCTGCGTCCAGCGCCCTCGTCGCCCGGCGGCCCATGCGCCATCACGAACGTGCCAGCGCAGGCCTCGGTGATCAGCCGGCGCTTGCCGGCTTGCGCTGCTTTTCGGCGTGGATCATCAGCGGTCGGGCCTCCGAAATCACCGCCTCGTCGTTCACCACCACCTCCTCGACGCTGTCCAGCCCGGGAAGCTCGAACATCGTGTCGAGAAGGATGTTCTCCAGGATCGAGCGAAGTCCGCGAGCGCCGGTCTTCCGTTCAATTGCCTTCTTCGCAATGGTCCTGAGCGCGTCGTCGGTGATCGTCAGCCGGGTGTCTTCCAGCTCGAACAGTCGCTGGTACTGCCGGACCAGGGCGTTCTTGGGTTCGGTGAGAATGGTGACCAAGGCGTCTTCGTCGAGATTCGACAACGTTGCGATGACCGGCAGGCGGCCCACGAATTCCGGGATCAGTCCGAACTTGAGGAGGTCCTCAGGTTCGAGCTGCTCAAGGATCTCCCCAGCATCGCGATCATCGCTGTCCCTGACATCGGCGCCAAAGCCTATGGCCGAGCCCTTGCCGCGCCGCTGGATGACCTTTTCAAGCCCCGCGAAGGCGCCACCGCATATGAAGAGTATGTTGGTCGTGTCGACCTGAAGGAATTCCTGCTGCGGGTGCTTGCGCCCGCCCTGGGGGGGCACGCTGGCCACGGTGCCTTCCATGATTTTCAGGAGCGCCTGCTGCACGCCCTCTCCGGACACGTCGCGCGTGATCGACGGGTTCTCGGACTTGCGCGTGATCTTGTCGACTTCATCGATATAGACGATGCCGCGCTGCGCCCGCTCGACATTGTATTCGGATGCTTGAAGCAGCTTCAGTATGATGTTCTCGACATCCTCGCCGACGTAGCCGGCCTCGGTCAGGGTCGTTGCATCCGCCATCGTGAACGGCACGTCGAGAATCCGGGCGAGCGTCTGGGCAAGCAGGGTCTTGCCGCAACCTGTCGGGCCGATCAGCAGGATGTTGGACTTGGCCAGCTCGATATCCGACTTTCCGGCGTGGTGCAGGCGCTTGTAGTGATTGTGTACCGCAACCGAGAGCACGCGCTTCGCGTAGCCCTGTCCGATCACGTAGTCGTCGAGGACCTCGCAGATCTCCTTGGGAGTCGGCACGCCGTCGGAAGCCCGAAGCGCCGCCGACTTCGTCTCCTCGCGTATGATGTCCATGCACAGTTCGACGCATTCATCGCAGATGAACACGGTCGGCCCCGCGATCAGCTTCCGGACCTCATGCTGGCTTTTCCCGCAGAAGGAGCAGTAAAGCGTGTTCTTGCCGCTGCCGGAGTTCTTTGCCATGACCTAACCCCTTTTCCGCGTGCCGCATTGCTCGATAGGACACGTCCGCATGTGGCAGACCCTAGGTGAGTGCGTGAAGGTGCACAACGCAAAATTCGACACTGCCCGAGGCGTCAATTCTTGCCCGAATCAGGCTCGGTGCGACGTTCCGCGATCTCGTCGATCAGACCCCAGTCCTTGGCTTCCTCGGGTGTCATGAAATTGTCCCGTTCCAGGGCGTCCTCGACCTTCTTCAGGGACTGCCCGGTGTGCTTGACATAGATCTTGTTGAGCTGGGTCTTGAGCCGTTCGGTCTGGCGCGCGTGGATCATGATGTCCGTCGCCTGCCCCTGGTACCCACCGGACGGCTGGTGCACCATGATCGAGGAATTGGGCAACGCCATCCGCATGCCCTTCTCGCCAGCCGCGAGAAGGAGCGATCCCATTGACGCCGCCTCCCCCACGACAAGCGTTGCAATGCCGGGGCGTATGTACTGCATCGTGTCGTAGATCGAGAGACCGGCCGTGACGACCCCGCCGGGACTGTTGATGTACAGCGAGATCTCCTTTGAGGGATTTTCCGCCTCCAGGTGCAGGAGCTGCGCCACGACCAGCTGGCTCAGCCCGTCATGGACGGGCCCGTTCACGAAAACGATTCGCTCCTTCAGGAGACGCGAGAAAATGTCGTAGGCGCGCTCTCCCCGGCTGGTCTGCTCGACCACCATCGGCACCAGGTTCATGTATGTTTCGAACGGGTCTCTCATTTTGCGCATTCGCCCATGTCGAGGGCTTCCCCTGCCTCGCTGCCTGCCTGTGTCTTAGTTGCCGCAGTCAGGGGCTTCAAGAGCGCTGAGACTGCCGACGGACGATTTCCGCTGGCGGCGCAAGATCGTTTCAAGGTGCCACCATCGGACCATGGTGGCCGGGCAGCCTGGCCGCCTATCCGCGCCATGGCCGTGGAGAGCATCCGATCCCGTCAGGATGCCGGGGACGCCCCACGCCCGACACAAGTGACCCGTCGCTTCTCCTCCGCGCTGCCCGGTCTCCCGCGACACGGCGCGTCTCGCTGCTTGCGCCGTCTCGGCCGGCGATCGACCGGCTTGCCTTCGCGCTTGGCAGGCGTCAACTTGCCGCCATGGCACAGGCAACCACCCTGCCCCGGAACGAAACGGGGATTGAAACCGCCATCGGGGTGCTGAAGCAGCGCTTCGGCGAGCGGCTCCAGACCGGACGCCCGATCCGGGAACAGCACGGCCACACGACCACCTGGATCAGGAACCAGCCGCCTGACGCGGTGGTCTTCGCGAGGTCCACGGAAGACGTCGCAGAAGTCGTCGGCGTGGCGGCCGCACACAAGGCGCCCGTGATCGCCTACGGTACCGGCACGTCGCTCGAAGGCCATGTCAACGCCCCCGCAGGCGGGATTTCCGTCGACGTGAGCCAAATGAACAAGGTGCTCGAGGTCCACGCGGAGGATCTCGATGCTGTCATCCAGCCAGGGGTCACGCGCAAGGCCCTGAACGAGGAGCTGCGGGACACCGGGCTCTTCTTTCCCATTGACCCCGGTGCAGATGCGTCCCTAGGCGGCATGGCGGCGACCCGTGCATCGGGAACGAACGCCGTGCGCTACGGGACGATGCGGGACAACGTGCTGAGCCTGGAAGCGGTGCTGCCGTCCGGCGAGATCATCCGCACGGGGCGTCGCGCGAAGAAGTCGAGCGCGGGCTATGACCTCACCAGGCTCCTCATCGGGTCGGAAGGCACGCTCGGCATCATCACCGAGCTTACCTTGAAGCTGCACGGAATCCCCGAGGCCATGTCCTCGGCGCGCTGCACGTTTCCGGCAGTCGATTCAGCCTGCCAGGCGGTTATCACCACGATCCAGATGGGTGTGCCGGTCGCGCGCATCGAGCTCCTGGACGCAGATTGCGTGGCCGCCATCAACGCCTATTCCAAACTTGATCTCCCGGTGAACCCGCTCCTGCTGCTCGAGTTCCATGGCTCGGTCTCGGAAGTGGCGGCGCAAGCCACGGCCTTCGGGGAGATCGCCGACGAATTTGGCGGCATGGGCTTTGAATGGACATCGACACCCGAGGAACGCAACCGTCTCTGGCAGGCGCGCCATGACGGCTACTGGGCGCTGCTTGCATCGCGGCCAGGCAAGGACACGATCGCGACGGATGTCTGCGTGCCGATCTCGAACCTTGCGGAGGCCGTGGAGCGGTCGCAGAACGAGGCCCGCAGACTGGGACTCTACTCCCCGATTCTCGGGCATGTCGGCGATGGCAATTTCCACAACACCGTGTTCTTCGACAAGGACAACGACGACGAGCGGGCGAAGTGCGAGCATTTCGTTGAATGGCTTGCAGATCTCGCAATCGAACTGGACGGCACCGTCACCGGTGAGCACGGCATCGGCCAGGGAAAGATCGCGGCCCTCTCAAGCGAATTGGGAACCGCCACGGAGATCATGGCGGCCATCAAGGCTGCCCTCGATCCTGACAACATCATGAACCCCGGCAAGATCGTGATTCCACACTGACAAGGTCGTCGCCTCCAGCGTGCCGCAAGCCTGATCAACCGCCTCGACGCGCCGCGCTTGTCACTTGATCTCTCGCGCGGTGAACGCGGATTCGAAATCCAGTCCACGGCGTGCCCGGTTCAGCTGGAAACACCTGCTGCATTTCAGGGGCGGTTCTCGCAGTCCCGCGAATCGATGGTGTCGTGGACTTTGCCGGCGGCCCGCCAGCGCACATCCCGGGACAGGGCCGCCGCGTGCGCAGTCGATGCGTGATCCTGGCGAATGCTCGTTCGATCGTGTCCCGGCGGAAAATTCCGAGCCGCGCGCCGATGCCAGTTTCCGGACTTCCCGGACCATCTGCCGCACGTGGTTGCGTTCGAAGCGGGGAAATTGCGAATTGCAGCGCCGCAGCGGGCCCTTGGCTCGATTCGCGAGCCACATGGGGTGCTCCGTGAATTTGCTCGCGAAACCCAACCGCTCCCTCAGCAAAGCGATCTCCGCTGTGGCCGGCCTGAAACGACGGGGTGAGACTGACGTCCGCTAGCTCAAGCCGAGAATGTCCTTGAGATCGCCTTCTTCCGGCCTGGTCGTCGAGAGGTCGAGGCCAGCCCTGATGCCAATCAGGTGCGCGAACATCTGGGCCGCCGCGGCGTCCGAATCGCCGCGTTCGATGTCACCCAACATGTCCGAGTGCTCATGGTCAGGGCAGACCGTGCGGTTCGAGGTGCCGTACAGCCCGACAATCAGCGACGATCTCGTCACGAGCTCGCGGACCACGCGTCTCAGCACGGAGTTCCCGGATGCAAGCGCGAGCTTCACATGAAACTCGCCGGACAGCCGGATGAGATCCGCTCCCTTGCCGCTTTCCCGTGCCTCGTCCTCCAGAAGGACATGCTGCTTCAGCATTGCCAGGCTTTCACTGCTGATTTCCGCCGCAACCTGTTTCGCGATCGCCGGCTCCAGAACCGACCGCGCATCGAAGATCTCGTTCGCCTCGGTTCTGCTTGGGCTTGCGACAAACGCGCCTCGGTTTGATTCCAGCTCCACGATTCCCTGATCCGACAGGAGCAGCAATGCCCGCCTGACACGCATCCGACCCACGCCGAATGCCTCGCACAGCTTGAGCTCGCTCAGCTTCTGGGCAGGCGGAAGCCGATGCTCCATGACTGCGCTGTAGATGCGTTCGACGATGTGTGCCTCGTCAACCCGGTCGGGCATGGACCTGCCTGCTCGCCTGGACCTGGCCGGTTCCGCTGACGTGCCCATACTGGAACCACTCCTCCGTTCAACCGCACGCAAGGCATTTCAAGCCACCGCCCGGAATTTGTCAACGCGTTCGTCAACAATAAGACTCAGTATTGTTGACAATTTGAAATGGCCATGCAAGAGGTTGCTCAGTTGGAGTCTTCGAACGGGTCCTGCGACCCGTATTGCGCCAACAACCGAAAACCACCTTGGAGGGGGAAATGAGACGCAGAAACATGCTTACGGCCATGACCGCGGCGCTCGCGCTGTCGGCCATACAGGGAACGACCGCCCTGGCGGACAACCCGGTTCTCAAGATCGGCTTTGTCGGTGTCACGAGCGGACCGGCGGCTGCATGGGGGATATCGAACCAGCGTTCGATGGAAACCCGCGCGGCATGGATCAACGAGATCGGCGGATACAAGATCGGCGATGTCACGTACGACATCGAGATTGTTTCGTTCGACGACCAGAAGGACCCGAAGCGGGCGATTGCCGGCATGGAAAAGATGGCCCAGGAAGGAATTCACTACGTGGTGGGTCCGAACGTTGACGACGGCGCAGCCGCTGTGCGCCCGGTGGCGGAGGCGACCGGAATAATCTACTTCCCCTATGCCTTTCCGAAGCCCCTGTACACGGCTCCGGCATCCAATGCCGTTCTCGGAATGGTTGCGAACTACCAGTCGGGCCCGGCCATCTACAAGTACCTGATGGATGAACGGGGCGTGAAGACCGTTGCCTTCATTGCCGCCAACGAGTCCGACCCGCTGAGCCAGCGTGACAGCGGCCGCGACGCGGCGGAAGCGCTGGGGCTTGAAGTGGTCTCCGCAAACGTGACCTACCAGGTGGACACCACGGAGCCGCACCTGCGGTGCTAAGGCATTGATACAGGGTCTCTTTCCTCCTCTCAAAATCGCGGATTCGGGCGGAACCGCAAGCGTTCTCTCCCGTTCCTGCAACCGGAAGGAGGAAGAGAATCATGTCGAGAGTTCGACTCACCGACGCGAAGGTCAGGGACCTGCGTCCGAAGAAGGCCACCAGGAACGTCAGGGACACTGTCCTCGCGGGGTTCGGCGTCAGGATCCTGCCGAGCGGCGGGAAACGCTTCTTCATTCACAGCCAGCACGAAGGCCGGCGCATCTGGAGAATCGTGGGCGATCCCGCCGCCATGACGGTCGCCGAGGCGCGCGACAGGGCGAGGGGCATGCTTGCCTCCATCCGGGCCGGACGCCCCGCCTCGGGCGAGGAGACGCTGTTCGAGGCCGTAGCGGAAACCGCGTTCCGCAGGCACGGCAGGAACTGGAAGGAAAGCACGCTTTCCGTGAACCGGCACTATCTCCGCAATCAGATCCTGCCCTGGTTCCGGGGACGGCAAATCGCGGAGATCACGGCGCAGGACGTGCGGGACTGGTTCGCCGCCCTGCACGCGACGCCGGTGTCGGCGGACCGGTCGATGCCCGTGCTGTCGGTGATCATGAAGGTGGCCGAGGCCGACGGCCTGCGGCCCGAGGGCAGCAACCCGTGCAGTGGGATCAGGAGGTACAGGAGACAGAACCGGGACCGTTTCCTGTCCTATGCCGAGTTCGGTCGGCTTGGCAGGGCGCTGCGGGAGGCGAAGCCGTACCCGTCGGTTTCGATCGTCCGGCTCCTTGCGCTGACTGGATGCCGGTCGAGCGAGATCAGGACGCTTCGCTGGACGGACTACCGCGACGGGCACGTCCACCTGCGCGACGGCAAGACGGGTCCCCGCACGGTCTGGCTGTCGTCGGCGGCCCGCGAGGTTCTCGACGGGCTTTCCCGCACGTCGCCCTGGGTGTTTCCTTCCGGAAGGGCCGGCGGCCCGGTCTCGGAGTCGGCCCTCAGCCATGCCTGGTCCGGGATCCGGGCGGCGGCCGGCCTGAAGGACGTCCGCCTCCACGACCTTCGACATTCGTACGCGAGTCTGGCTGTCACGAACGGAGAGACGATCCTCACGGTGGGGCGGCTGCTCGGTCACGGCGATCCGCAGACCACGCTCAAGTACGTCCACGATTCCGAGGCGGAGGCGGAGAGGGCTGCCGTCGCGATGGGAACCGTTCTCGCGGAGCGACGGACATGACCCGGGTCCGGCTGACGGACGCCCGCGCAAGAAGGCTCAAGCCGTCCGCGAGCGAATACTCCGTGCATGACAAGGCAGTCTCCTCCCTGAGCGTCCGCGTCTACCCGACGGGCACGAGAACGTGGACCTGCACCGTCGACGGACGGAAAGCGTCGCTTGGCCGGGTCGACCTGGTTCCAGTCGAGGACGCGCGCCGCGAGTGCCTCCGGCTCCAGGCCGAAGGGATCGCGCCGGCCAGGGACGTCCCGATCTACCGGGAATTCGCCCTGGGCACATGGCGGGAGTCCTGGGTCGACAGATGCAAGCCGTCGACGGTCAGGGGGTGGGACCACGTCCTGGCGGGAAGGCTCCTGCCGGAGTTCGGCCCCCTGCGGCTTGACCGGATCACGCGGCAGGCAGTCCAGGGCTGGTTCGAGGAGTACAGCAGGACCGCGCCCGGCGGGGCGAACTCCGCGCTGCGGCTCCTGCGCCACAGCCTGAAGTTCGCCATGGATCGCGGCCTGATCGATTCCAGTCCGGCGGCGTCCGTGCTCCCGAACCGGCGGCCGAGGCTCACGCGATTCCTGTCCCGGGACGAGATTCGGCGGCTGAACGCGGCGCTTGACAGGCACGCCGGGGGCCGCAGGGGCATGCAGGCCGACATCATCCGCCTTCTCCTGCTCACCGGCGCCCGCAAGAGCGAGATCGTCCGGCTGAAGCGAAGCGAGGTCGACGGCGACCGTCTCAGGCTCGTGGACGCCAAGACGGGTCCGAGAACGGTGCATCTCGGTCCCGAGGCCCGCGAGATCGTCGAGAGACGATTGAATGCATTCGGAGAGTTCCTGTTCCCCTCGCCAGTGCACCGCGAGAGACCGCTCTACGGCAACCTGCCCCTCTGGCACGAGATCCGGCGCGAGATCTGCGTCGAGGATGTGCGCCTCCACGATCTGCGTCATTCGTACGCAAGCCAGTGCGTGATCGAGGGGGTTCCCCTGCCGGTCGTCTCCAGGCTGCTCGGTCACCGCGATCCGGCGATGACCCTTCGCTACGCGCACGTGTCGGACCCGGACGTCGAGGCGGCGGCGGAACGGATCGGGGCGCGGATTTCCGGATTGCTGTCGCACGCTTGATCCCGGAACCAGCATTGAACAAAGGGGACTATTGAATTCCTATAGGAGGTCTGCTTCTAGGACCGTGCCTTCTGGAGCAGCTTGGCCAATGTCGAGTTGGAAGGATGGCATCTGTGGCAAGGAATGCTGCTTGATGAAGGCGCGCCCCATGTGGTTTTCGACAATTTTCACTGCGCGCGTCCCTGAAAAGGTGTGCGTCGTTGCGTGAAACACAGAAAGCACGGCATCCTGGAATATATCATCACTTTCCAGCCGAGTTATGCGCATTGCGTGCTCCTCAGCCTCGTTACGAGGAATGTGCCGAGAATGGCTCTTGAAGTTTTGGTGACCTGAAAGCCATTCGGAGATTTCCTGAGCCCGCGCCAAGCGATCATCAGAATCTTTGAACATATACGTTTCAAGCCATGTTCGCACCAAGTCCTTCGACATTTCCAAAGCGGACTCGCATTGCACGATGAGGTCGGGGCCGACCTGATTCAACATTGGCAACCACGCGGAGAGCTTAGCGGGATCTGCACACTCATGCTTTGCCAGATCAAACTGGTCAAGAATAGCTTGGGCAGGCACCGCTCTCACGCCGAGTGACGTCGGCAGGACGAGCTGCGGATCAGTTGGTCCTAGAAATGAGTGCTTCCCCAGCACAAGAATATCGGCAGCGCAGCTGATCATTGTAGCGGCCGACATCGCAAGTTGCGGCACAATCACACGGACATGATTGAAGCGAGCCCGAAGGTAGGAGACTATCGCCTCTGCTGCCTCAGGCGAACCGCCCGGGCTGTGTATGATCAAGTCGAGTTCGTCACCCTGGAGGCCGTTCGTGACCTCCATGAACGCCTGCATATCTTCATCGCTGATTGAAACAAGCGAAGGCGGCACTTCGCTCTTTTGCAGCCAGCCAGAAGCATAGAGAATGACATTGCGCTTGGTGTGGTTGTAGAGGCCGGCAAGATGCTTTCGGCGAACACCGTCAAAATCAGGCGGATTCCCATTCGCTTGTGTGCTTGACAACTCGTTTAGGATTTCGCTCCAGATCGGCACTCGAAGCCCTCCGCGCTCAGCTCAGTCGGCTGACGCTGGAAGAACTTGTCGCCGTGACCTCTGCGCTCCTTGCCACAGCTTTGTGAATGTCAAGAGCTTTGCCGCTGTCGCGCCAATGCTCATAGACTTGCATGACTTCGCGTACTCCAGGGCGTGCGAGCGCTGCTGCGAGTATTTCCTCGTGTTCGTTTGCTCGCTGTGATCTCTTGTATTGATGCTCAGTCATGTTGTGAACTCCCATCGTCTCCATCGCGTCTGATGCTCGTTGGTGCCGATTGTCAAGCAACGTAGCACATCAATTTTTCAGAAGTCCAATGAAATAAGGGCAATCGCAGAGCTGATTTCTTGTCCTTCTTGGGAGCAAACACGTGCGATCACCGCCGAATTGGTGCAGTCCTGAGAAGCACTTGACGTTGTGACCGTGTGGCCCCGGCCCTTCGGCGGCACTCTTCAACCAAGATCCGAAAGACATGAGAGTGACGCCCGGGGGACGAGCATCGGACAGCGCGGAGGTCCCTCACATCGCCCCCGAACGCGTACCTTTATTGACGCGTGTCAACCAGCGACTTATGCCACCTTTGGAACCGGAAGGGACAAGGACGTGTGGCGGACACTGTGGCGCCCATGTGTGCAGATCGTACGTAGCAGCAAAGAGGCCAGCCATTTTCAGCACAACTGAAAGTTTGCCTCGGCGACGAAGCCGAGCATGGAGAATAGACGCGGAACCTTTCGGTGCAGCCGTCGTAGCGCAGCAAGAGGACAGGGCATAGATGGCTGCGGACATTCAGAACCTGAGCGCTTTCGTCTGGTCGATCGCCGAGATCCTGCGCGGCGACTTCAAGCAGTCCGAATACGGAAAGGTGATCCTGCCCTTCGTCGTTCTGCGTCGCCTCGACTGCATCCTGGAAGGCTCCAAGGAAGGCGTTCTGGACGCCGCCGCGGACCTGCCCGACGGCGTAGATGACGCCACCCGCGACATGATCCTCTTCGGCGCGGTCGGCGGAAACGTGAAGGTCTACAACCTGTCGCGCTTCACCTTTGACAAGCTGCATGGCCAGGACGCCCGCCAGCTTCACGAAAACCTCGTCGACTACATCACGAAGTTCTCGGGCAACGTCCGCGACATCTTCGTCGACAAGTTTCTCTTCACCGAGCAGTTGAAACGGCTGAACGAGAGCGGCATCCTGTGGAACGTGTTCGAGCGCTTCGCCGAGATCGACTTGCATCCGGACTCCGTCTCGAACATCGAGATGGGCTACCTCTTCGAAGAGCTGATCCGCCGCTTCTCAGAGATCTCCAACGAGACGGCGGGCGAACACTTCACGCCCCGAGAGGTGATCCGCCTCATCGTGGACCTGCTTGTCGCCAACGACGACGAGAAGCTCACGGGACGCGGAATCATCCGGCAGGTCTACGACCCCGCCTGCGGGACGGGCGGCATGCTGGCGCTGACCGAGGAAGCCCTGAAGGGATTCAACGACGCGATCCGCGTCGAGCTGTTCGGTCAAGAGATCAACGGCGAATCCTTCGGCATCTGCAAGTCCGACATGCTTGTGACCGGACACGACCCCGAGCAGATCGCCTTCGGCAACACGCTTACCCAGGACGCCCACGCGGATAGGAAGTTCCATTACATCCTCTCAAATCCGCCCTACGGTGTGGACTGGAAGAAATACCGGGAACCGATCCAGGCCGAGGCCGAGAACCTCGGGATGGACGGGCGCTTCGGGGCTGGGACGCCGCGCATCTCGGACGGCCAACTCCTCTTCCTGCAGCACATGATCTCGAAGATGCGCGACGACGAGACCGGCTCGCGCATCGGGATCGTGATGAACGGCTCGCCGCTCTTCACGGGCGGCGCAGGGTCAGGCGAGAGCGAGATCCGCCGGTGGATGCTGGAAAACGACTGGGTCGAGGCCATCGTCGCGCTGCCGACCGACCTCTTCTACAACACGGGCATCCAGACCTATGTCTGGCTCCTGACCAACCGCAAGCCGGAGCGCCGACGGGGCAAGGTGCAGTTGATCGACGCCTCGGGTGAACGCTTCTGGACGTCCATGCGCAAGTCCCTGGGCAGCAAGCGCCGCGAGATCTCGGAAGAGGCGCGTGCCGAGATCGTGCGCATCTACTCCCGCTTCCTGAACGGCGAAAGCGGGGAGGACGACGTGTCCCGCGTCTTCTGCGCCACCGACTTCGGCTATCGCGAGATCCGCGTCGAGCGCCCGCTGAGGCTGAACTTCCGGGTCGATACCGAACGGCTTGCCCGCCTGGCACGTCAGAAGCTCTTTGCACGACAGGACGAAGCCGACCGGGTCGCCATCGAAGCTGCGCTTCGGAGCGTCGGAGACGATTTGTTCCTCAACCGGGATGCCTTCGAGAAAGCCTTGAGCGGGGCGCTGAAGTCGGCCGGACTGAAGATCGGGGCATCGATTAAAAAGGCGATCTTGGCCGCGCTTTCCGAACGCGATGACGCCGCCGACATCTGCATTGGGAAGGACGGCAAGCCGGAACCCGACACCGAGCTACGCGACCACGAGCGTGTACCCATGGGCGAGGACTGGCGGGAATACATGATGCGCGAGGTTTTGCCCTTCGTGCCCGACGCCTGGGTCGACGAGAGGTACGTGGATGTCCGCGACCGCGAGGTCGGCCGTGTCGGCTACGAGATCAACTTCAACCGCTACTTCTACGAGTACATCCCGCCGCGCCCGCTAGAGGAGATCGACGCCGAGATGAAAGCGCTGGAAGCCGAGATCGTAGGGCTTCTGAAGGAGGTAGTGGCTTGATCCGTAGGCGTTTCAAACACTTCATGCCTGAGCGGACTGAGTATTCTGCCAAAGGTCAAGAGACGCTCCTGTCAGTCTCAGAATACTATGGCGTGAAGCCACGGGCAGAGGTCTTTGACGAAGATGCCGCCAAAAGTCGCGCGGAGTCTTTGGAAGGATACCGTAGGGTATACGCGGGCGACTTCGTGATGAACTACATGCTAGCTTGGAAGGGCGCGTACGGCGTATCCGACTACGATGGCATTGTTAGCCCCGCTTATGCGGTTTATCGGATAAACCCGCTCTACGCAGACCGACGATTCATTCACCACCGCCTGCGCTCCGAACAAATGCGTTCGGTATTCAAAGCGGGTTCTAAGGGAATCATCGAATCACGCCTTCGCTTGTATCCAGATGCCTTTCTGTCGATGGCAATAGATTTGCCAGACCTTGATGCCCAAAGTGCCATCGCGGACTTTCTCGACCGCGAGACCGCCCGGATCGACCGGCTGATCGAGAAGAAGCAGCGGTTGGTGAAATTGTCCCAAGAGCGGTGGCTTTCTACACTCAGTCGCTCGGTTTTCCCCAGCTTTCCATCCTGGAGCTCCCTTCCTGCCGGATGGCGTAAAGTTCGTCTGAAATACTTGACCGATCAAAAACGCCCGATCATGTATGGAATTGTTCTACCCGGCCCAAACATGGATGAAGGTCCGATGATTGTGAAGGGCGGTGATGTGAAGCCAGACAGGTTGAAACCTGAGAGCTTGTGCCGAACCACAGAAGAGATTGAAGCAAGGTTCGTGCGGTCGCGGTTGAAGTCTGGTGACCTTGTTATTTCAATCCGAGGCGGGATCGGTGACATCGAGATCGTTCCAAAACAGATCGAGGGAGCAAACCTAACACAGGACGCAGCTCGAATTGCCCCAAGGGTGGGCATAAGTGCGAAATGGCTTCGATATTGCATAATGGCTCCAGCCGTTTTCCATCCATTAGAATCGAGATCCCTTGGTGCTGCCGTGAGAGGAATAAATATCTTCGACCTAAAGAGAGTATTTGTTCCCAGACCTCCCAGAGAAGAGCAGTTGAACATCGCCAAGAATTTAGTTGAGGTTGAGAACCAACTTTCGAAGCTGAGGAACAAAGTCGTTGAACATGCAAATCGTCTCTACGAGTTCCGTTCCGCCCTAGTCACCGCCGCCGTCACCGGCCAGATCGACGTAACGACCTGGCGTGAGAGAGGCCAGACGGACCGCCAACTGGATCGGATCGAGGAGGAGATGCACGCATGACGAAGCTATGGATCGTCCGGGCGGGCGCGCACGGAGAGCGGGAACTCGCGGCCATTGACCAAGGCAGGCTGTTCCCGGGCTTTCAGGAAGTCGGCGATCTGACCGCGCTCGACAGCCGTGACGCGATCCTGGGTCATCTCCAGGAAGTGCTGCCCGACGAAGGCAGGAACCGGTTGCGCAATTTCGCCGCCCAGCTCAACCAGTTCGTCAACAAGATCGAGACCCGCGACCTGGTGGTGATGCCGCGCAAGGTCACCAACGGCGTGGCCATAGGGATCGTGACGGGCGGCTACCAGTTCGACGGTGCTGGCGACTTCAAGCACTCCCGCACCGTGGAATGGAAGGAAGAGTCGCGTCCCCGCGACACCTTCAAGCAAGACCTGAGGCACTCCTTCGGAGCGTTCATGACCATCTGCCAGATCAAGCGCAACTCGGCGCTTGAGCGCGTGCAGGCCGTTCTTGAGACAGGCCGCGACCCTGGCTCGCTCCTGGGCAGGCAGGGGCAGGCAACGAAGCCTGAACCCTCTAACGGGCCAGAGGATGACGAGACCGAGGCCGATGACTACCTGACCGACATCGAGGACATTGCGAACCAGCAGATCATCTCGCTGATCAAGTCCGAATTCGCTGGCCATGCCCTTGCCGACCTAGTGGCCGAGATCATGCGCGTCGAGGGTTACATCACCACGGTGTCGCCGCCTGGTCCCGATGGCGGCGTCGACATTCTGGCCGCTGGCGGCGCACTTGGCCTTGGTGAGGACCGCATCTGCGTTCAGGTGAAGTCCGGCGACGGCGCGGCCAATCATGACGTGGTGCTGCGCCTGATCGGTTCCGTTTCGAACACGCAGGCGCAGACAGGGCTCCTGGTCAGCTTAGGCGGCGTGAACGCCGCCGCACAGAAGGAACTGGACAACAATTTCTTCAAGCTCCGCCTTTGGCAGATGCCGGACCTTCTGAAGGCGCTGTTCCGCACCTATGGCGAACTTTCCGACGAGACGCGAACCATGCTGCCCTTGAAGCAGATCTGGGCCCCCACACACGTAAATTCATGACGGTCTTCACCGACGATCACATGCACCGCCCTCTGTTCGAGAAGCCGACAGCAGAGCTTGAGCGCCCAAACGAATGGTCGGAGCCTCTCGGATTCATGGTCGGCGGCATGGCCAACCACGAGTACCAGCACATTGGCCAGCAGTATTTTGACGCGGCCTGCCATCTGGTGAACTGTATCAAGAACAGGGACGTTGCAGATTGCGATGTCGCCAACCCTGTTCTCTACCTCTACCGGCATTCCATCGAACTGTTTCTCAAGGCAATCTTGCAGGACGCAGCCAAGACGCACAGTCTGGATACACTGGCCGAAGAATACCGTGCTTTCATCAGGGAAGTGTCCGGCGCTGACTGTCCTGAGTGGATTGTCACGCGGATGAAGGAGCTTGGAGCCGTCGACCCCAAATCCACCGCGTTTCGTTACAGCACGAATTACGACACGCGGACCAAAGAGGATCAGTGGATCGACGGCGAATTTCACGTAGACCTCCATCATCTGGAATCCGTCATGGCGGCCTTGAAAATCGCCCTTACGGGAACCTTTGCAATGGTCGCCTGCGGAAAGGGGACATCCACGAAATGACGCCACACGCCGCTAACGGTCTCCACAAGGAAAGGATCCTGCAGGAGAGTCTCGTCGAGGAGCTTGAGAGGGGCGAAGGCTATGAGCGCCGTGATCCGAAGTTGGATTACGACCGCGCACTCGCGATGGACAGGGCGCTCGTGCTGCGCTTCGTCCAGGACACGCAGCCGGATGCGTGGGACAGACTCACCCAGCATTACGCGACCTCCGCAGAGGACACTTTCTTCAAGCAGCTGGAAAGGGCATTGAAGGGTCGCGGCCTGCTTGACGTGCTGCGCCAGGGCATGAAGATCGTGCCCGGCATCAGGTTCTCGCTCTGCCATTTCCGCCCGGCCAGCGGGCTGGAGCCCAAGCGCGTCGCGGAATACAAGGCCAACATCCTCTCGTTCATGAAGGAGGTTGAATACAGCACGAAACACGGCAACCGGATTGACGTGGTGCTCTTCCTGAACGGCCTGCCCGTCGCGACGATGGAGGTCAAGAACCTCCTGACGGGCACGACCTTCCGGCATGCCGAGAAACAGTATCGCACCGACCGCTCTCACGCAGGCGAGCCGCTTCTGACCTTCAAGCGCGGCGCGCTCGTTCACTTCGCGCTCGATGAGGACAACGTCTCGATGACGACGCGGCTCATGAACGGGAAGACGCGTTTCCTGCCGTTCAACCGCGGGCGGGACGGGGGAGCGGGAAACGCGGACGTCCAGGGCGAGCACCGGATTGCCTACCTCTACAAGGCAGGCTCGTGGGGCGAGGCAATCCTGTCCCGTTCGGTTCTCATCGACGTCATCGGGCAGTTCATGCACCTGGACGTCAGGGGCAAGGACGAGACTATGATCTTCCCGCGCTTCCAGCAGCTCGATGCGGTGCGCAGGATCATGGCCCATGCCAGGGAGCATGGCACCGGCTCCAACTACCTGATCCAGCACTCGGCTGGATCGGGCAAGTCGAACACGATCGGCTGGCTGGCGCACCATGCGATCAACCTGCATGACGCCGCCGACAGGCCGGTCTTCAATGCCGCGATCATCGTGACCGACCGCGTCGTGCTCGACAGGCAGCTTCAAAGCACGGTGACGCAGTTCGAGCAGACGGCCGGCGTCGTGAGGAAGATCGACGGCACATCGCGCCAGCTGAAGAACGCCATCGCCAGCGGCGCACGGATCATCGTCACCACAATCCAGAAGTTCTCGACAGATCACCTGGCCGAGCTTTCGGGTCAGGGACACCGCACGTTTGCCGTCGTCGTGGACGAGGCGCACTCGTCCCAGTCGGGCAAGAGCGCCCAGGCCATGACGGACGCGCTGACGCGCGAGGCCAGCTCAAGCGAGGACGTGGAGGACCTGATCGCCGAGTACCAGAAAGCACGCGGTCCGCAGGCGAACATCAGCTTCATTGCATTCACGGCCACGCCGCGCAACGTCACCCTGGAGCGCTTCGGCGAGAAGGGCGAGGACGGCCTTCCCCGTCCGTTCCACCTCTACTCCATGCGGCAGGCCATCGAGGAGAGGTTCATTCTCGACGTGCTGCAGAACTGCATGACCTACAACGCCTACTATCAGCTGGAAAAGGCTATCGTGGACGATCCCGAGCTGTACAAGCGGAGAGGGCAACGCGAGGTTGCCCGTTACGCCAGCCTGCACGCTACCGCCATCGGCCAGAAGGTGGAGATCATCGTCGAGCACTTCCGCCGCCACGTCATGGGCGAGCTGGACGGTGAGGCGAAGGCGATGATCGTCACCCAGAGCCGCGAACACGCGCGCAAGTACTTCTCTGGCGTGACGAACTACTTCAAGGACCAAGGCTATGACGACCTGAATGCACTTGTCGCTTTCTCGGGCGAACTTGATGTGAACGGCGAGGCGACCACCGAGGCGGACCTGAACGGATTTTCCGCGACCGAGCTTCCAGGCCGCTTCGACGGCGTCAAGCCTGACGGGACGCCTTACCCCGACACCTATCACATCCTGATCGTGGCCGAGAAATACCAGACGGGGTTCGACCAGCCCAAGCTTTGCGCCATGTATGTCGACCGCAAGCTCTCAGGCCTCCAGGCGGTGCAGACGCTCTCCCGGCTCAACAGGACGCGGGCCGGCAAAGAACGCACCTTCATCCTCGACTTTCAGAATTCGGTCGAGGAAATCCAGGAAGCCTTCCTGCCGTACCACGAGGCCACCGCCGTCGAGGCGATGTCCGATCCCAACCATGTCTATGACTTGGAAGGGCGGCTCTTCAAGTTCGGCTATCTCGACAAGGACGAGATCGAGCGTTTCGCGCAGACCTGGTTCAAGGGACCGCTCGGCGCATCGGACAGACCACGCCTCGAAGGACTCGTACGGGAGGCCGTCATCCGCTTCGAGGCCGACGACGACGCGGGACGGCAGGAAGAGTTCCGCCAGCTCCTGAGGAGCTTCAATCGCTTCTACGCCTTCATCGCGCAGGTCGTCTCGCTCGAAGACACGAGCCTTGAGAAGCTGGCATGCTATGGCAGCTGGCTTTCCCGCCTGCTGCCGAACCGCGAGCTTCCGCCCGAGATCGAGGTCACGGAGGAGATGCTCAGCCTTCAGGCGTTCAGGGTGGACAAGAAGGAGGAAGGGAGTGCCTCCCTGTCAGCTGGCGACACCGAAAATATTGCGGCCATCAGCGCATTTGGCGCGAAGCCCTACACCGAGGACGAGAAGAAGGAGCTATCCGAGCTCGTGCGGGCATTCAACGACCGTCACGGCACCCGGTTTTCCGAGGCCGACATGATCCGCTTCGAGCAGGTCAAGCAGGACATTCTCGACGACGACCTGTCCGAAATGCTGCGCAAAAACCCTCCGGACGTGGTGTATTCGGCATTCGCGGACGCGTTCTTCCAGGGCGCGATCCGCATGTTCCAGCGGGACAACGAGATGCGGAACATCGTGCTTTCCGATCCGGAAGCGCGTGACAAGGCAACGCGCCATTTCTTCAACCGCGCCTTGCGGGAGGCACGGGAGGCCGCCTGACCTCTACCGTTTCGTTTCCCTGCTACGGCTGTTCGGTGACTGCGGGCCACCTTCGCGAACGCGACGTCACAGCCACTCTCGTTGATCCAGTCAATTGGTTATGGAATCTACGTCCATCCCGACCGCGACCAGAACGCGTCGCCACATTGCCCCTGATGACGCGACGACGCCAATCAGGCGATGCTTCTGTCCACCATAGTAAAGATTCGCATGCACTCTTTCGCGCCCTTCGAAGCGGGCTGAGAAGGAACTGTACTCTTGTGACATCGACCATTCCGCGTCGGTAGGGCTTCTGTCAATGACGAAGTGCCGGGATCTGTTGGCTAAGTCCTTGACAATGGGCCAAGTGTCTTCCTCTTCAAGGCGGCAATCCAACTCTTGTCTCGTCACCACTCCATCTTTCAAGAGCCATTCTCTCAGCGAGTGAGCCCAGACGAAGTAGGCTAAAGCGAAATCTAAAGCATCATGAAACTTCGTATACGGCATGTCTTCCAGCGCAATGGCAGCACGTCGCTGCCAACGCTCGGTTCGCTTGAAGTGATTGCGCCATCCTCCGACCCGATCCGCACCCTTCAGCAAATGCGTGTGCATGCCCACCTCTTTGGCTATGTCCCCAAGAATAGACTGGGGCATAGGTGAGGGCAATGAAGCTTGCAAGACTCAAGACGCAAGACCACGTAAGACTGAAGGCTGTGGAATCCCGCCGGAACTTGCCGGCAGATGGCCGCCAAGAGACCCCACCATCACTTCATGCCCTTGCCGCTCTCCGATGCCCGGGGAATTCGCCGCTCATTTTTCGAGACCACGATCCAAGGCGAATTGACAAAAGTGTTGGGGATCCAAATCCTTCCCTTGTCTTTGCCACGCCAGTCATGTGCGGCGTGACGCCATGTTCGTCTCTTCCCACGGCGGCTTTGGCAGACCGGCAAGTATCGCGTTACGCCTCGCCTTGCTTTCCATCAAGGCGTCAAGGCCAAGCGTCCTCCCTTCCGTTCTCCTGGGCCAGTCTACCGCTTCGGTCTTGTTCTTGTTTCTGTTGCGCTCACGCTGGTTTGCTCTTTCCCAATTTCTTGATCTTGCCACTTGCTTGTTCACTCCAGGGTTCGCGTCTCCCTGAGCACCAGTATAGCGCTTCGGCCATCAAATTTCCATTTCGGCTTCCTTGACGGGTTGGGGCAGGCATGCTGACCTAATGTGTGACATATTTGCCGCGAGCGCGACGGGCCGACGACAACGATCGCAAGACAGACAGGGCTTGCAGGACTATCTCAAAAGGCAAGAGCGTTGGTGCTTGAGGCTTTCCTCCAATGGCCGCAGGCAAGGACGGGTAAGCATGGGTGCGCCGAAAGACGGATCAGTTGAAGCAGGCTAGCCTTGCGCCCGTACCCGCAAAGGCACAACCCCCACTCTGACTCGCAAGCGGTCAGTGTGGGGAGTGCCAGACACGGGCGGGCGCGGCGAAGGAATGCGGGAACATTGGCTCATGCACAGACATAGCCGGGGCTGGAGGATGAGACCTTGCCCCTCCCCTGAACTTGGGGCAAGCGGCACTTGGCAAATTTGAAGCCGAAAGAGGAGAAAGCCAAATGCACCCGGCCAATGAATCGCAATGGACCATCACATATTGGAAGGACAACCACCGGAAGACCGAAACTTCTTGGTTCCAGTCCGAAGACGACGTGAAGCGAGTCCTTAAGCTCTTGGCTCACAAAGACCAAGGGCTTTCTAAGAAACTTCTCGAAGAATGCAAGGGGGCTCCCCACACGCCATGTGACGACGTTGAATTGAAGCCCAATGATGCGGGGCACGCCACATCCTTCTGCGCCAAGCATTTTGACGCGGAAGTCAGGTTCACTGCAGACTGCCATCAGCCGAAAGGTTGATCAGCCTGACTCTGGCCCGTTTACAGAAAAACCAACAAATTGCGATGCTTCTGGAATTTGCCAGCCTTTCCTGGACGTTCCGGGCATTCGGCTTTTCGGAAGCCATTCCCGGCGCTGTCTGGCCGGGGAGCGGGGCTATTGGGTGCCAGCGAACATGCCCGTCGTCAAAAATATGGTGCTGTTGTCGCCCCCGACGACTGTTCCCGATATGACGCCTCCGATCTCCTGGGCCTCAGGCCCGTAGAATGAGCCTTCGTAGGCGAGCGATGACACGCCAGATCGCACGCCGGAAACGTCGAAGTGGCCGGAGAAGCCTTCTGTGTTGAAGGTGGTTTCCGGCATTTCGAGCTTAAATGCGCTCCAAAGTTCGCCGTCTTCGTCCTCGAAGTTGAACAACCTGCCGGAAAGGGTCTGATTCGTGAAGTCTGCGACCAGTGCGGTGTCTCCAAAGTAGACTTCTCTGTCTTCTATGTCGTAGTTTTCTGCGGGCCTCATGTACAGAATTGCGCCAAAGCGTCCCTGTGATCCTCGGACACTTTGGTAGGTGGCTCTGACGGGCACGTTGTCAAAGTTTGCAGTTGGCAGTCCGATTATCGCAAAGCCGTTCGTAAACTGGTTGGTGCTTGCAGCGATACGTCGTCCGGCATGAGTGGCCCATAGCCAGGTGGCATCAGGACACGTCCAGCACTCAAAGTACATGCCGAGATCGTCCATTGATTCCCATTGCCATATCCAATCTTCCGAACGCTCTTCGTCAGTGAACGTGCTCGTAAGACCTTCAAGTGTAAGCAAAAAGTCGTTGGTTGCGCTTTGCCCTTGTACGGAGAATTCGGCCCACTTCTCCCCCCCGACAGTCCCTTTTTTGGTGTCTATTCTAGCGGCCGTGGTGTGTGTCGCGTTCAAGATCTTTCCGTCGTTATAGACCTGTGCCAAAGTCTTGGCTGGGTCGGCAGCCTTGGGCGGTTTCGTGGTGCCGGTTTCGCCACCGCCGCCGCCTCCGCAGCCTGCAAGCATCGCGGTTGCCGCAACGGTCGCTGCAAGTGTTCCGTATCTTTTCATTGAACTACTCCGTTGTTGTCACACGGCGCGGCGGGTGCCGGGCCGTTGCCAACACTTTCCAAGTCCAAGGGAAGTGAATCCTGCCTATTCGCCAAGGCGAGGGGAGCTACCCCGCACCGGGTTAAGCTTATTCAACAGGTAACCCGGCCCAGTGGGCCGGACTTGGAATAGTGTTGGCGCGGGGAGCTTCCGCCCATGCGTCGACAAGAGTCAAGAGTTGACTTAAGGATCGGACGGCAGCAGGGTTCGAGCATGATCAAGAAGACAAAACCCCGCGAGCCTCGCCTGATTCCAGAGCCGGGGGAACTGGTCCTGAAGCCCAGCAGCTATCAGCCGAGCAAGGCGGAGATGGAAGAGGAAATTGACATGCCGGGGCTGTCGATGGACGAAATCCGGGCGGCGTTTTTCCGGCCTTTCGCGATCCGGCGCGAAGATTCCGTGTGAGGCAAATTTTTACCTTTCAATATATCCCCAAAGTGTTGCGACGCCCGCTTGGCTTCAGTGTGCCGTCCTGTCTGCATTCATCTTGCCACATGCTCACAATCCCTCGTATGCTTCGAGAATCAGAAAGGAACCGGGAGGTGGCTGTGGATAAGTT
>VXSG01000104.1:7640-8832 GCA_009838075.1 Boseongicola sp. SB0665_bin_10 | reverse complement strand
AAGCCGCCGAAAAAGGCCGAATCCGAGCTTGACTCGAAACATGGATGCTTTGGTGAACAACGACGCAAAACGATACGTGGAGGAAAACATGACGACATTGAAACTGGGCCGTCGCGCGGTGATCGCGACCGTCGCCGCCCTCGGCCTCGCAGGACCGGTCGCGGCCGATGGCCATCAGGTCCTGGACAGCGTCCACTTCCTGATCCCCGGCGGTGCCGGCGGTGGCTGGGATGGCACGGCTCGCGGCACTGGCGAGGCGCTGACAAGGGCGGGCCTGGTGGGAACCGCATCCTACGAAAACATGTCTGGCGGCGGCGGCGGCAAGGCCATCGGCTTCCTGATCGAAAACGCCGAAAGCAACCACGGCACGCTCATGGTCAATTCAACCCCCATCGTGATTCGATCCCTGACCGGTGTCTTCCCGCACAACTTCCGCGACCTGACGCTGGTGTCGGGCACGATCGGAGACTATGCCGCGTTCGTCGTCGGCAAGAACAGCCCGATCGACGCCATGGCCGACCTCGTTGCCGCCTTTGACGCCGACCCCGGCGCGACCGCCATCGGTGGCGGCTCGGTTCCGGGCGGCATGGACCACCTCGTGGCGGCCATGGTGATGGAAGCGGCCGGCAAGGACGCGCTCGGCGTGAAATACATCCCGTACGACGCCGGCGGCAAGGCCATGGCGGCCCTGCTTTCGGGCGAAATCGCCGCCCTCTCGACCGGCTTCTCGGAAGCCGTCGATCTCGCGAATGCAGGGGAAGTGAAGATCATAGGCGTGACCTCGGACGCGCGCGTGGACGCGGCCCCCGACGCGATGACCATGAAGGAACAGGGCATCGACACCACCTTCGTCAACTGGCGCGGGTTCTTCGCGGCC
This sequence comes from Boseongicola sp. SB0665_bin_10, assembly GCA_009838075.1. GTDB lineage: Bacteria > Pseudomonadota > Alphaproteobacteria > Rhodobacterales > Rhodobacteraceae > JAJEFO01. The sequence goes on along the minus strand of VXSG01000104.1, from coordinate 7,955 downwards.
CCCGGCCTGCCCGCCGACAGGCTGGCCCTGTACCAGGACGTCATCGCCAAGATGTACGGCACGCCCGAGTGGGAAGACGTCCGCGCACGCAACGGCTGGGTCAACATCCACAACTCGGGCGACGACTTCAGGGCCTTCCTGGAAGACCAGGAAATGGTCATCGGCGACCTGATGAGGAAGCTCGGCTTCCTTTGACAGACACGGCGGCGGAGCGCTCGCGCCCACCCCCCCCCCCCACCCAAAGGAGTTGACCCCCAGTGAAATTTAAAAAAAAGAACCAGCCGCACAAAAGAAAAGTGTTTAAAGAGGGGGGGG
>VXSG01000104.1:0-7630 GCA_009838075.1 Boseongicola sp. SB0665_bin_10 | reverse complement strand
TGGGTGTGGGCTCTTTTTTTTCCCACGGGGGGTCTTTTTTCACCCCGGGGGGGGGGTCGCGCGGGGGCCCCCCCCCGCGCCACAGCATGAGGAGTGCACGACATGGCTTTGGATCGCTGGCTCGCGCTTGTTCTCCTGGGCATCTGCCTGGCCTATGGATACGCTGCCTGGTTCACCATGGACGCCGGCCTGGCCCCGTTCATGAAACGGAACCCGATATGGCCCAGCACCTTTCCGAAAGTCCTTTCGGTCCTTGGGATCATCGCGGCGCTGGTCATTCTCCTGGGCTTCGAGAAGGCGGCGCCGAAGGAAGCCGACATCGATTACCGTCGCCTGGGCGAGTACAACCTCGGTCAGGCGCTCCTGCTTCTCGCGCTCATGGTTGTCTACGCGCTCTGCCTGCGCCCCCTGGGTTTCCTGATCTCGACATCCGCCCTCCTGTTCCTCGGCTCCTTCATCCTGGGCGAACGCAAGTGGCACATCATGCTGCCAGTCGCCCTGATCGCCGCGGTTTCGGTCTGGTATCTCGTCCAGGTGGTCCTTGGCATCTACATGCGCCCGTTGCCCGGAATTCTTGGAGGCTGACATGCTTGAAGGACTTCTGATCGGCCTGCAGACGGCGCTTTCCGTCCAGAACCTCTTGATGGTCATCGGCGGTTGCCTCATTGGCACGTTCATCGGCATGCTTCCGGGCCTGGGACCGATGTCGATCATCGCCATCATGATCCCCGTCGCCATCTCGATGGGTGACCCCTCCGCGGCGTTGATCCTCTTGGCGGGAGTCTACTACGGCGCGATCTTCGGTGGCTCGACCTCGTCGATCCTGCTGAATGCGCCGGGCGTTGCGGGAACAGTCGCCTCCAGTTTCGACGGCTACCCCATGGCACGCCAGGGAAAGGCCGGAAAGGCGCTCACCGTTGCCGCCATCGCGAGCTTTGCGGGCGGCACCATCGGCGCGCTGCTGCTCATGGTGTTTGCGCCGGCATTGTCTTCCGTGGCGCTCCTGTTCCACTCGGCCGAGTATTTTGCGCTGATGGTGGTCGGCCTTTCCGCCATCGCGGCATTCGCCGGCACGGGCCAGGTCGCCAAGGCCCTGGTGATGACGCTTCTCGGCCTGATCATGGCGACCGTCGGCGAGGGCGCGTTGTTCAACCTGCCGCGCTTTACCATGGGGATCATGGACCTGCAGTCGGGCTTCGGCTTCATCACGCTCGCCATGGCCATGTTCGCGCTGCCCGAAGCGCTGTTCCTCGTCCTGAAGCCGAGGGACCTGCAGGGCGACGACGGCGAAATCAAGGAATTGCGGATCACGGGCAAGGAGGCAAAGGCCATCGCCCCCGTCATCGGGCGTCAGTCCCTGCAAGGCTTCTTCATCGGCGTCCTGCCCGGTGCAGGCGCCACCATTGCAAGCTTTCTCGGCTATGCCGTGGAGCGCAACATCGCCCCGAAGAAAGAGCAGGACGAATTCGGGAAAGGGTCCGTCAAGGGCCTCGCAGCGCCCGAAACCGCGAACAACGCCGCATGCACGGGGTCGTTCGTGCCGCTCCTGACCCTGGGCATTCCCGGCTCGGGCACGACGGCCATTCTCCTTGGGGCGCTGATCGCATTGAACGTGACGCCCGGGCCTCGCCTGATGGTGGATGATCCCCAGATTTTCTGGGCCGTCATCATGTCGATGTTCATCGGCAACCTGATCCTGCTGGTCCTTAACCTGCCGCTCATTCCGTACATCGCAAGGGTCCTGACGGTGCCCCGCAACTACCTGATCCCCTTCATCCTGTTCTTCACGCTCATGGGTGCGTATATCGGGCAGAACAATGCAACCGAACTGCTCTTGCTTGTTGGCTTCGGAATCTGCGCGACCGCGCTGAAGTTCGCCGACTACCCTCTCGCGCCCCTGCTGATCGGGTTCATTCTCGGCGCGATGATGGAAAACAACTTTGCGCGTTCGATGCAGCTCTATGACGGCGTCTCGTTCGTCTGGGAGCGGCCGATGACGCTGGGACTCCTGGCGATCGCCATCATTCTCGTTGTCCTTCCAAGCTATCGCGCGCGTCGCGCGAAAGCGCGTCAGGACGGCGTCGCGGAAGGGGACTGAGAACAGCGGATCCTGCGGCTGCACGTCGTTGCCCGGTTCCCCGGTCCCGCCTTCGGGCCGTCACGACTGCGCGGCGCCGGCGTCGTTGCGCGGGCGACGGGCCTTGCAACGCGGCAATCCCCAGTCAGGAATGGAGCGAAGGGCGCAGCCCGGATCGGTTGACCGGGCGCTAGCGGCCCGTCTCGCCCGCCAGTCGATCGAGGAGGGCGGGCGGCACGAGCTGCGGCCTCGTGCGCGGCGGGCGTCATCGCGTCTCGGGAAACGCGCTCGACCTCCATCACGGGCCGGGTGAAGCAGGCGTGGTCGCCCCGGACACGCAATTCCGCTCCGTGGCTCGCTGGATGCCTCGGGGACTGGAGAGGCCGTCCGTCCGGGCCAGGACTCAGGTCCCGGCAGCACGGCCCGATCGTTGCGATTCATGCCGGCGGGAGCAGCGACCCGCGCAGGCGCTCCTCATGGGTGCGATCACCTTGCCGCGCCCTGCGACGGCTCCACCCGCACGATGATGAGATCCAGGTCGTGATACTGGCGATGACGCACTTCAGAGGCGAGATGTCGCAGCAGGCGAAGCGAGATGTCCCGCTCGGCGGGCCGCGCTTCGCTTGCGTCACCCAGGAACGCGATCCGGTCTTCAATGTTGCCTTCGTTCGACTTGGCGACAAATTCCAGCACGGCATCCCCGCCTTCGCTGTGGGCGCTCACCCACAACCGGCGGCTGTCCGTGCCGGAGTCCGCCTGCCCCTCGATCAGCGTCAGCAAGGTTTCCTCGGCCACGGCATCGAGCCGATCGCGCATCCTCTCCGACCAGCCCTTGTCGCTGCCGAACTGCGCGACAAACGCGCGGAGTTCAGGAAGGCACGATACATCGAGATCCGTAACGAGCTTGCGGCGCCGGTGCCCGGTCAGTTCCAAGAGGACCGTCATCAGTATCGCCGTCATGCCGCCGGTGGCCAGTCCGTTGTTCAGGAGCCCGCCCGCGACCTGGGGCAGGATTTCGGGAAGCAGCAGCCCGAACTCGCATCCGGCGCCGACCCAGAACGAGATGCCAATGATCAGCATGCGGCGATAGTCCGGTCCCTCGGCCACGACCAGCTTCATTCCGGTGACGAACAGCGTGGCAAGCATGATTGCGAGATACGCGGCGAGCACCGAAGGCGGCAGTGCCAGGACCAGCGCGGCGACCTTCGGCAGAAAGGCGAACGCAACGAGAGCAATCCCCAGCACCAGCCCGACGGGACGGGCGCTCACCTGCGTGCTCCTGACCAGCGGAACGGTCGACGAGCGTGCGGAGTTCATCATCGTGCCACCGAGACCGGCAAGCAGGTTTCCGAGCGCTTCCGCTGCGAGGGCGCCTTGCACGACACGCTGGTCAGGCGCGCGCGGCACCCGCCATGACGCATCCTGTATGGCGAGGGCGGCGCTCATCGTTCGAATCGAGCACGAGACCGCGACGATCAGGAAGGCTGGCAGGAGCGCCCAGAAGGAGGGCCCCAGGTCGAGTCCGACTGCCGGCCATGCGGTGGAAGGCAACCCCACCCACGGCGCCTGCCTGATCTGGTCCACGTCAACAAGCCCGTAAGCGCCGGCAACCGCCCCCCCGGCGCAGATCCCGAGAAGCGGCGCCCACGGCCTCAGTCGCGACCTTGCATACAGCGAAACGCAAATTGTCGTTGCCAGGGTCACGAGCGCACATGCCAGTCCGATCGGCTGCGAATGCCCGGGCGAAACCTCGCCGATCCTCTGGAACATGATCGGGACGGCAGTGACCGGAATCAGCATGAGAATCACCCCCGAGACAGTCTGGGTGATGACCCGCCTGAACATGGAAATCCGGTACGAAAACACGAACTGGAAGAGCGCCGTGGCAATCATCAGCGTAAGGAGAAGCGAGGGCCCTCCGGCCAGGAGCGCGTCAACCGTTACGGCGAGCGCCGCGGCCGTCGGGCAGGTCGCCAGGACAAAGCCTGCGCCGAAGCGACGGAACGGAAACGCCTGGATCCCGCTGATGACGCCCGCGATGAGCAGCGAGGCGAAGATGGCCCAGGCAGCGACCGACTCGCTTGCTCCGGCTGCCTGAAAGGTGATCGTGGGCATGAGTATGGACGCGCCGAGGAACAGGAGCGCGGCCTGGACGCCCAGGCCAAGCGTCAACTTGTTCGGGGGAATCTCGTCAACCTGGTACAGGAGGCCGGCATCAAGGTCATCGGAACCGTTCTTGGACATGGGCTTGCTCGTGAATCTGTGGGTTGCACACGAATTGGTTGCGGGGATGGAAGCCGTCGGCGGCTGGCGGCCGACGGCTCCCGCGCGACGGGAGCGCACTCAGTAGAAGAACATTGACGGATACCACATGATGGCAAGTGCGCGATCGAACAGGAGATGGAGAAACACCCATGCTCCTGCCGCGCATAGCAGCGCGATCCACCAGGCATATCCAACCACAAGCCGAACATGCAGGGCGACGAAGAGCGGAATGGCGACCAGCTGGCCCGCAAGCATCGTGGCGCCAACCAGGCCGAACCACCACAGGTGAAGATGAAGGACCTGAACCAGCTCGCGTTGCACGGGGAACGCATCCTCGCCGTTCGCCCGGAGTCTCCGGAAATCCCGGACGCTGAACGCCAGGGCGGCCAGGGACAGGCAGATGGCGGGGATGAACGTGATCATCGGCACCGCACCCACGTCGGTCGCCCAGGAAAACGTCGGCGCCAATCCCCAGATCGAGAACGCAAGAAGCAACCCGATCGCAACGAGTGACATCGTGGGATCCACAGGCTGTGCCTCGTGAACGAACGTGGCGTCGCGGGAGCGTCGCTTCGTCCAGCGGGTGCCAAGAACAAGGGAGAGCACGATCATTGCGCCGATCACGATGCAGATCGGGCGGCCCAGCCACGAAAGGCCGTCATATGCATTGCTCGTGATGAAGAGCGCGTTCTCCATGATCGGCCCGACCACGAAACCAAGGACCATCGGCGGCCGCGGGACGCCGCCCTTCTTCATCACGTAGCCCGTTGCGCCGAAGACCAGGAGCACGATCCAGTCGCCCAGGTTGCTCGTGGCCAGCCATGCTCCCATGAACATGAAGAGCGTGATCGTGGTCACCAGAAGGCGGCCGTTGACGAACGTCACGAGTGCAAGCTGCCGGGCGATCAGCATGAGGAAGATCGCGCCGGCGACATTCGCGATCGCCAGCGTCCACATCAGCGAAAAGGTGACATGCAACTTGCCGCCCAGCATCTCCGGGCCAGGTGTCAAGTCCTGGATGAGGAGCGCGCCCAGGAGAACGGCCATCGCGGGACTGCCGGGAATGCCGAACGCTATGGTGGGAATGAGGGCACCGCCCTTCATCGCGTTGTTGGCTGTCTCGGGCGCGATCACGCCACGTATGTCGCCCTTGCCGAACCCGTCCTTGTTGCTGGCGCTTTGCACGGCGTGCCCGTAGGCCACCCAGTCGACGACCGAACCGCCCAGGCCGGGCAGCAATCCGACATACGCGCCGATCGCCGTCGAGCGCAGCACCAGCCACCAGTTGCGGCACGCATCCCCGATTCCCTTCAAGAGGCCGCCCGAAACGCTGCTTCTCGGAACCCGCGAGATCGAGCTGTCCTTGGCGGCAAGGTCGATCAGCTCCGGAATCGCGAACAGGCCAAGAACGAATGGCACCAAGGGCAGTCCGTCGAGCAGGTAGGGCGCTCCCAGCCAGTAGCGCGGCAGGGCGCCGTTCTCGGCGTACCCGACATAGGAGACGCCGAGGCCGGCGAGCGCAGCGACCAGCCCGCACAGCACCGACCCTCCCGAGAGCGATCCGACCATTGCAAGTCCGAGCAGGGCGAGCATGAAGATCTCGGGCTGGGCGAAGGAGAGAATCAAGGGCTTGACGAAGGGTATCGACAGTCCGAGCAGGATCGCGCCAAGCAGGCCGCCAATGGCCGAAACCGAGAATGCTGCACCCAATGCACGCGCCGCCTCGCCCTTTGCCGCCATCGGGTATCCATCGATGATTGTCGCCTGCGAGGCCGAGGTTCCGGGGATTCCGAGCAGCACTGACGCGATGGTGTCGCTGGTGGTCGTGACCGCGAACATGCCGAACAGGAGAGCAAGTGCCGGAACGGGATCCATCGCAAAGGTGAACGGCATCAGGATCGCCAAGCCGACCAGCCCCGACAGGCCGGGAACCGCACCGAAGAACAGCCCGGCCAGCACGCCGGCAAACAGGTACCCGATCGCGGGCCAGGCGATCACCGACAGGAATCCGGTTAGCGCAGCGTCGACCATTGCTGCATGCCCCGACTGGGCTTCGAGAGCGTTGCGTCGCCTCGGCGCGGCACGGGGTCAGCCGCGCGCACCTGCTATTCCTGAACCGCGTATTCCTTGATGAACGCGACGATTTCGGGGTCGAGGCTGCCAAGGCTGTCCAGACGCTCCCTCGCTTCGGCTCCACTGAGCAAGGATGGCGGTTCATCGGCCAGGCTCATATAGTCTGAAATGAACTCCTCGTCCTCGGAAAGCGCGCTCCATGCCGTCCGCAGCGCTTCCGCCGCCGCGTCCGGTGTGCCTTCAGGCAGGAACACGCCGCGCAACATGGTGACCGCGATGTTGTTGACCGCCGTCAGCGAGTCGAAGAGCATCCCTGAAGGCCTTTCGCCTTTCAGCCTTTCGTGGACGTCGATGAAGGTCGGGATGCCCTCAAGCCGTGGGTCCCTGACCGGATTGCCCTCCGCATCGACCAGGGAATAGTACCAGAGCGGCGTGGCCAGGCCCGGCTCGATGAGGTTGGGTTCGAAACTCTTGCGGTACAGCGTCACTGATCCACAGGAATAGGACACCTCGTTCTGCAGCAAGGCAGCGAGCACCTTCGCACTGCTTCTGTAGCCCGTGACGTGCTTGTAGTTCGCCCCGAGCAGGTCGAGGCCCAAGCGCATCCTGATGTCGGTTGACGAGGTGGCCCTGTAGCCGCCCAGCTTGAACTCGCCGATTTCAAGCAAGTCGTCGACGCTCTCCACGCCGGTTCCCGCATCCTTGCGGATGAAACACAATGTGGGCTGGCCGAATCCCCCCACCCAGACGAACTTGGAAATGTCGACTGTCAACGCGGGGTCCTGAAGCGCGTACTGCATGAACGGAGTGGCGAAAAAGGCCAGTGTCAGCCCGTCCGCCTTGGCGACTTCGCCCATGTGATTCGTGGCGACAATTCCGCCGGCGCCGGCCATGTTGGTCACCACGACCTCCGGACTGCCCGGTATGTGCTTCTCGAGATGCTTGGTGACAAGGCGTGCCAGGACATCCGTCGAGCCGCCAGCTCCGTAGTTGACGAGAACGGTGATCTGCTTGCCTTCATAGAACTGCGCTTGCACTGCGCTGGCGAAGTTCGCCAGGAACATGACCGTGCTCGCGAGGGCCAAAATTGGGAACCGCATTGTCTTCATCACTCCATACTGCCATTTCTCGATTTCTTCTATAGGACATGGATAATTAACCACGGCTGATTTTTTCTCTGCGGGCCTTGACGAGGGCGTTTGGCGACCCGGCAAT
>VXSG01000033.1 GCA_009838075.1 Boseongicola sp. SB0665_bin_10 | reverse complement strand
GGCTCGGCTCGGCTCGGCTCGGCTCGGCTCGGCTCGGCTCGGCTCGGCTCGGCTTAATTATGTACGGCTGGCTGCCGTCGCCTGTCAACTTCACGACGGAACAAGATTCGGTCAACTTGAGACTGTCAGGAACCGGAGACACGCGACACCTTCGACCTTTGCCGTACGAAATGGAAGGCTTTCGGCTTGCACTCCTTTCCCGCAGGACCCGGTCCTCGACGGCATGCCGACCGGGTCGAACGCGTCTGAAGGCAAGTCTGCACCTGAATCCGCAAACTGGTCAAATCACTTTTCCTGACGCTTGAACGAAACATGCGATCGCATGCGGAACCTCCGTGCCTGCCGCCTGGGCGGCAGTGTCGCCGCAAGCGCTTGGCGTTGCGAACGAAAGCAGGCGATGCGGCTGCGCGATTTCCGGACAATGCCCAAAAGATGTGCAACAGACAGGTGCAGTGCCGAAAATTCGCGCGAAGCATGTGCATTCCCTTCTTTCACGCGCCCGCATCCAGGCCTTGCCGGAGCGGATAGAGGCAGTTGAGGCCGCCCGCTGGAAGATCGCGGGCCGCAAGCGTCATCCACCCGACAACAGTCCCGAAATCCGCGCCCCGATCCGCTCCGCCGCGGCCTCGACGTCCGGGTCCGACACGTGGGCGTAGCGAAGGGTCATCGCAGGATCGCGATGACCGAGCAGCCTGGCGACGACCGGCAGGGGAACGCCAGCGATCACGCACTGGCTCGCAAAGCTGCGTCTCAGGTCGTGGAGGCGCACGTCCTCGATGCCGATCTCGCGCCGGATCTCAAGCCACAGGGGCAGATTGCCATAAAGCGATCTCTCCGGGTTGACCGGCGAGGGGAACAGGAACTCTCCGGGGGCGTTCATCCGCCTTTCGACGATCTCGCGGGCCTCAGGACCGAGATGCACCGTTCTCGGACCCGTCTTGGCGTCCGCGAGCCTGAGACGGTCGCCGTCGACCTCGCCTCGCTTCAGCCGGACGATCTCGCTCTTGCGGGCGCCGGTGAGAAGCAGGAGACGGATGATGTCGGCCTGCATGCCCCTGCGGCCTCCGGCATGCCGGTCAAGGGCCTCGTTCAGCCGCCGTATCTCGTCCCGGGACAGGAACCGCGAAAGCCTCGGCCGCCGGTTCGGGAGCACGGATCCGGCCGGGCTGGATTCGATCAGGCCGCGCTCCATCGCGAACTTCAGGCTATGGCGGAGAAGCCGCAGCGCAGAGTTCGCCCCGCCGGGAGCGGTCCTGCTGTATTCCTCGAACCAGCCCTGAACGGCCTGACGCGTGATCCGGTCAAGCGGCAACGGACCGAACTTCGGCAGGAGCCTTCTCTTCAGGACCTGGTCCCAGCCCCTGACCGTCGACGGCTTGCACCTGCCAGCCCAGGACTCCCGCCAGACGCCCAGGGCGAACGCCCGGTAGGTCGGGACGTCCCTGTGCGGCGCGATCCCGTCTGCCTGGAGCCGGAGGCTCTCGCGGCGCGCGTCCTCGACGGGAACAAGGTCGACCCGGCCAAGCGACGCCTTCCGTCCGTCGACGGTGCAGGTCCAGGTTCTCGTGCCCGTCGGATAGACGCGAACGCTCAGGGACGGGACGGCCTTGTCATGGACCGAGTATTCGCACGCGGACGGCCTGAGCCGCCTCGCGCGGGCGTCCGTCAGCCGGACCCGGGTCATGTCTGCCGCTCGGCGAGTACGGCGCCCATCGCGACCGCGGCCCGCTCCGCCTCCGCCTCGGAATCGTGGACGTACTTGAGCGTGGTTTGCGGATCGCCGTGACCGAGCAGCCGCCCGACCGTCAGGACGGTCTCTCCGCCGGTGACCGCCAGACTCGCGTACGCGTGTCTCAGATCGTGGAGGCGGACATCCTTCAAGCCGGCTTCGGTCCGGATCCTGGACCAGGCCCGGCCAAGCATCGTCCCTGTAACCGGACCGTCTTTCCTTCCGGAAGGAAAGATCCAAGGCGACGTTCGTGGAAGGCTGTCGAGGACCTCGCGGGCCGCCGATGACAGCCAGACCGTGCGAGGACCTGTCTTGCTGTCGCGCAGGAAGACGTGCCCGTCACGGAAGTCCGTCCAGCGAAGGGTCCTGATCTCGCTCGACCGGCAGCCGGTCAGCGCAAGGAGCCGGATGATCGGGACGGCCAGCGACGGCTTCGTCCCGCGCAGCGCCTTGCCGAGCCTGCCGAACTCGGCAGCGGACAGGAACCGGTCCCTGTTTCGTCTCCTGTACCTCCTTATGCCCCCGCACGGGTTGCTGCCCTCCGGTCGCAGGCCGCCGATCTCGGCCACTTGCATGATGACCGACAGCACGGGCATCGACCGGTCCGCAGACACCGGCGTCGCGTGCATCGAGGCGAACCAGTCCCGCACGTCCTGCGACGTGATCTCCGCGACCTGCCTGCCCCGGAACCAGGGCAGGATCTGGTTGCGGAGATAGTGCCGGTTCACGGAAAGCGTGCTTTCCTTCCAGTTCCCGCCGTGCCTGCGGAACGCGTTCTCCGCCACGGCCTCGAACAGCGTCTCCTCGTCGGAGGCCGGGCGTCCGGCCCGGATCGAGACAAGCATGCCCCTCGCCTTCTCCCGCGCCTCGGCGACCGTCATGGCGGCGGGATCGCCCACGATCCTCCACGTGCGTCGGCCTTCGTGCTGACTGTGAACGAAATAGCGCTTCCGCCCGCTCGGCAGGATCCTGGCGCCGAACCCCGCGAGAACGGCATCCCTGACGTTCCGTGTGGCCTTCTTCGAACGCAGGTCGCGGACCTTCGCGTCGGTGAGTCGGACTCTCGACATGATTCACTTCCTCCTTCCGGTTGCAGGAACGGGAGGAAACGGGTGCGATTCCGCCCGAAGTTGCAGATTCGAGGGGAAGGAAAAGACTTTATGTCAAAGACTTAGCACCGGTGGTGCGGATCCGTGGTGTGCGGGCAATGGTCGTGTGCAACCGCCGCGCGGCATGGATTCGATCTCGACCTCCTCGACCGGGGACACTTGGCGACAAGCCTCGCGACAGGAATCGACGCTGCCTGCCTTCATGGCTTTCGGGCGGGAGTCGCATCGGTCCCGCAGGTCGCGTGCTCGGACGCGCCTTGTCGGTCCCGCTCAAGGAGGAAACCGGCATGGTCGCCGGCGGAAGCCCGACCGAGCTGCGATGAACATCCGGTTCAGGTCGTCCTGCGGGGCAGAGATCGCGTGATGAACCTTTCAGGCCCGCCTCTTGATCGTGTGATCGCATGGCGACACAAGCCGAAAGCGGAACTGCCCAGGACCCGTGCGGCGCGGCGCTTGCGCCAAAATGTCAGCCCGAAGACGGCTGACGACTCGTCAGGATGTCCTCCGCCGCTTGCTTGAAAGGCATGACCGGCACTTGATAGAGGCCGCCGCCAAGGCGTCCCATTTCCCCTTTGCGATCAAGAATTCCAAGGCTGATTCGCGGGGCATGTCCACTTTCGGCGACTGCCATCGCGGAAATGCCCAGTTTCAGTCCCGTGCCTCTGAAATAGGGATGCTCTCCGACCGACATGCCGTGAACTGACTTGACCGAAGCCGGCGGCTCGGTGCGCACACTTGACATTGCGCCCAGGCCGAACGCATCGACAACGGCGCTGTCGCCTATGGCACCCAGGGCACGGGACTGCGGCAGGTCAACGTCGAACGCGCCTTCGGGCGGCGTGGCAGGAACGGTATACCAGTGCCCGGGGAATGCGGAGACCTGGATGCCGACGTCGCGACCGTTGCCACCGGCCGCGGTGACAAAACCGGAACCTGGAACGCCCTCCGCCCGGCTCATCATCAGCTTGGTGGCCGCCATCCAGAGGTTGAGAAAGACGCTGGGCGACCCCTTGAGAAACTCCAGGGTCTCGTCATCTCCGACACCGTTCGGCGAACGATCGATCAACTCGCGGACAAGCGCGGCGCCCGCGACCGGCGTCCGCCCGTGGCAGTCATCGCCGCCCTTGAGGCCTTCGACGGCCAGCGGCACGAGGGCGATCCCTTCCGCGAGGCCTCCCTGAAGCACGTCCAGGCAGCGCGTGTTGAGCCATCTGATGTGTTCCAGGACCGCTTCCGACCTCAGGCCGAGGCGAAGGGCGGGCCGGTTTCCGCCGTTGATCGGGGCAAACGTCCTGTGCTGCCCTCGCCACGCGTCGTACACGGAATGCAGCGGCATTGAGGCGCTGACAACGGCTGCAAGCGGTGTGACGACATTCACGTCCTGCGCTGGTTTCAGAAGGATCTCTTCAGACGAGATCATGCGCTCGGCCGCGTCGAGGCTCGGCGCGAGCCCCTCGTAGACGGCAGCAACGCAAGCCGAGTTCAGGATTGGCCGGCTGATCTCGCCAGGATCCGGAAAGGGCGGTCCGGCATGGAGAAGGACGTTGTCCGCGATGCCGGTCGCGTCTCGTGCCAGGTCGAACCTGTTCCAGACCGGTTGCGTGACCATGGCTCGGTCGAACGCCAGCCTGTCGTCATGGCGATGCGTCATGCCGCGGCGGGCGGGATCACCCACGTCTCGCTGAAATAGAGAAAGGCGGTTGTCGTCTCGAGACCGGCCTGCACGCGGCTGCCCACTTGGCCTGGCAGGGCGCGGCCGTTGACGATGATCTGCGCATCTCTTGCGGCAACGAGGAGGGTGAACATCGTGTGGGCGCCGGTGCCGACCTGGTCAGGCGCAAGCTCCAGCGCCCTCGGCGGTTCCAGGTCTTCCCACACCAGTTCCACGGCCAGGCCCTCTCCGACAATGGTCTCGGCATACCGGTGGCTCTTCGGGTCGCCGGAGCTTCGCACGGTCTGGGCAAGGCGCGGTGTCATGTGCGCGAATGCCGGCGCGTCGCGGAAGGCGCCGAGACGGCCAATGAAATTTGACTTCAGGTAGGTGGCGAGGTCGACGTTGTCGGCCAAAACGACATTCGGGGCCTCGGGCGTGCCGGCCTCCAGTCCAGGAGAGCCGTAGAGCCAGAGCACCTGGCCCTGGCCGGCCGGCGACCAGGCCACCCGAAAGAAGAGAGCCATGGCCGTGAATGTCCCGTCGTCGTCCTTCAGGAGAATGCCGGGGTTTTCCCCGGTCCAGTCGACCGTGCCAGGGGTGATCGGTGCGCTCAGCGGCATCAGGCATCCTCCGTTGGCGTGACCCAGGTTTCGGAAAACGCGAGGAAGGCGGTTGACATCGTGCGACCAAAGAACTGCCGCTCGGCCACCCGGCCCGGGAGCGGCGTCCCGTTTACGCGCACCTCCGCAGATCCCGCCTCCAGAAACACGGAGTACATTTCGTGCGCCTTGGTGGCCGAGTTCTCCTTCGTGACTTCGACGGGCAGGGGCGGACCCATGTCGCGCCAGATCATTTCAAGAGTCACGCCGGAGCCACGAACGGTTTCCGAGTATCGGGTCTTCAGGTCGCCCGGCCGCCTTTCGACGCTGTCGCAATCAAGCCAGGTCATGCGCTTCAGGCCGGACTTGCCGACGAATGTTGGCATCTTCGACACCCAGCCATCCACGATCCAGCGCATCATGCGCTGGTTGTCGGTCATGATGAAGTTGGGTGCATCTGGCCAGCCGGCATCACTGTCTGGTTGGCCGATGACCAGGCCGGCATGTCCGCGGCCGAAGGGGGAGAGGACGACGCGAAAGAACAGGGCAAGGGCGTCGTACCTGTCGGCGGAGGGATCGGACTTCAGGTAGATGCCCGGATTCTCGCCAGACCAGTCGACGCGGCCGGGATTGATGGAGACGCGCGTCATTGCCAGCCCGCCTCGTATTCCTTGAGACGCGACCGGATGAACTCGTTTCTCGCGTCCCCCTGCAGGTGATCGGCGGACCTGTAGATTTCCGCCACGTCGATCGAGACCTCCTTGAGGACCGCACCGTCGTCACGACCCTCCTGCACGGGAATTCTGAGCATCGTGTCACCTCCATAGGTCGGGATCACGCCCTTGAAACTGTCCGTTGGCTGCGGTGCCGGGTTCCCGGAGGCAACGGAACGGATGGCGTTCCGCAGGAGACGGCGGGCCTTCGCGACGCCCCTGTCCGTGAAGCCCATGTTCTCGCGCGCATGAATGTTCTTCGGGCCTTGGCTGACCCAGGCGTCATAGTCGCCAGGGTCGCGCTGACGCTGCTCGTAGGAGCGATCGGGCCCCTGGCCATAGAAATCGGTCGTTCCGAAGCCGACCCGTGACTTGTCGGTCAAGCCCCGGGGGTCGTCGCCGTCGCGGAAATGGCGCCATGCGATCACCAGGGTATGCGTGTCATCCACTGGCGTTACCCAGCGGCTGAGTCCGCAGCGCCCGAAATACCGGGGCTTGTCCGGCACGGGAAAGTGTCCGCCGTTTTGCGTGAAGCTCGGCAGCATGTGATCATGGCACCGGATCCAGACAATGTCGTCCACGCGCCTTACGTTGGTGTAGAAATCACCCGTCCTGCTCTCGTGGAACTCGATCATCGGCATTTCGGCGAAAGCGTCGATGAACTGGCTGCGCACCGCGAGCGTGTGAAGGTAGACGACGTGGAAAGGGTCCCACGCGTTCTCCATCACCTGAAGCCAGTTGCACGGAGACTCGATGAGGTAAGGCAGCATTTCGTCGCCCGCCTCGTCGAACGTGTCCATCACGGGAAACCCGGGCTGTTCCTCCGGCGGCCCCATATAGGCGAACGCGAGGCCCTTGCACTCGATGACCGGGTAGGCGCCAAGGCAGGCGCGCGTCCTGACCTGGCTGGCCGGCGGTTCGCAGGGTGTCTCGAGGATCGTCCCGTCGAGCCCGTATTTCCATCCATGATAGGAACAGCGAATGCCTCCCTCTTCCACGATGCCGAATTCAAGGCTCATGTTCCGGTGGCAGCAATGCAGGTGGGTGAGACCGAGCCTGCCCTCGCCCTTTTCCCGGAACAGCACGAGGTCCTCGCCCAGGATCCTGATGCGGCAGGGAAGGTCTCCGACCCGGTCCGTCATCGCGACGGGCAGCCAGTAGCGGCGCAAGTACTCGCCGCAAGGCGTGCCAGGGCCGACCTCCGTCAGTTCGGGGTCGGGCGCCGCGGCCCAGACGGCCTGTCGGGCGTGTCCGCGAAAGTTGCCTGTCGGTGCTGCAAACCGGTCGTTCATCTCAACGCCCTGCCGCTCGGCTGGCGATGGCCGAGCCGGTGATGGGGGATGGGCGGCATGACAAGCGGCTTCATCATTCGGTGACGTCCTGTGCAACGAGATGCAGCAAGTCTCCGCGCCTTACAAGGCCGCGGCAAGTATGCGCCAGGATGACGCCGTCAGACTGAAACTTCACGTCCCTTGACGGCCGCTCCGGTTCGAACACGTGATGAAGCGTGCCGGCCAGGGCACCGGATTTCGCTTCCTGCCCCGCTGCTGCGGCCCTGTCGAACAGTCCGTCGCCTGCCGCGCAGAGCGACGAGTCCGGTGACGACGTCTCAACGACCCGGGCGTCGCGGGGTTCCGCCGCGCCGGCGATGATCCCCAGAGTCCGAAGCATGCGGAGCAGGCCGGCCTCAGCGCGATCCGTGATTTCGGGATCCGATCCGCCGCCGCCTCCCAGTTCCGTGGCGATCATGGGGACGCCGCGCCGCTCGGCGGCGGCATTGACGGAGCGGTCATCGTTCTGGGCGCCCAGCCGCCAGATCAGCGGAAGGCCGAACGCCCGGGCCAGGGCAAGATTCGCCTCGTAGAGCGCTCCGTCGGCGCAGTGCGTGACTAGCGTGCAGGGTTGGAAGAACGATGCCTTTCCACCTGAGTGCAGGTCGACCACGGCGTCGGCGCGAGGCAGCAGTTCGGTCTCGACGTAGTCGGCGATCATGGCTGTCGGTCCCCCGTCCGGATCGCCGGGAAAGGCCCGGTTGAGGTTCGCGCCGTCCAGCGGGCTGACACGGGAGGATTCGGCGATCGCGGGAGCGTTCAGGGCGGGAACGAGAATGACCTGCCCCGCGAGACCCGCCGGGTCAAGCTGCCGTGCCAGGCGCATGACGGCGGCCGGTCCCTCGAACTCGTCGCCATGCGTGCCGCCAATGAACAAGGCGACGGGACCGGCGCCGCCCTTCAGCGACATGACCGGGATTGGATGATGGCCCAGCGGGTTGGAATTGTCGGACCAACGAAGGCGAAACGCGCCGACGTGACGACCGGGCTTTTCGAGGTCGATGGACGTCGAAACCCTGGTGGCTGCCAAAGCGGATCCCTTCGCCGAGAAGTTGCTTTGCCGTTTATCCTAAAATGTGATGAGGGTATTGACCATACCTGTCCTTGCATGTGGCTTGCGGCATCGAATTGGGGAGGCGACGATAGCGGGACCGAGGGCAAAGCCGGGAATCGATCGGATCAGGGCACACATGCTTGGGTCGGCTGACGACGGCCTGCCGCCCCCTTGGGCGCTCCTGAACTCCAATGAGAGCGTCTTTGGCCCGAGCCGGCGCGCAAGGGACGCCGCCCGTGCATGCGTGTCCGGAATCGAGCGATATCCGGAGGGAGTCGAGGCCACGCTGGCCCGCGCAATTGCCGGGTTTCACAAGCTCGACCCGGAGAGGATAGTCGTCGGGCAGGGGGCGGACGACCTTCTGTCGCGGCTGTTCCGTGCCTATCTCGGTAAGGGAGACCAACTGATCCGCTCCGCAAACGGATACCTGAAGGTTCCCAATTATGCCCATGCAAACGGAGGCGAGGTCGTTTCGGTCGACGATGACGACCTGACACCTTCCGTCGACGGGATGATCGCCGCCGTCACCGAGCGGACGCGCGTTGTCTACCTCGCCAATCCGGAAAACCCGGCCGGCACGTACCTGCCGGGGACCGAGGTCGAACGACTGCATGCCGCGCTTCCCGACGACGTTCTCCTGATCCTGGATTGCGCTTATGCCGAATATGCATGGGCCGGCGACTACTGTCCCGGACATGGCCTTGTCGCGCGATCCGCCAACGTGGTCGTCTGCCGGACGTTCTCGAAGATCTACGGACTTGCCGGAGCGCGCGTGGGCTGGGCGCATGGCCCGCGGGACGTGGTCGACGCCGTGCGGCGGATCGCCCTGACCTTCCCGATGGCGGGACCTTCTGTCGCGGCTGCGATGGCGGCGATCGAAGACCAGGCGCATGTCGCGTTCGTCCGACGGGAGAACCGTGCGCTTCTGGACCGATTCTGCGCCCGGCTGGCCCGCCTGGGCGTGGATTGCGTTCCGTCGCAAACCAACTTCGTCCTCGTCAGGATGCCCGAGGCAGCCCAGTCGGAATCGGCGGTCGTTGCGCTCGGCGAGAGGGGGATTCGGGTTCGGCGAATGAACTCGCCGGCCTATGCAAACTGCTTCAGGGTCTCGATCGGCCTGCGGCGCGAGCTGGACGCAACCGCCAGGGCGCTCGAGCGTCATCTTGGGACGGCAAAATGACGGCCGCAGCCACGTCGGCAGGGACAGGGGCGCAGGTGGCGCACCCCTCGGGCGCGCGCATCATCGAGCTTCTCAGGGAAAGCGGGGTTCGAGAGGTCGTTGCGCTGCCCGACATCGTCACGAGCGACGGCCTGCTCTGGCCGATTTCGCGAGACCCGGCGATTCGCCTGACACGGGTCTGCAAGGAGGACGAAGGCGTCTCCATCTGTGCCGCGATGTCCTGCAACGGCACGCGAGCGGTGCTGCTGATGCAGCAGACCGGACTCATGGACTCCCTCAACGCGGTTCGGGCGATCGGAGTCGACTACCAAAGGCCGGTTGTCATGCTTGTTGGTCTGCTGGAGAAGGAGCCCCATCTGCCCGCAAGCGAGTCCGCGGCCTACGGGGTGAGGATCGTCGAGCCGGTGCTCCGGGCGATGGGGATTTCCCATTCCTCGATCGAGGAGCCGGAGGACGTCGAAGGCATCGTTCGCCTGATCGAGGAAGCATATTCGAATTCGCGCCCGCACGTGTTCCTGATTGGCCGGGCACCGGTGGCGCCATGACCATCAGGCGTGATGACGCGCTTCGCGCCCTCGTGCCGCTCGTGCGCGACGACGACATTGTCGTCGCCGTGTACCAGGCGAATTTCGACTGGATTGCGATCAATCCAAGGCCGCTGAACTACGTCGCCGTAGGAGCAATGGGGCAGGCGGCGTCGCACGGGCTGGGCCTCGCGCTGGCCAACCCGGAGCGGCGGGTGTTCGTGTTTGACGGTGACGGCTCGCTGCTCATGAATCTCGGCGCACTCGTCACCGTTGCCGGCGCCGACGTCACCAATTTCTACCATTTCGTGTTTGCGAACCGCGTGTACGAGGTGAACGGCGACCAGCCGATCCCGAACGCCGAGAACGTCGACTTTGCGGGGCTTGCCGCGGCTGCGGGATATGCCATGTCGCGGTCGTTTGACGAACTTGACGAATTTGTCGGCGCGGTGCCCCGCATCGTCGGGCTTGACGGTCCGCAGATGGTCAGCCTCGAGACAGTGCCCGGCGAGTCGTACCCGAGAAACTACGACTACATCCATAGTGCCGAGGCGCGAAAGACGTTCGAGGATGCGCTGAACGGACGGGAATAGGTCAGGCGCCGCGAAGCGCGGACGCCCGCCAGAGGCCGCCAATGCTCTCCGTTGCAACGCGCGACGCGATGACCATCGCGATCATCAGTCCGGTCGTGACGGCCACGGCGATTCCGAACCAGACGCCGATCTCGCTGAACTGGAACACGCCGACAAACAGCCAGACGAAGAACGCGATGCCGAACGCCTGTCGGTAAAGGCTGATCCAGACATTCCAGATCGGGCGCCTTAGGGCCTGCAGGAAGGAGTTGATCGCGAAGTGCATCATGTAGGCCGGAAGGATCAGGCTCTCGACCCGGAGGTAGGCGAGCCCGACTCGAATCACGTCCGGATCCTGGGTGAACCGTTCAAGCACCGGGCGCCCAAGGATCCAGATGATCGGCAAAGCACCGGCGGTCATGAGGATTCCGACCTTACAGCAAAAGAAGAGAGCTTCGCGCACGCGATCATGGTCGCGGGCGCCGTACGCCTGGGCCGCGATAGGGAGCAGTGCCCCGGTCACGCCGAGAACCGGCAGGAACAGGATCTGCTCGAGCCTGATGGCAATGCCAAACCCGGCAATCGCGTGCTCGCCGAAGCCCTTGAGAACGAACTGGACCACGAAACCCGACAGCATCATGATCATGAGCGCAAATGCGGTCGGAAACGTCTGAAGGAAGATTTCCCGAAGCTCGGGCCCTCGGGGCGCGAAATGCCGGGTCCGTACCCGGGACAGCGTCGGCAGCCTCAGCAGCTTCCACAGCAGGTAGATCATCACGCCGGTCTGGCTGATGACGGTGGATACAGCGAGGCCGTCGAATCCGATCCCGGCCCAAAGGCCGGGAATGCCGAATATCAGCAGCGGATTGAGGGCGATGTTGGCAAAGAACGCGGCGATCAGGGCATGCTGCATGGACCGCCCGTCGCCGTGTGCCTGCAATGCCCCGTTGCAGGCAAACGCGATCATGAAGCCCGGCAGCGCCAGGGAAAGGAGCAGATAGTACCGGGTCCCGGCGTCGCGATAGGGCCCGGGCTCCGACACAAGCTGCACCAGCGCGGGGCCGTACCACGATCCGATTGCCAGAAGGGCCAGGGCGGCAATGGTGCCGAAAGTGACGCCTTGCGCCGAAAGCCGTCGCGCGGCACGCCGGTTCTTCGCCCCGAGAGCGTTTCCGACGATGGCCCCCATTGCGGCGCCGAGGCCGAAGCCGATGGACAGGGCGATGTAGAAGGCCTGGTACCCCAGCGAGATGCCGGCTTGCGCGCTGGTCGAAAGCAGTCCGGCGAAGAACATGTCCACGACGTTGTAGAGCGTGTTGAACAGCATCCCGATCGCGGCAGGGACGGCAAGCGTCCGAAAGTGACCGCTGATCGGACCGTCGGTCAGGTTGCTGGTGAGCTCGCGTGCCATGCATGACCGCTCACGGGCGCTCTGCCTGGACGGTCAGAAACACGAACTCCGGCGTCAACACGTCCACGAACCCGTGGTTCAGTTCGGCGTCCACGCTCAGGCTGTCACCTTCGGACAGCGTCAGGTGCTGCTTGCCGTAGCGATAGGTTGCCCGGCCGGCGAGCACGTGCACGAAAACGACTCCGTGCCCGACATAGGTCGGCGGCTTGCCGCCATCCCGGGTCAGCGTCACCCTGCGAGCCTGGAAACGAAGATCCTTGCGCGCGTGAAAGGCAAGATTGACGTAGTCGTGCCTATGTCCCTCGGTGAGGCGGGTGGACTTCAAGCCTTCGCCGGCGTGCACGAGCGTGAAGTCCGTGTGATCGGTGCGCGCCTCGCGAAACAGCGACACGATGGGAACGCTCAGTGCCTCGGCGAGCGCAGCGAGCGTGGAGATGCTCGGGCTTACCAATCCGTTCTCGATGCGGCTCACCATGGCGGCGGACACGCCGGAAAGCTCTGCCAGCGCCCTGGCGGAATGGCCGCGTTCGCGCCGGAGCTCTCTCAGTGACTGCCCGATGGCTTCATCGATGTGCTTGCCGGCCTTCTCGGATGCCATTTCGTGCCGTCACGTCCCTGCGTAGTAGCCGACCACGTCGCCGGCCGTTGTCACGCCAAGCCCGTTGAGCAACCGGTTGGCGTAGTTGAAGTAGCAAATGATCTGGTTCATTTCCAGGATCTCGCCGTCATCCCAGCCCGAATCGCGAAGCGTGCGAACGCAATCTTCCGCGATTGTGGCGGGCCGAAGGGTCAGTGCTTCGGCATACCGCAGCGCCGCAAGTTCGCGACCCTTGAACTCGACCTCAGGCTGCCGGTCCTTGAGCGCCCTCTCGATCCGGTCGGCGCGCTCGTCGTCCTCGATCAGATGCTTCGCGTTGGCCCAGTGATTTGCATAGGAATAGGCGCAATCGTTCAGCGCGGACACGTACGATCCCAATGCCTCCTGGAACCACTGCGGAATGCTGTTGCCGTCGTCGTGAAGGCAGGCGCGGTAGAGCGTGACGTGACCATGCATCGTGCTCGGCCTGAGCGAATGGACGCGCATGACGTTGTCCACGGTTCCATGTGGAGTTCGCGCCCGCTTCAAGGCTTCCGAGAGCGCCTCATCGGCGTCCTCGTCGGAAATCATCTTGATCCATGCCGACATTGTGCCTCCTCGCAGCGGCTGGCAGACGAACGTTCGAAATTATTTCGAACCATTTCTTGCATAAACCGTCATGCAACGTTATTGAGTGAAGTGCAAGAATGGGAGGGGTGCCTGATTTTGCGTTGTCGCTGTCAGTGGCCGGACCGAACGCCGCGCGCAATGCGACCCGGATCCATGCGATCCCAGACGTGCGTCTGCAATGGCATGGCCGCCGGCATCGGCAACGGGGGAAAGACGTTGCCAGGCCTCTTCGCTTGCTGCCATGGTTCCATGAAACGTGCGCCAGTCGTAACGGAAGGTGGAGTGCATGAGTAGCCAGCCGATCATCGAAGCTCGCAACCTGGACAAGTTCTTCGGGAAGTTCCACGCCCTGAAGGATGTAAGCATCTCCGTTCGCCAGGGTGAGCGCGTGGTGGTGTGCGGTCCGTCAGGTTCCGGCAAGTCGACGTTGATCCGCTGTTTCAACGCGCTGGAAAGCCATAGTTCAGGCACGCTTGTGGTCGACGGCATCGAGGTCTTCGAGGGATCGAAGGACGTCCGGAAACTGCGGCAGGAAGTGGGCATGGTCTTCCAGCAGTTCAACCTCTTTCCGCATCTCACCGTGCTGGAAAACCTCATGATCGGGCCGATGAAGGTCCGGAAGGTCTCGCGGGACCAGGCGGAAAGGACCGCGCGCACGTATCTGGACCGGGTGCACATTCCCGAGCAGGCGGAAAAGTACCCGGCCCAGCTTTCGGGCGGCCAGCAGCAGCGTGTCGCAATAGCCCGGTCGCTTTGCATGGAGACCCGGATCATGCTGTTCGACGAGCCGACATCGGCGCTGGATCCCGAGATGATCAACGAAGTGCTCGACGTCATGGTCGAACTCGCCGAAACCGGCATGACCATGGTCGTGGTCACGCATGAGATGGGTTTCGCGCGCAAGGTGGCCGACACCATGGTGTTCATGGAAGAGGGGCGGATCGTCGAGGTTGCCCCGCCCGATCAGTTCTTCACCGCGCCTTCAAGCGACCGATGCCGGATGTTCCTGGCGCAGATCCTGGAACACTGAGATGGCGCTGAGCGAGACAGCCGGACTGCACGGGCCGCCAATCCCGAAGCCGCCGGTGCATCAGCAGGTGCTGAACTCCGTGCCGGTCGCTGTCGCGATCTACGCCATCGTCGTCGGGCTGATCGTCTACGGATCGTTCGCCGGAGCCCAGAACATGGGCTATAACTGGCAGTGGTACCGCGTGCCGCAATACCTGTACAGCTTCACCGACGACGGATTCCAGTGGGGCGAGATCTCGGTCGGGCTCGTGGCGACCATCAGGCTCTCCATCCTGTCGTTCGCGCTCGCCACGGTTCTCGGGCTCGTCGTGGCGCTCCTGCGCCTGTCAGGTCTCGTCGTGGGGTCCGCCGTTGCCGTCGCGTATCTCGAACTGATCCGCAACATCCCGCTCCTGGTGCTGCTCTATCTCTTCTACTACGTGCTGGGGCCGATCTTTGGCCTCGACCGCTACGTCGCCAGCATCCTGACGCTCGCCGTTTTCCATTCCGCGTTGATATCCGAGATATTCCGGGCTGGCATCAATGCCGTTGCCGTCGGGCAGTGGGAGGCCGCGAAGTCGATCGGGATGTCCACCGGGCAGGCCTACCGCTACATCATTCTCCCACAGTCCGTCCGTTTCATGCTTCCGCCGATGACGGGAGAAATGGTGCATCTCATCAAGTCGTCGGCGATCGTCAGCGTCATTGCCGTGGCGGAGCTCACGACAATCGGGCGCAACATAATCTCCGACACGTACATGAGTTTCGAGATCTGGTTCACGATTGCGGCCGTCTACATGGTGGTGACCCTGATCCTGTCCGTGGGCGTGTCGTTTCTCGAGCGAAAGTTCACGGTTGACCAATGATGCGGCTGAAGCTCATCCCGAAGCCTGTCGGCATGCAAGCCGCATCCTGGCCAATGTCCGGCGTTGCGAGCCGGACCGCGAATCGGTGTTGGACAGTTCCATTGGATTCCAGGCTGGCCAAGCCGAGTGTCGTCGACGTCCGGAGAGCCCCGGACTTGACCGGCGAACGCACAAGTGAGAAGACCATCAAAATAGGAGGATACCAAAATGAGACTCACTCGAAGAATGCTGGGATGCGCCTTGGCTGCGACAGCGGCCATGGGCCTCGCGCTGCCCGCGGCGGCGCAGCAGGCCACGCAGGCGCTGACCTCGGAGAGCGTCATCGAGCAGATCAAGCAGGACGGCGTGATCCGGATCGGCCTGTCCCTGTTCGTCCCCTGGTCCATGCGCGACAAGAACGGCGACCTGATCGGGTACGAACTCGATGTCGGTCGCAAGCTCGCAGAGGACATGGGCGTTGAAGTCGAGTTCGTTCCGACCTCCTGGGACGGGATCATCCCGGCCCTCGTTGCCGGCAACTTCGACGTCATCATCTCGGGCATGTCGGTTACGGCGCAGCGTAACCTGACGATCAACTTCACCGATCCCTACGCGTATTCCGGCCTCGCAATCATGGCAAACAAGGAAATGACTGCCGGCATGTCGCTGGAGGACCTGAATTCGCCCGACGTGATCTTCACGGCCCGTCGCGGCGCAACGCCGGCCGTCGTGATCGCCGACCACTTTCCGGAGGCGCAGCTTCTCCTCTTCGACGAAGACGGCGCGTCTTCCCAGGAAGTGCTGAACGGCAATGCCCACGCGACCATGGCCGCACAGCCGACGCCGAACCGTGAAGCGGGCCGGAATCCGGAGACGCTAGTCGTCGTGGAAGCCGAACTTTACGACCCGCGCGGTGAAGGCTTTGCATTGCGCAAGGGAGATCCTGACGCCCTCAACTACTTCAACAACTGGATCGCCCAGCAATGGCGCAGCGGCTGGCTCGAAGCGCGCCACGACTACTGGTTCGCGACCGAGGAATGGGCCGACCAGGTCGCCCAGTAGACCAAGACCGAGGCCCGGGATCCACGGGCTCCCGGGCCTTGATCCGTTAGGCGCCAGGAATTGCGCTCGTTCATCAAAAAGATGCGGTGGCCTGACTACCTGATTGTCGCGATGCTCATCGCTTTCTTCGGGTACATCTGGTTCACCATCGAAGGCACGCTCAACTACAAGTGGCGCTGGGAGCTCATACCGGGATACATCATCGGCTATCACACCGGCCGCGAGGCGTATTTCGCCAACATCCTGCTTCAGGGCCTTGCCGCGACGATCCGGATCAGCATTTACGCGAGTATCCTGGCGCTGGTTCTCGGCACGATCCTGGGCGTCGCACGGTGCTCGCAGAACCTGACGATACGGATGCTGGCGCGGACGTATCTGGAACTGCTGCGGAACATCCCCCCGGTTGTCGTCGTCTTCATTTTCTTCTTCTTCCTGTCGCAGCAGTTGATCGACGCGCTCGACCTCGCGCGCTGGTCGCGCAATATCGCGCGGCAAGATGACATCTGGCTTTGGGAGCTGTTCTTCGGCGACATGCGCCGCTTTCCCTCGATCATTTCCGGCGTGATCGTTCTTGCGCTCTTCGAAAGCGCCTTTGTCGGGGAGATCGTTCGCGCGGGAATCCAGTCGATTCCGAAGGGACAGCGGGAAGCGGCGAGATCGATCGGAATGAACCGGCTCCAGGAAATGCGGTACATCGTGCTGCCGCAAGCGATGAAGAGGGTCGTTCCGCCGCTCGCCAACCAGTTCATATCGCTCATCAAGGACAGCTCGATCATATCGCTCATCTCGGTCCAGGAACTGACGTACAAGACGGTTGAGATGGTGGCCTCGTCCCGGATGATTTTCGAGGCATGGATCACGACCGCGGCGTTCTACTTCGTGGTCTGCTTCGGGTTGAGCCGGCTGTTCTCGCGCCTGGAGCGCAGGCGGGAGGGCCAGGCATAGGCGGAAGCCTTCAGTCGGGGCGGGACGATACCGTGATGAACTCGATCTCCTTGCTCCGGATTTCCACGACGCCATGGTCGAGCTTTGCGTCGAAGCTAAGCGTGTCGCCGGGCGCGAGATCGAACTCGGCATCGCCGCACGCGTAGCGCCCCTTGCCGGAAATCACGGTCAGGAAGACGTGACCGTCGTGCTGGTACCTGGGCAGCTCGCCCGCCTCGTCCCGAAGGATCCGGACGCGGGCCGCCTCAAAGCTTCCGCCAGGGCCGCTGTGCTTGCCGAGCAGCAGGTACTCATGGGCATGGTTTGGCGTGATCCGGCGCGACGGGATGCCGCCGCCGGCCTTGAGGTGGTAGACATCGGCCTTCCCGCTCCTGCGGGCGAGCAGCGCCATGACGGGAACGGACATGGCTTCGGCGATCGCGTCGAGCGTTCCCAGGGACGGGGAGACCAGCCCGTTCTCGATTCGGCTGATCATGCCCCCCGAAACCCCGGCACGTTCCGCCAGCTTCGCGACCGTCATTCCGCGCTCCCGGCGCAGCCCGTTGACCGCCCGTCCAACCACGATGTCGATTTCCGCCTTCTCCGGCATGACGTTCACCCGGCTCCTGGCCACTTGACTCCATATTACCAAAAGTAAAAAACATTACCAACATGCAACGATACTCGATTTTCTCCCTGCTCCGGCATGCGCGCAACGGCCATACGACCTGGGCGCCCGCCTGGCGCAGCCCGCCCCTGAAGGAAAGCTACGACGTGGTCGTCATCGGCGCCGGCGGACATGGACTGGCGACCGCCTACTACCTTGCCAGGGAGTTCGGCATCACCGATGTCGCGGTCCTGGAGCGGGGATGGCTCGGCGGCGGGAATGTCGCGCGAAACACCGTGACCGTCCGGTCGAACTACATGCGCGATGCGTCAATCCCGTTCTACGTGAAGTCGGTCGCGCTGTACGAGGGCCTGACCGACGAATTGAACTTCAACCTGATGCACTCGAAGCGCACCATGATCGACGTGGTCCAGACATATCCGAAGATGCGCGAGCTGCGGCGCCGTCAGCTGATCATGGACATTTACGGGTCGACCTACGAACGGATTTCCACCGAGGAAGTTCGCCGACGAATTCCGGCGCTGACCGGCGGCGGGCCGGATGCACGGCTGCCCGTGATCGGCGGGATGGTGCATACGGACGCCGGGGTGAACCGGCACGATGCGGTCGCGTGGGCCTATGCGCGCGGCGCCGATGCGCGGGGAGTCGAAATGCACCAGCAGACGCCGGTCACCAGGCTCTTGCGCGGCCGAGACGGCGCCATAGAGGGTGTCGAGACGACGCGCGGCATCGTGCGGGCGCGCAAGGTTGCGGTTGCGGTGTCGGGGCATACGACGACGCTGACCGAGACCGTCGGGCTCAGGCTGCCGCTGCGAACGATGAACCTGACGGCCTTCGTTTCCGAGCCGGTCAAGCCGCTTGTCGACGTGGTCGTGAACTGCCCGGACAGCGGGTTCTATTTCAGCCAGTCGGACAAGGGCGAAATGGTGATCGGCGGCGCGCCGGACATGGGCCAGAGCTTTCGCCGCGACGTCAAGCAGCACGTGTTCGAGGACACCGTGACGGCCTTGCTGTCGCTGTTCCCGTCGTTCAGCAGGCTGAAGCTCCTGCGCCAATGGGGCGGACATGTGGACATCACGCCCGACGCCTCGCCAATCATGGACGAAACGGACGTTCCGGGGCTCTTCGTGACGGCAGGCTGGTGGGGCGGCTACAAGGCGATCCCGGCCGGAGGGCTGACATTGGCGCACCTGATCGCGAGGGGCGAGCCCCATCCGCTGATGGCGCCCTTCACCATGAACCGGTTCAAGCATCTCGACTACGTGATGGAATCCGGAACGACGACGGCGAGATAGGGAGACGGATCGATGATGCTCATCCCATGTCCGTTCTGCGGTGACCGTAGCGAAAGCGAGTTCGCGTATGGCGGTCCCGTGAAGCCGGACCGACCGGACCCGCATGCGGCAAGCGATGAAGACTGGGTCGATTGGCTGACAACCGTCCCCAATCCGCTCGGCCCCGTGCAGGAACGCTGGTGGCACGTGAGGGGGTGCGGCACCTGGCTGACGATCTGGCGGGACACGCGGACGCATGACATCGTCGAGGGGCCAGGCGATGCAGGATAGGCGCCTCCCGTCTGGCGGAAGAATTGATCGAAGCCGGCCGCTGGACTTTCGCTTCAACGGCAAGGGGTACACGGGACATTCGGGCGACACCCTGGCGTCGGCATTGCTTGCCAACAACGTTCGACTGACTGCACGAAGCTTCAAGTATCATCGCCCTCGAGGGATCGTCGGGTCCGGTCCGGAGGAACCTGCGACCCTGGTGGAACTGGAGGGTCGCCACGCATCCGCCAACCTTGCGGCGACAACGGTCCGGCTGGAAGACGCTTTGGCCGCGCGGTCGGTGAATTGCTGGCCGTCGCCGGGCCTTGACGTTGGCGCGGTCAGCCAGCTGTTCGCGGGGCTCATCCCGGCGGGCTTCTACTACAAGACGTTCAAGTGGCCGGCCTGGCGCCTCTATGAACCGACGATCCGAAAGGCCGCTGGTCTTGCCGGCGCGCCGGGGGCGCCGCCGTCAGGCGGCCATTTCGAGGCGCTGCATGCGCATGCGGACGTGCTGGTCGTCGGGGCCGGACCCGCCGGGCTGATGGCGGCCCTTGTCGCCGGTCGCGCCGGGCGCCGGGTCTTCCTGGCCGACGAACGAACCGAGGCAGGCGGTGGCCTGCTCGACCGGCGCCTGCAAATCGCTGGAAGGCCTGCATTGGACTGGGTGGCTGAATCCGTTGCAGAATTGAAGGCGATGCCCAATGTCAACCATCTGCAGGACGCGTGCGTCTGGGCATATCGCGAGCACAACCTCCTGATGGTGAACGAGCGGTCACCGGCCAACCCCAGCTTACTGGAACGGAACTGGCGGGTGCGGGCGCGACAGGTAGTCCTTGCGACCGGAGCGATCGAAAGGGGCCTCGTCTTTGCAGACAACGACCGTCCGGGCGTGATGCTGGCCTCCGCCGCTCAGGCCTACGTCAACCGATTCGCGGTGAAGCCGGGGGATAGGGCGTTGGTCTTCGCCAACAACGACAGCGCGTATGCCGCCGCGTCTGACCTTCTGGCGTCGGGCGTTGACGTTGCTGCAATCGTGGACAGCCGCGATGCGATTCCTGGCCATGCAAGAGGCCTGGCTGAGGGCATCCCGATCAGGGCGGGTGCCGCCGTCGTCGGCGTTCGAGGAAGACGGGCGGTCAGGGCCGCCGTCGTTGCCGGGCGAGACGGGCAGGGGGCCTCGGCGATCGATTGCGACCTGCTGCTCCACTCCGGCGGATGGAACCCGGCCGTGCACCTCTTCTCCCAGGCGCGCGGCAGTCTCCGCTACGACGACTCTCTCGCGACTTTCGTGCCCGACGACGCGGCGCAGGCCTGCGTTTCGGTCGGAGGTGCAGCGGGAGAGTTTTCGCTCGCATCCGCCATGCGGACCGGTGCTGAGGCCGGCGCCAGGGCAGCGGGGACGGATATGCCGGATCTCCCCGCAGCGACCGAGGAAAGCTACACGATCACGCCGCTTTGGCGCGTCGGTGCACGGGGTGCCAAGGGCAAGGCATTCCTGGACTTGCAGAACGACGTCACGGTCGACGACGTGCAACTCGCGCTTCGCGAGGGCTATGACAACGTCGAACATGTCAAGCGGTACACCACGGGCGGCATGGGGTTCGATCAAGGAAAGACGGGCAATGTCAACGTCATCGGCACGATTGCACTTCAGAAGGGCGTGCCGCTTCAGGATGTCGGAACCACGACCTACCGCCCGCCCTACACGCCCGTGTCCTTTGGAGCGATCGGAGGAATCCGCGAAGAGAGCGTCGTTCTGCCATACCGCCACACGCCCGTTACCCGGTGGAACCTTGATCACGGCGCGTTCATGTACGAGGCCGGCGCTCGCTGGCGGCGGCCGGGGTATTTCCCGCGCGGCGACGAGACGTTTCAGGAGACCGTCAACCGCGAGTGCAGTGCCGTCCGCGAGGGAGTCGGAGTCTATGACGGGTCCCCCCTTGGGAAGTTCGAGCTGAAGGGACGTGACGTCGGTCGCTTCCTCGACCACGTCTACACGAACCTGATGTCCACCCTGAAGCCCGGCCAGTGCCGCTACGGGCTCATGCTGACCGAAGACGGCCTGATCCTTGACGACGGCGTCGCCATGCGACTGGGAGAGCACCGCTGGCTTGTCTCCACATCCACGGCCCATGCGGACACCGTGAACGGGCACATGGAGGAATTGCTTCAGACTCAGTTTCCGGCCTGGAACGTCCATGTGACGACCGTGACCAGCCAGTGGAACAACGCGACCGTGTGCGGTCCGAAGGCGCGCGAGGTCATGGCCGCCCTGGGCACGGACATCGACCTCTCGCCCGAGCGGCTGCCGTTCATGCGGTTCGCGGACGGTCATGTGGCCGGGCTGCCTGTGCGTGTCGTCCGGGTCAGCTTCACGGGCGAGCTGTCGTTCGAGGTCAACGTTGCGCCTCGGCACATGCGCGACCTCTGGGAGCGGATCATGGAGACCGGTGCACCCTTCGGGATCGAGCCGGTAGGGTCGGAAGCCAGCCACGTCCTGCGGGTCGAGAAGGGATTTCTTTCCCTGGGACATGAAGTGGATGGCACGGTGGATGCCCATGACCTCGGCATGAGCTGGATCATGTCGAAGAAGAAAAGGGACTATGTCGGCAAGCGTTCGGTGGAACTGCGTCGCCGGGGCAACGCAATTCGACGCGAACTTGTGGGATTGCTGCCTGTCAACCTGAATGACCAGATTCCGGAGGGCGCCCCGCTTACTCCCGGCGGTGGGAGGCACCCGACCGAGGGGCTTGTAACCGCCTGCGTGTGGAGCGTCGTCCTTGACCGGTGGGTCGCGTTGGCGCTTCTGGAGAACGGGAAGTCGCGGCATGGTGAAACCGTCCACGTCCGCTTGAAGAACGCGACGGCCGCCGCCACCGTCAGGGAGCCGGTGTTCCACGATCCCGACGGCCTGAGAATGAGGTCCTGAATGGGCTACAACGCATCATTCGAAAGGCTTCCGGTCAGCGCCTGCTTCGACCTGAAGGGCGAGGAAGTCGCCTTGGTCGAGTGGATCGGCGCAGGTGTCCTGCCGGAATTTCCCGTGGAAGCGAATTGCTGTCGCAAGGCGGATGGCGTTTCGCTCGACCATGTAGGACCGCGTCATTGGCTCTTGCAGGCGAACATTGACCGGGAGGACGCATTGAACGCGGCATTGCGTCCGCACGACGCCCCGGCCGAGGTGAGCATCGTCAGGATCTCGGACACCTTGACGACCTTTCGCATCACCGGAACCGATGCGGCGCATGTACTGGCAATCGGCTGTCCGCTCGACCTGCACGAAGCCGCATTTCCGGAGGATGCAGTGAGCTTTGCCGAGCTCTTTGGCCAGAATGCGCTGGTGCGCCGATGCGCAGGCGGGTTCGACGTTTCCGTCGAGCAGAGTTTCGGCGACATGATGGAAGATTGCCTGACACGCGCGCTGCGTTGATTCGGAGGCATGAATGACACGGACGCATATCCACAAGTACGAAACCCGCTATCATGCGAAGGCGACCTATTCCAAGGCGATCCGGGCGCGAGGCGACCTCGTCGTCATGCAAGGCCAGGTCGGCACGCTGCTGGACGGCACCGTCATCGGCGAAGGGGACCCGGGCGCGCAGGCGGACCAGGCCTGCCGCAACATCGAGCGCTGGATGAACGAGGCTGGCGGCGGCCTGAAGGACGTCGTGAAGCTGACCGTGTACGTCACTGACGCCAGCTACCGCCCGGCGGTCTATGCAGCGATCAACCGTTGGTTCGAGGGCGTGCACCACTGCTCGACCGGAGTCGTCGTCAGCGCGCTTGCCGACCCGGCGTTGCTGGTCGAGATCGACGCGATGGCGGTAGTCGCCGACGAATAGTCCTCAGATTCTGACTTGAACCATCCCGTCCTTCACGCGGGTCTCGAATACCCTCATCGGGCGCGTTGCCGGCGCACAGACCGGCTTTCCGTCGCGGACATCAAATGCGCCTTGGTGCAACGGGCATTCGATGACGTGACCGTCGAAATACCCGTCGCAAAGATCGGCGCCGCCATGGTTGCAGTGCGCGAGCGAAGCAAAGATGCCGGTCGGCGCATCGTAGACAGCAAGCAGTCGCGGGCCCAGCGGCACCCGAGTGACCCAGTTCCGCTCCAGAGCATCCACCGCGATCAGATCGGTCCAGGCACGCTTGGCCTTGTTCACGTCCGGTCCGCTGCTGCCGCCGGTTCGCGCCGAAAGAGCTGTCGCAGGATGTCGCGATGCGCACCCAGATAGCCGTGCTGTTCGACGTGGATATGGTCCTTCAGCTTCTCGTGCAGGCTGGGCAGGGCATGGAACGGCACGGAAGCCACGTAGTGGTGTTCGGCGTGATAGTTCATGTTCCAGCAGAGGAAGCGCCATGGTGCGGAGACGAGATTCGTCCGCGTGTTCTCGGACATTTGCGCGACGGTCGGTCGCCCGACATGCTCCGTCATGCGAACGAAGCGCATCACCGGCTCGCCCAGGAACAGCGGAATGACCCAGTACCAGACGGGGCCCCACCAGCCCGTCATGGCCATGCCAAGGAAGATGGCGGCGTAGATCGCCAGCATCCGGCGCGCATCATTGAATACGGCCTTGTGCTCCACCACCGGAATGAACTTCTTCTCCGCTTCGTTCAGTCGACCGGTCGCATGCCGGAATACTTCGGTGAACTTGCCGCGCCAGTAGGGGACGGCGCTCAGGTACCATAGGTATTCGCCGAATGTCGTGGGCATCGAGATCATTTCCGGATCGTCGTCGTGCAGCTGCGTGTAGGTGTGATGGTCGCAGTGCTCGTAACGGAAGAACCTGTGCGGAAGCATGATGATGAGCCCGCAGACATGGCCGACGACGTCGTTGATCCAACGCGTGCGGAACGCCGTGTAATGCACGCATTCGTGCTGGAGCGCGAAGTGGTGCACCAGCACGGTGCCTTGCAACAGCATTGCGGGCCATATCAGCCAGCTGTTCCATGCAAGCGCTATCAGTGTGGTTGTGACGGCAAGAAGCCCGACCCAAAGGACCAGGCGACGCAAGGCCGGCCCGTCGGACCGGCGCATGAACTGCTTCAGTTCCTCGCGCGAAAGTTTCCCCTCGGCCAGCGCTTGGGTCAGGGGTGTGACAATGGGATTTGACATGGGAACCCTCGTGATTTGCCGACAGCGGTGTCCTTTTCACCTTGCTTGACGGCTCCGGAGACGGGAGTGCTCCGCACCATGTGACCGGAACATCTGGCCACATTGCCAACTGGTTACCGCATTTTGCCTGATTGTGCAATGCCCTGACAGGCTCCAACGTCCCGACAGCGCCCGCAGTCAATTTTGCCCTCGGGTTCAACGGGCCTGGACAGGATGGAAGACGGCACTGGCTTGTTCATGGGAAAGCCTAGACGCAAGACCAGGCGAGTGCTGACCAACGTCCCTCTGACCGTCAGCTCCTTTCAAGTCGTGACGGCATGGCCCCTGCCATCGGCGGCAAGGCAGCGCCGGACCGACATTGGAGCACGTCCAACTTGCATGCGGATGGCCTGTTTTCCGCGTTCCTGCTAATCCTGCGAAACGTGGGTCATCGGCATGGCCGCAAAATGTGCTGCTGCGCGCACCTTGTCCGAAAGGAGGACTTTCAATGCGCCGCCAAGCTGAAGCTGTTCTTGCCGTCGCCGCAACCTTGGCTGCGTCGACAATCGCGACTGCCTCGGAATCCGGACCAATGCAGACGCTCGAATCCGGGTTCCGCGTCGACCCGTGGAAGCGGGAAGTGGCGGCGGGCGGTCCGGCCTGGGACGATTGCGGGCATCTGCCGAACGAGCCGCAATTCGTCATCGATTACGAGAGTGGAGGCTATTCCTTGAGCTTTGGCACTGTTGGCAACGGGCTGGACACCACGCTGCAGGTCACGACGCCGATGGGCGACGTCCTGTGCGACTATAACAGCGGAAGCGGCCGAGACTCGCTGATCACGCTGGGCGATCCGGCAAACGGCCGCTACGAAGTTCGCGTTGGAACCGTCTGGCCCGATGATGTCGGGAGCATCGCCGAAGCATTTGTCACCGAGCGCATTGATGCAGGTCCGGCAAAGCCGACGCCCCTGCACCAATGGAATCTTGAAGTCGGCTTCGACCAGGATCCAAGGCATGCGGAAGTGGTGGTCGGGGGTCCGATTCAGGACGGGTGCGGTCACCTGCCGGACGAGCCGTCACTCGTCTTCGACTACGAGAGCGAAAACCACGCCTTGAGCGTTGGCACCATAGGGTTCCGGTTGAACACCACGCTAATGGTCACGACGCCGGAGGGTGACGTCCTGTGCGACGATGACGGCGGAGATTACCGCAACGCGCTGATCACGCTGGGCAATCCGGCCAGCGGTCGCTACGAGGTCCGTGTCGGAACCGTCTCGGCCGATGATGTCGGCGCCGCCGCCGAGGTCTATTTGACCGAGCGAATTGACGAACGTTCGGCCAAACCTGCGCCTGCATATCAATGGAGGCTTGAAGCCGGATTCGATCAGGATCCGATGAATGCACGAGTGGTGGTGGGTGGTCCGATCATTGACGAGTGCGGCCTTCTGCCACTGGAGCCGTCGCTCGTGGTTGACTACGAGAGCGGAAGTCACGCCCTGAGCTTTGGCACTCTTGGCTACAGGATCGACGCCACGCTGCAGGTCACGACTCCGGCGGGTGACGTCCTGTGCGACGATGACAGCGGAGGCGACTACGACGCGCTGATCACGCTGGGTGACCCGGCGAGCGGTCGCTATGAAATTCGTGCCGGAACCCACTGGCCGAAACGAGTTGGCAGGGTCGCCGAAGTGTATGTCACCGAGCGAATTGAAGAACGGTCGATCAAACCGGTGCCTGTACACCAATGGGCACTCGAAGACGGATTTGGCCCGGATCCGTTGAATGCGCAAGTTTCGGCAGGGGGTTCGACCGATGGCGAGTGCGGTCATATGCCGGACAAGCCGCAGGTCGTCGTCGACTACGAGGGCGACGGCAACGCCCTTGGCTTTGGCGGCTCCGGTTACTGGTTTGCCAGAACCTCGCTGCAGGTCACGACGCCGGCGGGCGACGTCCTGTGCGAGAGGGATTACGACGACGCCCGCACCGCGCTGATCGTGCTGGGTGATCCGGCGGACGGTCGCTATGAAGTTCGCGTCGGCAGCAACTATTCCGGTGTGGTCGGCAGGGTCGCCAAAGTGTTTGTCACCGAGCGAGTCCATCCAGGTGCGATCAAGCCAGCGCCGGTACACCAGTTGACGTTCGATGCCGGTTCCGCCCCTAGTCGGCGCAGCCTCGAAGTGACCGCCGGCGGTCTGACCCGAGACGATTGCGGGCACTTGTCGAACGAGCCACAGCTTGTCCTCGACCATGAGAGCGACTACTACGGCCTGAGCTTCGGCGCCCTTGGCCACAACTTCGACGCCACGTTGCAGGTCACGACGCCGGAGGGCAGCGTCCTGTGCGACGACGACAGCGGAGCCGGTCGCGATACGCTGATCGCGCTGGGTGATCCAACCAGCGGTCGCTATGAAGTCCGCGTCGGAACCAAATCGCTAGATGCCGTCGGCGGATATTCCGAAGTGCATGTCGCCGAGATTGACAGTGTCGAAGCCGCCCTCTCGATACCTGGTTGTCACGGCTGGAATGCGGATGGATCCTTCGTTGCCTTAACGGCTGATGATGTTCGCCACTGCGTCGGGGCAGGGGCCGAACTGGATGCACGGGATGTTCTTGGCAACACCCCGCTTCACTTGGCGGTGGCCGAAGGCGCGAACCCGGGCGTGGTGCAGGCGCTGCTCGACGCCGGGGCCGATCCGAATGCGCGGAACGTCCAAGGCGTGACCCCTCTCCACGTAGTGCCAGGCATCGAGACGGGGCCGGAGGTGGTGCGGATGTTGCTCCGCGCCGGCGCCGATCCGAACGCATGGGACAGCCATGGCCTGACCCCACTGCATCTGGCTGCAGCAGTCGGCGCGAGTCTCGAGGCGGTGCAGCTGCTGCTTGACGCCGGGGCCGATCCGAACGCGCGAGCCCATCTTGGTCTGACCGCGTTGCACTGGGCGGTGAAGGAGGACGCGATCCCGGAAGTGGTGCAGGCGTTGCTCGACGCGGGGGCCGATCCGAGCCAGCCGGACACGGCGGACGTGACCCCTTTGCACCGGGCGGCAAGCTTCGACGCGAGCCCGGAAGTGGTGCGGGCGTTGCTCAATGCAGGAGCCGACCCGAACGCGCCGGACATTCGGGGCCTTACCCCGCTGCACTGGGCGGCGGGAAACGGCACGAGCGCTGAAATGGTGCAGGCGCTGCTTGATGCAGGGGCCAACCCGGACTCACGGGACAGGAATGGGAAATTCCCCGTTGACCTGATCCCCGAGGACAGTTTGCTAAGAGGTGCGAGGGTCTACCAGGAATTGCGAAAATCGCGCGACCGATGACTCCGCTGTCCAAGTCACACGCGGGAGCACAGGCATGCCTCGACTCGACTTGTGCCAGCTGCATTCAGAGCATTTGGTGCCTTGGAGTTGAGTCGCATCGCGAATTGAGCCACAGGTTGCTCGGCCACGCGCGGTCTGGCCACGCAACCGGCCCAAGCCCTTTCTGTGCGCCCAAGGCATGCGGGTGACCGGTCCGCTGTCGTCGGGCCCGCCTCGCCAAGTCGCTCCTCCCGTGCAGGTGCGAACTCCAGCCAACCGGACGGACACTCTTCGGAAATCGCGGACTGATCCACCGTGCCGCAGACGAATTTCGGCCTGAAAGGAGGCGGGGCCGCATTGGATCGGTGCCGGAGTGCGCCACAGAGATTCTCCTGGCGGAATCTGATCGGCAAGTGCCGAGACTCCTCTCGAGCTACCGTCCGTCGACTGGAATGCCGATCCAAATATGTCAAGAAATTCCGTATTTGTCGTATTTTACACACGCAAAAGACGAAAAAAGACGACTCTGTGGGACTGGACAAGCGCTCACGACATCATGCCGACCATCATCGCGAGCCTGCCACCCATCATGACCACCATGACAATGATCAACCGGATGACGGTTTCCAAAACATCGATCCTGCCACGAAGGATGGGTCGATTCCCGGCAGGACGGCCAGTCTCGACCAGGATCGCATCGGTTGCCGCTACATGGCAACACTTTCACGCCTGCATCGAACTGAAGCTATGCAGCCGCTGACAGGCCGATGTCTCGGTCCGGATGTTCGAAGAGACTTGCCGCACAAGGGTAGCGTGACAGGATGTCAGCGCCGCCCGGCAGGATATTCGCCATGAAAATGCCGCGTTCCCAATACTTTACGCCGTCAACTTCAATCGTTGGATCGATCACGTTCCAGGAAATCTCGCCCGGCGCATATGCGCCGCATGTGTGGAAGTGGAGAATGCGGGGATTGCCGAACGCAACGCCCCCCCAGCGCTCGTAGCCTGATCTGGCATCCCAGGGAAAGCCGCATCCCGGGTGAATGCCGGCATGCCAGGAATGAACGAAGTTCCGGTCGATTCCAAAGAGGCGTGACACCCGGTCGTAGTGGGCATTCGCGCGCTCGACATCTAGGGGATCGCCCTCGAAACCTGCAAGCCGCCCGTCGCTGAGCAATGCGTGGACCGGCCCGTCGAACTCGACGGTGTAGTCGTCATAGTAGCGCGAACCTGTGCCGGTCAGGAATCCGGGCAAAGCGATCCGGCCGCTGAACCCGGTTGCCGGCACGGGCGTGAATACGGACATCGGGAATCGCATGATGGTGGTGTCGCTCTCGGGATCGAGGACAATGTCGGACCTTCCCACCACGTCGGAACCGGCCGGGCAGGTGATCCGGACTTCATCAGCGCGCGAAATCACGGAATTTGTCTCGTTCTTGAGATCCAGGAACGCTGCATGGTGAGCGTTGCCGAACCCGGTTCCGAGCAGGTGGGCGTTCAACGCGAAGCTGACGATCACCTTCTTGCCGGGCGGCATGTCGGAGAAACGGAGCTGGTCGCCGAGCCGGGCAAGAAAGAGGATGATGTCGAAGCCCTGCATCCGTTGGCGCAGCTCTTCCGAAAGACGGGGATTGTCAGCGTCAAAGCCGACATCAACGGCATCAACGGCAAGGCCGATGCGCGCTGCCTCCCTGACCACGCAATCATGCGCGTCGTCGTCGAAGTAGCCATGTGCCGAAGGCTCGTAGGCAATGAGCAGCCGGTCCCCTGGCTTTGCCTCGGCGCAGTTCACCAGCAGGTTTTTGGCACCAAGCGAAGGGGTCATTTCCGCCATCTCGGACCAGCCAATTGCCGTTGAAGCTGATCATCCGGCCATCCGAGCTCTTGCGCCATTTGAATGTCGTTATGCCAACCATTAGACTGGCTAATATGATAATCAACATGCCATTCGCCTCCCTGCGCGCCTTCGAGGCGGTGTATCGGCAGTCCAACTTCTCTGCGGCAGCCGCGGAGCTGGGCGTCAGCCAGAGCGCGATCAGCCAGCACGTGAAGGTGCTGGAGGAGTGGCTGGGGCAGGACCTTCTCCTTCGAGGCGCCCGCAAGTCGGAGCCGACGCTGGAAGGAGAGCGGCTTGGCCGAGCGATCTCGGAAGGGCTGGGACGGTTGTCGGATGTCTGCATCGACTTGAGGGACAGGAAACGGGCCGACAGGACGATCATCATCAGCTGTCTGCCGGGATTTGCCTTTACATGGCTCTTCCCGAGGTTGCTGCACTTCGATCTTGCGCACCCGGAACTGTCCATTTCGATCACGACCGATACCGGCCAGCTGCCGTTTTCGGGCACCGACGCGAATGTCGGGATTCGATACGGGCTCGGCGACAATCCCGGATTTCATGTCGAACGACTCATGCCGGAACGCCTGTTTCCCGTTTGCGCTCCTGCACTCCGGGATGCCGCGCCCGGACTGGCGACCCTGTCGGACCTCGCGCATCACACGGTGCTCCAGGACGAGAACCTGGACTTTGGCGCTTCAAGCCCGACATGGGAATACTGGGCCAGGGAAGCCGGCGTCCGGCTGCCCGAGCCAGTTCGCACCAGGCGCCTTGGCCAATCGAACCTTGTCATTCAGGCGGCAATCGAGGGTCTCGGTGTTGCCTTGGGCCGGGAGCCGCTTGTCGTGGACGCCCTCGTCGCAGGCAAGCTGGTGAGGCCGTTTCCCGAGATCGTTTCGTCGCCGCTGTCCTACTGGCTGGTCTGTCGAGCCGGGATGCTGGAGAGCGCCAAGGTGCAGGTGTTCATGTCCTGGATCAAGTCCGAGGCCGCCAACCAGCCACAGATTCCCGGGTTTGCGAAGTCAAATGATTAGTCCTGCTAATGATCCTCATTACCGGATGGTGCTGGACCCGAGCGTCTGCAATGTCTCATGTTGTGTCAGCCGCACGAAGGGAGCGCGAACATGTTTCTGAGAAATTGCTGGTACGTTGCGGGATGGAGCGACGATGTCGGACGGGAACTCAAGGCCGAGACGTTTCTGGGCGAGCAGATCGTGTTCTACCGGCAGGAAGACGGCACGCCGGTCGCGCTCGAAGATGCATGCCCTCACCGCAAGCTTCCGCTGTCGGACGGCGCGCTCAAGGGCGACCACGTCGAATGCGGCTACCATGGCCTGACATTCGACCGCCGCGGTTCATGCGTTGCGGCGCCCACGCAGCAGCACAACGTTCCGCGCCGAGCCGCGGTGAAGTCCTACCCGGTCGTTGATCGATACCGTTTCCTCTGGATATGGACGGGCGATCCGGCGCTGGCCGATCCGGACAGGATATTTCCGATCGAGAACTTCGAGGATTCTTCCTGGGGAAAGACGGATGGCGGGGTTCTGGACATCGACTGCAACTACCTGTGGGTCTGCGACAACCTGCTCGATCCAAGTCACGTGGCGTGGGTGCACGTGACCTCCTTTGCCGGGGCCGGGACGGACGAGGAACCACTGAATGTCGAAAGGACGGACCGTGGCGTCGTGGTGTCGCGGTGGATCTCGGACAAGCCGCCTTCGCCATACTACGCAGAGCTTGTATCGTTCCAGGGCAACTGCGACCGGCTTCAGCACTACGAGATGTGCATGCCGGCGATCGGTCTCAACAAGTCAATCTACACGCCTGTGGGCACGGGCGGATACGGCAAGGATCCGGTCGCGGAGACTTTCATCAACATCTCCTACAATTTCATGACGCCCATAGACGAAGACCGGACGCGCTATTTCTGGTTCCAGCATCGAAACGCCGATCCCGAGAACCAGGAAGTGTCGGCGTTCATGAATGATGGCGCCCGAATGGCCTTTGAAGAGGATCGCGCGGTGCTCGAAAAGGTTCACCTCGGAATGAAGCACAAGAGGACGCCAAGCATTGATCTTGGCCTTGATGCCGGCGCCAAGCAATTTCGCCTGATGCTCGGCCGCGCAATCGAGGCTGAAGGCGAGTCCGGGGACGCGACGCGGCCAGAGCCATGACAGTGCCGCGCACGATTTCCGATCTGCCGGTCCTCGACTTCTCGAGTGTCGAATACCGGAGCGCACCGTTTCCGGCTCTTTCGGGCTGGGCGCAGAAATGGAAGATCGCGCGAAGCGAGCGTGGTGTGGAGCTGCTCGACTACGAACTGTGCCGGAACGCGATTGTCGACCGGAACCTTGGAACAGGCCATCCCAAGCTCATCGAACTCCTGGGCCTCCCGGAGGGCCGGCCGCTTGACTACAAGCGCAACTCGATCTCGTTCCACAATCGCGGCGACCGCCGCCGCGATCTCAGGCGCCCGCTCACACGGCTTTTGAGCGAGGAGGCGTCCGAGCGCTTCCGGCCCAACATTCGCGAGGTCGTGACCGAAATTGTGGACGCATTGCCCGCGGACCGGCCCGTGGATCTCATTTCGTCGCTGTGCGACAGGATTCCCTCTGCCGTCTACTGCCACTGGGTCGGCGCCCCGTTGAGCGACGCCGATTTCGTCTCACGGACATCGCACACCGTCCAGCAGGCGCACACGCGCGATCCCCGGCATGCGCCCGCCATCGTCGAGGCGTTCGAGGCCCTCATCGACTACGTTGACGCGCGCATTGCCGACCGACGCCGGACGCCGGGAGACGACCTGCTTTCCGATCTCATCCGGACCGAGGATGCTGGACTGCTGGACGCCGACGATCTGCGCAACTGGGTCATCAAGCTGGCGGAAGCCAACACTGACAACTCCTCGCACCAGATCGGGATCGCGATCGTCGAACTCGCATCGCGGCCCGACATATGGCTGCGGCTGGGCACGCAGCCGGAACAGGTTTCACGCGCCGTTCAGGAGGTCATGCGCTATCATCCCCGCACCATTTCCACGTCGCGCGAGGTATTGTCGGCGACGGAGCTTGAAAGGGTTGTCTTGCCAGAGGGAACCCCGGTCTTCGCAAATGTCGGCGCGACTCACTGGAATGCAGACCACTATTCGGCCCCTGAGGTCTTCGACATCTACCGCACGGACGAGCCTCTGCACCTGAACTTCGGTGGTGGCGTGTTCTCGTGCATCGGGCGTTTCATCGTGACCGTCGAGGTCGAGGAGACGATCGCCCTGCTCGCACAGCGATTTCCCGGCCTGGCGCTGGAAGCGACCCGATTCGCGCATTCACCCATGTTCACGTCTGTCACGCAGCTGCTGGCGCGGCTGGAGCCTGAAGATTCGCGGCGCCGCGCCGTGTCAAGTCGCTATGCCGCCTCGTAGACCAGCGGGAACTTCTCGCCAAAGAACGGGGAACCGTCCGCCATGCCGGGATCGTGCAGCCACTCCGTGACCGTATCGCGAGGTTGGTAGGTCGCGCCTTCGCAGGCGAACCGGACCGCGTATCCCCGTCTGCGGCGGGTGCTCGTCCGATTGCCCATTGCCGAATGCACGATCATCCCGTCGAAGGCGAGCGCGTCGCCTGGCTCCATGTCGAAATGGATGATGCGATGCCTGTCGCGCTCCGCCTCGAAATCGGGCATGTCGGAGTATTCCGGGCTGTCCTCCTCCAGATAGTGCAGGAATGCGCCCATCTGGTCCGTCTTGAAGGGCCGGTACCTGGCGTCCCAGGCGTGGGAGCCCGGAATGAACTCGAGCGCGCCATTGTCCGGGTCGACCGGATCGAGCGCGATCCACATCGTCATGATGGGCCCGGTGACGGGCCAATAGGGCTGGTCTGTGTGCCAGCCCGTTTGCGTCCTGGTGCCCGGCTCCTTGACGAAGAGTTGGTCAAACATGAGGGACGCCCAATTCGCGCCCGCCACTTCCGCCACCCGTTGCCCGATGTCCGACGTCAGGCAGTAGTCCCGGAACGTCCCGGCGCGTTCACGCATGTTCTTGTAGGCGAAGTATCGTTCGCCCTTCTTCACTTCTTCGTCGACCGCGGAGCGCAGTCGTTCCAACCAGTTCTCGGTCAGGACGTTCTTGAGAAGGACCACGCCATCCCTGGCATATGTGTCCTGGACGTCCTTCAAGTTTGGAGTTGCCATTCGATCTTCCACTTCTTCCAGCGTTTCGGAACTTTCGACCAGCGGTGAAGATCAGGGACGAGGCGAACTCCGGCAGTTGATGATGAAGTTCGGCCAGCAGGACCTGGACGTCCATCTGCCGGTCATTCGGTGCAGGAATTGCCTGGCCTTGAGGGTCATCGCAGGGTGCCTCCGATCCCGGAAGTCTCAGTGGCACTAAACCGTTGCGCAACGAAATTTCAAGTTCCGCGAAGCAATTTCCAGCGATCGTGTAGTGACAAGCCCGCGCTGATCGGCTATGTGCCCGCCGTCCGAAATTTCGAGTTCCCGAGAATGCCTGCAAGACGAAAGAATGTGAAAGCCGCCGCCGTTCTTGACGATGCCTATCGTCCCGCAGATGACGAGCCCTTCATGAACGAACGTC
Source organism: Boseongicola sp. SB0665_bin_10 (assembly GCA_009838075.1). Lineage (GTDB taxonomy): Bacteria > Pseudomonadota > Alphaproteobacteria > Rhodobacterales > Rhodobacteraceae > JAJEFO01. The sequence goes on along the minus strand of VXSG01000033.1, from coordinate 29,114 downwards.
AACTCGCGTACTTTCGCAAGAAGCTCCTGATCTGGAAGTCCGAACTGATGGGCGACAGCAAGACCACGATCGAAGGTCTTCAAGACACGACCCGGAACATTCCCGACATCGCGGACAGGGCCAGCGAGGAGGCGGACAGGGCACTGGAGCTTCGCACCAGGGACCGCCAACGCAAGCTGGTTGCCAAGATTGACCAAGCCTTGCGCCGCATCGATGCAGGAGACTACGGCTATTGCGAAGACACGGGCGAGCCAATCTCGCTCAAGCGCCTGGACGCGCGCCCGATCGCGACACTTAGCCTCGAGGCCCAGGAAAGGCATGAGCGGGCGGAAAAGGTGCACCGCGACAGTTGAGTCGATTGCAATGCGCCGGATGCGCCGTCGGCCGCAGTGCAAGTCTTGGTCCTGTCCAGAAGGCTGCCTGTCATGAGACCTCTGAAGATCACGATCGCGGGAGCCGGAATCGGCGGGTTGGCCGCCGCGGCGGCGCTTGCACGTGACGGGCATTCAATCCGCATGATTGAGCGGGCAAGCGCGTTCAGCCAGGTGGGGGCAGGAATCCAGGTAAGCCCGAACGGCATGGCGGTCTTGCGTGCGCTTGGACTGGAAAACGAGCTTCGGACCGAGACAGTCCGGCTCGCAGCCGTGCGTCTCAGGGACGGACCAAGCGGGCGAACGGTGGCAACTCTGGACTTCGGGCGCCATGCCGGGGACCTGCGCTGGCAACTCTCGCACAGGGCTACCCTTGTTGCGCATCTGGCGGCGGCCTCGGTGGATGCCGGTGCTTCCATCGAGTTCGGTGTCGACCGTGCGCTGCCGCCAGAGGGACAAGCGCTTGAAGGCGAAGACCTGCTGATCGGCGCCGACGGAATCAAGTCCCGCATGCGCGCACTCGTGGACAACGAATCAAGTCCGTTCTTCACCCGCCAGGTTGCCTGGCGCACCGTGATTCCAGATGCATGGCGCGAACCAGTGGTCGAGGTCCACATGGGCCCGGGCCGTCATCTCGTGACCTACCCGATCGGAGACGGGCAGCGCAACATCGCGGCGTTCGAGGAGCGCGCGGAATGGGTGGACGAGGGCTGGAACCACGAGGATGACCCCGACAGTCTCCGCGCGGCATTTGCCGGATTTGGGCCCGAGGTGCGCCGCATGCTGGCAACGGTCGAGAGCGTGCATCTCTGGGGCCTGTTTCGCCATCGGGTGGCAGGACGCTGGGTTCGTGACCGGAAGGTCCTGCTCGGCGACGCCGCGCATCCGACGCTGCCCTTTCTTGCGCAAGGGGCAAACCTGGCACTTGAGGACGCATGGGTTCTCGCGGCCGCAATCCGGCAGCACGATCTGCCCGAGGCCCTCGAACGATATCAGGTCCTCAGGATTCCCAGGGCAACACGGATCGTGGATGCCGCCACCAGGAATGCACGCAACTACCACCTCCGCATCCCGCCTGTACGCTTCGCGGCACACGCGGCGCTCAAGGCGGCAAGCGCGATCGCCCCGGCGGCAATGCTCAGGCGGTTCGACTGGATCTATCGCCATGACGTCACTTCGCTGGAAGTCTGACTTGATCCTGCAAGCCCCGTATGGTTGACGGCACCGATGGGACAAGTGACCGAAGCGTATGAGGCGCGGGTCGCAAGTGGCGACTTCAGCGCCGACCTGGCCCAAGTGACGGTTCTGCCCGCGCTGGACCGGGTCGCCACGACGCTGAGATCTGCGCCGCCCCGGAGAGTCTTCGGACGCGTCCTCAAGCGGACGCCGGAATTCACCACTGGCATCTATCTCTGGGGCGGCGTCGGACGCGGGAAGTCCATGCTGATGGACCTTCTCCACGAGGTGGCAGGCGGCGGCCAGTCACGCCGAATCCACTTCCATGCCTTCATGCAGGAAGTTCAGGGCCGCCTGCACGACGCGCGCAAGACCCAGGTCGATGACGCATTGATTCCGGTCGCTGCGGCGATGAGCGACGGGCTCAGGCTCCTTTGTCTTGACGAGATGCAGATATCGGACATCGCGGACGCCATGATCGTCGGGCGGTTCTTCGAGCAGCTGCTGGATGCCGGGGTCGTGGTCGTGACCACGTCCAACCTGCTGCCGGACGACCTTTACAAGGACGGCCTCAACCGCGCCCTGTTCCTGCCGTTCATCGAACTCATCAAGACGCGCCTGTCAGTCATCGAGCTGGCGTCGCCCCGCGACTATCGCCAGGACAGGCTTGAAGGCGAGCAGGTCTACTTTCATCCTGCGGATGCGTCAGCGCGTGCGGCAGTGGAAAGGCTGTGGAGCGGCTTCTTCCATCGCGGCGCCGAATCCCTTGTGCTCTCGGTGAAAGGCCGCAAGGTCGAGATTCCGCAGTTTGCCAACGGCGTGGCACGGGCGAGGTTCCCGGATCTGTGCGGTCAGCCGCTCGGCCCGGCGGACTATCTTGCAATTGCAGATGCGGTTCGTGTCCTGATCCTCGAGGAGATTCCCTATTTCAGTTCCGAGAACGCCAACGAGACCCGCCGCTTCGTGACACTGATCGATGCGCTTTACGAGGCGCGCGTCCGGCTCATCGCCACGGCGGCGAATGCTCCGGAACGGCTGCAAGTCGAAGGCAGCGGCGCGTTCGAGTTCGAGCGCACGGCGAGCAGGCTTCGTGAAATGCAATCGGCGGAGTGGTGCCTGGACTGAGCCTGGAACGCATTCGGCGACTTGATCGGTCCCTCCAGGCATCGACAAGCCATGGCTGGCCGACGGCACTTGGCGCGAGGGAGGCCCCGTCGGCGCGCCGGACGCGACCGACTCCGGTTGTCTTTGCGCAAGGACTGGACGATGAAGGGAAGGGGTCCTGCCGAGTCAATTGCATGTCGCAGATAGCCGAAACGAAAGACGTGGCGTCACTCAGCCCGGAGGAAGCCCGGGACGAACTGGCTCGATTGGCCAAGGCGCTGCACGTCGCGAACAAGGCGTATCACCAGGAAGACGCGCCGGCTCTCTCTGACGCGGACTATGATTCCCTCAAGCGCCGAAACGCCGGGATCGAGCGACGCTTCCCGGATCTCAAGAGAGACGACTCTCCTTCCGAGCAGGTGGGCGCCGCGCCGTCCGAGGGCTTCAGGAAGGTTCGGCATTCGGTCCCGATGCTGTCCCTGGACAACGCGTTCGAGGAATCGGACGTGGTGGAGTTCGACCGCTCCGTCCGGAAGTTCCTGGGCATGACCGAGTCCGACCCCCTGGCCTATACCGCAGAACCGAAAATTGACGGCCTGTCGCTGTCCTTGAGGTACGAGAACGGCCAGCTGGTCAACGCGGCCACGCGGGGAGACGGCGCGATTGGCGAAGATGTCACGTCCAACGCGTTGACGATCAGGGACGTTCCGGAGCGCATCAAGTCGGCCCCGGAACTGCTTGAGGTTCGAGGCGAAGCCTACATGAGTCATGAGGATTTCGCCGCGCTCAACGCGCGCCAGGCCGAGAGTGACGAGAAAGTGTTTGCAAATCCCCGCAACGCCGCGGCCGGATCGCTCCGGCAGCTGGATTCCCGGATCACGTCAAGGCGGCCATTGAGGTTCTTTGCCTATGCTTGGGGCGACGTCAGCGAAGCGCTGGCGGACACGCAGGCGGCGGCGATCACGCGATTGAAGGACGTCGGCTTTGCGACCAACCCGCTCATGGCGCTCTGCGACGGCACTGCAGACCTTGTGGCCCACTATCGCCGGATCGAGGAGATGCGCGCCACGCTCAACTACGACATCGATGGCGTCGTCTACAAGGTGAACGATCTCGGCCTTCAGGCACGGCTCGGGTTTCGCTCGACGACACCTCGGTGGGCGATCGCGCACAAGTTCCCGGCGGAGCTCGCCTGGACGCGCCTGGAAGCGATCGACATCCAGGTCGGGCGAACCGGCGCGCTTTCACCCGTGGCGAGGCTGTCACCGGTCACCGTGGGCGGCGTTGTCGTGTCCAATGCCACGCTGCACAACGAGGACTACGTCGCAGGCCGCGATGCGAACGGCAACGAGATCAGGGGCGGCAAGGACATTCGAGCGGGCGACCTGGTCCAGATCTACAGAGCGGGCGACGTGATCCCGAAGGTTGCGGACGTCGACCTCTCCAGGAGGCACAAGGGCGCGATGCCTTTCGAATTCCCGAGGAAATGTCCCGAATGCGGGTCACCCGCCATCCGGGAAGAAGGGGATGCCGTGCGCCGATGCACCGGGGGTCTCGTTTGTCGCGCACAGGCCGTCGAGAAGCTCAAGCACTTCGTTTCGCGCGGGGCCTTCGACATCGAGGGACTCGGCGCGAAGCAGGTCGAGGACTTCCATGATCGCGGCTGGATTGCCGAACCGGCGGACATATTCCTGCTCGAGGCGCGCAACCGCGAAGGCGAGATGCGGTTGAGCGACGTTGACGGCTGGGGGGAAAGATCGGCGGACAAGCTCTTCGCGGCCATCAGGGAGCGCCGAAGAATCGAATTCCATCGTTTCCTGTTCGGTCTGGGAATCCGGCATCTCGGTGAGGTGGCGGCCAAGGATCTTGCACGCCATTTCATCGACTGGCCCACGCTTGCCGCCGCTGCATTGGAGGCGGCCAGGGAGCCGGCCGTGGACGATGCGTCGCAAGCCGCACTGGACGGGAGTCCGGCCTGGAAGGAATTCCTGTCCATCGACGGAGTGGGCCGAACCCTGGTCCGATCACTTGTCCTGACGATGGATCAGGAGGCGGAGTGCGCCTCGGTCGAGCGCCTCGCGAAGCATCTCGAGATCGTTCCGCCTGATGCCAGGGCATCCGACAGCCCGGTCGCCGGAAAGGCCATTGTCTTCACCGGGACGCTGAGCAGGATGACGCGCAACGAAGCCAAGGCTCGCGCGGAAGCGCTTGGAGCAAGGGTTTCGGGTTCCGTTTCCGCCAAGACCGATCTGGTCGTTGCCGGACCGGGTGCAGGATCGAAGGTCAGGAAGGCTGCCGAACTCGGCGTCGAGACGATGGAAGAGGACGATTGGCTGGCCCTCATCGGCGACGCATGAGCGGCCGGCCTGAGGTTCTCTTTCCGCTTTTTGCCTCGCTTGTTTCGCTGCCAGGCATCGGTCCGAAGCTTGCGCGCGCCTTCGGGCAGATGGAGATCAACACCCCAAGGGACCTGCTCTTCACGCTGCCGAATTCCGGCGTTGACCGCCGAATCCGGCCATCCGTCAAGGGCGTGGATCTGCCGGCGACGGTGACGACCGAAGCGACGGTGCTGCGGCACCTGCCAAACCGGGCCAAGGGACGGCCCTATCGCGTGAGGGTGTCAGACTCTGAAGTGGAGTTTCCGCTGGTCTTCTTCCACGCGAATCCCGATTGGCTGCAGAAGCGGCTTCCGGAAGGCGAGCGTCGCGTGATCTCGGGGAGGGCTGAGCTGTTCGACGGTACGGTTCAAATGGTTCACCCTGACCACATCCTCGCACCGGAGGAGGCCCGCAAGCTGCCGCAGTTCGAACCCGTGTATCCGCTGACTCTCGGGATTACGCAGAGAGTCATGGTCAAGGCCATGGCTGCTGCCGTTGAACGGGCACCGGAGCTCGACGACTGGCTGGATTCCGCATTTCTGGAGAGCAACGGCTGGCCCCGATGGCGTGCTGCGGTGACGGGAGTTCATTCCCCGGAATCCACGACAGACATCCGTTCCGATGCGCCCGCACGCCAGCGGCTTGCATATGACGAGCTTCTGGCCCACCAGGTGACTCTCGCGCTCGCCCGATTCCGTCGGAGAAAGCGCAAGGGACGCTCGACGACCGCAAATGGCCGTCTTCAGGCAAAGGCCCTTGAGGCTCTTCCGTACCGACCTACAGGCGCGCAGGAACGAGCGATGCGCGAAATTTCCGAAGACTTGGCGGCTTCCGAGAGGATGAACCGCCTGCTGCAAGGCGATGTCGGCTCAGGCAAGACGATCGTTGCATTCATGTCCTTGCTGGCGGCGGTCGAAGCTGGCGGGCAAGGCGTGCTCATGGCGCCGACCGAATTGCTGGCCCGCCAGCATATGGAAGCGCTCAGGCCGATCGCCGAGGCCGCACACGTGGTGCTTGAGGTCTTCACGGGACGCAACAGGGGCAAGGAACGTGCAGCCAAGCTTGCCGCGCTCAAGAATGGAGAAATCCAGATTCTCCTGGGAACCCATGCAGTGTTCCAGGAAGAGGTCGTTTTCCGGGACCTGCGCATTGCCGTGGTCGACGAGCAGCACCGATTCGGTGTGGCGCAGCGCATGGAACTTGGAAGGAAGGGCGATGCGGTCGATGTTCTGGTGATGACGGCGACGCCCATCCCCCGTTCCCTGAGCCTGACCCATTTTGGTGACATGGACATGTCCGTGCTGGACGAGAAGCCGCCGGGCAGGACTCCCGTGTCCACCGCGGCTGTGCCGGACCGCCGGATCGGCCAGGTGGAGACGCAGTTGAAGGCTGCGGTGGAGACGGGACGGCAGGCATACTGGGTCTGTCCGCTTGTGGACGAAAGCGACATCCGCCCCCAGACTGCCGCCGAGGAGCGGTTCCTGCGACTTCGTGCGGTCTTCGGTGAGCGAGCCGTGGGTCTTGTTCATGGGCAGTTGCCGCCTGGCGAGAGGGATGCGGCAATGGCAGCCTTTGTCGCAGGGGAAACGCGGGTTCTGGTGGCAACGACAGTCATCGAGGTCGGGATCGACGTGCCGAATGCCTCGATCATGGTGATCGAAGGCGCGGAGTCCTTTGGCCTTGCGCAACTGCATCAATTGAGGGGCAGGGTTGGTCGCGGCTCGGAGCGGTCGACATGCCTGCTGCTCTACCGCTCCCCGCTTTCCGATTCCGCCCGGCGGCGCCTCGACATCGTGCGCGCTACGGAAGACGGGTTTCGCATTGCGGAAGAGGACCTCGCGATGCGCGGGGCAGGGGATGTGCTTGGCACGGCCCAATCGGGGCTTCCGCGATTCCGGATTGCTGATTGGGAGCGCCATGCGGCGCTGCTTTCTGCCGCGAATCATGATGCCAGGAACCTCGTTGCGAGTGATCCGGAACTCAAGACACGGCGAGGAAGAGCCATGAGAACGCTTCTTTGGTTGCTGGAACAGGACAAGGCAATCGCAATGATTTCAGTGGGTTAAGGTCAGCCTGTGCACTTTGTTCGCGAATGTTCGCGTTAAGGTCTTTACTTTTGGCCAAAGTTGAGAACAATCAGGCAACATCTGCGTTGCCTGCCGACCGCAGCCGAAAGCCAGGAGGCTACAACATGAACGAGCTGAAAGACATGATTGCCCGCAACGGCGCGACCTTGCCCGGCGAATTTGCCGGAGGCGCAGCGCTGGTGCTGCTTACATTGGCTGGTTTGTCCCTGTCTGGACTTTTCTGAACCGAGCCTGCCTGCGGTCTGGATTGTCGGTCCATGCATCCTGTCCCGAATCCGATGCACGACGACATCGTCGTCGGGGTCTTTGCCCCCCAAGGACCAGGACCGAAACGAAGCCAGACACGCAACTTGCCCGCCGCCGTTCCCAGGAATGCGGCGGGCTTCTTTTGTGTCGCGATGCTCTTGCAGATCTTGTGAGAAGGCGGTGACAGTTCCTGGTGCGAATCGGGTGGACAAGCGTGCCAGATCTTGAAATTAACCTTGCAATTGTGGAATGAGATGCCATATTTGCACGGATGATTGATCGTCGACTGCTGCAAGCCGTGATTGCGCGGCTGGACCAGTTTCCGGCCGTGGCGCTGCTTGGTCCGCGTCAGGTCGGCAAGACGACACTGGCCCAGCTGATAGCTGGGCACCGCAAGGCCGTCTATCTCGACATGGAGAGCTCGGGGGATCGCGGCAAGCTGTCCGATCCTGCGTACTACCTCTCTGCGCACGAGAACGAACTGGTCATTCTGGACGGGATCCAGTTTGTGCCGGCCTTGTTCCAGGAACTTCGCGGCGTGATCGACCGCGGGCGACGACAAGGCACGCGCACCGGTCGCTTTCTTCTCCTCGGCTCTGCCTCGATGGATTTTCTGAAGCAGTCGCGCGAGAGCCTGGCCGGGCGCATCGCCTATGTCGAACTCTGTCCTCTTGACGTTCTGGAGACCGGGGCCCATGACCGCGAGCTGTTGTGGATCCGCGGCGGGTTTCCCGACAGCTTCCTGGCGGAGACCGAGGAAGCCAGCGTGGTCTGGCGGGACAACTTCATCAAGACCTACCTGGCGCGCGACATACCGTTGCTTGGGCCACGGATACCGGCGCGGATTTTGCAAAGGTTCTGGACCATGCTGGCGCATTCGCAAGGCCAGCTTCTGAACGCGGCTCGGCTGGCACGCAGTCTTGCCGTCGACGGCAAGACCGTCGCGCGCTACCTTGATCTAATGGTCGACCTGCTGTTGGTTCGCCGGCTGCCGCCCTATCGCGGCAATGCGGCCAAACGGCTGGTCAAGTCACCGAAGACCTATATCCGAGACAGTGGCCTCGTCCATGCCCTGCTCGGTCTCGACAGCCGGGAAATCGTGCTTGGCCATCCGGTTGCCGGCGACAGTTGGGAAGGGTTCGTGGTCGAGAACGTCATGCGTGCGGTGCCTGAACGAACGCGTGCGAGCTTCTATCGTACCGCTGCCGGCGCGGAAATCGACTTGCTCCTGGAATTGCCGAACCGGAGGCTCTGGGCGATCGAGATCAAGCGTGGTCTGAGCCCGAAGCTTGAACGCGGCTTTCATCACGCGCGAGAAGACTTGAACCCGGAACGCAGCTTTGTCGTCCATTCCGGCAAGGAACGCTATCGCAAGACGGAAGGCGTCGAGGCGATCGGCCTGAATGATCTCTGTCGGGAAGTGAGCTTGACGTAGGGCTGCGCCTTTCGGTTGATGAAACGGTCTGCCCCGGAACCGGCCTGCGCATGGTCTACGGCTGCATCGGGTCGCTCCTCCCTGAGGCAATCGAGCGAACAAGGCCCGTGCCGTCGCCCCGGCTCCGGCAGCCTGGATGGTCCCATTGGACAGCTTGTGCGTGTGGGAAGGCACGGACCGGCAACCGTCGCCAAGGCCTGGTTTCCCGGATCACCCTGCATGCGGCGCTCATCAAGGGCGTGCTGGTGAACTCGAGAGGGTGATTTCGATGGTGCTGGCTTGTGCCCGGGGCTCAACCGCACCGGCAAGCATGAAGCTGGCTCCAAGTCGCTTGAGCTTGTCGGCATAGGCCTGGTCAACAGCGGGAAGGACATCATCCAGATCGTCGGGCACATGTGCATCGATGTTCACAACGGTCTTGTCCAGCTTGACTTGGCCAGCCGGGTCAGCGCGAAAAGCGCTGTGCCAGGACGGCTCGCTGTAGGTGTAGCGGCGGCAAAAGACGCGATCGCCAACGGTCACGAACATCAGCGTGATGAAGCGGTGCGTGTATCCGGCGCGGACTTCGTGAGACAGCGCGCGTTCAACGAGCACCCGAAGCTGGCGCTGTGTTTCAGGGTATTCCTGCGGTTCGCGCAGAGCCGACCGAAGGGGTTGAGCGACTCGCATCGCGATCAGTCGCGGGACTTCGGCAATGATGGTCAAGGGATGTACGGGTTTCACGGCTTCGGCTCGTGAGATTGCAAGTTTCTCTGCATGGCATTCCTTGGAAGTGTTCGACACGGAGGCCTGTTCAAGGACCCGCGCCTGGGGTTCTTGCTTGAGGGAGTCGATGGCTGCGGCGATCGCTTGGTCAACGTGCTGGTCCTTGTCGTAGGGATCGACGTGGGTTGCGCCCTTGATCGCCACGCGCTTCTTGGGTCCGCGCTTCGACCAGTGGAACAGCCACGACAAGACGCGTGTTGCGGCCATGGAGCCGTTGGATCGAGATGGTCGGCGTGCGCAGGCATTTCGCGATGGAGCGGGCCCTGTGGCGAACGTTGTCCTCGAAGAGGAACTCCGGAGTCTTGTGAGCGTAGCCTGACATGTCTTTCAATTTGGGCCACACGCAGGTGCAAACCGGCTTGAGGGCCATCTCCTCCGGGATCCATCCGGACAGGTCGGTCGCGCACGTTCGCGAGAAGCCAGGCATTGGGCACTGAACTGGCAACGTCTTCCAGGTCATCCGATCCTCCCGGTAATGTAGGATTCCGTGCGGGGATCTTCCGGGTTCGTGAAGATCTGGCCGGTTTCCCGGTATTCGACCAGGTTGCCGAGATGGAAGAAAGCCGTCTTCTGGCTGACACGGGCAGCTTGTTGCATCGAGTGCGTGACAATCACCACCGAGTAGTTCCGCCTCAGCTCGTCGATCAAGTCCTCGACCTGCGCCGTTGCGATCGGGTCAAGCGCTGAACAAGGCTCGTCCATCAACAGGACTTCGGGCTCGGTTGCCACGGCGCGCGCAATGCACAACCTTTGCTGCTGACCGCCCGAGAGCCCGGTGCCGGGTTCATGCAGCCGATCCTTCACTTCGTCCCAGATAGCACCGCGACGAAGAGACCTTTCCACAATTTCGTCCAGCTCGGTCTTGGTCGCTGCGAGGCCGTGAATGCGTGGACCGTACGCGATGTTGTCGTAGATCGACTTGGGGAACGGGTTGGGCTTCTGGAAGACCATGCCGACTTTCGCTCTCAACTGAACCGGGTCGATGCTTGGGTCGTGGATATCGTCGCCATCGATGTGTATGTCGCCTCGCACACGTGCAATGTCGATCGTATCGTTCATTCGGTTGAGACACCGGAGGAAGGTCGATTTCCCGCATCCCGAAGGTCCTATGAAGGCCGTCACGGTCTTGTCCAGGATGTCGACGGAGACATCCTTGATCGCGTGCGTGTCACCGTAGAACACCTGTACGCCCCGCGCCTGAATCTTGATGTCGCCTGCTGCGGCGTCCCGCTCGACCTCCTTCATGTCATTCATTGTCAAGTCCTCCTTGCGCTACCAGCTTCGTTCGAACTTGTTGCGCAGAAAGATCGAAACTGCGTTCATCGTGATCAGGAATCCGAGCAGGACGAGGATTGCGGCCGAGGTCCGGCTCACGAAGCCGCGCTCGGGGCTGTCAGCCCAGATGAAGATCTGCGTCGGCAACGCAGTTGCGCTGTCAAAGGGGCCGGAAGGTGCCGAAGTGATGAATGCGTTCATCCCGATGAGCAGGAGCGGCGCCGTTTCGCCCAGGGCCTGCGCAAGGCCGATGATCGTGCCGGTCAGGATCCCCGGCATGGCCAGCGGAAGAACGTGACCAAAGACCACCTGGTGCTTGGATGCGCCAACCCCGAGCGCCGCTTCTCGAATGGACGGCGGCACGGCCTTCAGCGCCGCGCGTGTCGCGATGATGATCGTTGGCATCGTCATGAGCGCAAGTGTCATGCCACCGACGAACGGTGCCGAGCGAGGGAGCCCGAACCATCCAATGAAGACCGCGAGAGCCAAAAGGCCGAAGACCACCGACGGCACGGCCGCCAAGTTGTTGATGTTCACTTCAACGAAGTCGCTGAACTTGTTCTTGGGCGCGAATTCCTCGAGGTAAATGGCTGCGCCGATGCCGAGCGGGAACGAGATCAGGAAGCAGACGAGGAGCGCCCAGAATGATCCGATCAGGGCACCCTTGAGGCCGGCGAGTTCGGGGAACCGGCTGTCTGGATTGCTGATGAGGCCGATGTTCAACGGTTCGCTGATTGCGTCGCTTGCGGTGAGCTGGTCAAACCAGGCGATCTCGAAGTCTTTCAGCCTGCGGTACTGCTCCGGGGTTTCGCGATCAATCAGGCCCTTGTTGAGCTGATCGTAGGGATCGGAAACAGGCACGGCAATTGTAACCGTTTGTCCGACTAGGTCAGGATCTTCGACAACGCGATCCCGTAGCTTGAATTGCGCCCCGTTGCTTAGCAGGTTGCCGAGCGCCCGCATGGTTGCGCGGTCATTGGGGTCGACACCTTCGAGCATGGCGGCCAGGGACGCATCGAGCACATCGTCGAATCCACCCCGCGGCAGCCGCTCCAAGGGGACTTCTTCGGGATCGATGAAGACTTCAAGCGTGATGTGGGTCTGCGTGAACGCCTGATATCCTGTCGACACCAGCGATGCGATGAGAATGAAGAGCATGAGAAACGCGAAGCTGATCGCGCCGAGCCCCAGCACTTGCAGAATGGTCTGTTTCCGGTTCCGACGCGCGAGGCTGGCACGAACGACGTCCCCGGTTGAACCCGTCTTCGGGTTCGGATCGGATCCTGCGGTCACATCAGCCATGTGGCGGTCTCACTCGTAGGCTTCGCGGTACTTGCGCACGATGCGCAGGGCGAAGACGTTTATGGCGAGCGTCACGATGAAGAGCATCATGCCAAGCGCGAATGCGGCAAGCGTCTTGGGATTGTCGAAAGACGTGTCGCCAATCAGCAGCGTCACGATCTGGACCGTGACTGTCGTCACGCTGTCCAGCGGGTTGATCGTGAGCGACGCGATCAGGCCTGCCGCCATGACAACGATCATGGTCTCTCCGATCGCGCGGCTGATCGCGAGAAGGATGCCGCCGACGATTCCCGGAATCGCCGCAGGGAAGAGCACGTTCAAGACGGTTTCCGCTCGGGTTGCGCCGAGGGCAAGCGCTCCGTCGCGCAAGGACTTCGGCACCGCCGAAAGCGCATCGTCGGTGAATGACGAGATGAACGGAATGAGCATGATGCCCATCACGCTTCCAGCGGCAAGCGCCGTGTTCGGCGAGACAGGGATCCCCAGCGTGGCGCCGAAACTGCGTATCGCCGGCGCAACCACCAGGATGGCGAAGAAGCCGTAGACGACGGTCGGCACGCCAGCGAGAATTTCCAGCACCGGCTTTGCGACGGCGCGAAGACGGGAAGGCGCAAATTCGTTCAGATAGATCGCTGACAAGAGGCCGACCGGAACGGCAAGGAACAATGCCACGACGGTGATGACCAGCGTGCCGAGGAAGACCGGTATCCAGCCGAATGCCCCTTCGGCGGCGATCTGGTCCTCGCGTAGCGGTATTTGCGGCTCCCAGTTCAGGCCGAAGAGGAACTCCGTGATCGGCACGCGCTCGAAGAACCGGATCGACTCGAAGAGAAGGGCGGCAATGATGCCGAGTGTCGTGAAGATTGCGATGGTCGAACAGAAGAGCATGAGGCCAGACGTGATGCGCTCGACACCGTGCCGTGCACGGAAGTCTGCGGCGACGCAGGAGCGGGCGAACCCCACGATCCCGAGCGAAGCGACAGTCACGATCCCGAGCAGCATCCAGCCTGCAACTGCGTGCATCCAGACGTATCGATCCGCTGCATCGACCTTCCAGGCCTCTGGATTGCCGAAGATCCGCCCGCGCGCGATGGACTTTATCTCGGTGAGAACGAGTTGACGGCCGCCAGCATCGACCTCGTCGAGACTGCCTGCAGGCAGGCCCGACATCGTGAAGCGATCAATCAGCGGTCCCTGAAGCATGAGCCAGAACACGACGAGGACGGCAACGGGCACGATCGTGGAAAGAAGGGCGTAAAGCCCATGGTAGCCCGGAACCGAGTGCAGCCTCGTTCCGTTCGCCCGCAATCTCGTCGCGGCCTGCCTGTTCAGCAAGTAACCAAGGATGCTGACGCAAAGAAGTGCAAGAAATGCGATGGCTGTCATCTGCCCCTCAGGCGCAAGAGACGGCTGCCCAACGCTGCTGTCGGGCGGCCCTTGTTTTCCAATGAGCCTGAGCCTTACGACTTGGGCTCCATGTTCGTCCCGTTCAGAACGGCGTCCTGCAGCTCCATCAGGAGATCGTCAGCCAGCGACACCAGCCCGCGTTCGGAGAGGTAGCCTCCCTGCTCGAGCGCGTCGCTCGACACGTACTCTTCAAGAAACGCGTTGAGGTTGGGAATGACGCCACGATGCGCGTTCTTCACGTAGAAGAAGAGCGGGCGGGACACCGGGTAGGACTTGTCGGCGATCGTGCTTTATGTTTGGTCGACGACTGAGATCTACACCGCTTTCAGCCTGTCGAGGTTCTCGAACAGGAACGAGTAGCCGAAGATGCCCAAGGCGTTCGGGTCGGCTTCAAGGCGCCGCACGATCAGGTTGTCGTTCTCGCCCGCCTCCACGAAGGGTCCGTCGGTGCGCATGCGCGAGCAATTCACCTTGACCCAATCGCCGTCGAAGCCGCCGTTCTTGACATACTGCAGCTCTTCGCAGCCTGCATGCATCGCGAGTTCGACGAATGCGTCACGGGTGCCCGAGGTCGGCGGTGGCCCGTAGGCGAGGATTTCGACGGCCGGCAGACCCGAGTTGATCTGGTCCCAAGTCCGGTAAGGGTTGTCGACCCATTCGCCGTCGACGGGAACCCGGGCGGCAAGCGCCTGATAGACTTCGCTGAGCTTCAGGTCCCAGGCAAGGTCGTTGGCGCGCGAGATGGCGATGGATAGGCCGTCGAAGCCAATCAGGGCTTCGGTAATGTCGGTCACGCCGTTCGACTGGCACAGCTCGTATTCGGACGCCTTCATTGTCCGGGATGCGCCTGCAATGTCAGCGGTGTTCTCGCCAATGCCTTCACAGAAAATTTTCATGCCGCCGCCCGTGCCGGTCGATTCAACGATGGGCGAGGGTGCGCCGGTGTAGTTGGCGAACTGTTCAGCGACCGCCTGAGCGTACGGGAAAACAGTCGATGAGCCGACGATGCGAATCGCGTCACGGGCCGAGGCAGCAGTCGTGACAACGGCCGTGATCGCCAATGCAGAGGCCGTCAGCTTGATGGTCTTCATGAGTTTCTCCCGAGAGTCCTGCTTGGGCCGCCACTTGCAGCTTTGCGCCGAATCTGAAGACGTTTCGCATACCTCGTATGACGGATTCTTGATGTTTTTGTGACAATCAGTCCTGAAGTGAATCGGCTTCAAGTGCTGCTGGCTGCGTCGCGTCGCTCGTCCCGCCTAGGCATGCGGCCGTTCACGGCAGGCGGTGTCGGCGGACCCGCCCGCCGATGCTGGTATCGGAGGTGACGGCTGGACATCCAGCATCGCTCCGGGCGTGGCAGATGATCAGCCGCGCTTCTACCCGTTCTTCGCCCGAATGCGGCCACGGCGGACCATCGGGACCTGTGACGTTCCTGTCATGCCGGCACCAGTGCCTGCGGTCGCAAACAGACATTCAGGAGCGGTTCCCAACGTCACCTTGCATCTGTCGTCTCGCGGGTTGCCGAACTTCAACCTGCACCGTGAGGCCGCGGCTGGAATTCAATGCAGGCCATTACTTCAGCGATGGCGATACGCTAGGCGCAGGCAGCGGTCTCCGCTTCGGCCACTGCGTCCGCCGTGGCATCGAGCGAAAGAAGGATTGATGTATGCCGGTTTCGGAATTCCGCGGCAGGCGCAAGCACCTTGAATTCCTGAAACGGGGCATCGGGAACCGCGCCGCCGTCCGTGAGCATTCCGCGAAGCTGGTCGCGGGCTCGCTCCACGTCGTCTCGGGTGAGGCCGATGACATTGCGTGCCAGTATCGAGGCCGATGCCTGGCCCAGCGCACAAGCCTTGACGTCCTGGCCAAAGGCCGAAATGCGGCCATCCTCCAGCGCGACATCGACGGTGACGGTGGAACCGCACAGGGGCGAGCGCTTTCGCACGGTGCTGTCAGGGGCATCCAGACGCTCTGTCAGCGGAATGTCCGAAGCAAGCTCAAGGATCCTGCCCGAATAGAGCCTTATGAGATCGCTGTCCGCCATTGCTTCCCTTTGCGTGTCCCGCCATATCTAGGAACTGCGGCTGGTTGTCAAAAGGATTGGCGCATGACCTTCGATCCTGCAAGCCTGGAATACAACGAGAAGGGCTTGATCCCGGCTGTCGCTCAGGATGACCGGACGGGTGAGGTCCTGATGATGGCGTGGATGAATGCAGATGCCGTTGCCAAGACCCTTTCGACCGGCCGGGTGACGTACTGGTCACGGTCCCGTCGCGAGTTTTGGGTCAAGGGAGAGACCTCCGGCAATACGCAGGCCCTTGTCGACTTCCGGGTCGACTGCGATCGCGACTGCCTGCTTCTGCTTGTTCGCCAAAAGGGACCGGCGTGCCACACGGGGCGAAAAAGCTGCTTTTATACCGCGATCCGTCAGGACGAGGAGGTGGAACTCGTGGCGCCCGATGTGGCTTCAGGCTGACCGGTCGATGCCGCAACCGGTTGCGCGAGTCCCCGGAACCTTCAGAGACCAACAAGACCGCGGATGTCGGCAGGAGTGGCTCCTGCCTCCCGGTAGGAGGAGATCGCCATTGAATCGTGCCGTTTCGCCAGTCGGTTTCCGGACTCGTCGCGCACCAGCCCGTGATGCAGGTAGGTCGGCGCTTCAAGGCCGAGAAGATGCTGGAGCAGAACGTGAATCAGCGTTGCGTCAAAGAGGTCCTCGCCGCGCACAACGTGTGTGATGTCCTGGAATGCGTCGTCGACCACGACGGACAAGTGATAGGATGTGCCAAAGTCCCGTCTTGCAAGAACCACGTCTCCGATGTTGTTCAGGAAGTGTCCACATGACGCGTGAATGATGCCGGTTTCGCCATTCGGGCCACTTCCCGTTTCCTGAAATGCTCGGAACCTGCCGTTTCCTTGAGTCGGTTCCCAGGGCTCGGGCCGCTCCGTCCCGAACTCCTTCAGTGCCGAAGACATGTTTAGGCGCAGCGCAACGCCATCGGGCAGGGCCGCGCATGCCCCCGGCCTTGAACGGCAGGTGCCCGGATACACGATGCCGTCAGGCCCGACGAGCGGCTCTCCCTCATTCGGAGCGGAAGCGGCGGAAAGAACGTCGCGTCGGTTGCAGGTGCAGACATACAGCAGGCCCCTTTGCCAAAGACTGTCGAGCGCGGCGCGATACGCGTCCCGTCGCTCGGACTGGCGGAGCACTGGAGTTTCCCACGACAGACCAAGCCAGCACAGGTCTTCATGGATCAGCGCTTCCCATTCCTTGCGGGAACGTCCCTGATCAATGTCTTCAATGCGCAGGACGAACGTTCCGCCGGCATCCTTGGCAAGGTCATGCGCCCGCAGAGCGGAGTAGGCATGGCCGAGGTGCAGGGGCCCAGTCGGTGACGGTGCGAATCGCGTTCTCACGTGCGCTGCAGAACGTAGACCGTGGATTCGACTTCCTTCCCTGGCAGGTGCGGACCGTGCTCCTCGAACACGAGAGCCATGCCGTCGGTGTTGCAAGCCGAGTCCAGGGCATCCATGTAGCCGCTGTCCGCAAGGGTTGCATCATTGTACGAAAATGCAAGGAGGTTGCCTGGAGCCAGCAATGAGACCAGGAGAGCAAGCGTTTCCGGTGGCGCGGCGCCCATGCTGACAACACCGGTAGCCACGATGCCCGCGTAGTCGCCGGGTCGGACTTCATCGCACTTTCCGGGCTGGCCCAGCCAGGTTGATCGGTAAAGGTCTCGTTCCCTGGCCTTGGCGAGCATTTCCGGTGAGATGTCCGTGCCGTCGATCAGGCTGAATCCTTCCGCTGCCAAGGCCTGTCCCGACAATCCCGTGCCGCATCCAAAGTCGAGAATCGGCTGACATACGTCCGCGCCGGTGACGCGAAGTGCCCGCGCCACTCTTGGCGGGGTGACGTAGCCCCATTCCTGGACGTCCCTGTCGTACTCGTTGGCCCATCTGCGGTAGATGTCCCGGGTTTCCTCGACAGTGTGTGGCGTCCAGAGGTCGTGTTCGGGACGTATGCTCATTTGGACAGGCTACATGAGGCGCGCTCGGGAATCCAACCCGATTTCGCCCGATGACGGCCGGGAACCAGTGGCGTCCCGGTGCGCAGGATTTGCTTTAGGAACGCAAGGCTGCGCCACTGCACAGGCTGCAAGGCCGCGCCGCGCGGAAAGTTCCTGGCGGAAGATTCTCGTCGTGGCAAGGGTGTCGAACGCCACGAGGCATGCCGGCGAGGAGATCACTTGGCCTAAGGCAAGAAGTCCATGTAATTAACTGCAATTGAACAATAAATGTCTCAAATTTCTGTTAGGGCAGGCGGGGGATGCAGGAACGGGCATCAAACCGAATGCGGACTTTCCCAAGTTGAGGTCCCTAGCTGTCGGCTTGGGACGGTAGAGCCCATGTTGGACTGAACGGGTGGCTTCCGTTCGGCTGGAAGGTGGCGCCTTCTCGGGCTCGGCGGCAAATTCGGGTTCTGCGCGACCGAGGACCGCAGCGCCCGGTCGTCCGCTCGCCGCAATCTCCCGCTGTCGGCGCTAGACGATCCAGGCGGCCACGTAGCCGGCCACGCAGGCGCCGGACATCGCGATTGCCACATAGAGCGCGAAGACCCGCATGCGGACGATCGAGGCGACCGCCACGGCGACGTAGAGGCTCACCGCGGCGCCGGAAATCATCAGCGCAAGTGCGGCACCGAAGCTCATCCCCTTCTCCATCAGCCCGCGAACAAGGGGCAGGGCCGCGTAGCCGTCCAGGTACATCGGCGCCCCCACGATCGCGGCCAGCGGAATGGAGGCGCTCGCGTCGTCGCCAAAGAGCGAGGTCACCCACGCGTCGGGCACGAAGCGTTGCAGGAACGCCTCGAGGACGAGCGCAAGGACCAGCCAGCGCAGGACGAGCCGGACGCTGCCCCAGACCTCCGGCCAGAAGCGGTCAGGCCGGACTTCGCAGCCGTACTGCTCAAGCAGGCCGGGGCGCATCAGGTGATGAGCGGCGCCTCGGTAGCCGGGCAGGGCCCAGGTGAGCGCGCCCGCGAACAAGCCGATCCCGAACGCGGCGACCGTCTTCGCGACGGCGAACGGAACCCCGATGATGCCGGCGGTGATGACCAGCATGCTCGGGTCGGTTATTGGAGATGCGACCCAGAATGCCATGATCGGCGGGAGCGGCAGGCCGCGGCGCAGGAGGGTCGCGATGAGGGGAAGCACGCCGAGACCGCAGACCGGGGTGACGGCCCCGACGAAGCTCGCGATCAATACCGCGCGGCCCGGGCTGCCCGAGAGCCAGGCGAGCGCTCGGTCGGACCAGTTGCCGAGGGTAAGGGCGCCGGCGAGAACGGCGGCGACCGCGACCACCGGCGACAGCGCAAGCAGATCCCGGCCCAACGCGATCAGCATCCCGGCATCGGCTTCGGGCAGCATCGAGCCTGCTACGAACAGGACCGCGGTCACGAGCCACGTCAGCGCTTCCGCGCTCGGGCGCCGGATTCGAATCGCGTGGACCGCAGCGGGTTTCATGGCGCCGTGGTTGGTGGAAGACCGCCGAGTCGGCGGAGGCGGACCCAAGTGGCGCGTCCCTCCCGCCTTGGCGGGTCGCCGAAGGGAAGACCATGCCGGTCCAGGCGGGCACGACTGCGGCGAAGAGTTCGATGAGACCCCGGACTGCACGGATCCTGGACGATGGCCAGGAATTGGCGCGGCATTCCTCGAGCGGGAAGGCCACGAGGGCCTGGAGACGCTGCTCGGCGGCGAGGCTGATCTCGGTGCTGCCGCGCCGCTCCCGCCCGAGCATCCCGTCCGCGGCGAGGAACCCGGGGTGGTGAGCAAGGGTGGAGGCCGGCTGGCCACCGGGACTGTACGCCGTAGGGCTTGTGCCCGGTCGGATGCGCCCGCACGCCGAAGCCAGCGGGGTCGCGGTCCCGGAACGAAGCGTCCCTGCCTTCGGCCCTGATCCGTTCCACAAGCATCCTGTTGAGCTTGGGCGCGCTCCGCTTCGGCATCGTCTCCTCCGGCAGGAACCTGAACCGTACGAACTCAAGGCCGTGAGCCAATGGAGCCGATCCCTGGCGGAAACGCAAGAGGCGAGGGGTCGGTGACGACCAAAAAATTCCAGCAAGTGCAGCAACTTATCGCAGGCCTGATGCAGAACGTCGAAGCGCGGCGTGGCTTGGCTTGAGCAGGCGGCCTGGAATTCCCGCTCCGAAGGCGGAATCGACGCTCAATCCGTTTCGGGCGGCTGGCGCCGGTTGAACGCAGACGCTCCTGGTCCGCAGAATGATCAATGACGCGCATTGAGGCCGGACCTCGATCCTTCCGCACTCGGCCATGGCGGATTCAGAGTTCGCCGTCGACGATTTCCCGGAATGCCCGGTTCGCATCATCGAGGAGATCAGGATCGCGATCGACGTCCGGCGCTCCGGCAGCGTCGGCAATCGCGAGTTCCTCCTCGACGAAACGGTCGAGATCGCCGATGCGGCGCCCGGTGCCGAGTTCGGACGACCCGGCCTTTGCAATCAACAGCCTTTCGATCGCCTCATCCAGTCCGGTTTCGAGCTGAAGGCCGGCACGCAGTCGCGGCAGGTCCATTGGAGGCGGATCCGGGCGTTCGCGCAACCAGCGAAGCGCGAGTGCCGGCCGAATCGCGTAGAAGTACTTCTTCAACGCGACCGTTTCGCGACCGCGAATCTTCGCGTCGTACGCCGATCGTCCAAGATGAAGGTAGTGGTAGCGCGCTGGGCGCTCAAACGCGACGCGGTCGGCGAGCGCCATCAGTCGCTGGGTGCATGCCTCATTGACCATGTAACGGACTGGAGAGCACAGCCATTCCGACAGGACCGGATTGGCCTTGAGCAGCAACCCGAGCGCCTTCCTGATGTCCCAGCCATTGATGTCCAAAATGTCCGTGATGGGGCACTCGATCACGTCCCGGCGAGAGTTGATCGAAAGGTACCAGTCACGTGGTCGGACGTAGAGGAAACGAACGTCAAAGTCGCTGTCCGGCGACGGGAACCCCCAGGCCCGGCTGCCCGACTCTACCGCGAGCAGAATCCGTACGGAGTGCTGGCGTCCGATGCCAACGAGCCTCTCCTTGATGCGATTGCGGGCTGCCGGACTGATCGCCGCGTTTCCGGGTGCGTTCGCGGGGATCGGACTTCTCAAGGACATATCGGCAAAGACCATTTCCATCGGCAATCCAAAGGAGTCTCTTTCTGGCTGTTCGGGAAGCGTGTGCAGGACCGATGGATGTGCAGCTGCCGTCATTGCGGCAGTCATGGCGTCGACGATGTCGTCGCGAGCAACGTCGCTGCCACCGTGCCGGGCGAACATGTCCTCGACTTTCCGTCTGACATCCATTGCTCCTAGATCGGGCGGCAGCTCCTCGAGCACCCGGACACGTTCCTCGAATCCTTGCGGACTTGCCTTAGTGAATTTCATGGCGTGCCCGGCGAACCCCCGGAAACACACCTCCGGATGAACTTCTCGAACGATCTTGCGCGCCTTCTCGCTCGCGCGAAGGAGGTCGTCGACCTCCCGGATCTTCGGCATGATGGCATATGTCTGCTTCGTCAGCCCCTTGCCGGCGGCGGCGCGGTTTCGTTGGCTGGCTTCCTCGTAGTTCGAAGAGCGCAGCGCGTCGCGCGCGGGTGCGGGGAATACGCTCGACGCCCGGGGACGTCCGAGAATCTTTCTTGCAAGCAGGTCACATTCCCGTGGTTCGGCTTGCAGCCCAATGGGCGTGTCCACGAAGATCCTGTCCATGTCCCGAGCCCGGTCGACCAATTCGCCGAGTCTTGCGGCAATGCCGCTCTGGATTTCTCCACCGGGCAGCAGCGCGACCCAGAACCAGCCGCCCCGGCAACCGTCAACTCCATAGCATGCAGGATGACTTTCCATGTCCGTCACGGCCTCTCTCCAACTTGTCCCTCGTCCCTGTCTCAACCGCACTGCTCACCTTTCCTGCCGGCATTTGGACTCGTGTCGATCTCTTTGCCCAATAGACCAAAATGGTTGCTCTGCCAGCTTCGTGAATTGGCGCAATGGAGCAGATGGGAGTCTCTCAAGGCTCTCGCTCAATGTCGTGGAGCGGTCAATCAAGTCAGCATGCCAGATGCGCATGGCAGGCGCCAAAGGTCAGGCTCTTGCTCGAACAAGCGCACGATCGGCAATCACGCAAGACCAACCGTCGCCAGCCAGGCCGCCCAGTCCCGCTTGGCGCGGTCGGTGTATGCCTTGTACCGTTCGCGGCGTCCGCGTCGACCGCTTGGGGCGTCAATTGGCGGGAACAGGCCGAAATTGACGTTCATCGGTTGAAAGGTGCGTGCCTCGGCGCCGCCGGTGACATGATTGACGAGTGCACCGATGGCTGTGGTAGGAGGTGCGGGTGGCAGTGAGCGTCCCGTCATCGTCGCTGCCGCCATGCGACCTGCCAGCAAGCCCATTGCGGCTGATTCAACGTAGCCTTCGACGCCGGTGATCTGCCCCGCAAAACGGATATGGGGCTTGGACCGAAGACGCAATTCTTCGTCGAGCAGGCGGGGAGAATTGATGAACGTATTCCTGTGAATTCCGCCAAGGCGTGCGAATCTGGCATTCTTGAGCCCAGGAATCATTTTGAAAACTTCGAGTTGAGAGCGGTACTTCATCTTCGTTTGGAACCCTACAATGTTGAACAGCGTGCCCAGCTTGTTGTCGCGCCTGAGTTGAACGACGGCGTAGGGCCTTTGGTCCGGTGCATGCGTGTTGGTCAGTCCGACCGGTTTCATCGGTCCATGACGGAGGGTCTCGCGACCGCGCTCGGCCATCACCTCGATTGGCAGGCAGCCGTCAAAGTATCGTGCCGTTTCCCCGACGCGAAATTCCGTCTTTTCGGCTTGAAGCAGGGCATCCACGAAGGCTTCGTACTCGTCTCGTGTCAATGGACAGTTGATATAGGCTTTGCGCTCGTCTTCCGTCTCGCCCTTGTCGTAACGCGACTGCTCCCACGTAACGGACTTGTCCACGCTGTCCGCGTAGACGATCGGAGCTATGGCGTCAAAGAAGGCCAGGCTCTCTTCGCCGCTTTCTGCCAGCAGCGCTTCGCCAAGAGCGCTCGAGGTAAGCGGACCGGTCGCGAATATCCAATTTCCATCTACGGGCAGGTTGGTGATCTCTTCTGTCGCGAGCGTGACATTCGGGTGCGACAGCAGCTTTGAGGTCACGGCGTCTGCAAACGCCTCGCGGTCGACCGCGAGTGCACCGCCGGCGGGAAGGCGGTGACGGTCACCTGCCTCAATGACAACTCCACCGGCCAGCCGCATTTCCCAGTGCAGGAGACCTACGGCATTGTTCTCGTCATCGTCGGACCGAAACGAATTCGAGCAAACCAGTTCAGCCAGCTTTCCGGTCTTGTGGGCGAAGGTTCCAGACTTTGGCCGCATCTCGTGCAAGACAACCTGGACGCCCCGCTGTGCGGCCTGCCATGCAGCTTCGGAGCCTGCGAGGCCACCGCCAACGATATGAAGAGGGTCCGACACGCCCGCGATGTAGCGCCCGCGGCGCAGATTTGAAAGGGTAACGTCCGTTCAACTCTGCACATGGCCCGGCGCTGACGTGACAAGCGGCACGGTGCCCCGATCCGGCTGCCAGCCCCGGGCGCCAAGTCTGCAGGATCGTTGCGGATGCCAGCCAGGACGGGTCGGGATCAGGATCCCGGCGAAAGCTCAACTGCCAGTGGCAGGCTAGACGCTTTCCTCTTCGCCCTGGTCTGCAATCCAGGCGACAGAGACGACCTTCTCGCCTTCGGATGCATTCAGGACCTTGACGCCACCAGCCGTGCGGGACCGGAAGGAGATGTCCTCGATCGGAACGCGGATGGATTGGCCGGTCGACGTTGCCAGCATGATCTGGTCGGACATGTCCACGGGGAAGGACGCCACCAGCGGGCCGTCGCGCAGGCCCTTGTCCATTGCGAGGACACCTTGGCCGCCACGCTGGCGCACGGGATAGCCGTGACTGGAAGACAGTTTGCCGGTCCCGCCGGAGGTGATCGTGAGGATCAGGTCCTCGGCAGCGGACATTTCCGAGTAGCGCTCGGGCGAAAGCTGGCCGCCCGCGGGCGCGTCTTCGTCCGCATCTGCGTCGTCTTCCGGCATGCCGGCCACCAGGCGCCTCTGCTTCAGGTAGGCGCTCCGCTCGGCTGGGTCGGCGTCGAAATGCCGGATCACGGCCATGGACACGACGCGGTCGCCGTCAGCCAGTTTGACTCCGCGAACGCCAGTTGAGCCACGGCCCTTGAAGACGCGCACGGCAGTCGTCGGGAACCGAATGGCGCGCCCTCGTGCCGTTACCAGCATCACATCATCGTTTTCCGTGCATATCCTGGCGTTTACGAGAGACACTTCATCAGGAAGCTTCATCGCGATCTTGCCATTCGACTTGACGTTCGTGAAATCGCTTAGGGCGTTGCGTCGCACGTCGCCGTCCGAAGTCGCGAAGAAAACCTGCAACTGATCCCATTCCTCCTCATCACGGTCGGTCGGCATGATCGCCGCAATGGAGACACCCGTTGGAATCGGCAGGATGTTGACGATGGCCTTTCCGCGCGAAGTGCGCCCGCCGAGCGGCAAACGCCAGGTCTTGAGCTTGTACACCATCCCGTCCGTCGTGAAGAACAGGAGCTGGGCATGCGTGCTGGCCACGAACAGTGTGGTGACAACATCGTCGTCCTTGAGCGAGCCGCCCGACAGGCCCTTGCCACCGCGCTTCTGGGACCGGAATTCCGCCAGCGCCGTCCGCTTGATATATCCTTCTGCAGTGACGGTGACGACCATGTCCTCGCGCTCGATCAGGTCTTCGTCTTCAAGATCGCCATCCCAATCGATGATTTCGCTGCGGCGTGGCACGGCGAACCGTTCCCGGACGTCGCGGAGCTCATCGGAAATGATCGCCATGATGCGTTCACGGGATGAGAGGACATCCAAGTAATCCTTGATGTTTGTGGCCAGTTCTTCAAGTTCGTCCGTGACTTCCCTGACCCCGATCTGCGTGAGGCGGTTCAGGCGCAGGTCCAGAATGGCGCGTGCCTGGACTTCCGAAAGGTTGTATGTGCCGTCCGCGTTGATCATATGGTTGGGATCGTCGATCAGCTGGATGTATTCGGCAATTTCCTTGGCAGGCCAGCGCCGCTCCATCAGTTTCATGCGCGCTTCCGCCGCGTCTGCCGAGGCACGGATCGTGGCAACCACTTCGTCCACGTTGGACACGGCCACTGCAAGGCCGCAGAGAATGTGGCTGCGCTCGCGAGCCTTGCGCAGGTCGAAGGCGGTGCGGCGCGCCACAACTTCTTCCCGGAACTCTATGAAACATGAGAGAAAATCGCGGAGAGTGAGCTGCTCGGGACGTCCGTGGTTCAAGGCCAGCATGTTGCAGCCGAACGAAGTCTGCATCGGCGTGAAACGGTACAATTGGTTCAGGACGACTTCGGGTGTCGCATCGCGCTTCAGTTCAATGACCACGCGCACACCGATGCGGTCGCTTTCGTCGGCAACCGAAGAAATGCCCTCGATCCTCTTTTCGCGCACGAGTTCCGCGATCTTCTCGATCATTGCCGCCTTGTTGACCTGGTAGGGGACTTCGTCAACGATTATGGCGAAACGATCCTTGCGCACTTCCTCGACGCGGGTCTTGGCCCGGGTGATGACGCTGCCGCGCCCTTCCAGATACGCCTTGCGAGATCCGGAACGGCCCAGGATCAGGCCACCCGTCGGGAAGTCCGGCCCCGGTACAATTTCGATCAGGCGCTCTGAAGAGACGTCGGGTTCCTCGATTAGCGCCAACGTGGCATCGATGACCTCGCCCAGATTGTGCGGCGGAATGTTGGTCGCCATCCCGACGGCGATCCCGCCCGCGCCGTTGACGAGCATGTTTGGAAAGCGCACGGGAAGGACCGTGGGTTCGTGGTCCTTCCCGTCGTAATTGTCCGTAAAATCAACGGTTTCCTTCTCTATGTCGACAAGCAGGGCAGAGGCCGGCCGATCCATGCGGACTTCGGTGTACCGCATGGCGGCCGGGTTGTCGCCGTCCATCGATCCAAAGTTGCCCTGGCCGTCAAGCAGCGGGAGCGACATGGAGAAGGGCTGGGCCATGCGCACGAGCGCGTCATAAATTGCACCGTCACCATGGGGGTGGTACTTGCCCATGGTGTCGCCCACCGGCCGTGCGGACTTGCGATATGGCTTGTCATGCGTGTTCCCGGTCTCGTGCATTGCATAGAGAATTCGGCGATGCACGGGCTTCAAGCCATCCCGAAGGTCGGGAATGGCTCGCGAGACGATCACGCTCATCGAGTAGTCGAGATACGAGGTTCGCATCTCGTCCTCGATCGTAACCGTCGGACCGTCGTAGCGCGGCGGAACGGGCGGGAGCTCTTCCGCTTCGTCCGGCGTTTCAGGAGTGTCGCCCAAGAAGTTGCCTCTTCGTCACCGATAGACCATATCTCGTTGCCCGCACCATATCAGACGCCATTGATGGTGTGCAATGGAAGACTTGTTTCGTGGCGCGGTGTCACGAAGCCCGATGTGCACCTGCCGGGCGGCAAACGTCGGCCACAGGCCGAATCCGGGAATTGCTCCGGTTCAGTGCCGAGTGACACCTTGGGCCCCAAGCACATGTCTCTCGCAGTTCCGCAGTCCTTCCTTTGGATCGATGTATCGGTGGGGAATGTCGGGCCTCATGCGCAGTTCTTTGCAAGGCTCGGAACCGATGCCAGATACCGGCCATTGCAGCGTAAGCCGTACGAACCTGGGCTCAGGATTCACGTGCATGGCCGATCGGAACTATATTTCGACTTTTTGAGCCGCCGTCTTGGCATCGCCCGTGTTGGGCGTCCCAATTGGCTCAATCAGCAGGATATGGGCCTCTTCCTGTGCAACCGGCCGATGTTTGACGCCTTTCGGAACAACGTACAGCTCTCCTGGCCCAAGGACGACGTTTCCCTGTTCTGTCTCAATCTTCACGACGCCATTCAGGACAAGGAAAAAGTCATCTGTGTCGTCATGCGAGTGCCAGACAAACTCCCCTTGGACTTTCACTACCATCACATCGTGGCCATTGAACTGTGAAACGATTTTCGGCGACCAGTATTCGGAAAACTTGCTGAGCTTTTCGGAGAGGTTCACTGCTTCGGCTGTCATGCGTCATGCCTGCCTGTTTCTAAAGCGAGAGCTTGCGATGCACTGGAGAATTTTCGGCATGCGATCATCGCATCCATTGGGGAAAGTCACATCGAACTTTCGCACTGAATTCACGGGTCAGTAGAGATGGCCAGCGCCAGCTCCTCTCGCCGTGCAAGTGCGCCAATCCCGGACGCCTCGTCATGTTCCGGCCCTTGAACGGGGCAGTGCGGCAGGGCCTTGGCCCTCTATCTCTATGCCGGAGATCGGCAAGGCAAAGCCTCGCCCTCCCGGATTCTCTCTGCCACGTATCCAACGCGCCCGCAACGAAAAACTCGAACCGATGTGACTTCTGCACATTGTTCCCCAACCATTCCTTATCCGACGTCACAATCATCTGTAGTCAAACCCACTGAAGAAGGCAAAAGAAGCACGGCGCACCGTACAATTCCAACCGTGCACCAGCGCTCGGCACCTCTTCGACCTGCCAACTGGCGAGCCAGACACGCTGCGGAACCACGCACTGGCAGGCGACGACTTTGAGCACATCCGCAAGCGACGGCGCCCAAGGAACCGGATTCACTTCGCAATTTGTTTCTGCACCTCGCGATGCACGGAACGCCTTTTGTCCTTCGGAGATGTCATCCCGGAGAAGGTGCGGAGGTGCGTCGCGCCTCCGTTGGGGCTGATTGGTGATGATATCCTCTCCTGCGACGCACGTCTCCAAACCCGTCCCAAGCGTCATCATGCTCTCCGGAATGTCTGTGGCAGCAAGATGTTTTTCGGTCGAGTGAGGCCACGCGCGATCTGAAGGCATGGCATGCGCCTGAGGTGGAAACTGCCCGCTCCAACGAACTTCTGGCGCGTCGGTTTGCTGCAGAATGCCGCAGAACGCAGGGAAATTTGCCCTGCACCTCCGTTATCGAGCGACTATGCGTCGACGCACTCGTTTTGGCGGAACGCCGGATCGAAACACGGATCGCCGGGTCCTTGAACACGCAAAGCGGCTTCGGGGCACGGGTCGTCCATTATCGAATTCCGGAACGGTCGCCGCGGATCAGGGAGTTCGGAATGTCTCCATCGGCAAGCATCCGGCTCAGCATCTCTGTGCTGGCCGAACCAGCGGCCAAACGCACCATAGGCATCTGCCGTGACGGTCTTGGCGCGACCGTACCTGTTGGTAATTGCAGGACCAAGACACCTCGCCGTCCCATTGCTCATTGACGTGGCGCTAAGCTAAAATCGGATCGGGTCGGACAGCGGAGCTTGGAGAGCGTCTGGCAAAATGCTGTGCGTCTCAATCCACGCACGGACATCTACCGAGATCCAGTCCACTGCCTCCAAGAGCAGGGCATAGTCCTCCGTCAAATTTCGGTCGAATATCGGTTCGTGATGCGCGATCCGGTTTCGAAGCTGTCGTAGCTGATCCAGCCTTTGCTGCACTGCCCGACGCTGGCGGCCCGGAAACGCCTTGCATAGTGCGGGACGCCAGAGAGTCTTTTCGTAGTCAGCTTTGCCACCGCCATTGATATAGCTGCCGCGACCAAGAAGCCGGACCCAGAAGCCCAGCGACATTGATGCCACGAACCGCCCGGGGGTCAGCGCTCCCATGCTACGCCGCAATTGGCCGTCTATGGCATCGCGGGCGTGACTGTCGAGGCCTGGAGCAGGGTCCAAGAACCAATGGCCGCCGTATTGCGTTGCAAGCTGACTATGCATGGTGTTTCGCAAAGTGACCTCAAGTGCCTGCAACGGACCGTGAAACGCGGCCCCAAGTTGTACGTTTCGGGTATAGTGCTGCAGAGCGACTGCCCGGTCCCCATGCGCGGCATCGAGATAGGTTTGCATGCGCTCGTGAGAGAAAGCACTTTCGAGCATGCAAAAGGTGTTGACATCTGTCACCAAGGAAACAATCTTTCAGCCTGTAACCCCCCGGGTCCGCCTCTGCGTTTTGCATGCGCCCGGGGTATGTTTTTGTTGGGGCTAACTTGAAGCATAGAAAACAGTCGTCTAATTGCCCTTGCTTCAGCGCTCATACGTGGCCCTCAACGTCGCAAGCTTGGTCCGACCATGCGGCGCTTGTCCATTCCCGTCCACGACGGCGACTTGACTTCCTTTCAATTTTGGGAGGATTCTGTTTTCGAGCCAATCAGTTACAGACGTAGAACTGCTTGCCTGCCGCTCGTAGTCATAGTCATCGAGCACTGTCGCAAGAGGGGCTCTGATACGAATGACCACCTCCTCTTTATCGAGTACGGCCTGTTCGAATTCACTGACGCGCATTGATCTTGCCTTATTTTTTTCTTAGCCGAACCCTATACGACGCCTAATCTTCGATTACAAGAGCCTTTGGGAAATTCGGCAGGGCCTTCCCACGCTAGATTTTGTCGGATTTTCCTTGACGCCGGGCATCCA
>VXSG01000015.1 GCA_009838075.1 Boseongicola sp. SB0665_bin_10 | reverse complement strand
TTGGCGCGGGGTGGAGCAGTCCGGTAGCTCGTCAGGCTCATAACCTGAAGGTCGTAGGTTCAAATCCTACCCCCGCAACCAGAATTGGTCCCTATATTACAGACTGTTAAATTAGACGTTGTTTTCGGAAGAGAACGTCGGAATTTCACTTCGGAATGCATTCGGAACGGAAATTGCGGGAATGCAGAGGCATTCCGGTCCTCTTCCGACCGTGATCAACCCCGCCGAGCGGTTTGGCTGGGAATCACTCGGTCGAACAATCCTGTCGTGAACGGACCGAAATAGGATGCGGTCGAATCGCCCGGAAGCCCGTTCCATTGCAATCCGCATGCGACACTGCATGGGTTGCTTTCTTGCCCGAACGGCGCGGTGACCAATGCCCCGGAACCGACCCAAGGATGCTGACGATCCAGAACTGAAACTCGTGCCCGCCTCGGGCTAGGTTCTGTGCAGCCTGCGTGCGATGGACATCGACGCGCAGTCGCGGACCGCCGCGCTGCGGGCAAGCTGGCCGTCAGCCGTTCCGGCGCCGGTATTGCCGGATGATCGTTCCCGGCTACGGGAGGCGGGTTTCGGCGCGTCGGCGGGGGGCGAAGCTGTGCGACGGTCCGTTTTCGGGATCGTCCCTGCCTCAGTCCGGTCTCCGGCACGACGCGGCGTGCAGCCAGGGCCACACCCTGTTGCCGGCGCGGTCCGTGCGCTGCGCCACGATGCTGTCCGACAGGCTGTCGTCGATTGAGTCCGCGAGGAAGCCGAGCCGGTCCAGGATGGTCCTCCGGTTCTCGACGTCCCGCGTCCAGAGCAGCGCCTCCCTGCATTCGAGAACGGCCGTGCGCTCAGCCATGACCTTCGGGTGGGTGTGGAGCCAGCGCACGAACTCCGTCGCTCCTGGCGAGTCGTTCCAGAGGTCGCCGAAGAGACGCATGTAGTCCTTCGCGGAGTCCGGATCGGAGAAGCCCGATCCGTGCCAGATCGTCATGGGCATCGGGTCCGGGGTCCCGCAGATCATCTCCGCGATGTAGCCGTTCCCGCTGAAGCCGTGCCGCAGGCTTGTCGCGGCGGCGGCGAACTTTCCCTCGACCAGCCTCAGAAGCCCGAGCTCGTACTGGAGCGATGGGTCCCCGTCGCGGAACTCCACCAGGAGCGCGCGCGCCTCGTCCGGCCGTCCGGCACGCAGGAAGGCCGGGCCGAGAATGTAGCGGATCCCCTGGTTGTCGCCCGGGTTCAATGCGAGCATCGCGTTCATCCGGTCGATCGCCTCGTCCCACTGGCGAAGGTGCAGATGGCACAGGACGGCGCCATGCGCGGCACGGAAGAAGGGCCGGTTCTCGATCCAGCTCCACTCGATCAGGTCCGCGTATCCTTCGGGAATGGCCGCCTCGCCGAGAGCGAGGCCCTTGAGGTACGCGTCGAGCGCGGGTCTCGTCCTGCCCCTGTTGAGCAGGGCGTTGCCGACATGCGCATGCGCGTCGATGAACCACGGATGCCGTCCGGCGAGGTCCTGAAGCCCGTCCATGTAGCGCTTCCCGCCGATCCTGCCGGCTTCGCGCTCGTCGAGAAGCCGGTCGAGCGCCTCCATGCATGTCTCGTGTTCCGGCGGGTAGCGGAAGCGGGCGGAGTCTTCGAAGAGATCGAGGCTGATGTTCATGGCGCTTCCTTGCGTTCCCTGGACGTGCCGGGACGTGTCCCGGAAATCGCGACAATCCGCAAGGGCCGACGGGCGGGGTCCGTGCCTCTCGGGGCGACTGGGCTCGCCTTCGTGTCGCGCGGCGACCGCGTCCGCGATGGATCCGCGAACTTCACGCTGCGTTCGAGCTTGCCGGAAGCCCGGTCCCGCCCGCAACGGACGGTTGCTGAAACGTCGGCCCGGTCCGGAGGGTCGAATCGCCCGAAACCGGCGCTTGATTCGCGACGGTTCCGGCCCCTTCAGGGGGGTCGCCCGGAGATCGCGTCCGCGACCCGTCATCGTCCCGACCTCCCCTGTCCTCCAGAGAGCCCTCCTGGGTGGTCGTTTTCGGAATTGAAAAACGACCATCCCCGGAAACCGGGGTCCCTGCTTTCATGGCGGGACGTGCGTCCGTTCCGACCCGGCGCCGGCGCGACCCATGGAACAAGAGGAGAGGGGAATGACTGAACAGACGATCTACCTGGACACGCAGCGGGCGGCCCGGCATCTGGGGCTGTCGGCCAAGACGCTGTCGCGCTACCGGGTCTCCGGGGGCGGGCCGGTCTTTCACAGGTTCGGCTCGCGGATCCGGTACCGGCGCGACGACCTGGAGGACTGGGCGGATTCGCGCCGCCGCGCGTCCACGTCCGACGACGGAACGGCGCTTTCGGGAGCGGGCCGGTGAGGGCGGCGGTGACGAGCATGCCGCCCGCCTGCAGCTGCGGCGAGGCCGCAGCGTTTGGCAGGGTCGCCCTGGCGTGCCTCGCGGCTGCCGCCGTCCTGGCGGTGCCGGGGGTCGCGCAGGCGAGCACGGACACCACGTTCGACGCAGAGAACCGACAATTCGGTTTGACGCCAGTCCGTGGGGTGCGGCTCAATCGCGCCAAGGAAAACACGCCGAACCCCTCCGGCAAGTGCTGCCGCAGGCTGCATGGACCTGCACAGGACACTGAATGTCCGAATGTGCCGTGCGGCCGCCGCGCTTGCCTGCCAATGCGGGCCAAGGCGCGCTCACTCGAACTTCCTGAAGAGCCCTGTCACGTCGAATGCGGCTTCGAGATCGTCCGTTCGCGTCCTGACGGACGTCCACAGCGTTTCCTGCACCGAGGCAATCACGCATTCGGTCAGGAGCAGGAGGGACGCAACCCAGTCCCAGGCCGAAGGCACTGCGATGCGCCCCGAGAACGTTAGCCGCGCGACGCGATGGATGGGTGAGCGCCATTGGTCCGTGACCGGAACGACTTCGGCGCCACGCTCATGGCACATCTGCCCCATCGCCAAGGTCGCGTCTTCATGCCGGCGGACGTCAAGGACCACCAGAACGTCACCCGCGTTCAGATCCAGCAGGTCGTGGGGCCACGAAGCCGCCGAAGGCATCAGCCGTACGTCAGGGCGCATCATCTGAAGATGCAGGTAGAAGTACCGTGCAAGCGTGCCGGTAATTCTTCCTCCCGCCACGAAAGTCCTGCGATCCCGATCCGCGAGCAGTCGGCACAGGGCGTCAATGTCATCCGGGTCCACCTGGTCTATGGTGCGACGCTGGTCTTCGAGCGTCCGCCGGGCAAAGCGGTTCAGGACGTGCCCTTCGGGAAGCCGCTCCATCCAGACATTTCTCTTGGCGACCGGCCCCGAGATCATCTCGCACAGCTCGTCGCGCAGCGTCGCCTGAAGCTGTCCGTAGCCGGAGAATCCGAGCTTCTGGAACATCCGCCCTGCGGTGGGCGTGTGCACGCCCGCTTTCTCCGCCAACTCGGTTCCTTACAACTTCTATTGACATCTTCGGATCGGCGAAAAATCCTCGCTGCATGTTCATTTCGACAGCCCCCATGGATATTGGCGAGGTCGTGCGAGTCATCCCTGGCAGGAACGATTTCGAAACCCTGATTGTCTGCGAACACGCCTCAAACAGGATACCACGCGGCCTGCAGGGACTCGGACTGGACGAAGAAGCGCCAAGCAGCCAAGTCGGATGGGATCCAGGCGCGCTTGACGTTGCCCAGGACATGGCTCGCCGGATGGAAGCGCCTCAGGTGCTTGGAGCGGTCTCGCGACTCGTATATGGCAGCAACCGACCGTCGGATTCCCCAGGCGCGATGGCAACCTGGCACGAGATACCGGGAAACCGGGACCTGTCGCGGACAGCCCGCCTCGATCGCATCGATGCCGTCTGCAAGCCTTTCCATGAGACGCTGGCGGGATTGGTGAAGGCGGCGGCCAGCACCTTGAGCCTGCTGGTGACGGTCCACAGTTTCGCACCTGTTTTCCGTGACCGGCCCTGGGAGGTGGAGAACGGCATTTTCCACGGCAAGGACGATCGGCTCGCACGGACCACGATTGACGTCGTCCCTGAAGGGTTCTCTTTCGGAACCCGCTTGAACGAGACGTACAGCGCCGCGGATGGCGTGGCGCACACGATTGACCGCCACGGCGCGGCGAATGAACTGTTGAATGTGATCATCGAAATTCGCAGCGACCTCATTCGCACGACCAAGCGAAAATTGGACATGGCGGACCGCCTCGTGGCCTGGATTCAGGAGGCACGGGCAGGATTCGGCAGGGACGGCATCGCATGATCGAAGCGCTGCGTGGTTATGTTCGGATCGTGGATGCCATGAACCGTGGCGTTGGCAAGGCAGTCATGTGGGGCCTGTTCGCGATGATGGGCATCCTCCTTTTTTCCTCGATCTCGAAGACGTTCTTCCAGCCGTCGCTCTGGACTCTCGAAATGGCGCAGTTCGCGATGGTGGCCTACTATGTCCTGGGAGGACCGTATTCGATCCAGCTGGGATCAAGCGTGCGGATGGACCTGTTTTACCACCGTTGGACAGATCGGCGAAAGGCATGGTTTGACGCTGTCACGGTGCTGCTTCTGATCTTCTATCTCGGCGTCCTGTTGTATGGCGGGCTGGGTTCGACCGCCTATTCGTTCGGCTACTGGGGAACGGAACCGATCTCCTATTTTGCCGGACTGCTGACGGGGTCGGAGGAAATCGGGAGATTGGAGCGGTCGTCGACCGCCTGGCGGCCGTACATCTGGCCCATCAAGTTCATAATGGTGCTGGGGTTCTCCCTCATGCTCTTGCAGGCGGTATCGGAGCTCTTCAAGGACATTGCCCGGATCTACGGTCTTGGGTTCGAAGGGGCACGGCCATGAGCCAGGAGTTTATCGCCGTCTTCATGTTCGCCCTGATGATGGTCATGCTGTTCACGGGCCAAAGGGTCTTCGGGGCGATCGGCGCCGTCGCGGCAATCGCCGCGCTGGCGCTCTGGGGCACAGGCGGCCAGGACATCCCGTTTTCGGCCGCGATGAAGTTGATGAAGTGGTATCCGCTGCTGACGTTGCCGATGTTCATTTTCATGGGCTACGTGCTGTCCGAAAGCCGTCTTGCGGATGACCTCTACCGGATGTTCCACGTCTGGATGGGTCCGCTGAACGGGGGGCTCGCCATCGGCACGATCGGATTGATGGTGCTGGTTTCCGCGATGAACGGGCTCAGCGTTGCGGGCATGGCAATTGGCGCAACCATCGCGCTGCCAGAACTACTGCGGCGAAACTACGACAAGATCATGGTGACAGGCGTCATCCAGGCCGGCGCCTCGCTCGGCATTCTCGTTCCGCCGTCGGTGGTGCTGGTTCTCTACGCGATGATCGCACGCCAACCGGTCGGGCAGCTCTGGCTCGCAGGCGTGGTGCCGGGGCTGATGATGGCCGCAATGTTCGTCGTCTACATCTGGATCCGGTGCAAGTTCCAGCCCCATCTCGGACCGGCAATGCGGGATGCCGGCGACGTGGCGTTCGGCGAGAAGCTTCGGTTGCTCGGCGCGGGTGCGCTCCCGCTGGCAATATTCGCCGCGATGATGGTACCGTTCGTCAACGGCTGGACCTCTCTCGTGGAAAGCTCGGCGATCGGAGCGCTGGCCGCCTTGGCCGCCTCGACGCTCAAGCGCCGCATGACTTGGACGATATTTGTGACATGCGTCAGGCAGACGCTGGCGATCTCCTGCATGTTCATGTGGATCATACTTGCCGCGCTGGGATTCGGGGCGGTGTTCGACGGGCTCGGAGCCGTTCGGGCCATCGAAAGCCTGTTCACGCAGCAACTGGGCCTGGGACCCTGGGCGATACTCGTCGTGATGCAGCTGAGCTTCATCATCATGGGCACGTTTCTGGATGACACGGCCATGTTGGTGATCGTGGCGCCGCTCTACGTGCCGCTCGTGGGCGCTCTTGGATTCGACCTGATCTGGTACGGCGTTCTGTATACCATCACCACGCAGATCGCCTACATGACACCGCCTTTCGGCTACAACCTGTTCCTGATGCGTGCCATGGCCCCGCCTGAAGTCGGCTTGGGCGACATATATCGGTCCATCATTCCCTTCGTCGGGGTGATGGTTCTGGCGCTCGCCGTCATCATGGCACTGCCGGGGATCGCACTTTGGCTGCCGGAACTAGTTTACGGAAACCAGTGAGAAGGCCTCAAGAAAGGGGCACGGAAGACCACAACCTTGAAAGCGAGGAAAATGCCATGAAAACGAGAAGAAACTTCCTGAAGACCGCGGCCGTCGGCGCCGTTGCCGCGCCCCTTGCAACCCCGGCGCTCGCGCAGAACACCATTACCTGGCGGATGCAGACCTACGCGGGTGCCGCCCTTGCCGCGCACGTGATCAAGCCTGCCGTAGACATGTTCAACGTGATCGCAGGCGACCGGATGCAGATCGAGCTGTTCTTCGCGGACCAGCTGGTGCCGACGGGAGAGCTTTTCCGTGCCATGCAGCGGGGCACCATCGACGCCGTGCAGTCCGATGACGATTCGATGGCGTCGCCGACCGAAGTGACGGTGTTCGGTGGCTATTTCCCGTTCGCTTCACGCTATTCGCTGGACGTGCCGGTACTGTTCAACCAATACGGTCTCAACGAGATATGGGACGCGGAGTATTCCGCCGTCGGCGTGAAGCACATTTCGGCAGGCGCATGGGACCCGTGCCATTTTGCCACAAAGGACCCGATCCGTTCGCTCGAGGATCTCAAGGGAAAGCGAGTATTCACCTTCCCGACGGCTGGTCGCTTCCTGTCGCAGTTCGGCGTCGTGCCGGTGACGCTGCCCTGGGAAGACATCGAGGTGGCGGTCCAGACAGGCGAACTCGATGGAGTGGCCTGGTCCGGAATCACGGAAGACTATACCGTAGGCTGGGCTGACGTTACCAACTACTTCCTGACCAACAACATTTCCGGCGCATGGGCAGGGTCGTTCTTTGCCAACATGGATCGCTGGAACGAATTGCCAGAGGATTTGCAGACGCTCGTGCGCGTTTGCTGCGACCAGTCGCACTACTACCGCCAGTGGTGGTACTGGGGCGGCGAAGCCAACCTGCGCGTGCATGGCACCAAGATGGAGCTCACCTCGATTCCCGACGACGAATGGGCCAAAGTCGAGCAGGCCGCCGTCGCGTTCTGGGACGAGATCGCGGCGGAATCCGAAATCAAGGCAAGGGTCGTAGAGATCTTTCGCCAGTACAACGCCGACATGCAGAAGGCCGGGCGGCCTTACCGCTACGGCTGATCCAGGCGCGGGGCAGGACCAGCCTGCCCCGCATTACATTGCAGGAGGCGCCAAATGACACTGGAAGAGCTCATGGCGCAGATCACCTCGGGTGACATCGACACCGTTCTGGTTTGCCTAGTCGACATGCAGGGTCGACTGATGGGCAAGCGCTTCCACGCGGAAGCGTTCCTGGACATGGCTGAAGACGAAACCCACTGCTGCAACTACTTGCTTGCCACTGATCTCGCCATGGCTACGCCTGACGGATACGCGGCGACATCGTGGGCGAGCGGTTACGGCGACTACGTCATGAAGCCTGATCTCTCCACCCTGAGGCCGGTGCCCTGGCTCGAGGGCACGGCAATGGCGATCTGCGACGTTCTGGATCACAATACGCACGCTCCGGTGGCCCATGCGCCACGTGAGATTCTGAGGCGCCAAGTCGCAAGGGCGGCGGCAATGGGGTTCGTTCCGATCATGGCCACGGAACTGGAGTTCTTCCTGTTCCAGGGCACGCACGACGAAATCGCCGCTTCGGGGTTCCGTGACCTCAGGCCGGTTTCGCACTACAACGAGGACTACCACATCTTCCAGACATCGAAGGAGGAACCGGTGATGCGCCCGATTCGCAACCACTTGCGCACCATGGGCGTGCCGGTGGAGGGCACGAAGGGCGAAGCCGAGGCCGGTCAGGAAGAACTCAACATCAGGTATGCTGATGCCATGGCGACCGCGGACCACCACACGCTGGCCAAGCACGCTGTCAAGGAGATCGCGCACCAGCGGGGTTACGCCGCGACATTCCTGGCGAAATGGCATCACGATCGGTCAGGCAGTGCCGCACATGTACATCAGTCCCTCTGGAGGGAGGGGCAAAACGCATTTCACGATCCGGCGCGTGCGCACGGAAAGTCTGAATTGATGGATCGCTACCTGGCGGGGCTGCTCAAATACGCTGACGACTGCACTTACTTTTTCGCGCCCTACGTCAACAGCTACAAGCGATTCGCAAAGGGGACCTTCGCTCCCACGCGTGCCGTGTGGTCGGTAGACAACCGAACGGCGGCGTTCAGGCTTTGCGGGGATGGAACGCCGACCGTCCGCGTAGAGTGTCGTACACCGGGAGCGGACATGAATCCCTATCTCGCACTTGCCGCGATGCTGGCAGCCGGCCTGAAGGGGATAGACGAGCGGCTGGAACCGCCTGACTCCCTTGTCGGAGATGCCTATTCCAGCAACGGACAAGGCCGGATCCCAAGCACGCTACGAGACGCACGCGACGCGCTTGTTTCATCAAGGATGTTGCGCGAGGCCATGGGAGATGACGTGGTCACCCACTATGCACATGCCGCCGAATGGGAAATCGATGAGTTCAACCGCGTGGTGACGGACTACGAAGTCGCACGAGGGTTCGAAAGGGCATGAAAGTCCCGGAATCCATCGCTTAGGCTGACAGACCAGTGTTCGCGCACACCGAATTTCGCTGCATTCGGTGGCCGCGATGCGCGTCAGCGCGGCATGGGTTGGCAGGCTGGAAGGAAGACACATGATTTCGGGGACCGTTCGTGAAGCTACTCCGGCTTCAGCACCACGGCGAGCGCACTGACAGACTTGGCGTCTTTCGGCGCGCGGAACGCCCCGTTTCCAAGGTCCCGACTCCCAGAAGTCCCGTATAGCGCCGACCTTCGGTGGTGGGCAGATGCACGTCCACCATCTGGATAGTGCCAAACCCCTCGATGATGGCGCGCAGGCATCTGCATGCGTTTACAAACAGGCATTTGAATGAAACTTGTCAAAGTGTAAATCCAGTGTTACAGGGAGTGGACGG
>VXSG01000066.1 GCA_009838075.1 Boseongicola sp. SB0665_bin_10 | reverse complement strand
TCCCCCTCCCTGATCAGCCGCTGCGCCTGTTCATGCCGATTCAGACCGTAAGGGCGCTATCGGGCTGATCTTCTCGTCACGCCGGAGCCCGGTACCCGCCATCCGGGTTCCGCGATCATGGCCTCAAACAGTGAACGCTCCATCGCAAGAATGCGACGGCTCTTATGAGCCCCTCCTGTCAAGCGCTTTTTTCCCGTCTCCCGTTCGCCTTCCCCTCCCGGATCGCGCCACGGGCGTGGCCCGGGCACTCCTTTCCAGGCAGCAACCGCCCCTCGCAGCGGCCTTGCCGTGTCGCCACATCGTTCCTCTCCCTCGTCGTTGGGACAGCGTCGGCGCCGCTCGGGGATGCTCCGGGCAGAACGTCGTGGTTTCCACGGCGCGCCCGACCCAACGGCGCGTCCAAGCTCTTGTCCGGTTCGGTCGCCCGGCGCTCGCCGGACCCGTGACCACGCGGAGAGTACCGCAAAGCGAGGGGCAGTTGTGCGGCCATGCTGATTTCAGAAGCTGTCTTTATAC
The DNA here is from genome assembly GCA_009838075.1 of Boseongicola sp. SB0665_bin_10. GTDB lineage: Bacteria > Pseudomonadota > Alphaproteobacteria > Rhodobacterales > Rhodobacteraceae > JAJEFO01. The sequence goes on along the minus strand of VXSG01000066.1, from coordinate 8,533 downwards.
GATGCCCTGAAACGCGGCCATGTCACAAATGTGCCATCACAGACCAAACTCAGCAACTGCCCCTCGCTTTGCGGTACTTTCCGAACGAGAGGATTCAAGGCGACCCGCCACTCGGTCTCTTGACAGGAGCCAGCGACCAGGACGCTGGCAGCCGAGTGTGCCGCAAGAGGGTCCTGTCATTCGGGAAGGAGCCAGACCTGTCAGGCGGACATCCAGGACTTTCATGCCCCGGATGACCGCGTTCTTGCCCAGGACGGTTTCGTTGGGACACTGGATGATCGCGTCTGGAGGGGACATTCCCGTGACGACATCGTCGATCGGGGCGGTCTCTTCAAAGTCGTTCCAGGCGAGACGCAACCTGCCAGATAGATCTTGTTCGGGAGTTCAATGTGCGAAGGCGGAATGCGGAATGTCGGTGTCCGCGGGTGGCAAGGACGCAGCTGCAGCGTCGATGCCGCAGGGCGGGGATGATCCGCTTCGAGACGTTTCGGGGGCTTGGAGCGCGAGGCTTGAAACCGCGAATTGAGCGAGCTCTTCTTCGGATGGGCGCTGTGGCGTGCCGCGAAGTCTTGCCGCGCCGCCAAAACCTGCACCCTTCGGCAATGGGGCGGCATCAGCGCGGCACGGGGAACGCTCCGAACGGGACCAAGTGGGTCGAAGCCGTCATCGACAACGTGTTCTTGTCCCTGTTCCGGTTCGGGTGGACGGCCTCGTGATCACGTGCCCGATTCGGGTCGATGCAACGATCCGGTGGCATTCCTGGGGCGCCAGAGGCCATTGCGTGGCACGAAAGAGCCCGAATTCCCCTCAAAACCCTCTAATATACTACAAAAAGTCCAAAAATGTACACGCACATAATACCAATAGTCTGATACTCTGAATGCACGCTGATCACGCCCCATGCAGTGAGCGCACGGCTACAGGGCCATGCCAGCAATAGAGCCGCACTGATGCGGACAAGCCTGCTCATCGACGGAGTGTTGCGTGATTCACCTGGGTCAAAAGGGGATGGAGGACGACGCCAGGTCACCCGACTGACGTCATTCGCGTTGGGACAGGATTGCTGATGCCAATTGCAGTTTCGGGACAGGAGTCGATGACTCGGACGTTGGCCGCCAAGGGCGCCGGCCATGTGGGAAAGGGCCAGGCCTGCCGGACCGACAGACCGGAAATTCACGCTCCGGACAACCATATTCCTGCACAAGGCAGTCTCGAAGTGCCCCGAGAAGATCGTGACGGGAAGGGGCCTTGCCGTGACGAAACTGTTCAGCGGGACAACTTGGTCGAAGTCATTCCAGACGTGACCCGGCCCGCCACATTGATCATGTCCGTGAGCGCGAGGAGCGACGACGGAATGCTGAATGCGGTTGTCCGTGGATGGCTCAGGTGCACCCATAAGGTCAATGTCGCCATGTGCAGATGACGCGCTCCTGGACGATTCGGACGGCTGGAACGCGAGGCCCGGAATGGCGAGGCGAGCAGGCTCCATTCCGGATCGGCTTCATGGCTTGCCGCGCATTCTTGCAGTCAACATGTTTGCGCGTGCCGTGTGTCGATGATCGCAGGCAGAAGGGGCGTCGCTGATCATGGCAGCCCGAAATGTCATCGGCCCGGATCGGCCCGGGATCCTGCAATGGCTTCGGCCCTTCGCATGTCGCGCAGGCGCCACCCTGCCTGCGTTCACCGCGACCCTGGCGCTTCTTGCCGTGGCGGCCGGAGATGCAGACGCGCTCGATTACCATCTGCCTCACGACCCCGTCGGCCCGACTTCAAGGGCGGAGTGTGACGAGCTTCATGCGCGCTACCAGGCGGTCTGGGAACAGCTAAGGCTCGAGGCCAGGTCAGAAGGCGACACGGCGTGGTCCTTGGCCAGGCAAGGGTCGTTCCCTGATGGAACCGTCGGGGAATACCTGGGACGCGCGGAGGTGCACTACGAGCTTGCAAGCCGGCTCCGTGAACAGGCGAGTGACGTCCTGAGCCGGGGGGTTCGCGCCAGGAGCCGATGCATGACGCAGGTGAGGAACCATCTCAGCACGGAGCAGCGTCGCAAACAGGAGGAGCGAACCCGCATTCGCGTCTCGGCGCCTGGCGGGCAGCCAAACGGCGCGCTTGCCAACGCCAACGCTGTCGTCGACGGCCTGCCGGGCCATTTCGGATACCACGCCCTGCGCGGCGTTGGCCTCGCCGGCCTGAAGGGATTCAAGCGCGCGGGTCGCCGCTATGCCGTCGGCGGCGAAGTGTTCAGGCTGCCGGCCAACGGCCACGCCTTGAACGTTGCCGAAACGCTGTTCCGCATCACCGAGGTGGGTTCCGTGGTGCTCGGATCCCGGTCTTCGGACCGCTCCGCGTCCGTGGCCGCAGGTGCCGCGTTCGGTTTCGAAGCGGTGGACCGCCTTGCCCGCTGGAACCGGCTGCAGCAGGTCCTTTTTCGCGCTTCGTTAGGGCTTCTTCTCAACATTCAGTCGACCGCTTCCGCCGATCTGGACGCTGCATTCGCGGCCTTTGAGCGGGACTTCAGTCTCCGGAGCCTGGAGCGCCGGATGACGAGTCACACCGGCGCCGAGGGAGCTCGCTTTCGGGCTGCGCTCGCCGGTGCAACTGCCGCGCCCGCCGACACCCTGGCCGCCGATCTTGCCCGTCATGCGAAACAGATCGTCGCCATGCGGAACCAGCGGGCGGTTCCGGCCGCTCAACAGCTTGCCGAGGCGGAACGGCGACGGCGCGCAGCGGAAGCGGAACGACGACGGCGTGCGGCAGAGGCGGAAAGGCAGCGACTGGCGGCGGCTGAGGCACGCAGGCGCGCTGAAGAGGCGGAGCGGCGGTGGCTCGAGGAAGAGGAGGAATGGCAGCGGGAGCTTGAATTGAGGGCCGAACGGCGACGGCGCCAGCCAAATGCTTGGGACATGTTCAATGATCTTGTCAACCAAGGCGCCTCGGACGCTTACCAACGCTGGGAACGGGAGCAGCGCAGTGCTGGACAAGGCGGGATTCGTTGCAGGGATCGGGAACTCGTGTGTTCCGGATGGGATGACGAGTGCAAGGCACGTTTGAGTGCGCTGCCGGTTTGTCCGGAGTAGCCAAAAGGGCGTCAAACGCTCCAGAATCTGCGTCCGGCAAAAGCAAGGGACATTTCTGCCGAGGCAGTCTCGACCGAAGTGAGAAAGCGATGAACAAGATCTTTTGTGCAAGCGTTCTTGCGGCGCTTTTGGCCCTGGCGGCGCCCCGCGGAAACGCGCAGGAACAGGCGAACGGATAGACAAGCCTCGCCGACCTGATCGAAACGCTCGCGACGTCCGGCTTTGACGAGACGATGCTGCCCCGTCATTCGGGCACGGCGTGGACCGACGCGCTGGCAATCTTCGCCGCACGCGACCGCGACGACCTCGTCACCGAGATGGTAGGGGCGGGCGTTGATCCTGACAGCCTGAATTCCGCCGGATCGACGGCACTACAGGACGCGATCCTTGCCGAGGCTGCAAACGCGATTGCGGCGCTCGTGGGCCTCGGCGCCGACGTCACGGTCGAACGGGACGGACTCACGGCGACGGACCTGGCCGAAGCGACGGGAAACGACACGATCCTGCGCCTTCTCGACGCGTCCGGTGATGCCGTCAATGCCATCCGTCTCGCCATCGCGGCACGGTCAGGCGATCTCGGGCGGATCGAGGCCTTCCTTGCCGGCGGCACCGACGTGAACGCACGCGACGCAGACGGCTACACGCCCGTCCTGCACGCGGCCCTTGCCGGGAACATGGACGCGGTGGCTCTTCTTGCCGAACGGGGAGGCCGGGCCGAGGCGGCGAGCGGCGACGGTCTCACCGCCCTCGGCGTCCTCGTGATGTCGGGCGACGTCGAGGCTGTCGGGGAAATCCTGTCGCGGGGCGCGAGCGCGGACCACCGAATGAGCGGCATTCCCGTGCTCTCGCTCGCCGTCGTGGCGAGCGACGACGCCATGGTCGACCTGCTTCTGGACCGGGGCGCCGACCGCACGCTTGAGTCGGACGACGGCGCAACGCCGGGAATGCTGGCGATGTCGCTCGGCCTGCAGGAGCTTGCCGGCCGCCTGGGCGGAATCCCGGAGCCCGAACCGGCGACGGACCTTGTCGCCGCGGTCGTTGCCGGCGATGCGGCCACCGTCGAGCGACTGCTGCAGGCGGGCGAGGACCCTGACCGCAGGGCCGACAACGGGATGCCGGCGATCGTGATTGCCGCAGGCAATGGCGACTTTCCGACGGCGCGGGCCCTGATTGATGCCGGCGCGGACGTGACGGCGGGCGACCGGAACGGGAACAATGCCGTTCACGCCGCTCTTGCGCGAACGAACGGGCCCTCGTCTGGTGTTCTTTACGTATTTCTCAGGCGTGCGTCCGAAGTCGGGAAGCTGAATTCCGTGCTTTCCATGACGAACAAGGATGGCCGGAGCGCATTCGTGCGCCTTGCCGGCACAAGACTCAGCCGGGGCAGCGGGGGGATCAATGCCATCCTTGCAGGTTTGCCATCCTTGCGTGCCGTTGCCGAACGTCCCGACCGCGACGGCGTCTCGCCGATGCTGGCAGCCGTATTGGGCGACAATGGAGAGATGCTGTCGGTCCTTGCCGAAATCGGCGTGTCCCTTGAACTGCCGTCAGGGCAGGGCACCGCCCAGGATCTTGCCCGTGCAAGCCAGTCCTGGGCAGCGCTTGCCGCATTGCCGGACGACAGGGTCGTCCCGGAGGGATTCAGGAAGGGCGCGACGCGTTCCGACAAGAGGGAGATGCAGCGTCTTCTGCGAGAGTGGGGCTACTACCCGGGCGAGATCGACGGAATCTTCGGCCCGGGATCGCGCGCCGCGCTCAGGAAGTTCCTGCTCGATCGCGACCGCGAGCTGCGCGCGATGGCTCCCCACTCGGAATCGATCTCGCACGGCGATCCGGTCGCGAGCGAGGTCGGGGAAACGGACTACTGGCTTCGTGCGTTCAGGACGAATTGCACCTGGAGGATTGTTGAGTGGAAGCGCAACTCGACCAATTCAAGGTTCATTGGATGCGTCAGGGCTGATCCCGAGTGGAACTCCCACGGCTTCGCGCTCGTCCGAACCGGAACGGCGCAGGAGGAGTTGAGATTCTTCGGCGCCGGCGGCTGGTCCGATGACGTTCCCATTCGTTGAAGCCTCGGCGAGTCTTGATGCACGATTGGCGCGTTGGAGCGCCTGCCGCGCGTCACGGGCGTCCCCTTTCGGCTCTTCGGCGAACTCGAACGCCGGTCAACGCGTCCCGATGCGGCGGGTTCCGGGCGCTCGTCTTCCCGTGCTGCCCGCACGTCGCGGGCAAGCCCCGAACGCTCCGGCCTGATCTCGAACCCTCCGGCACCAACCGACGGGATCCCGCCCGCAAGCTAGCCGGCACGGCCGGGGCCGCAAAATTTCGCAACCTATCCGTTGCGCCGTGATTTCGTCCCGGTTCATCGAACGGGGAGGCACGTCCGGTTCCCGGGCTTCGATCGAGCAAATGATCAGGTCTGTGTGGTACGGAGATTCCGGCTTGGCAGCGGTCTTCGCCGAGGTGAAGCACACGGATCCGGCCGGCGTCCGGCAGAGGCAGCCTCGCGCCGATCCGGCCGAGGCCGCACGGAGGCTGTGCAAATGTCCCGCCCCTGAGCGAGCAACGGCAGCTCCTTGATGAGTCGGCGCCCTGCCTCGATGCGTGATCGTGCCTTGCAGGCGGCCCTTGCCCGTCGGGAATTTTCCCGCGGCAAGCCCTGGCCGGACACCATCGGCGCCGCTTGCCCGAACGCCGGATCATGCATTCCCTGGCTGTGCGGTGCCGCTGGTCTCTGGAGCTCGACGGGAAGGACTTCCGCCGGAAACGTCGGGCCGTGACCGGAGGCGCCGTCAAGCACCGCCAGACGCCTTGCGGCTCGGCCCAGCGACGAAGGCGTCCGCATGCTTTCAAAAAACTACTCAATGAGCAGCGAAATCCACACCAATAACACAGAAGCTCTGCTAGTTGTTCTCAGACGCTTCGGTCCAGGTGAACGAATCGTGCTCAGGCGGAACTCTGCGTGCACGTCGAACGGGAATTGATGACGCCATGACAAGGAAGCCGAACGAGCGCGAATGCCGGAAGTCGGAGAGGCCAATTCTCCTGCCTCAGTCCGTTTCCCCGACCTTCCCTCGCGCCGCGGCCGTCCTGACCCTGCGTTCGCAGGCCGGCCGCGGCGGCAACGTCTTCGGACAACGCGCCTGCGGCATCCGTCGCGGCGCATTCCGGGGCGTGCTCGCATGGGCCGGCATCGCAAGAGCAGCAGGCGATGACATCCTGCCACACCACCTGCCAGTTCGGGACGACGGCGTCCTGAAAAAGCCTGTCATTCCGCGGCAAATCCACCAGGGAGCGCAAGGCCCGGGAATGCCAGGAAGTGACAGCCCGAGATTGCGTCGCGAGCCTCTTGGCGTTGCATGAACTCACAAGTCAAGGAGACCCTCATGAGATTTTCTGCGCGGACCCCGCTCATTCTTGCCTTCTTGATGGCTGGATGTTCTGCCGACCGTCCCGAGCCGCCTCCGGATCCGACCCCTGTCCCGCAACCTACGCTTGCGCCCGTTTCCCAACCGTTTCGCACGCAGACGGCCTTCGTCGACAACGTCCTCAGCATCGACGTGCGCTACCCAGAGGGCCGTGCCCGAACACTGAACACCGCCCTGCACCTGTTATGGTCGTCGGGGCACTTCCTCCCCCGTCCCCCGATGCCCGGCCATTCCAGCCGCGAATGGCTGCTCACGGACAACCACCACGACGGCAAGGTCCTGCTCTATGCGACCGCGTCCTGGAACGACGACAACCCCGGCGACTACCTCGCGGCCGGCTGGTGGCTTGTCTACCCGCCTGAGGAGCCTGACATCACTGCATTCGAATCCGCCACGCGCGGCGTCTTCATCGACGGCCCGGAACTCGACCCGGCAAGTCCGCCCGACCTGCCACTGGCGAGCACCGCCACCTATGTCGGAGGCGCCGGCGGCGTGTACACGTACACCTACGGCCGCGACTGGGACGATCTCGCGGGATCTTCCGAACTCACCGAGTTCCAGAGCCTTGTCGCATTGACCGCCGACTTCGACAGCAACCGCGTGACCGGCTGCCTGGGGTGCATCGAGCCGATCGGGATCGCGCCGGGTCAGCACCTCCATCCGGTCGTGACCTGGCAGGATCCCGAGCCTACGGCCTTGCCGGCCGACTACGACATCCATCTCTCCGCATCCCTGGGCGCCAACGGCGCCTTCGAGGACACCGCGATCACCGTGATGCATCCCGAACGCACGGTCACGCAGGCCGCCGGGACGTGGCACGGCCAGTTCTCGAACGTCCCGGACGTCGACGGCTACCCGCGCCGCGTGGTCGGCTCGACAGACGTTCACTTCGCCGAGGCCGACGGCTCGCACGGCCGCTTCACCGGCATCTTCGATGCCTTGACGCCAGAGTCGGTCAACCCGGATGGCGGCGGCGCGGACTGAAATGCACCGTTGCGGAGAGACCACAGGTGCAAAAGACACCTCGCACGGCATGTCGGCAAGGCGAGCGCGGCCACTTCGGGCTGCAAGAGGGGCGAGCGTGTCCGGAGCGGCAACGTGGCTGCGATCGCCCCTGCCTGCGGACATTGCCGCGTTGTCCCTGTTCGCCGCGGCGGGTCCGGCGGTCGCGAACCAGGCGGGTTCATTGGCGGAGGGAGGGATCGTCGCCCGGGAGCGCTGGCGCCACGGCAGGTCGACAGGCACCGGACCGGCATGCGGAGAGCACGCGCCATGCCGTGTGGCTTCCCGATGCGCGCAGGCGATGGTCGCCGCCGTGAGACGTGCCGCGGACGTCAAGCCGGGACGAACCATGATCGCCGGCAATGACATCGACGGTTTCGGCGCGCGCCGGCTGCCCGCAGTTCTGCCTGGTCCGGCATGCCGGCGCAGTGCCTGGGGAGACAGTCCCGCGCCCGGACCGTTCGCAACCGCGTGGCGACATCCATGGACGCGCACTCGCTTTCTCCGCCTGAGCCTGGTTCGTCGAGAGCTTCGGGACCCATCGTCGCCTGTCCGCCACGACATGCCGCGCATGCAACCAGCCGTCCGTGGCAGCGTCGGGCCGCTCCGAACGGGCGCCCCGATTTGCATGCTGCGATCAACGCGACGATTTCGCCAAACGCTCACGCGAGGGACGGGAGGGCCCGCGGCCCGTCATGCCAGAACGCAAGGTCGGCCGATGCCACAACGAAAGGATCGCGCAATGCGACATGCCGCGTTCCCTGGACGACACAGGCCCGGAGAAAGCTGCGCAAGACCTTTGCAATTCGGACTTGGACTTTCGACCCACAATCCAGCCAGAAAAGGAGAACATCATGGCAGACCTGCAGACCGGCGGTGACGGCGCTGCCCAGGGCCCCGCCTTCCAGACAGATTTCGAGCTTGGCCAGGACAACATCCGGCCATTCGGCCTGGACATTCACAACCCGGTATTCCTGATCTCGAGCCTCGTGATCATTGCGTTCGTGCTTTTGGCACTGGCGAATC
>VXSG01000025.1:52737-65155 GCA_009838075.1 Boseongicola sp. SB0665_bin_10 | reverse complement strand
ACCCCGACAGCGTGGACGGCCCCGAGGCCGCCGGCTGGGGACGCACGTTCTTCCTGACGCTGAACAAGAGCTTCTGATGAGATTCCTTCAGCCGCCCCTTCGAAGTTCGCTGGCGTCAGCCAATCCGCGCAGATGCCGCAGTCGGAAGGAACATGCATGCACGAGGCACCGCGCCAAGGCGCAGCCGACCAAACCCGGACCGACACCATGATGAGGCCGCACCGGTCCGACAGTGCGCGTCTTGCAATTCCGGCAGGCAAAGTGTCCGCCAACTTCCAAGCAGAGAAGAACCCATGAACACAGAAACTTTCAGCATGACACGCGATTTCGATGCGCCGAAGGACCTGGTCTGGCGTGCATGGACCGAGGCTGACCTGGTTCAGCGCTGGTACGGACCTGGCGTCGAAACGGTAATCCACGAATTCGAAGTCAAGCCCGGCGGGCTCTGGCTGAACGAAATGAGGATGGGCGAACGCTCCATGAACCAACGCATGGAATTCACGGAGGTGAGCCCGACCGGCCGGCTGGTCTTGCTGATGTCGAATGCGGACGAAAACTGGGAAGTCACCGCCAACCCCATGATGCCGGACTGGCCACGCACGCTCCTGACGACCGTGACCTTGGAGGACCGGGACGGAGGAACCCTTCTCACGCTGAACCTGGACCCGCACGAGGCCACTGACGCGGAAAGAGCCGCCTTCGCCGCCTCCGCTTCCGACTTCAAAAAGGGTTGGGACGCCGGAATGAACATAGTCGACGAAATCCTCGCCGAGATCACCTGAAGGTCAGTGCCGCGGCGGAAACCCAGGTCCCCGACCGTCAACCGGTGCGGATTGGCATGGCCATGCAGTGCGCACCCGTTTCGCCGAGTCCGAAACTTCCCGAAGCCTTGCGGGATCGGCAATGCTTCCGGGCCCCGCACCGGCTCACATTCGCGTGCCCGGAATCTGGGTCCCGTCAGCCGTTGCCGCCGGAAAACCCCTCCGGCACGAAGAGGATTTCCCGATCCACATCGGTAATTTCCCGACGACCGCAAAGCGCCATCGAGATGTCCAGTTCCTTCCCGATGACGTCCAGAGCGGCGGTCACGCCGGCCTCGCCCATGGCCCCGAGGCCATACACGTAGGAGCGTCCGATCATGGCTCCCTTTGCGCCAAGTGCCACTGCCTTCAGCACGTCCTGGCCACTGCGAACTCCGCCATCCAGCCAGACTTCCGTCTTGTTCCCGACTGCCCTGACAATCGGCTCGAGCATCCGGATCGACGAAAGCGCCCCGTCGAGCTGACGCCCGCCGTGGTTCGAGACGACTATTGCGTCGGCGCCCAGTTCGGCGGCCCTTTCGGCATCCTCCACGTCAAGGATTCCTTTCAGGATCACCTTGCCGCCCCACATGTCCATCAACTCCTTGATCCGGTCCCAGTTCAGTGACGGATCAAACGCCTCCGCAGTCCAGGAAGAGAGAGATGTCGGATCGGTCACCCCCTCTGCGTGGCCGACGATGTTGCCGAAGGAACGGCGCTTCGTCCCCAGCATTCCCAGTCCCCATCGCACCTTTGTCATCAAGTTTGCGATTGACGCAAACGTGAGCTTCGGTGGGGCCGACAGGCCGTTCTTGATGTCCTTGTGGCGCTGCCCGAGGACCTGCAGATCAACCGTGATGACTATGGCGGCGCAGCCCGCGGCCCGTGCGCGCGCAAGCAGGCGTGACATGAAATCATTGTCCTTGAGCGTATAGACCTGGAACCAGAAGGGCTTGTCGGTGTTCGCAGCCACGTCCTCGATCGAGCAGATCGACATGGTCGAAAGGCAAAATGGCACGCCTGCCCTTTCGGCCGCGCGTGCCGCCTTTATCTCGCCATCGGCGCATTGCATGCCCAGGAGCCCGACTGGCGCCAGGACCACGGGCATCGCCACGTCCCCGCCGATCAACCGGGTCGCGACCGATCGATTGGCCAGGTCGACCGCAATCCGTTGGCGCAAACGGATCCTGCCGAAGTCACTGGTGTTTTCGCGAAAAGTCTGCTCGCTCCACGACCCGCTTTCGGTGTAGTCGTAGAACATCCTCGGCACGCGGCGGCGATACATGCGCTTCAGGTCTGCAATTTCCGTGATGACTGGCATGGGCGTGCACTCCCCTGAAATTGCATGGCCGTGCTATCAACTCCGGCACAGGTCGACAACCATCGCCGTTCCGTGCGCGCGCCGATCCAGTCAGGGCGACATGGGCTGCGTGGGCAAGACCTGCCCGATGTTCTTCGACCTCATCGGAAGCGTCGGGGCAGTCGTCACCCGAATGCCTGCACAGTAACGACATGCCTTTCAGCGGCCGCAGCATGCGTTGCCGCCGGAAACATGGGCGGAAGGGTTCTTTGCGAATCGCCTTGCAGCGGGATCTGGAGATCCAGCCGCCTTTGCGAACCGCGCCCTGGCTTGGAACGTCAGCCAAAGCGAACGCGCGGCCGCCGAGCTTGCAAGGCGACGCCTTATGGTGCCGGAGGCTTGCAGGGGCCTTGTCTCGACCGCTTGCGCCTGCGGCACAGTCAATGCTGCATCCGCACATTCCGGCGCGGAGGCAAAGGACCGACCGTTGCCGGAATCCGTCAAGTCCGAGGCACAGACATGGGATTCCGACACCGCTTCCTGCGCTGGGCGGTGAGGCTCGAGCGTCGCTTCCTCGTCATGCGCCAAGGAAAGACTTGGCTGCCATCAAGGCATTCGCCGCTGGTCCATGGCAGCAACCTCCGCTTCCCAGTCGCTTGCAGACGCTCCGCGTTCCAGCGCCGCCTCCATCAACTCCGCCTGGCTCCACGGTATGAGGCCCCCTACGGGCGGGTCGCGGTCCAGGTTCGTCGGAAACGCATAGCCCTCTGCGGAGGCGGCAATGGCATTCCGGACTTCCCTCCACGTCAACGATCCGCACGCGCGGGCCTCCGCCATCACGGCATAGAGCGCTATGGACATTGCCGAGCGGTTCACGGCTTCGGTCGATCGCCCGAACGCGGATCCGATCTGCAGGAGGTTCGCCATCCGTCGAATGTCCCGTGACCGGTTCGTGCCGGCAGCGTGCATGACCGCCGGGTTGAAGAACAGGAGATCGCCCTTCGCAAGCGGCAGTTGCACATGGGCCTTGGCGAAATGCTCCCGAAACTCCGTTCGCCCGAAGGCCACGTATCCTTCGGTGACGCGCTGCGAATATGGCAGGAGCATCGTCGGGCCGCTCTCCACCGGCATGTCGCAATGGGCAATCGCTCCCTGCAGCGTCAGGCGGGGAGAGAACTCGTGCGCCTGGATCGGATAGGTCGCCAGTTGATCCGCGTTCATGAAGCCCAGATGATAGTCCCGGTGCGCCGTCTGCGCAGCGCCGCCCGGGTTCACCCGGTTGACCTGCGCCGTCAGCTGGTAGCCTCGCCCCAGCCATGCCCGGGCCGCCAGCGCGATCGCGTCCGACGCGTAGTAACGCAGGAAATTCGCCGGGCTGGCCATGCAGTGCTTTTGCGCCGCGTTCCAGACCCGGTCATTCGCTCCGGGCTTCGCAAAATGATCCCCACCGCCCGTGCCGCCGGCCCGCTCGTCAGCAATGATCCGTTCAAAGATCTCCGTGGCCTCGTCCACGACGTCGGTGTCCGCCAGGCCGCCGCGAATGACGAATATCCCCGGGCCCCGGTCAAGGACGGCGTTCCATTCGGACATGATGTCGATGGATCGGGCGGAATCGGCCGCAGCCGCCCGCACCCGCGACCCGTCGTAGATCGGCACGTTGCCCTCGACCGCCTCTGCCTCGGGCCAGTCGCCCAGCCTTGTCGTCTCCGACACCTGAGCACGGAATTCCCGGAATGACCCGGCCTCGGCGTCGAGCCATACCCGTTCCCGAAGATCTGCCGCCAACGTCTCCTCGTCCATGGGCGCCCCTCCCTGTGCACGGCGCGAGAATACAGGTCGTCCATGGGCGAACAAGGCAATGCGTGACGAGCGTTGCATGACTCGGCAGGTGCCGACTTGCCCGGCGCGGCCACGCGGGCCCGCGTGGGTCCCGACATCCTCCATCGGCGACGAGACTCTTGGCGCATGCCAATTCCAGACCTGGCCACGCCGGAACGGGCGCGCCGTTCCGCCCGCATGTGGTTGCACCCTCACGTCATGAGGAGCCTCAGGCCCTTGGTCACGTCCGTCCTGACGGCCACGCGCAGCGCCGCCTCTTCCCTGTTGCGCAGCGCCGCCAGTATCAGGCGATGGCTGTCCGGCGGCCTTCCCTGCCGCATGCGGCCGTACAGCTTGCGCATCGTCGGCCCGAGCTGAAGCCAGACCGTTTCAACCAGGGCCAGCATCGCCGGGGCCTGGGCACGAAGGTAGAGCGTCCGGTGAAACTCCAGGTTCGTGCGAATGTAGGCGACCGCATCACCCCTCCTGATTGCCTCTGCAACCGTGCCGTTGATCGCAGTAAGGCGCTCGATCAGGGCCAGGTGCGCACGCGGCAGGGCACGGACAGCGAGTTCGGTTTCCAGCAGGCCGCGAAGGGACGCCAGCTCCTCTATCCGGTCGTTGGCAAGCTCAGGGGTCGAGATGCGTCCCGACACGGACATCGTCAGGGCGCCTTCCGCCACCAGCCGTCGCGCCGCCTCGCGCGCAGGCGTCATTGACGTCCCGAATTCCTGCCCGATGCCCCGCAGCGTCAGCGCTGACCCCGGCACGACTTCACCATGCATGATCCGCGACCTGAGGGTCCGGTAGACCCGCTCATGGGCGGAAATCGGCGGTTCGTTCGGCCTCGCCTGCATGCGGGATTGTGATCACAACTGACGCGTTGCGTCAATCGTCGGGACTGAACCGGTATCGGTGCAGACCTGCGCCCTCCCGCCTCAGCCAGTCTCGAGATGCCTGGCACGCGGGACAGATTGCCCTGACCATGCTCCAGAAGGCGCGCGAATGGTCCATATGCCTGAGATGCGTGACCTCGTGGGCGGCGACATAGTCGAGCACGCCTGGCGGTGCCAGGATCAGGCGCCACGAGAACATCAGGTTGCCCTCCGCAGAGCACGAACCCCAACGGGAACGCGTGTCCTTGAGCGTCAACCTCCGGAAATCCCTGCCGACGGCACGGGAGTATCGTTGCGCTGCGGAGGCCAGGCGCTCGCGGGCAAGCTCCTTCAGAAGCGCCATCACGGCAGGTCCGGCAATGCCTGCAGGGGCCTTGACTACACCGTCCGCAAGCCTGGCAGTCGCCTCGGCCCCAGCCACGACCATGCGCGCTTCGCCTTCGACCGGAATCTCCACGCCGACATCGACCAGCATCGGGCACGGCCGTCGTTCGACCGCGCTTGCAATCCACTTGGCCTTCCTCTCGGCGAATTCTCGTGCCGTGCGCAGGTTCACGCCTGCCGGCATGGTCAGAGTCACCCGGCCATCAAGATTCGACACCCTCAGGCTCAATCGGCGCGCTCGCGCGGACCTCCGGACATCGATCCGTGTGCCAGGCACCGAATTCAGCCTCATGTGCTCCATTGCTTCCTGCCTGTTCGCAGCCTCGCCCGCAACTGGCGCCACCGTGCCACGACGGATTGGCCCGAGCAATTCGAATTCGTCGCGGCGTGTCCGTCCCGCCGATGCAAGGCGACGGATCGGCCGCAGGCCAGCAATCCTCTCGGGGCTTTGCCATTCCTGCATCGCACTGGCCCCGATTTCGTGCCGTGCCAGCCTGCCGGATCGTTGCAAGGGAACCGAAAGTCCGCATTTCCAGGGGCAACTGCCCTGGTTCCGATTGCAGGTCGGCGACCCGCGCCTTTCAGGCGGGTCCCAATGGCTGCGAACCGGCAGGTTTCCGGCGGGCATGCACGCTTGCGGCCGGGGCCGGCACCCGGCCTTGGGGCCGGGCCCGCGATGGCGGGCTGATTGCCAGCGGCATTCCATCTCTGCCGTATCGCCTTGGTGCCGCGAGGCGCGTTGCCTAGGGAAGCCTCCATGCTCAGCCCGCGGTTCATCGACCTGCATTGCGAGCGCACCGCGCCAGGTTTCTGGGACGAACCCGTCAATGGCGTCGGCAATGCCGCCTTCCTGCTTGCCGCCGCCCTTGCTTTGCCAGCGGCGTTGGGGTGGGAAAGGCGTGACCCACTGGAACTCCTGCCTATCGCGCTCGGCGGTTGCATTGGAATTGGATCCTTCCTCTTCCACACGCTGGCAAGCCCGGTGGCGGAACTGGCCGACGTGATCCCGATCTGGAGTATCGTCACTCTCTATGTACTTGCGGTCATCTGGAGGACGACCGGACAGAATATCGTCCGCACCGCCCGGAAAGCCGCAATTGCCGCGGCAGCAGCCTGCATTGCCGCCTGGCTTGGCGGGCAAAGCGCGACGACCGGCGCGGACCCTGCTCCAATGCGCCTCAACGGATCGCTCCAATGCCTGCCAGCGTTGATCGCTCTCGCCGCATTCGCAGGCATTGCGCTTGCGCGCCGGCACCCTGCACGCCGGCTTGTCGCTGGCGCGACCTTGGTCTTCTTCCTGTCGCTTCTCTTCCGGACAATTGACCTGCAGGTCTGCGCGGCGACAGGCGGTGTCGGCACGCATTTCCTGTGTCACCTCCTCAACGGCCTCATGGTGGGACTGTTGCTCCAGGCACTGGTTTTCCACCTGCCGCCGGTTCGGCGCGATCCCGAATCGTGACCGTTGGCAATCCATCGAATGCCAAAGAGATTTCGGTCCCGTCATCGCGCGAATCGCCGCGCCAATCCAGGTGCCATCGGCTGGCCGGGTCGCGCACGCGGACCCGAGAACCACCGACCGGACACGACCACGCGAAACGCGCCGATGGCAGCGGGTGCAAGCGACAAGCATCAGGCCTTTGCGTGCTGCCGGAGTCCGGCGTCAACGGGCCTTGCGGCAATTTAGTCTTGGTCAGTGCCGGAATCCCTTTGACAGGACCCGGCCATTGTGGCACGTCGCGCGCGATTCCTAGGAACATTCAGGACAAGAGGCGGACATGCCCAAGGAAGAATGGGGCACCAAGCGGGTTTGCCCGGCCACCGGCAAGAGGTTCTACGACCTCAACAGGGATCCCGTCATCAGCCCGTACACAGGCGAGCCAATCGTCCTTGACGTGGACAGGGCAAAGCGCATTGCGGCTGAAGAGGACAAGGAAGCGGCAAACGGTGCGACCGAATTCGAGGACGAGAACATCGTGCTTGAGGACGACGATGACGATTCGGACGTAAGTCTGGAAGACGAAGTTCTCGAGGACGATGACGACGATTCCAATGTCTCGCTTGACGAAATCGCGGACGTGGCCACGGAAGACGACGATTCATGAATTCGCTTGCGTGACGCCACCCAAGCCTTTACCCACGTTGACGCGGACGACGCATCGTCGTTCTCGATGGGGCCATAGCTCAGTTGGGAGAGCGCTTGCATGGCATGCAAGAGGTCAGGGGTTCGACTCCCCTTGGCTCCACCACCATCCCGTGAACGCCCGAAATTCAAGACGATCCGCTTCAAGTTGCCCGCCGCAAGCTGATCCGGTGCATGCGGGAATTCGCTTCCTGCGAACCTGATTCGGAGCCTCATCGCCGATCCTGTCGCTTCGCCTGTGCCAGCACGGCCCTGGCGCGCGCTTCAATGGGCGCGTCGATCATTCTTCCGTCCAGATCGGCCACTGCCTGCCCATCTCGGCGCGCGCGCTCTGCCGCTTCGACAATGCGCCGGGCGGTTTCCCGTTCCGCGGGTGCCGGTGCAAAGCTCTGGTTCAGGACAGCGACCTGGCCCGGGTGAAACGCGAAACCGCCGGTGGCACCCAACGCGCGGGCCCTGCCCGCGGCGGCTTCGAAGCGTTGCAAGTCCCGATGGTCCGCAATCGTGTTTGGCAGGACCAGCGGCCCGCGCCGCCTGGATCACAAGAAACTCCGCGGGAAGCGGCAAGTCGGGCGTGGGAGGAGCCCCCATTGCGGTTGCATGGTCCTCGACCCCGAATCCCAACCCGGCAACTGGCGGTGCGGCCTCCGCGATCGCGAGCGCTTCGATCACGCCACGCGGATCTTCAATCAACGGGACAAGGGGCACGGCATGTCCAGCCAAGGTCGCTGCCCGGGCCGTCGTTGCCGGGGATGCCTTTGGCAGGACGATGATGCCGGCGTCGGCGCCAACCGCCGCAATGTCCTTATTGCCCCCGTCGTTGCCGCGATTCACGCGCACGGCGATCGGAATTTCACCGCCTCCGAGCTGTGAGATGGCATCGGCCAGTCTTGCGCGGGCGCCGTCCTTGCGGTCCGGTGGCACCGCCGCCTCAAGGTCGAACACGAAGGCGTCCGCCCGCGCCGGCTCGCGCCTCGGACCCAGCGATCCTCCAGGACCGGGACAAAGAGGAGCAACCGCCACATCAGATCACGCCGCTGTCCCGCAGCGCGGCGATCCCGTCCGACGAAAGCCCGATGTCAGCAAGGATGTCGTTGGTATGCTCGCCCAATGCCGGTGCCGGCCCACGCACGTTGGCCGGCGTCTCCGACAGGCGCGGAAACGGTGCGTGCGTCGGCAACTCGCCAAATTCGGGGTCGCCATAGGTCCCGATGACCTTGCGACCCTGGATGAAGGGATGCTCCATCAAGTCCGGGATGTCGCGGATCGGGCCGACTGTGAGGCCACGCCTCTCGAAAAGCGCCAGGTTCTCGGCAACCGGGCGGTCGGCGAAGAAGCGACCGACGATTTCCTCCAGCTCGGCGGGAATGCGACTCGGCTGGTCCAGGTCGGTGGGCGCTTCCACGAAGAGGATGTCCGCGCCGATTTCGCGAAAGTGCGCCATCGCCGGGGACGACCGTCGCATCAAGGCAGTCGCCCTCTTTGAAGAAACCATCTGCCTGGTCGGCTCCACAAGGCTTGTCGGAGAAACGGTTGCGAGCGTACCGCTGGAGGAGGCGCTGTCCTACCCGCTCCTGCTGCCTGGTCGCGATCACGTCCTGCGCGGCCTGATCGACCGCGTTGCACTTTTCCGAAATCATCCGATTGACGTTCGTCATGAATGCCTGCCCCTTCACTCGCTGCATCGCGGACTTGAACAGGGCATCGGCGCGACGTCGATCTTGAAATTCTCGGCGCTGCCGCTTTGGCGCCAGGGCAAGGTCGTGTGCCGGCGCGCCGTGGAACCGAACGTGACCCGTCGGCTGTTCGTCGCCGCCAGTGCCGAACGACCCGCTACCAGCGCTCAGAACGTTGTAATCGAGCAAGCGATGGCCTGCATCAGGGCCAACGTCTCCAGCAAGGAGTGGCCGGACACGAGGCTGGTTGCGCCAGTGGGACAGCCTTGACCGGCCGCGGCACCGCCGCCCTGCGCGTCGAAAGAGGCTACCGCTTCTCCAATCCTTGGCGCAACCGTCACCTGCGCCCTGCGAAAACGAGTTGGACGCAGGCGGCCAGCAGCACCGGCGCCGGCACGAGGCCGGCCTTGCCGTATGTCGGAGTGACCTGCAGGCGGAGAAACAGCGCGAAAGAGAGCGCCGGATGGAGCAGCACGATTGCGTCGGCGCGGGCCGATTTCCTGGCGTTGCCCTGCCTGGCCGCAAGCGCGGAAATGAACGGTCGTCGCACGAAGACCTCGCTGGCCAGGGCCAGCTCCATCGAAAGGCGGGTTTCGCAGCCGCACGAAACGCGGGGGTGTCCGCGGCACGCGGAATGGCGCACGGGCGGCAATGCAGTCCAACGCGATTGCGTCTCGGCCGTCTTCCACGCAGGGCGTCGAGTGCCGACGACGTCTCCGGCAATACCCGGCAAGCGCGACCGGGCGACCGTCGGGGACACCGGCCGTCAGCGACGAGACGCCGCCCATGGTCTCCGCCGTGCGCCGCGTCGCGGACAGCGGAAAGTGGCCACGTCGCGCTGCGGCAAAGTCGAGGAGCGGGAATCCTGACGCTTGCGGCCTGACGGGCGGCCTGTTATGACACCGATGTCATGACTTCGATGTCATTGAAGGCATTCGTCTGAATTCGGGCGGATGCACGGCGCAAGCGGGGGATTGCATTGGCCACGATCTACGACGTCGCAAAGGCGGCAGGCGTATCGCCAAAAACCGTAAGTCGCGTCCTGAACAGCGATGCGCCGGTTGGCCGGGAAACGCGGAAGGCCGTCGAGGCGGCGATGTCGGATCTTGGCTATGTCCCGTCAAATGCGGCCCGAATGATGCGCTCAAACCGATCGGGACTGATCGGACTCATCACGGGCGCACTCAGCCACAAGCTTGAACCGATGGAACCGACAGGCCTCCCGGACCTCTACATCGTACAAGGCATCCAGAGGGTCATGGCCGGCAGCGGGAAGACGCTGATGATCGCGGACACCGGAGGAATGTCGGCCAAGGTGCCGGAACTGGTGCGAACGTTCCTGCAGCACAGGGTCGAGGCGCTGATCTATGTCGCGGACTACCACAGGAAGGTCACCTTCGACACGGGTGCCGGACACTGCCCGGTCGTCCTCGTCAACTGTTTCGACGCTGACGGGACGCCGGCAATCCTGCCGGATGACGAGCAGTGCCAGTTCGATCTCGTGACCGACCTGATCCGATCGGGACACGAACGGATCGCGTACCTCACGCTCGACCCCGCAATGGTGGCAGGGGAACTGCGCTCGAAGGGATATCGTGCGGCGCTTGAAGCCGCGGGCATTCCCTACGATGGCGCATTGGAAGTCATGGCGCGCGAAAATGTCGAGGACGACGATGGCGGACTCCTGCAGCGCGCGCTCGACTCGGTTCTTGCGCTCGACAGGCCGCCGACCGTGATTTGCTGCGGAAACGACGAAATGGCCCTTCGCCTTTACGGTCTGATCCGGTCGCGCGGGCTTCGCATCCCCGAAGACTGTTCCGTTGCCGGCTTCGACAACTACCGGGCCATCGCCGAGACACTCTATCCCCCGCTGACCACGGTGGAGCTGCCCTACCAAGCGATGGGACGAAGAGCGGCAGAGATCGCTCTGGGCATGATCAACGGCGAAAGCGAGCAGCCTGCGGGTTCGGAAATGGTTCCGGGACCCGTCCATTGGCGGTCATCGGTGACCGCCCTGAACTCAGTGACGAAATTCAGGAGCAACACAGGGAGTACCTTCTCATGAAACTGAAGACCTTTGGCGTGGCGCTGGCCGCTTCCGCACTCGCAGCGGGAGCGTCCGCCGCGCAAACCACGGTAGCGATGTGGTACCATGGCGCGGGCAACGAGGTTGAGTCTAACATCATCAACCGGATCATCGACGACTTCAATTCCGGCCAGTCGGACTGGAACGTCGTCATCGAGAGCTTCCCGCAGGAAAGCTACAACGACTCCGTCGAGGCGGCCGCGCTCGCCGGCAACCTGCCCTGCATCATCGATGTGGACGGTCCCGTCATGCCGCGATGGGCCTGGGCCGGATACATGCAGCCCCTCCCGATCGACGAGTCGAAGATCGCGGACTTCCTGCCCGGCACCAAGGGCATCTGGAACAACACGCTGTACTCGATCGGCCTCTGGGACGCAGCCGTCGCACTCTATGCCCGCCAGTCGACGCTCGACGAGCTCGGCCTGCGCACGCCCACGCTCGACAACCCCTGGTCGCGGGACGAGTTGCAGGCCGCGCTTGATGCCGCCAAGGACTCCGGCAAGTACGAATATGCGCTCGACCTCGGCATGGCATGGAAGGGCGAATGGTTCCCGTATGCCTTCGGTCCTTTCATCCAGAGCTTCGGTGGCGACATGATCGACCGCTCGAACTACACGACGGCCGAGGGCGCCCTGAACGGCGATGCCGCGCTTGCTTTCGGCGAGTGGTGGCAGAACCTGTTTGCCGGCGGATACGCCCCGGGCAACAGCCAGGACGGCGCTGACCGCGATACAGGTTTCATCGAGGGCAGATACGCATTCTCGTGGAACGGCAACTGGGCGGCGGTTCCGACGATGGACGGCGGCGTCGAGGACATCGTGTTCCTGCCGGCGCCGGACCTCGGGAACGGACCGACCATTGGCGCGGCGTCGTGGCAGTTCGGTGTCACCGAGACCTGTGCGCATCCCGACGGGGCGGCTGCCTGGATCGAGCACGCCATCCAGGACAAGTACCTTGCCGCCTTCTCGGACGGCATCGGCCTGATCCCGTCAACGCCGTCGGCTGCGGCGATGACCACGAACTACGCTCCGGGCGGCCCCCTCGAGGTGTTCTTCGGGCTCTCCAACGCGCAGGCCCTCGTACGGCCCGTGACACCGGGCTATCCGGTCGTCGCAAAGGTCTTCGAGAAGGCCTTGGCCGACATTGCGGACGGTGCCAACGTTGCGGACACGCTTGATGCCGCCGTCGACGAGATCGACGCGGACATCGAGGCCAACAACGGCTACGGCAACTGATCGTGAGCAGCGGGCGGGGCCGCGTACGCCCCCCCCCCCCCCAACCCAGGGGCACGGGGTGAACGAGAAAGACCAAAGCAAAA
>VXSG01000025.1:0-52727 GCA_009838075.1 Boseongicola sp. SB0665_bin_10 | reverse complement strand
ACCCTCTTGAGGCCGCCGCCTCCGTTCTCTCGGTTGACTTCGTGCCAAACCCCGCCTCGGTCACCTTAGCGGGCGCTGGGGGGGGGCCGTCTTCGGCCCCGCCCGACCCATGCCAGGGCACAGGATGGCATCGAGACTGACAATGCAGAATCGTGCGGGCTGGCTGATGGCCGGACCCGCGTTCCTTCTGATTGCAGCCTTCCTGATCATTCCCTTCTTCATGGCGATTGGGTTCTCCTTCACGAACCAGCGCCTCGTGTCCCCGAACCCGACGGAATGGGTCGGCACCGCGAATTACGAGCGCCTCTTCGGAATTGCCGTTCTCACGCTCGAGGCCGAACGTGACGAGGACGGCACCGTCAGGACGAAGGACGGAGAGCCCGTGTTCCCGTCGCTGCGCTCATACACCCGGAACAAGGACGACCACCCCGAATACTATCGCAAGCGCGAGTGGTTCAGCTTCGGTCGTGGCGAAGACCGGCGCACTTTCGTCCTGGCAACCGACGTTGTCTTCCTGAAAGCCGTGCGCAACACCCTTTTCTTCGTGGCGGTCGTCGCACCGCTTCAGGCGACGGCGGCTCTGGGCCTGGCGATGCTCATCAACCGGAAGGTTCGCGGCATCAACATCTTCCGGACGGTCTATTTCATGCCCGTCGTGATCTCCATGGTCGTGGTCTCGATGCTATGGCGGTTCATCTATGACGGCCAGAACGGACTCTTGAACACGGTGCTCGACCTGCTGACCTTCGGCTGGTTCGAACCCGTCGACTGGCTTGGGCGGACATCCACCGCGCTGCCCTCGATCATGGCGATGTCGATCTGGCAGGGTGTCGGATTTCACATGATCATCTGGCTTTCGGGTCTCCAGACGATCCCTGCATCACTTTACGAAGCGGCGAGGATCGAGGGCGCGTCGCGCTGGCAGACGTTCCGCTACGTGACGTGGCCCGGGCTCCGCAACACCGCAATTCTGGTGATGATCATCATCACCATGCAGGCATTCACGCTCTATCCGCAGATCGCGGTCATGACGGGCGGCGGGCCGCTTGACAGCACGCAATCCATCGTCTTCCAGATGGTTGAACGCGGCTATGGAAAGCAGGACATTTCGGGCGGATCGACGATTTCCGTCTTCCTCTTCCTCTTCGTGCTCTCGATCTCGCTTCTTCAGCGCTGGCTGACGCGGGAGAAGTGACATGACCCTTGAACGCAAGACGCGGCTGATCGGACTGTATCTCTTCCTTGGGTTCATCGCCTGCATCTTCGTCCTGCCGATCCTCTTCATGGTCATGTCCTCCTTCAAGCCGGACCTTCAGCTCTTGAGCGACAGTTCGTCACTGCGCGCATTCCTCCCGGTCGGGGACCTCGGCGTCGACAACTACCGCGATGCGTTCAGCAGGGCTCCGGTCGGACTCTTCATCTTCAACTCGGTCTTCATCACGGCGACGACGCTGGTCCTGTCGCTGTTCCTTGCCTCGATCGCCGCGTTCTCGTTCGTGTTCATCGAGTGGCGCGGCAAGACCGTCGTGCTGGCGATCATCATCGCGACGTACATCCTGCCCTTCGAAACCGTTGCGGTGCCGCTGCTTCTGCTGGTGAACAACCTGCCGTGGCTGACCGCCGAAGGCGTCACCTGGGGCTGGCTCAACTCCTACCAGGTGCAGATCGTGCCCTGGATCATCCGGGCGCTGGAGATCTTCCTCTTCGTCCAGTACTTCCGCGACCTGCCGCGAGATCTCGTGGAGTCGGCCCGTGTTGAAGGCGCAAGCTGGTTTCAGGTCTACCGCCGCGTGGTGATGCCGCTGTCCGGTCCCGTCATCGCGACGGT
Organism: Boseongicola sp. SB0665_bin_10; assembly: GCA_009838075.1. Classification (GTDB taxonomy): domain Bacteria; phylum Pseudomonadota; class Alphaproteobacteria; order Rhodobacterales; family Rhodobacteraceae; genus JAJEFO01. The sequence goes on along the minus strand of VXSG01000025.1, from coordinate 50,899 downwards.
CGCGATCCTGAAGTTTCTCGAGATGTACAACAACCAGTTCATCTGGCCGATCATGGTCGTGCAGGAGGAGGGCCTGAGACCGATCATGGTGGGGCTGCTCTACTTCTTCCAGCTGAACACGGCATGGGGCGAGATCATGGCCTATCTCACCATCATCACGGTACCCGTCCTGGCGTTCTATCTGGTCCTGCAGCGCGCGTTCATCGCCTCGATCGCGTCAACTGGAGTCAAGGGGTAGGCATGCTGGCGCTTGAAGATCATTGGGTCTGGGACAGCTGGTACCTGCATGACGGCAACAGCTGGCATTGCTGGTACCTGAAGGCTCCGAAATCGATCGGCGACCCGGATCTCCGTCACTGGAACGTGACCCAAGGCCATGCCGTCAGCGACGATCTCGTAACGTGGGAGCATCGCGGAACGTCGCTCGCGCCCGCCGAAGGTCCGGCTTGGGACGACAAGACCACCTGGACCGGGTCGACACTGCGTGGCGACGATGGATACTGGCACTACTTTTATACCGGAACCTCCGCTGCGGAAGGCGCGCTGATCCAGCGGATCGGCCACGCCGTCGGCAAGGATCTGGAAACATGGGAACGCGTGGGCGATGGCCTCTGCCTCGATCTGACGGGCCCGAATGCCGCACATTACGAGACCGACTGGGAGGGCGCATGGCACGACCGTGCCATGCGCGACCCCTGGGTCATGAAGGATCCGGACGGCCCGGGGTGGCTGATGTACTTCACGGCGCGCGCGGCCGGGATCGACGAAACCAATGATGCGGGATGCATCGGGCTTGCCACCTCGCCGGACCTGATGACCTGGACGCTGGAACCGCCGGTGTTCATTGGCGGCTGGGGCCAGCTTGAAGTTCCGCAGGTTCTGCAGATCGACGGCAGGTGGCACTGCCTGTTCTGCATGGATCCCGAACATCAGGCCCGCGGGAACGCAGAGAGGAACGGTCGCATCGGGCGCGGCACGCATTACCTGATCAGTGAATCGCCGCGCGGTCCCTGGCGGCTGCCGGACGGCGACGCGCTTGACACGAAAGTCCTTCGCTACGCCGCCCGCATCGTCGAGCATGACGGCCTCAAGCTCCTCGGCTTCAGGGACGGCGGACCGGACGGCTTTGGCGGCTACATCATGGATCCCGCGCCCGTGTTCCGGCGCGCGGACGGAACCCTGACCCTGGAGCGCTGACATGGCCGGCATTCAACTTTCCAATGTTCGCAAGCAGTTCGGGACGGTCGAAGTCATTCGGGGGGTCGACATCGACATCGAGGACGGGGATTTCGTCGTCTTCGTGGGCCCGTCGGGTTGCGGAAAGTCCACGCTGCTGAGACTGATCGCCGGGCTCGAGGACATATCCAGCGGCGAGCTTCGGATCGGCGGCCGTGTCGTCAACGACCTGCAGCCCAAGGAACGCGGCGTTGCAATGGTCTTCCAGTCCTACGCGATCTTTCCCCACATGACCGTGCGCGAGAACATCGCCTTCGGCCTCACCATTCGCAGGGAAAGCAAGAGCGTGGTCGAGCGAAAGGTCGCGGAGGCTGCACGCATGCTCCAGATGGAAAGTCTCCTTGACCGTCGCCCTTCCCAGCTCTCCGGCGGCCAGCGGCAAAGGGTGGCCATAGGCCGAGCGGTCGTGCGCGACCCGTCGGTCTTTCTGTTCGACGAGCCGCTGTCGAATCTTGATGCGGCGCTCAGGATGAGCACGCGCCAGGAAATCGCGACACTGCATTCCCAGTTGAAGACCACGATGATCTACGTAACCCACGATCAGGTCGAGGCCATGACGCTCGCCGACAAGATCGTCGTGCTGCGCGACGGTGAGGTCATGCAGGCGGGCGCGCCGATGGACCTCTATCACAACCCCGCCAACCTGTTTGTCGCCGGCTTCCTCGGCGCGCCGTCCATGAATTTCATCGCGGTAACCGTGGACGATGCGGGCGCGGACATGGTCAGGGTGTCAGGTCCCGCGATCAGCGGTCTTGATGTCAAGAGGCGCGAACGCAGTCACGCGACCGGCCAGAAGGCGACGCTCGGCATTCGCCCGCAGCAACTGAGGCCCGTGTCGGACGGCACGGGGCCGCTCAACGGCAGGGTGGTCCTGACCGAACGGCTGGGCAGCGAAACGATCGTGGACGTGCGCCTGAATTCGAATGACAGCATCGTTGCGGCGCTGCCGGAGGACACGATCCTGCATCCGGGCGACGCGGTCTCGTTCGATTTTGACCCGGCGCATGCGCACCTGTTCGACGAAGCCCCGTGACGAAGCCCGCCGTCATACTTGATCCGCATTGGCGCACCCTGGCTGAACTGTTCTCGCAGGACACGCTCTCGGCCTTGCAGGAAGAATTCGATGTCATCTGGGGAAGGGACGAACCGATTCCCAGCGACGTCTTTGACGCGGCCTGGCCAGCGGCGTCCGCATTGATATCCGCGACGCCCACTGTCACGCGGCAGATGCTCGGCGATGCACCGAAGCTTCGCGCAGTGATCGAGGTTTCCGGCGCCTTCCCGGCAACAATCGACTACAAGGCCTGTGCGGCAAAGGGCGTCGAGGTCCTTTCCTGCGCTCCGGGATTCCGGGAATCCGTCGCGGAAATGGGACTGGCCATGGCCCTCGCCGGCGCACGTGGGCTCGTCGTTGAACACGAAGCGTTTCGAAACGGCAACGAAGGCTGGCTGCAGGAGAATCCGGCGACCGACTTCTCCTTGCACGGCGCCAGGATCGGGTTTGTCGGATTTGGACAGATCGCAAGGGAACTGACGGGATTGCTCGCCCCGTTTCGTCCGAGTGTCAGGGCTCATGATCCCTGGCTGACGCAGGAGGATATGGACCGGTTCGACGTGGAACTGTGCAGGCTCGAAGACTTGCTGAAGTGGTCTCGCTGCCTCTTTGTCACGGCTGCCCCGACATCCCGAAACAGGGCCCTCATCTCGTCGGACATGCTCGCCCTGCTCCCGGACCAGGCGCTTGTCGTGCTCCTGAGCCGGGCGCACCTGGTGGATTTCGACGCACTCGTGGCAGCGGCGATGACCGGGCGAATACGGGTCGCCGCCGACGTTTTCCCCGTTGAGCCACTGCCGCAGGACCACCCGGCCAGAAGCGTGTCCAATTTCATTCTCTCGCCGCACCGCGCTGCGGCGGTTCACGGTGGCCGCCACCTGATCGGCGACATGATCCTGAGGGACCTGAAGGCCATGTGCTCGGGGGACTCCAGTCGACAGCTCGCGACGTCCGACTCCAGCCGCGTTGAACTGGTGGCTGGAGTCGGGAACGCCGCCAGGACGGCCCCCATGGTCATGGGAAGAAGCGACTCGTAGGCATCAGGTCGCGCGGCACCTGGATGCCGGATCCGTGCAGGAGTTGACTATGGCGGCGGGTGCCGTGACATTGGGCCGCACAAAGCTGCTCGGACAATGTGAGACTGCAGTCAGCGACCCCTCCCTGAAGGGAGGGGCTTGAGGAACGAAAGTTCCGAGAGCCCGTGCTGACCAGCACAAGAAGGGAGACAATGACCAGGTACCACCCGCTGCTGGTTGCGCTGCACTGGATCATGGCTGTCATGGTCGTCGTGTCGCTCTTCTTCGGAAAGGTGCTCCTTTCCACAATGAGCAATGCCGATCCACAGAAACTGCAGGGACTCGCAGGCCACATGACGGTCGGCCTGGCCTTGGGCGCGCTCCTGCTCCTGCGGCTTGCTGTCCGGCTCGCTTCGGCGAGGCCGCCCCATGCCGAGACCGGGAGCGCGATTCTGGACAAGATCGGCATCGCGACCCATTGGATCATGTATCTGCTGTTGGCGCTCATGGTGCTCAGCGGGTTGGGCACGGCCCTGTCCGGCGGACTGTTCCCGATCGTCTTCGGCGGAAACGGCGAGCCGTTGCCGGCAAACCTGTCCGCTCTTGCGCCGCGAAAGGCACACGGGCTGATATCGAACCTACTTGTTCTTCTTGTGCTGTTGCATTCCTGCGCAGCCCTCTATCACCAATTCCACCTGCGCGACGGCTTGTTTCGGCGCATGTGGTTCGGCGACCGGAACCGCTAGCGTTCGCAATGCAACCGTTCAACCGGTTCCGGCCATGCGCGTCATTCCGGAAGCCGTTTCGACCGAAGGGGGAGAGAATTGAAACTCGGCGAATTCAAGGTCCTTACATTTGACGTCTACGGCACGCTCATTGACTGGGAGACGGGGATCGTCGAGGGACTGAAGCCACTGACCGATCGCGCAGGCCACGCGCTCGGCCGCGACGAGATCCTCGAGGCCCACGCATTTCACGAATCCACGATCCAGCGACTGACGCCGTCAAAGCTGTATCGCGATCTGCTGCCTGTCGTCTATCGGCGCCTCGCCGAGGAATGGAACGTCACCGTGTCCTGGGACGAGTGCATGGCATACGGCGCGACCGTGGGGCGCTGGCCGGCCTTTCCGGACAGTGCGGAAGCGCTGCAATACCTGAAGAAGCACTACAGGCTGGCCGTCCTGACCAACACGGACAACGTCAGCTTTGCCGGCAGCAACCAGAAGCTTCGCGTCGAGTTTGACAACGTCTGCACGGCGGAGGACATCGGCTCGTACAAGCCAGCCCGACGAAACTTCGATTACATGATCGAAACGCTTGGCCGGCAGGGATTCGACAAGTCCCGGATCCTGCACGTGGCAGAAAGCCTGTTTCATGACCATGCCCCCGCAAATGAACTCGGACTGGCGAATTGCTGGATATATCGTCGACACGACAAGGGCGGGTTCGGTGCAACGTTGGACCCCGGAAGCATGCCGCATGCAGATTTCCGGTTCAACAGCATGTCGGAATTCGCCGCGGCACACCGCGCCGAGGCAGATCCGTAACGGAGGTCGGGACTCTTTGCAGGATGCAGGACCGACGGCCGTCGCGTTTCCCAGGATCCGTCAGGCCAGGACCCCTTGCCGTCGACAACGTCCCGCGACCAGCCGCGGGTGACGGTTTGTCTCGGGTCCCATAATCCCTATGGTCGCCCCCAAAATTGATGTAACGTCACCTCCATGGACAACTTGGGATGCACTGTTGAGAGATAAGGTGGTGGTCTTGCCGTGAGGATTTCGCGTTCCGAAGATCTGAGATTGGACTGCCAGTACTGCCCGGTGAGACACCGAGCCATCTGCGCCGCAAGCAATGACGAGGAATTCGACAGGCTGAACGCCATCAAGTTCTACAAGTTGGTCCCCGCAGGCCAGGCCGTCGTGGTCCGAGGCGACAAGCTGGATGTCGTCGCCTCGATCGTGTCCGGCGTCGCGACCCTCTCGAAAACCACCGTTGACGGAAGAATGCAGATCACCGGCATGCTCCTGCCGTCGGACTTCATCGGTCGGCCGGGGCGTGACTCCTGCGACCACGACATTTCCGCCGTCACCGACCTGACGCTCTGCTGCTTCAGGCGAAGACCGTTTGAGGATATGGTCGAGAAGGTGTCGGGCATCAGGAAGCGGCTTCTGGACATCGCGTTCGACGAGCTCGATGCGGCCCGGGACTGGATGCTGCTGCTCGGATGCCTGACGGCGCGCGAGAAGATTGTCAGCTTCCTGATGCTCGTCGTTCGCCGGTCCGCATTGCCGGAAGACGCCGATCAGCCGGTCCGGATAGACCTGCCTCTATCGCGCGAAGCGATGGCAAGCTATCTGGGCCTTACCATCGAGACTGTCAGCCGCCAGATGTCGAGACTCCGCAAGGACGGCCTCATCGAACTGGAAACGGCAAGACGCATCATCATACCGGACACGTCGCGCCTTGAGGCGGAACTCGGAAACGCGAACTAACGTTGTTCAGGGCGGCACCGAAGATGCAGTAGCGCTCGCCGTTCTCGGACCCGACGATCCGGTCGAGTCCAGGGTCGCGGAGGCGACCCTCGGTCGCGCCACTCATGTCGCCGAAAGCTGCAGCCTTGCCTTCCGCTTTGACGGTACGCGGTTCGTTGCACCGAGACCGGCGATTCCTACGTCCGGGCGCTGAATTCTCAGGCTGGCCATGACGGCCCCGGACTGTGCGCCCTCCAGGCAACGCGCCACCATGTGGGTTGAAGAACGACCTCTGGCAATTCGACCCGTGGCCGCTCAGATGCCGCACCGGGCTTCGCTGCCGCATCGGCGCGGCGCCGACACACATGATTGCACTGCCAATTGTCCATCGTGCCGGCTGCATCCGGACCGTGGAGCAAGCGCTATCCGGGACAATCATTGATGCTCTCGCCACGACCGCCCCGGCAGACGTTTCGAATGTCAGGGAAGTCTCTGGAAGCGGGGTCGAAGGCACATCGAACGGCACATCCGTGCGCTTCGGGCGCTGAGACCGGGCTGGCGGAAGCTCCGACATGGGGTTCGCGGTCGGCGGACGGGCGTACGAGATTTCCAGCACCGAGGGCCTATTGCCGGATGCACGAAAGTCAATCGAATCGCTCAAGGCGAATGGGCTGGCAGTCTGCCTTCTGACCGGTGACACGGATGCCCGCGGCACCGCGGCACTGGCTGCGGGAGACGCCAATGAATGTTCCTGTCGTTCTCATCCCCCGTTCGCTGATCATCGGACTCGGTGAGCTTGTCACATTTGTCCGGACGGCAGGAAGCGGTCAGCATGACGACCCGGAAGGGGATGCGGCGAGAACACTGTTGGATGACGACTCGGATACCTGGCTCCGGCACGTGAACAGGGATTTTCAGGAGCCGGTTCGAGTCAGGGTCAGCGTGCTCCAGTCACCGATGTCCTCGCGCAGACGCAGGCTGAACCCCGTGGATGCATAACGCCTTGCCACAGGGTCCGCCTGCTCCGTCAGGATCCCGCCCAGAACCGCGTGTCCGCCTTCCCGCAATGCCTGCGCCATGTCCTCGGCCATTCCAAGCAGCGGATCCCTGAGAATGTTGGCCAGCACGAGATCAAACGGTCCGGCCAGCCGCGCATCATCGAATCCCGAGGCCTCGACAAGCTCCACGCGGTCCTCCAGGCCATTGGCGCAAAGATTGGCCCGCGCAACCTCGATGGCGACCGGATCAACATCGGAGGCCAGCACTTCCGCCCCGCAGGCAAGTTGAGCCGCCATTGCAAGTACGGCGGACCCGCAACCGATGTCCGCCACCTTTCGAATGATCGCGCCGTTCCCGGCCAGCCTGTCCATGGCTTTCAGGCATCCCAGCGTCGTGCCATGATGTCCGGTTCCGAATGCCATCGACGACTGGATCCGGATCAGGATTCGACCTTCGGGCACGGTCTCGATGCCACTTCCACAAATGACGCGAAAGCGACCTGCATCCACCGGGGCCAGTTCACGCCGCACACGGGCAACCCAGTCGACGTCGGGCAGTTTCGAGACCGTGAACTCGGCCGCGCCGTGAGCCGCCGCAAGCAGCGCCAAGGCAATCTCGTCAGGCGCGTCCGCAAAGTAGCCGCCCACTTCACAGGTCCCGCGGCCATCTTCGAGCATGATGACGCCGATTCCAGTAGGTTCGGGGTCAAGCGTTTCGAGGGCTCTCCCAAGGGCCTTGGCCCGCTCGCGGTCTCCCAGCGTCGTCAGTGCGGTCCATGTTTTCATGCGTGCGGGGCTATGCGCGCAGCTGCGCGCCGTCAACAGTCCAGGCAAGGGCATGACAGTGCCGCATCGCCCTGCGGTCAGCGAATGCCGGCGAGGTTCCGGTTCCAGCGAGAGCCGCACACCTTGCTGCCAGCCGCAACAGGCCTATGCCGCAACACCCGTGCCGATCGGGCAACTCACGCCGGTGCCACCGACGCCGCAATACCCATGCGGGTTCCTTGCAAGGTATTGCTGGTGGTAGTCCTCGGCAAAGTAGAATGGCGGGGCGGGCAGGATCTCGGTCGTGACATCCCCGTATCCAGCAGCCGCCAGGCGATGCGCGAAGATCTCCTTCGACGCCTCGGCCGCCGCGCGTTGCGCATCATTCGTCCAGTACACGCCGGAACGATACTGCGTGCCCACGTCATTTCCCTGTCTCATCCCCTGTGTAGGGTCGTGCCCCTCCCAGAAGACCCGAAGAAGGTCGTCATAGGATACGGATGCAGGATCGTGAACCACCCGTACCACCTCGTTGTGACCCGTGCGACCAGTGCAGACTTCCTCATAGGTGGGGTTCGGCGTGTGCCCTGCCGCATATCCCACCATGGTCAGCCAGACTCCCTCAAGGGACCAGAACTTCCGCTCGACGCCCCAAAAGCAGCCCATGCCGAACATCGCGGCCTCATGGCCATCGGGCACATCAAGCGCAAGCGGACGATCAAGCACGAAATGCCGCCCGGCGGTTGGAATTGGCGCGTCGCGACCGGGCAGCGCCTCGGTCGCATTCACCATGGAACGGTTCTTCCTGAACACTTGAAACATGGGCTTGCCTCCTCTGCGCCAAGATATGGGGGCATTGCGGTCACATTCCAGGCAAGGCGACGACCCCGTCTCCCGCTGCCTTCAATCCCCTCTTGCCGTGCCGCCACGATCTTGAATCCGGTTCTTGATGGCAACCCCGCGACAACTCGTCCTCTTCAACTTGTGATGACTCGATCGCCAAGGCCTCGATGCACGCATCGCCAGGCTGCCGCCCGAGATCATTCCGGGTCGTGTCACCTGCTCCGCTCTCGAGCGCGTCGTCAACCCGCTCCTTCCTGGCTGGCACCGCCACCGCGCTGGCCTTGCGGGGCGGTACATGCTCCACGCATGCGTGCAGGTCCGCAACGCTCGAACCGGATCCTTGCTTCGACCCTGTCTTTCGCTGGCGCAGGAAGCGCAGCGCTTCCGCCTGCAATGTCGCGCGCCGACTCGTGGATCATCGAAAGACCGCGAACGCGGTCTCGAACCCTTTCACGGGGTGCCGCGGGATCAGGAAGGACAGGCACAGCGAGACTACGGCCATCATGGCGGCAAGGACAAAGACCATGCCTGGCGACACGATCCAAAGATATCCCAGAAGCGCGGGCAGGAAGACCGCTGCAACGTGGTTGATCGTGAAGGCCACTGCCGCGGTCGGGGCGATGTCGCCCGGATCCGCGATTTTCTGGAAGTATGTCTTCTGCGCAAACGCAAGTGCAAAGAACAGATGGTCGACCACGTACAATGTGGCCGCAAGCACGACACCCCACTCAAAGAAGTAGATTCCCGCATATGCCATGAAGACGGCGGTCAAGCCGAGATACTCGAAGATCAGCACGTTGCGCTCGCCCCAGAGCGTCAGCGCCCTGCCCATGAGCGGCGCAGCAAGCATGTTTGCAATGTAGTTGACGAGGAACAGCGCCGTCACCTCGTGCACCTTGAGACCAAAGCGCTCGACCATCATGAAGGCCGCGAAGACCAGGAACACCTGCCGTCGCGACCCGGACATGAACTGCAATGCGTAGTACAGCCAATACCTGCGACGCAACACCATGCGCCGCTCCTGCGGGTTGCCCTCGAATTTCGGGAACACGATCCAGCAATAGGCGGCAATCACGGCACAGACCCCGCCCGAGATCATGTAGACCGTGTTGTACGTGAGGTTCAGGAGGTCCCAGGTGGCCACCACGGCCCCGTACGACAGGAGCGACGCAGCCGACCCAACCGCCACCAGCCACCCAAGCACTTGCGGCGCACGGTCCTTCGGCAGCCATTGAAGCTGCAGGGACTGGTTGACGGTTTCGTAGTAGTGGAACCCGATCGACGAAATCACCGTGACCATCAAGAGGCCGCCCAAGCTCGGGAACCAGGCGGTGACCGCGGTGGCCACCCCCAGCATGAGGAGCGAGACAATCGCAAGCACCTGCTCGCGCATGAAGATGATGACCGCGATCACTCCCACGGCAAGAAATCCGGGAATCTCACGCACCGTGTGCAGCCAGCCGATCTCCACGCCGGTGAAGCCCACGCGTTCGATCACGAAGTTGTTCAGGAGCGCCGACCATGTGGCAAATGCGATGGGCATCGCCGCCGCCATCAGGAGCAGAAGCGTGACGGGCCTGCGCCAGACTGGCAGGGAATTCGCAATTTCGAGATCGACGCTCGCCATCGCACCGCACTACGCCCTTCGGTCGGCAATTGAAAGCCAGGGCCATTCTCCGAACAGGCGCTTCGGCCACGCACGCCAGGAGCGCGTCCGAGCAGGCACTGTCAAGAGAACCTCTGCGGATCGATGTCCACCGACAACCTCAGATTTGCCGGCAGCCTGACCTGGGCAAGCCACTCGGTCAGGGCGCCCTGAATGGGTGCCCCACGCTCCGCCTTGACCAGAAGCCGCACGCGATGCCGCCCCCGGATCCGCGCGATCGGCGCGGCCGCCGGCCCGAAGACCTCGGCCCCGATCCTTCGCAGGGGCCCTGCCCGGGCCGCGAGCGTCTTGCCGACCTTCATGACCGCCCTTGCGTCCGGCGAGGACAGTATGATGCCCGCAAGCCGGCCGAACGGCGGCACGCCCGCACTTCGGCGCGCGGCTGCCTCTGCGCGCCAGAACTCCTCTTCGTCCCCGGACAGGATGGCTGCCATCACAGGGTGGTCGGGCTGACATGTCTGAACCAGCGCCAGCCCCGGCCTTTCCGCCCGCCCCGCGCGTCCGGACACCTGTCGTACCAGCTGGAATGTCCGTTCGGCCGCCCGGAGGTCCGATCCCTGCAGCCCCAAGTCCGCATCGATCACGCCCACGAGGGTAAGCAACGGAAAGTTGTGCCCCTTGGCCACGATCTGCGTTCCGACGATCACGTCTGCGCCGCCTGCTGATATCTCCCTGATGCATGCCTTCAGGTCCTTGGCGGAACCAAAGAGGTCGGAAGACAGCACGGCGAGCCGGACGCCAGGGAGCAGTCCTCGAACCTCTTCGGCCAGGCGCTCGACCCCGGGACCGACCGGCGCCATCCGGCCTTCGACCTCGCAGGACGGACAGGCATCCGGCACTGGCCTCGTCGCGCCGCACTGATGGCACATCAGGATCCTTCGGAAGCGGTGCTCGACCAGCCAAGCGTCGCAATGGTCGCAGTCGATCTGCTTTCCGCATGCCCGGCAGATCGTCACGGGAGCGTAGCCACGTCGGTTCAGGAACAGGAGCACCTGTTCTCCAACCTCGATTCGCTCCTTCATGGCACGCGCAAGCGTGCCGGAAATCCAGCGCCTGGCGGGCAGGTGCTCGTCACGCAGGTCAATTGCCTGCATGTCCGGCATCACCGCCGCACCAAACCGCGACGTCAGGGCAAGGCGCGCGTATTTGCCCGATTCGGCGTTCGCCCAGGTTTCAAGCGAGGGTGTGGCCGACGACAGGACGACCTGCGCACCCGCGATCGACCCGCGCAGGACAGCCATGTCTCGGGCATTGTAAATGACGCCTTCCTCCTGCTTGTAGGAAATGTCGTGCTCCTCATCCACGACGATCAGACCGAGATCGCGAAACGGCAGGAAGAGCGCAGACCGCGCGCCGACCACAAGCTCGGCACCGCCCTTCGCCACCATCTTCCAGGCACGCCGCCGCTCGGTCGTGGCAACTCCGGAATGCCATTCGGCGGGACGGGCGCCAAATCGCGCGGCCACGCGAGTCAGGAAGCCCTCAGTGAGAGCGATTTCCGGCAACAGGACAAGCGCTTGCCGCCCGGCCTTCAGGCATGCCGCCACTGCTTCCAGGTAGACTTCCGTCTTTCCCGATCCGGTCACTCCCTTCAGGAGAGTGGCTCCGAACTGCCCGGACCTGACGCCCGCGACCAGCGACCTTGCGGCTGCGGACTGCTCGTCCGTCAACGCAACTTCGGTCCTGCGCGGGTCCAATCCGGGATAGGGCCGGTCACGCGGGCTCTCCTCTTCGGTCACGACACCCTGCGCAACCAGCCCCTTGACGACGCTGGACGAAACGCCCGCCGCTTCCGTCAGCTCGCCAAGCGTGAAAGCAAGGCTTCCGAACTCGTCAAGTGCCGCAACGACCCTCTTGCGCGCGCGCGTCCACCGCTCGGGCGCCTCCCGGCAGCCGCGACGATAGATGCGGCGCATCGACGGAGGATCACCGAGGCCCGGTGATCGCGTCGCGAGACGCAACATCGCCGGCATCGGCGTCAGCGTGTAATCGGCGGCACGGGTCAGAAACGCCTTCGTCTCCGCGCGCATCGGCTCCACATCGTGGACTCGAACGACCTTGCGCAGCTTGGACGCGTCCACCTTCCCTTCGCCCGGTCCCCAGACCACGCCCAGGACCTTGCGCGGCCCCAGAGGGACCTCGACAAAGGAACCGTCAATGCAGCCGCCGGCAGGGGCCATGTAGTCCAGGGCGCCGCCAAGCGGCTGCGTCGTGAGGACCGAGATCCGTTCGCATTCCTGGAATTGCCGCGTCACTTGTGACTGCCTCAGCGTCGGGTAATTTGGGGTTCAGCCCGAAGGGCGTGTCGTATATGAGTGCCACGAAATCGGAACCGTTCGCCAGAGGGGTGCGCCCATGAAGTTCTTCGTCGATACCGCAGACACCGATGCAATCCGCGAACTGAACGAGCTTGGCATGGTGGACGGAGTGACCACCAACCCGTCGCTGATCCACAAGTCGGGCCGCGGAATCAAGGAGGTCGTGGCCGAAATCGCCGAAATGGTCGACGGTCCGGTCAGCGCCGAAACCGTGGCGACAGATTTCGAGACCATGGTCCGGGAGGGTCACGAAGTGGCGAAGTTGGGCGAGAACATCGCCATCAAGGTGCCGCTGACCTGGAACGGCCTGAAAGCCTGCAGGCGCCTTTCGGGGGAAGGGCACATGGTCAACGTGACGTTGTGCTTTTCGGCCAATCAGGCGCTTCTCGCGGCAAAGGCCGGCGCGACCTTCATCTCTCCGTTCATCGGGCGTCTTGACGATATCAATCTCGACGGGATGGACCTCATCTCGGACATTCGCGACATCTACGACAACTACGGTTTCGAGACGCAGATCCTTGCAGCCTCGATTCGCTCGGTCAACCACATGACCGAGGCAGCCAGAATTGGTGCGGACGTGGCTACCGCGCCGCCCGGCGTGATCAAGAAAATGGCCGAGCACCCGCTGACGGACAAGGGTCTGGGCGCGTTTCTCGAGGACTGGGCGAAGACCGGGCAGTCGATTCTCTGAGGCCCCCGGGCGCATGTCCGGCAGTCGGGCACATGCGCGCCCGGCAATTCAGGCCGCCGCGTCGATGGCCCCAATTCAGTGGGTCGCCTTCCTCACCTCGGCCATGAAGTCCTCGCCGCGCTCCTCGAAACTTTCATAGGCGTCGAAGCTTGCCGCCGCCGGCGCCAGGAGAACCGTGTCGCCTGGCTCGGAGTCCTTCGCGGCCCGACGAACCGCCGTCGCCATGTCGGAACAGACTTCGACCTCGATCCCGTCGAGATCCCGGGCGACCTGCATTGCTTGGCATCCGATTGCATAGGCCTTCACCACAGGGTCGAGGCTGGATCGCAGCGCCGAAATCCCGCCGTCCTTCAACTGGCCTCCCACGATCCAGCGGACACGCGGAAACAAGGCGAGCGATCTCGCCGCGGCATCCGCATTCGTCGCCTTTGAATCGTTTACAAACGTCACTCCCTTCCATCTGGCAACCACCTGTCCTCGATGCGGCAGGCCCTCGAATCTCCGCATCCCCTCTTCGATGGCCGTGGACGAGACCTCAAGCACCCGCAGAACCGCGAATGCTGCGCATGCGTTCTGGTGGTTGTGCACTCCCGGAAGGCCCTGCATTTCCCCCAGATCGAATGATGCAGTCGGCTGGCCATCCTGCAATTCAGTGAGGGTTCCGTCTCTTGCCGTGACGGACCATCCCGTGCTGGCCAAGTTTGCGTCGGCCGACACGCGAATGACCTGATTGTCGCGCGACTCACCGGCCAGCCGGTTCGCGAGGAACGTCCCCTCGGTCTCATCGATGCCGATCACGGCAACACGCGGCCGGCCCTCCAGGAACAAGCGCTGCTTCGCCGCGAAATACCCGCCCAGCCCGCCATGCCGGTCCAGATGGTCCGGGCCAAAGTTGGTGAAGACGGCGACGTCCGGCGCCAGGGTGCGTGCAAGTTCGACTTGATAGGACGACAATTCGAGCACAATTGTGCCGTCTGTCCCCGGCGATTCGATGTCCAGGACGCCACGACCGATGTTGCCTGCAAGCTGACTCTCGCGGCCAATCGCGACGAGGCAATGGTGGATCAGGGCGGCGGTCGTGGACTTCCCGTTGGATCCGGTCACCGCAACGATCCTGGGAAATTTCCTGTGAGCGGTCCGGCCCGGAATGGCCAGCGAACGGAAAAGCAGGCCGACATCGTTGTCGACAGGTATGCCAGCGGCCATGGCAGCTGCAACGTGAGAATTCGGCCGAGGATAGAGGTGGGGAATTCCGGGGCTCAGCACGAGTTCCGCAACCCCGTTCCACGCCCCTGGCACGGACGGGTCGTGAAGAGTGGCCCCTTCCCCGTCGGCGGTGGCCCTCGCCTCTTCACTGTCGTCCCAACAGAGAACGTCCGCGCCGCCCGCCTTGAGCGAGCGCATGGCGGAAAGCCCGCTCCGCCCAAGCCCGAGCACGGCGATCCGGGCGCCCGAGACCCCCTTGACCGGGATCACCCGGGAATCTCCTTGCGTCCCGGCAATGCCGAACCGCCAATCCTTGCGGCAGGTTCCCGTGCCGACATCGGCTCGAACGCGAATCGGCAGTGCAACACGCGCTTCATGTCGAAGTGCCTCCCGCCAAAATGGCTACCGCGTGAGCTGCGGCAAGAAAAGCGCCCGTCACCTATGACCGATCGAACGGGACGGCCGCCCGCCTGGATCCGGGCCAGACCGGCCCTTCGGGCAGGCACTGCCCCGTTTCGGGTCAACCAGGCGCGGTGACGGCGAGTTGCCACCGGCTATCTCACCTTCAACGTGGCGAGTCCAACGAGCGCCAGGATCAGCGAGATGATCCAGAACCGGATCACGATCTGCGGTTCGGCCCACCCTTTCTTCTCGAAATGATGGTGGATTGGCGCCATGAGGAAGACCCGGTTGCCGGTGATCTTGAAGTAGCCCACCTGTATGATCACGCTGAGCGCCTCGACAACGAACAGCCCGCCAATGATGGCCAGCACGATCTCGTGCTTGGTCGCCACTGCCACTGCGCCAAGCGCACCGCCGAGCGCCAGGGATCCCGTGTCTCCCATGAAGACGGCAGCCGGTGGCGCGTTGTACCAAAGAAACCCTAGCCCTCCGCCGATCAGCGCAGAGACAAAGACGAGGATTTCGCCGGTACCGGGCACGTAATTGATGCCGAGATACTCCGTGAAGTCGGTTCGTCCCACCGCGTAGGCAATCACGCCCAGCGATCCGGCAGCGATCATCACCGGCATGATCGCCAGTCCGTCCAGCCCGTCCGTCAGGTTGACCGCGTTGGCCGCTCCGACGATCACGAACATGGTGAAGGGCACGAAGAAGATGCCGATGTTCCAGAGCAGGCTCACGACCGGAATGGCCAGTTGATTCTGCAATTCCGGCGGATGCATCCACGCCGCCCAGATCGCGACCACCGTCGCGATGGCGAAGCCGGCAAGCAGCCGCAACCGCCCCGAGACTCCCGAATGCGAGTTGCTGGTGACCTTCTTGTAGTCGTCCATGAAGCCGATGAGGCCGAAGGCCACTGTCACGAACAACACCATCCAGACATAGCCAATGTCCAGCCGAGCCCAAAGGAGCGAAGCCGTCACGAGGGCGCCGAGGATCAGGACGCCGCCCATGGTCGGAGTCCCGGCCTTGGACGCAAGGTGGTTCTCGGGCCCGTCATCCCGGATCGGCTGGCCGTGCTTCTGCTTGGTGCGCAGGAGATTGATCAGCGGGCGCCCGAAGAGAAACCCGAACGCCAGCGCCGAGAAGAAGGCGCCTCCAGACCTGAACGTTATGTACCTGAACAGGTTGAAGAAATCTCCGCCATCCGAAAACGCAGTCAGCCAGTAAAGCATCAATCCAATTCCTTCTGTTCGTCCCCGGCATGCACCTTGCCCAGGGCACGTATCGCCTCGGCCACGAGACTCGCCCTTGATCCCTTCGAACCCTTGACCAGCACCACATCGCCTGCTGACAGATGCCTGTGCACCGTTTCCGCAAGCTCCTCGGCCGTCCTGACCCACGGCCCCTGCCGCTCGCCCGGCAATGCGTCGTGAAGCGCCCGCACTCTCTGCCCCACGCAGATGACACGATCAATCCTTTCCATCGCGGGATGATCCGCCAGTTGGGCGTGAAGCAGCGCCTCGCCGGACCCCAGTTCGAGCATGTCGCCAAGTATCGCAATCCTGCGCCCCGCGGCAGCGCGGCCGGTTCCAGCCGCCGGCTGCGTGACCGCCAGCACCTCGAGGGCCGCTGCCATCGATGCCGGATTTGCATTGAATGCGTCATCGATCAACTCGATCCCGAGGTTGTCGACCGGATCCAGGAGGATCGTCTCGTGCCGGCCGCGGCCCTTCGGCACTCTCCAGCTTCCGATGTCGCAGACGGCAATGTCCAGGTCCGCTCCAGCAAGGCTCGCCGCTCCAATCGCCGACATTGCATTCATGGCAAGGTGCCGTCCGGGCGCCCCTATCTTCATGAGGAACGAACCATCATCAAGCCTGCCCTCGACGACACTCGCTTCGGCGGTCAGCGTCATGCGCTCGGCGCGAAGCACGGCCTGCGCGCATTCTCCGAACCCGACCTGGCGAGCCGCATGGAGCCTTGCCTCCGCCTCCAGGATCGGCGCCGTTTCCACGTCCGCGTTGAAGACTGCGACGCCGCCGGGCTCAAGTCCCTGAAATATGGAACCCTTTTCTATGGCAATTTCCTCGATTCCCGAAAACGCCTCCAGATGCGCTGGCGCGACAGTCGTGACTATCGCGACATGCGGCCGCGCCATACGCGCGAGCGGCGCGATCTCGCCGGGACGGTTCATGCCGATTTCGATCACCGCGTAGTCGGCATCCGGCGGCATGCGCGCCAAGGTCAGCGGAACGCCCCAGTGGTTGTTGAAACTCGCCTCCGAAGCGTGCGTTCTTCCCTGTCGCCCCAGGACATGCCGAAGCATTTCCTTTGTCGACGTCTTGCCCGCCGAACCGGTCACCGCAACCAGCTTCGCGTCGGTTCGCGAGCGCGAAGCCGCTGCAAGCCGTTCCAGTCCTGCCTGCACGTCGTCGCAGATCAGAAGGCACGCGTCCCGGCCAACGTCCCCTGGCACGCGTGAGACCAGTGCGGCCGCCGCGCCCTTGCGGAAGGCTTCCGCGACAAAGTCATGGCCGTCACGCCTGTCGCGCAACGCGACAAACAGGTCTCCCGGCTCGAGCGTTCTCGTGTCGATCGAGACGCCGGACCCCTCCCAAGCGGAACCGCTCGAAGATCCTCCCACCGCAGCGAGAGCCGTCCCGGAGGTCCAAAGCGCGCTCACAGGCCCTTGCCGTCGAGCACGGCCACGGCCATGCTCACCTGCTCCACGTCATCGAACGGCAGGACCGCGTCACCCACGATCTGTCCGGTCTCGTGGCCCTTGCCCGCAACAAGAAGCGTGTCGCCCGCGCCAAGCGTGTCGACAGCGCGCAGGATCGCCTCCGCCCGGTCGCCAACCTCGGCAACGTCGGAGGAACGGTCCCGCGTGCCCGCAAGGATTTCGGCCCTGATCAGATCCGGGTCTTCGCTTCGCGGATTGTCGTCAGTGACGAACACGACGTCCGCATGATCCGCCGCGGCGCGTCCCATCAGCGGGCGCTTGCCCCTGTCCCGATCGCCGCCTGCACCGAACACGACGAGCAGCCGCCCGAGCACGTGGGGCCGGAGCGCACGCAGAGCCGTGGCCAGCGCCTCGGACGTGTGTGCAAAATCGACGAAGACGGTCGCACCGTTCTCTCGCCTGGCCGCAAACTGCATTCGTCCCCGCACGGGCTGCAAGGCATGCATGGAATCGAACGTCTCCACCGGGTCCGCGCCTGTTGATATGCAGAGGCAGGCAGCCAGCAACGCGTTCTCGGCCTGAAAGCCGCCGATGAGCCCCAGCCTCGCCTGATGGATGCGCCCGGCCCATTCAAAGCGCAGTTCCTGGCCGGTTGCGTCGTATCTCTGCCCCACGATCTGCAGCGCGGCCTTGCTGTTGCGTCCGACCGTAAGCAGGTCCTGGCCGTGCGCTTCCACCACTTCGACCATGCGCGCGCCCCAGGGACCGTCGACATTGACGACGGCCGTCCCGTCCTCGGGCAGCACGCGCGAGAACAGCCCCGCCTTCGCCGCGAAGTAATCCTCGAGATCGGCATGATAGTCCAGGTGTTCCCGGCCGAGATTGGTGAAGGCCGCCGCCCGGAGGCGCACGCCGTCAACCCGTCGCTGCGCGAGACCATGACTGGAGGCTTCCATCGCCACATGGGTGATGCCATCCTTGGCGATCCGCGCAAGCGCGCCGTGCAACTCGATCGGGCCTGGCGTCGTATGCGCCAGCGAAGCGGTACAGGCTCCCTCTATTCCGGTCGTCCCGAAATTGACCGCCTCCGCACCCATCTCGCTCCAGAGTTGCCGGGTAAAGCTCGCGACGCTCGTCTTGCCGTTTGTCCCGGTTATCGCGACCTGAACTTCCGGCTGCGCCTCGAACCAGAGCGCCGCGGCGAGAGCCAGCGCCTCGCGCGGTTCCTCGACGACCACGAGCGGCACATTGCCGGAAGCCAGCGCACTGCCGGCAATCGCGGCACCTTCGCGGTCGGTCAGGACGGCACCGGCCTTGTTCTGCACGGCCTCACCCACGTGACTCGCACCGTGCTCCCTGGTTCCCGGAAGCGCCGCGAACAGGAAGCCCTCGCGCACCTCCCGGCTGTCGGCGGCAAGGCCGGTTATCCGGACTTCAGCGGCATTCCTTGCGGCCAGCCCGAGCGCAGCCAAGCTTCTGGATCTTGCCTGGGTCTGCATCGACACGGCCCCTGATCAGAACTGCGCCAACTCTACACCCGGCCTGCCGGGGCTTTCAATGTCGGGGGCAAGTCCCAGAATGGGCGCCGCACGGCGAATGATCTCCGCAGCGACGGGAACAGCCGTCCATCCTGCCGTTCGCCGAGGCTCCGGACCACTCGTTTCGACCGGTTCGTCGAGAACGACAACAAGCGCGTATCTTGGATCATTGGCCGGGAATGCGCCCGCAAACGTGGCAATGACCTTGTCGTCATGATAGCCGCCCCGGGGATTCGGCTTGTCTGCCGTCCCGGTCTTGCCCGCGACATGATATCCGGCGACCTCCGCCTGCCGCGCCGTGCCTCGTGTCACGACCAGTCGAAGGATTTCGCGCATGTGCCTCGACGTGTCGGCGCTCACGACCCGCTCGCCCGTTGGCACCGCTCCCTTGACGAGCGTCGGCACGACTTTCGTGCCTCCGTTCAGAATCGATGCGTATGCCGCGGCAAGATGCAGCGGCGAAACCGAAATCCCGTGGCCGTAAGACACCGTGATCGTGTGTATTTCCGACCAGTTCCTGGGCACAAGCGGCCGTGCGGTCCGCGCCTCGACCAGTTCGAGCGGCACCGGCGAGAACAGGCCGAGGCGTTCAAGGAACTCCATTTGCCGCTCCTTCCCGATCATCATGGCGATCCGGGCGGTTCCGATGTTCGAGGACTTGACGACAACATCCTCGACGCTCAGGGTCGGTCCGTAGTTTCGAAAGTCGTTGATCGAATGCCGACCCCACCTGAGCGGACCCCTTGTGTCGATCAAGGTGTCGCGGGCAACCAGTCGCTCATCCAGGCCTTGGGCCGCCGCAAAGACCTTGAAGGTCGAGCCCAGCTCGTAGACGCCCTGCGCGGCACGGTTGAAGATTGGATTGTCGGACGGCTTGCCCGCCGCCACATGCGACGGCCTGTCGTTCGGGTCGAAGTCCGGAAGGCTGACGAGGCTCAGGATCTCCCCGTTTCGGGCATCCATCAGGACGGCGGTGGCGCCCTTGGCATTCAGCACGCGCATTCCGCCTTCAAGCACGTGCTCGACGGCGGCCTGGACGGTCAGGTCCAGCGACAGGATCAATGGCACGTCGCCGCGACCGGGATCACGCAACTCGTCATCCAGCGCCTTTTCGACTCCGGCAACGCCGACGAGCTCGGCTGCGCTCACGCCCTCGCGGCCAAAGCTCGCCCCGCCCAGCACGTGCGCGGCAAGCCGCCCGTTGGGATACAGCCGCATCTCCCTCGGCCCGAAGAGGAGGCCGGGCTCGCCAATGTCCTGGACCGCATCCTGCTGCTCGGGGCTGATCCGGCGCTTGATCCAGAGGAACTTTCTCGGTCCGGTGAACTGACGGTACAGGCGTTCCTCGTCGAGATCGGGAAAGATCCGCGCCAGTTCGCGTGCGGCAACGTCCGGACTGACTAGGTGCTTCGGCTGGGCATAGACGGAATGGGTCGACAGGTTGGTCGCGAGAATGCGACCGTTCCGGTCGGTGATGTCCGCGCGCGCGGCAACGATCTGGGTGCCGCTCGCCGCAGCCTTGGGCTCGGCTGGATCCGACGTGGCCAAAGCCGCCATTTTTATGCCGACGGTCAGGAACGCGACCAGAAAAACCAGTCCCAGCGCCAGAAGGCGACCCTCCGCACGCTCGCGCAGGCGGTCGCGGCCCGCCTCGTGGCGCGCTTCGAGGTTGTCGCGCTCGATCTCGTCCGGATTCTCGCCCGTCTGCCGCGCCGCAATGATCCGGGCCAATGGTCGAAGCGGAATTCTGGTCATTCGTCGCCTCCATCAAGCGAGACCGCCAGGGCTGGCGCCGCCGGGAACGGAATCTGATCGATCCGCCGAAAGTTGCCGGGGCCAAGTTCCAGGAGCCGCAGCCGGTCAAAGTTCTGGGTCGCGAGATCTTCCAGCCGCTCAGGCTTGTTCAGGTAAGCCCATTCGGCACGCAGCATCGATGCCCGCCCACGCAAGTTTGCGATTTCCGCGTGCAACCCGTCCACTTCCTTCAGGCGCGCCTGGGTCTCGTAGTTCTGACGATACGCCCATACGGCAAGCGCCAGGACAACGGTCGCGGTGACCAGGCAGAAAAGCGTCTTCACGGCAATATCTCCCTTGGCAGCCCCAGTCGCGACCGGTCCGCGGGACCGGCCGAAGCTGCCGTGCGCCGACCGAGCCGCAGCCGCGCAGACCGCGCGCGCGGGTTGCGCGCCACCTCCGCCGCAGATGGAAGGACCGCCTTGCTGCGGGCGGCGAAGCGCGGCGCCTGCGCCGGACCTTCCGGCAGGTGCCGGCTTGCACGACCCCCACGGCCGGAACGCTCCTGGAAGAATCGCTTCACGACCCGGTCCTCAAGCGAATGGAAACTCACCACGGCAAGCCAGCCGCCGGGCCGAAGCGCCCGTTCCGCGGCCTCGAGCCCCCCGGCCAATTGCGTGAATTCGTCATTCACCGCGATCCTCAGTGCCTGAAACGTGCGTGTTGCCGGGTGGCTTGCGCCCGGCTTCTGCCGTGGCAGGGCCGCCTCGATGACCTGCGCGAGCGCGCGTGTCGTCTCGATCGGCGCGTCCTTCCTCCGATTGACGATGGCGCGCGCAATCGAGCGTGCGGCCCGTTCCTCTCCATAGTGAAAGAGGATGTCCGCAAGCATTGTTTCGCTCGCTCCGCCGACGATGTCGGCCGCGCTCCTTCCGGAACCGCTCATTCTCATGTCCAGGGGCCCGTCCGCCAGGAACGAGAAGCCCCGCTCGGCCTGGTCGAGCTGCATGGACGACACGCCCAGGTCCAGGACCACGCCGTCCAGTCCGGGTCTTGCATGGCGATCCAGTTCGGAGAACGTCCCCTCGACGAGATCCAGCCGGCCGCCATAGGCTTCGGACAAGCGTGCAGCCATCTCGATCACGTTCGGATCTCGATCCAGTGCGATCACCCGATCCGCGCCTGCATCGAGCAGGCCCCGGGAATGCCCGCCCGCTCCAAATGTTCCGTCGAGCCAAACGCCGTGCACGGGCGCGCACATGGTCAGGATGGCGTCAAGGAGAACGGGAACGTGCGGCGGGTCGGCGGCCTCGCGGGCGGCGGCAGACATCGCCTAGTCGCCTTCACCGTCGTCCAGAAGGGTCCAGATGTCAGCGCCTTCCGGCATCGTGTTGAGCAACTCGTCTATGGGGGCCTCGGAAGCCATGTAGGTTTCGGGCTTCCAGACCTGGAACGTGTCCCCCATCGCCACGAAGTAGGCCTTGTCCTCGATGCCAATCTTCTGGCGCTGCTTGAGTGGAAGGACAATGCGCCCGGTCTCGTCGACCGACGCGGACAGCGACTGGCCGTTGAAGAGACGCTCCAGGGCCCGGCGCTTGCGAGACCCGCGCGGCATCCGGCTGATCCGCTCGTCCACCTCGTTCGCCGCATCGACGGTGAAGCACTCCAGGTAGTCCCGTCGCCTGTCACCGTACACGATGACGAATTCGGGCATCTTGCCCTCGGACCAGGTCGGGTCGCCGTCGCGCAGCACGGCGCGATAGCTGGCGGGGATCGACACGCGCCCCTTGGTGTCCACTTTCTGGACACCCTCGCCCCTGAATCTCCGGACCACTGTCCCGCATAGCCTCCTGTTCCGGCCCCTCATACGGAGAACGGCGGATCGGATTGCTGCCAGAGTGTCCGATCCGCCGCCCTCGTCCCGTTCCCGGGAAGGTCCAGCTGCGCGCGCCACCTGGGGGGATGTCTGCTCGCCCGCGCGCCGGATCTTTCGTTTCGGATGAGGGGAGCCTGTATGAAACCTCTTGCCTCGTTTCCGGGATCGCTTCGTCCCGATTCATGCCCCGCTCCTTCCGGTATCGTGGATACTACATGGGAAAGCATGGAATGCAAGCATATTTTTTCGGAAATTGTGCAGATCCAAGTTCACTTTGGCAAGTTTCTGCCTAAATATTGCTGTTATGAGCCAAATTCTTGCAAAAAAGCACAATATATGCTCCCAAAAAAATTCCCATGAATTCCCACAAAATCTAGGAAAGGCATCCGAGATCAGCCGAATCAGTCACGCGGACGGTGCGGCTGCCAACATGATGCATGCCAAGGCACATGCACGCGAACCGTGCGAGCCGAGCATTGGCCGGGCTGTCGCCGCTGGCACGATTCGGGCAAGCCGTCGTCGACCGCCCGAACGTCGTTTCGCAGTCCGTCGTTCAGAACGACCTCGACGTGTAGGCCGCGAGCGCACGGGCGCGGCCCTCCGCCAGATCCACGACCGGTCCGGGATAGGCGTCCGTCGGCGACAGCCCCCAGCTTTCCGGAACCGCATCAAAGTAGGACAGGGCGGTCGCCGACGGGGTTGCCTCGCCTTCCGCGATCCAGCGACGGAGGTAGGCGCCGCCCCCGTCGAATCTCTTCTGCTGTGCATCCGGATTGAACACCCGGAAATACGGCGCCGCATCCGGCCCGCTTCCCGCGGTCCACTGCCATCCCATGGCATTCGAGGCAGGGTCCCAATCAATCAGGCACTCCTCGAACCAGCGTTGCCCCACCCGCCAATGCGTCATCAGGTGCTTGGTCAGGAAGCTCGCCACGATCATGCGGGCACGGTTGTGCATGTATCCCGTGACGTAGAGCTCCCGCATCGCCGCATCGACGAGGCGCACGCCCGTTCGCCCCTGCCGCCACGCGCGCACCCCGGTCGTGCCGTCATCCTCGGACCAGGGGAACTGGTCCCACGCCTCCCGCCAGTTGCGGTCCAGAATCCACGGCGTGTGCCAGGCAAGGTGATACGCAAACTCGCGCCAAGCGAGCTCCGTCAGGAACGAAACCGCGCCCGGCCTGCCATCCCGGGCCGGCCGCACCGCTGCGTGCCAGCACGTGGCAGGGCTGATCTCGCCCCACGCCAGATGTTCCGAGAGACGGGACGTTGCCGGCTCCGCAAGACAATCCCTTCGCTCGCCGTAATCGTCCATCCTTTCCTCGACGAAGGACTCCAGCCGGTCCCGGGCTGCGTCCTCGCCAATCGTCACGTGCCGGGCAACCACGGACGCACCGCGCCGCAACGGCCGCGCAAGGCCCCAGCCGGCAACATCCTCGCCCGCTGGCCATGTCGCGGGCGCAGGCAGTCGCCCGGGACGGGGCATCGGAAAGTCCACATCGATTCCTCCGACGGCCCGCCAAAACGGCGAATAGACCTTGAAGTGCGCTCCGGCCCTGGTCTGGACCGACCATGGTTCGAAGAGGAGGCTTCCCGGAACGCTTGCTCCGTCGATGCAGGCTTTCTGCAGGGCGGCCTTCACGGCCCTGTCGCGAGCAACCTGCGGTGCATCATACGCCCGGCCCCACCGAATCGCCCTTGCCCCGGTCTCGGACGCGACGTCCAGCAACACGTCCGTCGCGGAGCCGCGACGACAGATCAGCCGGGAGCCTGCGGCATTCAGCGACTTGGCAAATTCCGCGACGCCCAATCCGAACCGCCAGAGAGGCGCCGCACCATAGGTTTCGAACACTTCATCCAGGATGAAGACCGGAATCACCGGACCTCCCGCCTCAAGTGCCGACGCAAGCGCAGGATTGTCCGAAAGACGCAGATCCTTCCGCACCCACCAGATCACCGGATCATGCATGCGCCCTCCATCGGCGTTCAGGCAATCCACGCATTCGAAAACGACTCGACTGCGGGCGGCGATCACAACATGTCCCGGGCGATTCGCAAACCGACCGGCTCAACCAGCCTCGAAAGGGCCAGGGTCCCTTTCAAGGCCACTTCCGATCCGGCAACCGTTCACGGAAGGGACGTCGGACATGCAAGACATGCCCGGGGCGCCTTGCCCGGGCCGTTCGCGCTACGGATTGCGGCCATGTCGCAACCCGCAATGCATAGGCAGCCCAACCGATTGCCGAACCGGCAGCCATGCGGCCCGAGAGCGACCCCGGTCAGGATTATCGGGCAAGCTTGATTGAACGTGTCGGCAACGAGCCGACTACAGCACCTGGTCAAGCGCAGTGATCAACTGCGAGATCTCATCTCGGCTGGTGTAATGCGTGAAGCTCAACCGCAACACGCCGTGGGCGGGATCAATGCCCATGGCTTGCAACGGCCGGACCGCGTAGAAGTCCCCTCCGCCCGCCATGATGCCCGTTGGCGCCAGAGCGGCCGCGACATCCTCGCCGGGCCGGTCGGCAAGGACACCAACCGTCGGTGCCCGATGCCGGGCATCGCGAGGTCCCAGGAGGCGCACATTGTTCCGCCCAACCAGGAATTCGAGCAACGGTTGCAGCAGCGCCGCTTCCCGAGCCCGCATTGCATCGTGCACGGCACGCGCGCGCTCGGCCGGACCAGGCGTCCCGCCTCCCATCGACTCGAACAGCGCGTCCACGTAGTCCGCCAACCCTGCGCAAGCCGCAACCTGGGCATGATCCGGTCCTGCCGGCACAAGCCGCTTCGTCAGGTCTCCATCATTGAAGAAGTGTCCCTGGTTCGGCAAAGCCTCGCCCAGCGCGCGCCGCACCACCATGATGCCCTGGTGCGGTCCGTAGGTCTTGTAGGCCGAGAACAGGTAGATGTCCGCGCCCAGGGCCCCGACATCCGGAAACCCGTGCGGCGCATAGGACACGCCGTCCACGCAGACGACCGCTCCGGCATCGTGCGCCATGCCTGCAATGGCGGCGACATCGTTGATCTCGCCGACAACGTTCGAGCAATGCGGAAAGCAGAGCAGCGCGGCGCCGTCCAGCAGCGGCTCCAGCGCGCTGGGATCCAGATGTCCGGTGCCCGGGTCGACACGCCACTCCCGGATCTCGATCCCGGACGCCTCGAGGCGTCGCCATGGTCCCGAGTTGGCCTCGTGATCCTGGTCGGTCACGACAATGACCGCACCATCGGGCAACCACGCGCGAAACGCCTGCGCCAGGACATAGGTGTTTTGAGTCGTCGACGGACCGAAGCTCACTTCATCCGCATCGACCCCGAGGATGCCTGCAACCCGCGTTCGCGCCTCATCCATTTCCTCGCCCGCCAGCCTGCTTGCCTCGAACGGGCCATAGGGCTGGACTTTCCTCTCGCGATAGAATCGCTCGAGACGCTCCGTCACGAACCGGCAGGTCCACGATCCGCCCGCATTCTCGAAGAACGCCTGCCCCTGCAAGGACGGCTCGGAAAACGCCGGGAATTGTGCCCTCACGAAATCAATGTCGAGTTCCTTCATGGACCGAGAGCAAATCCGCCGATCCGGCACTCGTCAAGCACTGGACTGCCGCAAGTCTCGCGTGGCAGGCAGGCCGTCGACCAGGCGCCCTGCAGTCGGCAGCCATCAGTCCTGGAGGCGACGACCCTTCCGGGGCGTCCCCTGTCGACCCCCTTCCGGGCCGGACCGGTAAGATCCCGGCCGGCGGGCCTGTGGCATGCATCGGACTGGGATCCGCCGTGGGAGACACGACAGTCAGGGGCAACGGCCCGCGCCTCCGCATCCGGTCCGTGCCGACCTGGCTGGCGTCCCGTCCTCCCGCAGAAACCCGTGCGTCGTGCGCACAATGGGTTGAACCCCGCCCGCGCCCGTGTATAAGCCCGCCACTCGCCGCAAGTCATGCCACTGGCGCAACCTCTCGTGGACGGGCGCGGCGACACTGCCCCTCCTTTGAAGTGCGCCTGAAAGAACGGAGACGACATGCCGCTTTATGAGCATGTGATCATTGCGCGCCAGGATCTCTCCAACGCGCAGGCTGAAGGTCTGGTCGAACACTTCGGAACGGTACTCGCGGACAACGGCGGCAAGGTCGTCGGCAACGAGTACTGGGGCGTCAAGACCATGGCCTACAGGATCAACAAGAACCGAAAGGGCCATTACGCATTCATCAGGACGGACGCACCGGCACCTGCCGTGCAGGAGATGGAGCGCCTGATGCGCCTTCACGATGACGTCGTGCGGGTCCTGACCGTCAAGGTCGACGGGCACGAGGAGGGCCCTTCGGTCCAGATGCGCAGGGTCGAAGAGCGCGAATCCCGCCGCGAACGCGGCGAACGACGCTAGGAAGGGGATATCTCATGGCAACGAAACCTTTTTTCCGCCGACGCAAGGTCTGCCCCTTCTCCGGCGAGAACGCTCCAAGAATCGACTACAAGGACACCAAGCTCCTGCAACGCTACATGTCGGAGCGCGGCAAGATCGTGCCGTCGCGAATCACCGCCGTGTCTTCGCGCAAGCAGCGCGAGCTGGCACGCGCGATCAAGCGCGCACGTTTCCTTGCGCTTCTTCCCTATGCCGTGAAGTGAGGACGGAAACCAATGCAAGTCATCCTTCTTGAACGCATCGCAAAGCTCGGCCAGATGGGCGACATCGTCTCCGTCAAGGACGGATATGCGCGCAACTTCCTGCTGCCGCAGAAAAAGGCGCTCTGGGCGTCCGAAGCCAACATCAAGCAGTTCGAAGAGCAGAAGGTGCAGCTTGAAGCGCTGAACATCGAGACCCGCAAGGAGGCGGACGCGTTTGCCGGCAGGCTCGAAGGCAAGCAGTTCATCGTGATTCGGCAAGCCTCCGACGGCGGCTCCCTTTACGGGTCGGTCACGCCAAGAGACGCGGTTGAGGTCGCGTCCGAAGCCGGCTTCACGCTCGACAAGCGTCAAGTGGCGATCGAGGCGCCGATCAAGGAACTCGGCGTGCACAGCGTGACAGTCAAGCTTCATCCGGAAGTCGAGGTTCAGATCCAGCTGAACGTGGCCCGTTCCGAAGATGAAGCCGCCCTCCAGGCCAAGGGCATCAACATCGCCGAGCAGGCGGCCGAGGACGAGGTCACGGCCGAACTCGAGATTGCGGAGCTCTTCGACGAGATCGGCGCCGCTGAACTCGACGAACTGCAGAAAATCGGCGATTCCGAAGATGAGCAGGAACCGGCGACCGCCGAGGTGACCGAGACTGGAACGGATGCAACCGGCGCCTCACCTGCGGACGCGGCAGCCGGCAGCGAACCGGAAGCGGGTCCGGCGGCGGACACAGACGAAGGCAAGGAATCCGGAAGCTAGGGTCCTGCGCGGGGGCGCCTCGCGGCGGGCGCCTTCCGCCCGACAGCCGCTCCCGCCTTTCTGGCGCCGCCGGCGCCCGCAATTGCCGGCTGCAAGGGACCGTTTGCACGGCGCGGGGCTTGAGCATAGCGTTCCGCCATGTGCGGACGGTTTGCCCTGACACTGCCCCATGAGGCCATGGCCGACCTGTTTCGTGCAGTTCCGGCAAACGATCTCCCGGACACCCCGAACTACAACATCTGCCCGTCCGAACGCATACATGCTGTAACGTCGGAAGACGGAACCAGGCGTCTCAGGCCGTTGCGATGGGGGTTCCTTCCCCATTGGTACAAGACACCGACCGACGGACCGCTGCTCATCAACGCGCGCGCCGAATCCATTGCGCAAAAGCCCGCCTTCAGGGAGGCGTGCCGCAGTCGTCGTTGCCTCGTGCCGGCATCCGGATTCTATGAATGGACTCGCGACACCGACAACAACCGCCTGCCATGGTACATCCACCCAAAGTCGGGATGCGCGTTGGCCTTCGCCGGAATTTGGCAGGATTGGGAACGGGGCGATTCTCCAATTGCCTCATGTGCGATCGTCACGACGTCCGCAAACAGGACACTGTCCGGGATCCATCATCGCATGCCGGTCATTCTGGATGCACGGCACTGGCCGCTCTGGCTTGGGGAGTCTGGCAAGGGCGCCGCTGCAGCAATGAAACCCGCGCCGGATGACGCCCTCCAGTTCCACCGGGTGCATGCCAAGGTGAACTCAAGCCGCGCCAGGGGTGCGGAGCTCATCCGTCCTGCCTGAACCTGCCGAATCGTTCGCCTGACCGTGCCGCGACCCGGCGTGGTCAGGTCCTGCGAAGCCTGATGACGACATCCACTTTCGAAATCTCGGCGCCATCAGGCGCTCCGGGCAGCCGGCGAATCTCCAGTTCGTCCGCGGGTGCGTCCGAAAGTCGTCCCTCGTCTTCCCAGTAGAAGTGCGGATGGTCGTCGGTGCGCGTGTCAAAGTAGCACTTTGTGCCGTCAACGGTGATTTCCTGAAGCAGCCCGGCATCACAGAACGCCCGAAGCGTGTTGTAAACCGTCGCCAGCGACACCGCCTCGCCGGCGTTCCGCGCCGCCGAATGCAGGCTTTCGGCCGTGACATGCCTGTGCTTGCCGTCACCAACGAGAAGCCTGGCCAGCGCGACCCGCTGCCGCGTCGGCCTGAGCCCTGCCTTGCCAAGCCATTCTGAACTGAGTTCGTGGCGCATCATGCCCGCCGGTCCAGTCCCTGTTCCCCCTGACCATAGTGGAAAGTCCCGCTCCGGTTCAATCGGATTCGGGCAATGCGACAACAATGGCCGCTGCTGACACCCCCTTGCACGACAATCCTTGCCCCTGTTATTGGGCGAAGCATGTGATCGGCATCATTGTCCGGGGGCCGTGCCAAAGTGACTGAATTTCCGACATCATTCGACAAGGATGGCCTCTTGGCTTGCGCGCGGGGCGAACTCTTCGGCCCCGGCAATGCGCAGTTGCCGGCGCCTCCCATGCTCATGATGGACAGGATCACGGAGGTCAGCGGCAACGGCGGACTGCATGGCATGGGCCACGTCGTTGCCGAGTTCGACATTGGCCCCGATCTCTGGTTCTTCGACTGCCATTTCCCCGGCAACCCGATCATGCCCGGCTGCCTTGGCCTCGACGGTCTTTGGCAGCTCACGGGCTTCAACCTTGGATGGCGCGGATGGAAGGGCCGTGGATATGCGCTGGGCGTTGGCGCGGTCAAGCTTACCGGCATGGTGCGGCCGGACCGCAAGCTGCTGAGATACTTCGTCGACTTCACCAAGGCCGTGCAGACGCGCCGGCTGACCATGGGCGTGGCCGATGGCCGGGTGGAAGCGGACGGCGAGACGATATATGAAACGAGGGACATGAAGGTTGCTCTTTCCGAGAGTTGACCAAGGGAGAAGCGCGCATGCGTCGAGTCGTCGTCACCGGCCTCGGCATCGTCTGCCCGATCGGCAACGACTGCACCGAGGTTGCCGCCAGTCTCCGGGCCGGCCGATCCGGAATCACTTTTCAGCCGGACTATGCCGAGCTTGGGTTCCGGAGCCAGATTGCCGGCGTGCCGGACATCGTGCTGGAAGATGTGATCGACAAGCGCCAGCTGCGATTCATGGGGTCGACCGCAGCCTACGCCTATCTTGCCATGGAACAGGCGATCGCCGACAGCGGACTTGAGGACGGCGAAGTCTCCAACGAACGCACGGGGCTCGTAGCCGGTTCGGGGGGGCCCTCGACATCCAACTTTTTCACCGCCCACAGTACCGTTGTCGAGAAGGGTGCGCCGAAGCGGATGGGCCCTTTCATGGTGACCCGTTGCATGTCGTCAACCGTATCCGCATGCCTCGCCACGCCTTTCAAGATCAAGGGGTTGAACTACTCGATCACGTCCGCGTGCTCGACCACGCTCCATTGCATTGGCAACGGCACCGAGCAGATCCAGCTGGGCAAGCAGGACATCGTCTTTGCCGGAGGTGGCGAGGAGGTCCACTGGACCCTCTCGTGCCTCTTCGACGCCATGGGCGCGATGAGCTCGAAATACAACGACACGCCAACTGAAGCCGCCCGCGCCTTCGACGAATCCCGGGACGGCTTTGTCATCGGTGGCGGCGGCGGGATGATCGTGCTTGAGGAACTTGAGCACGCGAAGGCCCGCGGCGCCAGGATATATGCGGAAGTGACGGGTTACGGTGCCACGTCCGACGGCTTCGACATGGTCGCTCCGAGCGGCGAGGGCGGCGAACGGTCGATGCGGATAGCGATCTCGGACCTAGGCGATCACAAGGTGGACTACATCAACGCCCACGGCACATCGACACCCGTTGGCGACGTGATCGAGGTCGAGGCGATTCGTCGCGTGTTCGGGGAGGATCACGCCCCGATCTCGTCGACCAAGTCGATGACCGGCCACTCGCTTGGCGCGGCCGGCGTGCACGAAGCGATCTATTCCCTTCTGATGATGGAGGGTGACTTCATCGCCCCCTCAATCAACGTCAAGACGCTTGATCCGGCGCTCCGGCCCGAAGAGATTGCCACCGAGACGAGGGAAGCCGAGCTGGACACGGTTCTCTCGAACAGCTTTGGCTTCGGTGGCACGAACGCCTCCGTGGCGCTCAGCAAGTTTCACGGGTAAGTGCCGTGCCTGGACTGATGCAGGGAAAACGCGGGCTGGTCATGGGCGTGGCAAATGACCGGTCGATCGCATGGGGCATAGCACGCGCGCTGGCGGACGAAGGCGCCGAGCTTGCGTTCTCCTACCAGGGCGAGGGGTTCGGCAGGCGCGTCGAGCCGCTCGCCAGGAGCGTCGGTTCGGACGTCATGGTCGATGTCGATGTCACGGACCTTCCCTCGGTCGAGGCGTGCTTTCGGACGCTGAGGGACCGCTGGGGGCGGCTTGATTTCCTGATCCATGCCATTGCCTATTCCGACAAGGCAGAGCTCACCGGGCGATTCGTCGACACGAGCCGGGAGAACTTCCTGAACTCGCTGAACATCTCCTGCTACTCCTTTATCGAGGTCGCCCGACAGGCCGAGGCCCTGATGACCGACGGGGGCACTCTCGTGACGTTGACATACATGGGCTCCAACCGCGTCCAGCCGAACTACAACGTGATGGGAGTCGCGAAAGCGGCCCTTGAATCGGCCGTTCGCTACCTCGCGAACGACCTCGGGCCCAAGGGCATACGTGTCAACGCGATCAGTCCCGGCCCGATGAAAACACTGGCCGGCGCAGCGATCGGCGGCGCGCGCAGGACCTTCAAGACGATAGAGGCCAATGCGCCAATGCGGGCAAACGCGACGCTTGAAGCGGTGGGCGGGACGGCGGTCTACCTCTGCTCGGACCACGGCACCTCCACGACAGGCGAGATCATCCGCGTCGACGGCGGATATCACGTGCTCGGCATGTTCCAGGCGGAGAGCGCTCAAGGCACGTGACGCTGAAGGACCAGGGCCGTACCGGGTCGTCAATGCGCCGGAGCCCGGATTTCGAATCCTGCGTGACCTCGATTGCGAACCCTCCCCAATGTGACGCATCGAATCAACCATGCATGCGCGCATCGGCAGATGGCCAGTCGGCACCCTGACCGCGACGGGCAACGGCAAACATGAGACAGTTCGCACAACGAGTGCACGCGCTGGCCGGCCTGCGACTTAGACTGCCGGAATGCCTGCCGGGATTCTCAGCCTGGCTGTCGACCCATGAACGGCCGCCGAAATCCGAGGTCCGGTGCGCCGCAACGGCGTCTCGCCCCGCCCGTTCCGGGGGCGACATTCCCACGCCGGGCGCATAGGGATTTGCGTGTGGGTCCGTTCAGCCTCTTCCACACTTGTCAGCTCAAGTTCAATACTGACCCAGGAATTCAAATTTGACCCACCTTTCGGCCTTTCCCTTGCCAAGGGCGATAGAGCCTGCCGGTCCAGATGCGAGTCGCTGAGCGCAAGCACGTACGGCAATTGCACCCCGACTTGTTGGGAAAGACCCGAATCCCTTGCATCTCCGACGATCATGACCTACATGTTGGTCAATATAATGGTGAGGATGCGATGCAGATTGCCGTTGCCGAAGCCAAGGCCCAGTTCGCCCGGCTAATCCGCCGGGCCGAGGCGGGCGAAGCGATCGAACTGACACGCTATGGTCGTCCCGTGGCCCGGATCGTGGGCGCCAGCCGTCCTGCCGGACGGTCCCTGATCGGCGCCATGGAAGGCGCCTTCACCCTGCCGAACGATATGTTCCAAGGCGATGACGAGATTGCCGGGATGTTCGAACGGAGTACCGGGAGCTAGATGCGGCTGCTTCTCGACACCCACGTCCTGCTCTGGGCGGTCGCGAACGATCCGCGCCTGACCGAGACCCAGGCAAGGGCGATCTCCGAGGAAGAGATCCATTTTTCGGCAGCCAGCGTCTGGGAAATCGGGATCAAGCGCGCGATCGGCAAGCTCGACGTTCCCGACGAGATCTTCGACATCGCGGTCGACGCGGGCTGCCGCCCGCTGCCGATTTCCTGGGCTCACGCCCAGGCGGCCGCGGCGCTTCCGCTTCACCACGCCGACCCGTTCGACCGCATGCTGGTCGCGCAGGCGCGCCACGAAGGCCTGTGTCTGGCGAGTTCGGACCCCAGGCTGGCGGCTTACGACGTCGACCTTGTCAGCTGATTCCTGAACGCTCCGGACCAGCCCTCGATGTCGGGCGCCCGGATGTTCAGGACGACGGAGAGATGCCAGTCTTTCCGGCGTCCATCCCGCTCTCCCCTGGCGCCATGCGCCCTGACACCCACCGCCAGGAGCCAGACGAGCGTATCGGTACGCGTTGTAGCCGGCCATTTTGGACGGCACTTCGAAAGAGCGGGCAATCAGAAGGTTCTGATTCTATGCCCTTTTCAAAAGCCGTCGGCATCAGGTGGCAGGCATTGGCTCTAGCACTTTACGCCAACCTCGGCGTCATGGCTCAAGCAGGTCGTCCACGGCGGGGAGCGGCGTCGTGCCATGAAGGGCGTTGCCCGGCTCGACCTGCGTGACTCCGGCCTCGGCCAGGGCCGACAGCACCACCGACGAGGTCGTTCCAGGTGCATTGACCTCAACGTCCGCACGGCCGGCAGCGGCCAATGCCTCGGCAGCACGGTTCAGGGTCTCCAGGTTCGGGGTCGGCACCACCTTGCGGCTTTCATGATCGAAGAGCAGGGCGGGAAACGTGGTGATGCCGGCAAGTCTCGCACCGTCCAGCGCGTCCAGACGATCGTCGATCCTGACGACCTCGCGGGCGTCGAATCCTCCTTCATGCCCGCGGTAGAAGGTGTCGCCCAGGGCCTGGATTCGGGCCATGAGCCCCTGTTCGCGGCCGGCCGGCACGGCAGCGGCGGCAGCCTCCCGCGCCTTGGCGTCCGAGAAGACGGTCCAGTAGTCCGGCCGGACCCTGACGGCGGCGAATGCGGCCTCGCGTGCCGGGATCTGCACCAGGTGGCCAAGGTGCCCGGTTTTCAGCCCCGCACGGTCGCATGCGACGGCGCAGGCAATGACGGCGCGACGCGCGCCCGTGCTGGACACAGGCGATGTCGTCACTTCCCGGCCTGGATTCGAGGCCGGGATGCCAGCGACGCCATCGGCCATTCCGCACGCCCCTGGTTTCATTCGAATGCACGCCTTCGAACAGAAGCAGCGGATCCGAAGGCCGCCCTGGCACGCCTGGCGGGAAGGCGCACCATCTTGCATCGGAGACGGGCCAGTATACGTTACGAAACGAGTTTGCATTGGAGGACGCGGTGATCCACAACCTCAAGGCCTTTCTCGAAGCAGTCGCGGGCACCACGGAGCATCCGTTCACGTCAGAACACATGGTCCACAATGTCGAAGCACTTGATGCCATCGCGCGCGCGGCCGAGGATCGGCGCAGCTCCGAGATCGCCGAACTCGGATGACGCCGTCGCGTCCCTTGCCACGGTTGATGGTCGCGCCGAACGGTGCGCGTCGGGGCAAGGCGGACCACAAGGCATTGCCGATCACGCTGGAGGAAATCGTCGAGACGGCCGTGGCGTGCCAAAAGGCCGGGGCGGACGGGTTGCACCTGCATGTGCGCGACAAGGAAGGCAAGCACAGTCTTGACACGGGGCTGTACCGAGAGGCGATCACCGCCCTCGAACACGCGGTGCCCGACCTGTTCCTCCAGGTGACGAGCGAGGCGGCAGGCCGTTACAGCGCCGACGCCCAGCAAGCAATGATCCGCGAGTTGCGACCTCTCTCGGTGTCCGTCGCGCTTCGCGAAATGCTCCGCGCCCGCACCGAGACGTCAAGCGCGCGGGCATTCTACGCCTGGGCGCACGCCGAAGGAGTCGACGTGCAACACATTGTGTACTCGGCGCGGGAATTGAACTGGCTGCAGGAATGCATCGACCAGGAGGTGATTCCGGGCACTCACCACCAGTTGCAACTGGTGCTCGGATCGTACTCAGGATCAGCGCTGCCGCGCCCATGCGATCTTGATGCCTATCTTGCACCGCTCAATGCGCGAAATGCCGACCTGACTTTCGACTGGATGGTCTGCGCCTTCGGTTCGTCCGAAACAGCCTGCCTGGCGCGTGCGGCAGCACTGGGTGGCAAGGTGCGGGTCGGTTTCGAGAATTCGCTCTGGAATGCGGACGGATCCCTGGCGCGTGACAATGCCGCACGCGTTGCGGAGGTCCGAGCCGCATTGGACGAAACTGCGCCAGTCGACCAGGCGGGTCAGACCTTGTCCCGCCGCGCCAGATGAGGAACGGTCTCGCCCGCTCCGTGAAGGTCGGTTTGTCCCCTGCCGCCGCACGGATGCACGGGATCTTCAGATTACCGCCACCATTGCTCACGACGCGATGGGGCAAGCCGGCGGGAATGAAGCTGGAAACCGTGGATCAAGGTTCAGACCGAACTGCGGCGCCGGCGGCCAGGGTTCCGCCTTCGCGAATCGTGACCTGTTCGTCGCTGTTGCGGCTGTGCACGGGCACCGAGGGATCGGCTGGAAACGCGGTCGTGCCCATGGGGAACGGCGCGCCATGCGTGCGCGCCTCCGACCGTCGGTTCGGTCTCCACACCGGCACCCCTGGCAAAGGGAGAGATCGACGAATGGGGAACGTTGGCTGCCTCTCCCGGGGAAATGTTCGTGCGTGGGAAGTCCCGTGCAAGAGATCAAGGTAACCTGATGGTCAATCGAGTCATGCGTGCAATCTCCACAAGCTGCGCAACAATCGGAAGCGAGATCAGGTGCCGAGCGAGATCCTGAACATCATCGCCCCGGTCTTTGCAGTTGCCGGGATTGGATTTTTCCTGGAAATTCGCGGCATTGGCTTCCAATCCGAGTCGCTGACGCGGCTCGTGATGCTGATCGGGACGCCGTCCTTGGTGTTCTCGTCCTTGACAAGCACCGCCCTGCCCGACGACTCGCTTGCCCGCGCAGTCGCGATCAGTTCGGCCGCGGTCCTTGTGGCCGGTGCCCTGGCCCTGGCCGCGCTACTTGTCCTGCGCCTGAACTGGCGGACGTTTCTGCCGTCACTGTCGCTTCCCAACGCTGGAAACGCCGGGCTGCCGATCGTCTATTTCGCCTTTGCCGAGCCGGGGCTGGCGGTCGGCGCGGCATTCTACTTTGTCATCACGCTTGTGCAGTACACGGTGGCCCCCGCCGTCGTATCCGGCGATCCAGGCCTTCGGAAACTGCTGCGCTTGCCGCTGGTCTGGGCAGTCGTGGCAGTGCTCCTGTTTCGCATCACCGATCTGCCGGTCCCGACAGTCGTCGCGAACGTGACCGCGCTTCTCGGCGGAATCATGATCCCGGTGATGCTGATCCTGCTTGGGAGTGCGCTGGCGCGGCTCAAGGTCGATGATCTCGGAACGTCGGCATTGCTTGCAGGCGCAAGGCTTGCGGTCGGGGTGGCTACCGGCCTTGCGCTGGTCGCGGTCTTCAACCTCAACGGCGTGGAGGCAGGCGCGATCTTTCTCTTGTCCGCAATGCCCTCTGCGCTGATAACCTACGTGATCGCCGAACACCATGGCCGCAGCCCGAAGCGCGTGGCCGGGCTTGTGGTCAGTTCAACCGTTCTGAATTTCGCGTGCCTGCCGCTATTGATCGCGGCCGCGATCCGACTTGCCGGGATGTAGGTTCACGCCCGCGATGCGGCGAGGGCCGCTTCGGAAACGTCGAGATCGCTGTCCCCCGCCCGTTCGGAGCACTCCACCGTTTCGAGACGGCGATTGACCATCGGCATGATTCCGTGCCGGTGGCGTGACGCCATCGCGAACCTGATTCAAGTACTCATTGGATCGGGCGATCAAGCCGGGCGGCGCGAATTTCGGCGCGACCTTCATCGGCTCATTGGCGCCCATCGCGCCGGGGCCGCGCCACGGAACGCAACGCCCGTTGCAAAGGGTCGGTGCATCTTGTCCTGCCATGGACGAGGCTGAATCGGATTCGGCCTTCCCCTTGCAAGGCCACGACCTAGCCCAATGGTCTGTCTCGCCACCCCTTCGCCCAACCTGCGTCTTCGCGCCGGTCGCCTTGCCCCGCCATTGTTACGGGGTCGCCTGTGCCAGAGCCTCAAGGTTCTCGACATCCGCCTTGAGACGGGCCTTCTGACCGGCACTCAGCGGCACGAGCGGCGGTGCCATGCGTGTCCAGCAGTCGTCACCGCTGCGCCAGGCTTCCATCTGTTTCATGGCCGCCATCAGCGGATATTTCGATGCCACCGCGCGGGCTGCCTTCACCAACGCGAACGCATCGCCATCGGGCCCTTCGGCCGCGGCCATCGCGGCGCGCGAGTAGGCCCCGAACGCGTTCGTCGATCCCGAGATGATGCCTGCGCAACCACCGGCCAGCCCATCGAAGAGAAACGCCTCGCTCGAAGGATAGACGTCAAAGCCCGCATCGACCCCGCCAGTGGCCTCAGCGAAGGCGAGCGATTGCGACAGATCTCCACTTGAGTCCTTAAGGCCCGCAATCACCGGTCCGAAGGCTTGCCTCAGCCGAACAACGACATCGACCGGGACCGGCGTCATCGACATCTGCGGAAAGTGGTAGAGATAGACCCGCAGGCGATCATCCCCGACCTTCTCAACAAGCTGCGAGAAATAGGCGTAGAGTCCCTCGTCGCTGGGGTCCTTGTAGTAGAACGGCGGCAGGGCAAGCACATTCACGAACCCGGCTGAAATCGCCGCCGACGTCAGATCGACAGCATCATGCGTCGCGCAGGATCCGGTTCCGAAGATCACGCGGCTCGGATTGAACCCCGCCTCGGCGAATGCGCCGGGAAGCGCCATCCGCTCGCGATGGGAAATCGAGTTGCCCTCGCCCGTCGTTCCTGTCGGTGCCACGCCATCGCAACCTCCCGCCGTGATCAGGTGCTGGCAATAGGCGACGAGCTTCTGGACATGGAGGGTGCCGTCCTCCCGAAACGGCGAAACGGCGGCCGCATAGATCCCTCGTTTGGCCTTTGACATGTTCCTTCGCTCCATTCCGCGGCTGCCACGCCGAAATTGCTGTCGCACATGACAAAAGGCGTTCGCCAACACCCGCATCGGGAAGGTGCATACGAACCCTCTTCGCGTCGACGCGCTTGCCGGTCATGAACGCCTTCGCCCGAAGGCCGGCCAGTCTGCCCTCGCCCGAATGGCGTAAAGGCAGATGTCGTTGACGGCAAGATGGTCCAGGTCAAATTCGACGGGCTTGCTCGAAGGGGCCGCAATGCGAATCTTGCCGCCCCGGGTGGTCATGTGCGCGGACGAGAGGCGCAGGCGTCGGCCTCCTCGACGACCCGTGCAATCAAGGCTTGCAGCGACGGGACGGTCAGTTAAGTCAGTCATGCATTTCCCTTCTGAAGGACGCCTGACACGTGATCGACCTCTATACCTGGACGACCCCGAACGGCCGCAAGGTCTCGATCATGCTCGAAGAGCTTGGCATCGACTACACCGTGCACGCCATCGACATCTCGAAGGACGAGCAATTCGCGCCCGAATTCCTGAGTGTCGCCCCCAACAACCGCATTCCGGCCATCGTCGACCATGACACCGGTGTCCAGATGATGGAGTCCGGAGCGATCATGCTCTACCTCGCCGAAAAGTTCGGCCGGTTCCTGCCAAGGGGCGACGAGCGCTGGCCGGCGATCGAATGGCTCATGTGGCAGATGGGCGGCGTCGGTCCGATGTTCGGACAGGTCCACCACTTCGTGAAGTTCAACGCAGGCAAGTCCGCCTACGCGGAAGAACGCTACCTGAAGGAGACAAGGCGCCTCTACGGCGTTCTCGACAAGCGGCTCGAAGGGCGCGACTACATCGCGGGCGCAGGCCGCGGCGCGTATTCGGTCACTGACATGGCCACCTGGCCATGGGTTTCCCGCTTCGAATGGCAGGCAATCGACCTGCACGAATTTTCCAACGTTCGGGACTGGTACGTGTGCATTGCCGGGCGGCCCGCCGTGCAGCGCGGCTACCAGATTCCAAGGCACGTGAGCGACATCCCCCTGCCCTGAACCGCAATGAGGCCACGCCAATGCCGATGGTCAAGGCGGGCACGCATGGCCGCGACATGGCGCCGTGACTGATGGCCGGAGTGACGTCCGTCGATGTTTGTGCGCAGTCGACCGACAAGGTCCTCGGCGAAGCAAGCAACATGGAATCCGCCACTGGCATCTTCACGATGGACGACGGCACGGTCTCTTCGACGAACATCTCCTGCGCCCCGCCCGAGGTCCGACCCGGTGCGCTGGACAGATCGAAATCGGGATCATCTGCAGTCACTGCGCCATCGCGCTTGCTTTCGAGAAGAACATCGCGACGCTTGGTCGCACGGCGGCCGGTCCGCTCCCGCCGACCGAAGGCCGCGAGATGGACGGATGCCATTTTCGTCGCGCCATCTGGTCGCGCACGCTCGAGCTCGGCCTCTTCGACCAACACCACGTCGTGCCAGACAACCGGCGCGGCAGCGCGCCGCTCGACGGGGCCGCAGGGATCGGAAATCCGGCGAGCATTCGGATGATCCGCGACTTTCATCCTGCGCCTCACCTTGGCCCGACCTTGCGCAAGAAATCGCGAAGCGGAGTGGCAGCACGCGTTCGGTCGCGGCACCTCTGGCCGCAGCGCCAGGCACCATCTCCATGTCCGGCGTCACGATCACGGAACATGGGGTGACGCCCGCTTGGGGCTGGGCTAAAGAGCGCTTCGAACCGAAGGAACCACCCGATGGACCGCATTCTCATCACCAGCGCCATTCCCTACATCAACGGGATCAAGCATCTTGGCAATCTTGTCGGTTCACAGCTTCCCGCGGACCTGTATGCCCGCTACATGCGCGCCCGGGGACACGAAGTCCTCTTCCTCTGCGCGACCGACGAGCATGGCACTCCCGCGGAGCTCGCGGCGGACCGGGCGGGCAAGCCCGTTGCCGAGTATTGCGCGGAAATGTGGGCCGTCCAGAAGGATCTCGCGGACGGTTTCGGTCTCTCGTTCGACAAGTACGGCCGGTCGTCAAGCGCGCAAAACCACCGGCTTACGCAGCATCTCGCGGGTCGGCTCGCAGAGGCCGGTCTGATCGAGGAAGTCACCGAGAACCAGCTTTATTCCGGAACGGACGGCCGATTCCTGCCCGACCGGTATGTCGAAGGCACCTGCCCCGAATGCGGATATGAACGCGCGCGCGGGGACCAGTGCGAAAACTGCACCAAGCAGCTCGACCCGATCGACCTCATTGAGCCGCGTTCGGCGATTTCCGGCTCGACCGACCTGGAGATGCGGGAAACCAAGCACCTCTATCTCAAGCAGCGCAACCTGCGGCAGCAGCTTTCTGACTGGATCGACAGCAAGATCGACTGGCCGATTCTGACCACCTCGATCGCCCGGAAGTGGCTGGATGACGGCGACGGCCTGCAGGATCGGGGCATCACCCGCGATCTCGACTGGGGCGTTCCGGTAATGCGTGGTGACAAGCCCTGGCCGGGCATGGAAGGCAAGGTCTTCTATGTCTGGTTCGATGCGCCGATCGAGTACATCGCGTGCGCCAAGGAGTGGACTGACGGGCGCGGGGCCGAGGACGCGGAGTGGGAGCGATGGTGGCGCACTGACAAGGGCGCGGACGATGTCCGCTATGTCCAGTTCATGGGCAAGGACAACGTGCCCTTCCACACTCTCAGCTTCCCGGCGACGATCATAGGATCGGGCGAGCCCTGGAAACTTGTGGACTACATCAAGTCGTTCAACTACCTGAACTACGACGGCGGACAGTTCTCGACCTCACTCGGCCGCGGCGTCTTCATGGATCAGGCGCTTGACATCCTTCCGGCCGACTACTGGCGCTGGTGGCTCCTGAGCCATGCACCCGAAAGCTCGGACAGCGAATTCACCTGGGACAACTTCCAGGCGAGCGTGAACAAGGATCTGGCTGACGTTCTCGGCAACTTCGTGAGCCGGGTGACCAAGTTCTGCAGGTCGCGCTTTGGCGGCACCGTTCCGTCCGGCGGGACGCCGGGGCCAGGCGAAGAGGCCCTGATCCTGCGCCTCGAAGGGGGCCTCAAGGCTTACGAGACCCATATGGAAGCTATCGAGATTCGAAAATCTGCCGCTGAACTGCGCGCGCTCTGGGCAGCCGGAAACGAGTACCTGCAGGCTGCCGCCCCATGGACCGCCTACGGCAAGGATCCGGACCGCGCGGCGGTCGCCGTTCGCCTCGCGCTCAACCTGATCCGCATCTATGCGGTAATCTCCGCCCCGTTCATTCCGGACGCGTCGGCTCGAATGCTAGACGCGATGAACACGTCCGACACCGCATGGCCATCGGACATGGGTGACGCGCTGGAAGTGCTTAAGCCGGGACACGCCATTGACGTTCCGGACATGCTCTTCCGCAAGATCACTGACGACGAACGGGAAGCGTGGCGGGCGCAATTTGCCGGATCGCGGGACTGAACTGCCCGAAATGTCCGTTCCAATCCAAGATGCGGCGACCGTCATCCTCGTCAGGGACCCCAAGGACGCGCCCCGGATCCTGATGGGACAACGCGGCAAAGCCGCGGCCTTCATGCCCGAAAAGTTCGTCTTTCCGGGCGGTGCCGTCGACGAGACCGACGAAACCGTGCCGTGCCCCGGCCTCGACCCGGCCTGCAAAGGGAGGTTGCTGACCGAAACGACGGCGACGGATTCCGACCGGTTCGCCGCCGCCGCGATTCGCGAACTCTGGGAGGAAACCGGCCAGTGCCTGGGACGCACGGGCAACTGGCCGAACCCGCCCGAGCCGTGGCGCGGCTTTGCAGAGCGAGGCCTTCTGCCTGATGCCGGCGCACTCAGATTCTTTTTTCGCGCCCTTACGCCTCCTGGCCTGTCGCGCCGCTACGATGCGCGATTCTTCCTGGCCGACGCGGCGGCACTTCGGTTCGATGCCGATGACTTCTCCAGGGCCGAATCCGAGCTCAGTCATGTTCAATGGGTGCGGGTCGACCGGGCCCGCGAACTTAACCTGCCCTTTGTCACCCGGCTCGTCTTGACGGAACTTCAGCGCCACCTTCCACGCACCGACGCCCCGGACCAGGTGCCCTACCTGTGCAACGACGAGGCGGGAAGCCGGGTAATCTGGCTCTAGGCCAGGAACGCGATTGCAAGGATCGAAATCGCCAGGACGCTGATCCCGAGCAATTCCCGCGGCTTGAGCTCCTCGCGGAACCAGAGTGCGCCGATCAGGATCGAGAAGATCAGTTCGATCTGCCCCACGGCAAAGACATAGGCGGCGTTCATGAGGGAAAAGGCGGCAAACCAGCTCCAGCTGCCGACCAGCGAGAAGACGCTGACGATCGACGTCTGGCGCCAGGCGGCAAGGGTGGCGACGATCTGGCCCGGTTCCTTCAGCCAAAGCCAGGTCCCCAGCGCCAGCGTCTGCCAGAGCACGACGACCGCCAGTGTCACGCCACCGGTCAGAACCGGGTCGCCGGACGACAGAGACAGCGTCGCGCCCCGGTAGGTGACGGCGGAAAGCGCGAACAGGATGCCGGACAGGATCCCGATTCCCGCAGCCTTGTTGAAAATGCTGCCGCCTTCAGGCGGATCGGACAGGAGCAGCACGCCGACAAATCCGAAGGCAATGGCGGCAGCCCCCGGACCGGAAATCATGTCGCCCAAGATGACAAAGCCGGCGAGAGCGGTCAGCATGACCTCGGTTTTCTTGAACGTGATGCCGACCGCGAAGGCCCGCATCGAAAACAGGCTGACGGTGCAGATCGTGGCCAGGATCTGGAATGCCCCTCCCAGAATCGCGTAGATCAGGAACGCGGGTGTCAACTCCGGAAAATCGGCTCCGGTTGCACGGCCATACGCGAATGCCAGCGCAACTGCCAACGGCCATGACCAGAGAAACCTCGCCCATGTCGCCGCTGCGGGGCTGAGCGCCGCGCTGACAAGGACCTTCTGGACCGCAAAGCGCATGGTCTGTGCCGCCGCCGCGAGCACCGAAAAGAGAACCCAAGGCTCCATGCTCCCGCGCTCTGCCCGTCATGGCGCCGAATGACAAGACCGCCCGGCCGCCTGCCGGTTCCGCGTCTTCATGCGAGCGCCGTTGCCACAGGGGATGGGCCACCGGATCCATGCGGGCAAGGGAGGTGCGGCGAAAGACCTCTCCTCAGTGGCGGAACATGCATCCGTCATTCGTGGCCGGGAGCCGCTCCCGGTTCGCGTGAAAGCGCTTCGGCAGCGCGCACAAAGGGAGCGTCGGATGCGCGCGGTGAACCACGTGCAAGCGGTCGCAGACGCAGGGAA
Organism: Boseongicola sp. SB0665_bin_10; assembly: GCA_009838075.1. Taxonomy (GTDB): domain Bacteria; phylum Pseudomonadota; class Alphaproteobacteria; order Rhodobacterales; family Rhodobacteraceae; genus JAJEFO01. Next base: position 7,745 of record VXSG01000025.1, on the reverse strand, counting down.
GGGCCTTTGACGCGAGGCGGCTTTGGCCTGCTGCACTGGCCGTCTCCAGTCCCCTCATGGGAGGCATCTGCCTCGGCGGGAACGTCTGCAACGCTTGTCCGGCAAGTGATATGTCTTCCGTAGTGTTTCCGAACCGATTCCTTGTTGATTCCGGGGTTGAGAACATAAAGGGAACAATCTATTGTTCCCCTCATGCCTGATGCTGCCCACCTCCTGGTCCGGAAAAGCCACCGGCGCCACACCGCGTCCGAAGTGACATTCCTTCGCGGCCTGTCCCTGAACCGGGGCCGCGTGCACGAGTTCTGCGGCATTGCCAGGCGCCGACTGGCAATGATGGCTGCAGGCGCAATGCAGGGACCGGTCTTCTGGATCCACCCTGCGTGGATGCCCGTGCATCTGAACCCCGACGGAATGCTGCATCTCGCCGACCCCTCGCGATTCATCTTCATCCGGCCGAAGCGGCCCGAGGACCTGCTCTGGACGATGGAGGAAACGCTGCGCGCGGGACTTGTGCCCCTGGTCGTGGCCGACCTGCCGGAACCGCCCGGCCTCATTCCCGTCAGGCGGTTGCAACTGGCGGCCGAAGCGGGGGCGACGGAAGGAACCTGTGTGCCCCTTGGCCTGATCCTGACTCCGGGAACCGGGGGGGCGCCAGGCGTCGAAACCCGGTGGAGCATGACGCCTGCTCATGGAACAGGAAAGCAGGAAGCCTGGCAGCTTGATCGACTCCGCGCGAGAACGGAGCCGGTGAAGCGCTGGCACCTCAGTGGCGGAAAGGCCAGGCCGAGAATCGACCCGGCCAGGGCCTGAGGCAGATCACTCGGCCGCCTTGTCGTATTCGAGCAGCGCGTTCCAGCCGGCCGTAAACCCGCTCAACGACATATCAAGGTCAACGGTCCTGCCAGGCGCCGCCGCAGGAACGATTGTCACTGTCGCAACCGCCCCTTGCCGGAACTGGCCGATCTCGTCATCGGTCAGTCCAAGCTGCGAAAAACACCCAATCGTGCGACAAAAGAGAAACCGGTAGATGCGAGCCTCACCGCCATCCACCGCAAGGCGGAGATTCTCCGTGAGCAAGGTCTCGAGCGGTGTCACGATCGTCGCCCGCGCCACGACTTGCGGGTCGACAGAATCGGCAAACATGGTGACTTCCGCCACCGGATTCCCGTCTTGATCACGCAGAAGCTGGTAGAGTTCGCAGGGATCCGTCCTGTCCGCGACCCTGATGCAGAGAAGCTTCCAATCACTGAACGTGTCCTTGACATAGACATCGGCCCCGCCTTCCGGCACCCCGAGAGACAAGCCGGCATTCGGATCGGCCTGCCCGGCTGACGAGGTCTGGGCGATGGCCCCGAAGGGAAGCGCCATGAAAACCAGCGCCCACGCAAGATCTCTGATCATGAGGTTCCTTCCACGCACACACGCGGCCGGATTGCCGCGCATCAGTGCTCTGTAACTGTAGTTGATGCAGAAAAACAAGCGACAACATCAAGGACGAAATTGGCACTGATCCCGCCGTGGTGCAGGCGCTGGCTCGCCACGCCAATCCGACGCGTGGAGCACCTCGTTCGCATCATGCCTCGATGCTCGTCTCCATCGTCACGAATTGGAGGCACGCAGCCGTGAAATCTGAGATCGACGCGGCCTGCTCCAGCGACCAGGCTGTCTTGTCTGCCTTGGGCCGGGCGGGTACAGCGTTGCCGAACGGTCCCGATTTGCTGACGGAGACAACCATGAACGAGCGCGGCTTTCACGTCCGTGGCCTTGGCGAGATCGCCATCCGCTGTGACGATCTCGGGCGAATGACAGCCTTCTACGGCGATGTGCTCGGACTGGAGCAGATGGAGGGCAACGTTGCCGAGGGAATCGTGTTCTTTCGCATCGCGGACGGCTTTGGCGGGCACACGCAGGTTCTGGCGCTCTTCGACAAGCAATATGCTTCGCGTCCCGAGCTGCACCCGACCAGAGGCGAGGCGCCAGCGACGGGCGCGTCCTCCTCGCTTCATCATCTGGCGTTCAGCCTGCCCTTCGGGGAACAGGAAGCCGTGATGAGCTGGTACGAGGCGCAGGGGTTGCCGTGCCGGGTGGAGACCTTTGGCTGGGTCGGCTGGCGCGGAGTGTTCACCGAGGACCCCGAAGGCAACACGGTCGAACTCGTGGCCCATGATGGTTCTATCAAGACCGCATCCGAACTCGGTTCACGCTGAATGCCGTATCGAGGCCCGCAAGGGAACCGGCTTGCGGAAAGGAGAAAGGGACCCATCGGGCCCCTTTCAACTTCACTCCCTGCCGGACTGACCGGTCTTGATTCTTCGGGGACTTATGCAGAGATCCGATGGCCGTCAACCAAGTTTCGTCGGCGCGCCGGCACATGCCACGATCGCGGGCACGTCCGTTTCGCCCGGGCATCAAGGCATTGGTCCGCCAAGGCGCAACCGGAAAGGAATCCGGCGACGCATCCTCTGGCGAGCCCCGGCCAAATGTGCGATCACTCCGGAAAACCGCTCCGGAGAAAGGCATGGCATTCGGCAGGGGACATCATCTCAGCCTGATTGACGGATCCGCATTCGTCTTCCGTGCATTTCATGCGCTTCCGCCGCTCACGAGAAGGTCCGACGGCCTGCCCGTCGGAGCGGTTTCGGGCTTTGTCAACATGCTCTGGAAGATGATGGAGGACAACAAGGGTCCCGACGCCCCGACCCACATGGCCGTCGTCTTCGACAAGGGCTCGCACACGTTCAGAAACGACCTCTACGAACTGTACAAGGCGAATCGCGAGGAAATGCCCGAGGACCTGCGACCCCAGATGCCGCTGACGCGCGAAGCCACCCGTGCCTTCAACATCGCCTGCCTCGAGGAAGAGGGCTTCGAGGCGGACGACATCATTGCCACGCTCGCAAACACCGCCCGCGAAGCCGGCGGACGCGTCACGATCGTGTCTTCCGACAAGGATCTCATGCAACTCGTCGGAGATGGCGTGGAAATGCATGACGCCATGAAGAACGTCAGGATCGACGCGGCGGGAGTCGAGGAAAGGTTCGGCGTCGGTCCGGACAAGGTGATCGATGTTCAGTCACTGGCTGGCGACAGCGTTGACAACATCCCCGGCGCACCCGGAATCGGCGTCAAGACGGCCGCACTCCTGATCAATGAATTCGGCGATCTTGACACCCTTCTCTCAAGGGCAGGCGAGATCAAGCAGGAGAAGCGCCGCCAGACACTTGTCGACCACAAGGAGCAGATCCTCCTGTCGCGCAAGCTGGTAACGCTCGTTCAGGACATGGACCTGCCCTGTTCCCTGGAATCCCTGGAGGTCAGGGAACCCGTGGCCGACGACCTTCTGGCCTTCCTGGCATCCATGGAATTCCGAACCATTACCGGACGGGTGGCCAAGGCGTTGGGACGGGAGGTACCGGCCGCGCAGGAAACCGCCACCACGAAAGAGGAAGACCGGGCACCGGATGCGCAGGCCTTTGACCACGACGGATATGTGCGGATCAGCGACGCCGCGGCGCTCGATGCCTGGGTCGCCGATGCACGAGCCTTGGGCCGCCTCGCGATCGACACCGAGACGACCAGCCTTGACGAGATGCGGGCTGAACTCGTGGGCATCTCGCTTGCGGTCAGGCCGGGCAAGGCATGCTACCTTCCACTGATCCACAAGGCATCGGCCGGGGAAGACCTCTTTGAAACCGGAGAGCTTGCCGAAGGCCAGATGAGAGCGGAGGACGCGCTCGGAATCCTGAAGCCGATCCTTGAAGATCCCGCCATTCTCAAGATCGGGCAAAACCTGAAATACGACGCGAAGATCCTCGCGCGCCATGGAGTGCGGATTGCCCCCTTCGACGACACGCTCCTGATGTCCTATGCCATGAATGCCGGCCTTCACGGTCACGGCATGGACACGCTCTCCGAGCGCTACCTCAACCACCGACCGATCGAGATCAAGTCGCTTCTGGGCACCGGCAAGAGCCAGATCACCTTTGACAAGGTCCCGATCGAAGAGGCGGTCAAGTATGCGTCCGAGGACGCCGACATAACGCTTAGGCTCTGGCAGTTGTTCAGGCCCGAACTGCACAGGAAGAAGGTTGCGACCGTCTACGAGACGCTGGAGCGGCCGCTGGTTCCGGTCCTTGCCCAGATGGAAATGCGCGGCATCAAGGTGGATTCCGGCACGCTTGCACGCATGTCGAACACGTTCGCGCAGAAAATGGCGGAACTCGAGGACGCAATTCACGCGCTTGCCGGCACGAAGTTCAATGTTGGCAGCCCCAGCCAAGTGGGCGACATCCTCTTTGACCGGATGGGCGTGGCCGGGGGCAAGAAGGGCAAGACCGGAAAATACGCCACGCCCGCGGACGTGCTCGAAGATCTTGCGACCGAGCACGAACTGCCCGGCCGGGTCCTGGACTGGCGGCAGCTCCAGAAGCTGAAATCGACATATACCGACTCGCTGCAGGATCACGTGAATCCGGACACCGGCCGCGTTCACACGTCCTACTCGATCGCGGGGGCCAACACGGGACGCCTTGCTTCGACCGATCCCAATCTCCAGAACATCCCGGTGCGCACCGAGGAGGGTCGCCGGATCCGCGAAGCGTTCGTGGCCGAGGAGGGACAGAGCCTTGTCAGTCTCGACTACTCGCAGATCGAACTGCGCATTCTTGCCCATGTCGCCGGGATCGAGGCGCTGAAGGAGGCCTTTCGGGACGGGCAGGACATCCATGCGACCACGGCCTCGGAGATGTTCGGCGTACCTCTGGACGCGATGACCCCTGACGTGAGGCGGCAGGCCAAGGCGATCAACTTTGGCGTGATCTACGGGATTTCCGGCTTTGGCCTGGCGCGGAATCTCCGCATTCCGCGGGCTGAGGCGCAGGGATTCATCGATCGTTACTTCGAGCGATTTCCGGGAATACGCGACTACATGGACGAAACGGTCGTCTTCGCCAAGAAGCACGAATATGTCGAGACGCTCTTCGGTCGCCGCATCAACACGCCGGAAATAAACAAGCGCGGTCCGCACGCGGGGTTCGCGAGACGCGCCGCCATCAACGCGCCCATCCAGGGCACGGCCGCGGACATCATTCGTCGCGCAATGATCAGGATGCCGGATGCCATCGCCAAGCTTCCCGCAAGGATGCTTCTGCAGGTGCACGACGAACTCCTGTTCGAGGTCGAAGACCCAGCCGTCGACGACCTGATCGGAATTGCGCGTGCCGTCATGGAGGGCGCTGCCGACCCGGCGGTCCATCTCGATGTCCCGCTGATCGTGGACGCCGGCCAGGGCAGGAACTGGGCCGAGGCGCATTGAACCGGCTCCGAACGGGCCCTCCGTCGGACCCGACCTGCGGCACCGGCGGGCCTCCTCCGCGCGAAGCCCATTTCCCGCCCAGCGATGGCGGATGCGGCAGGGCCTGATCAACGCGGGCCGGGACTGAACATGGAGCCAAGGAGAGACGTGGCGGAACCGATCAAGGACACGAGGGCGATGATTGCCCAGATGCAACCGCTCCTGCATCCGGGCGCATACGTGTTCTGTTCGTGCACGAGGGACGCCCTTGCGACAGACGTCGCGAAAGCGGCCAGGGGCAGCTTCGTCGAGGACGAGGGAATGTCTTTCATCCTCCCCCAGGAGGAAGCGGAACGATTCGGAATCGCCGGCGGGATTCCGATGCGGCAGATCACGCTGACGGTCCGGTCCGCGCTCGACGGCGTCGGCTTGACGGCCGCAGTCTCGTCCGCCCTCGCCGCGCAGGGGATTCCGGCGAACGTCGTTGCCGCAACCCGGCACGATCACGTTTTCGTGCCGGCAGATCGGGCGGAAGAAGCCCTGGCCATCCTGCGTGCGCGGCAGGCAGAAGCGCAGGATGGACCATGAGCGCGGCAGCGAACAGGCCCCATGTAGAGATGCGTTCCATGGAGGAACTCAGGGCGTGGCTGGCCGACAACCACGATTCGTCAGGGTCGGTCTGGCTGGTAACCTACAAGAAGGTCCACGTCGCCCACCTACCCTGGGGCGACGTGGTCGAGGAGCTGATCGCCTGGGGCTGGATCGACAGCGCGGTTCGTTCGGTTGACGAGACACGCTACAAGCACTTGATCTCCCCTCGGAAGGACAGTTCGGCCTGGTCTGCGGCAAGCAAGGGCATCGTCGCAAGGCTCCGGACCGAGGGGCGCATGCAGCCGTCGGGCGAAGCACGGGTCGCGGTCGCGAAGAAACGCGGCATGTGGACCTTCCTGGATGACGTCGAGCGGCTCGAAGTGCCGGACGACCTGGCCGATGCGCTTGGCCCGGCGCGCTCGACTTTCGACAGCTGGTCCCGGTCGATCAAGCGTGCATGGCTCGAAAAGATAAAGTGGGCAAGGACCGACCCGACGCGCGCCAGGCGCATCGCGGAATGCGCCCAGGCCGCGAGGCAGAATCTCAGGAACGGAGGGCTTGCCTGAGAGGGCGTGCTCCGAACCCTGGCTGGCGGGACGCCGCGAAGCCGGGCTGCAGCGGCTGTCAATCGCCGTCTGCCCCTTTCCCCTGCCCTTCCCCTCTTCTATGAGTGCAGCAGCCTTGAAGGGAAGGGACATGCAGGAACCCGAGATCACCGAAGATCTGATCGCCGCGCACGGGTTCACCCCTGAGGAATACCAGGAAGTTCTCCGCATACTGAACCGGGAGCCAACCCTGACCGAGCTCGGCATATTCTCCGCGATGTGGAACGAGCATTGCTCCTACAAGTCATCAAAGAAATGGCTGAAGACCCTTCCGACGTCAGGACCGCAGGTGATCTGCGGCCCGGGCGAAAACGCGGGCGTTGTCGATATCGGGGACGGCCAGGCCGTGGTCTTCAAGATGGAGAGCCACAACCATCCCTCGTATATCGAGCCCTATCAGGGAGCGGCGACAGGGATGGGAGGCATACTCCGAGACATCTTCACGATGGGCGCAAGGCCGGTTGCCGCGATGAACGCGCTTTCATTCGGCGAGCCCGGCCATCCCAGGACCAAGCGCCTCGTGTCAGGGGTCGTCGAGGGAATCGGTGGCTACGGCAATGCCTTTGGCGTGCCGACGACGGGCGGCGAGGTACGGCTTCACGGCAGCTACAACGGCAACTGCCTCGTGAACGCCTTTGCCGCCGGCATCGTGGACTCCGACAGGATCTTCTACTCTGCCGCGAGCGGCGTCGGCATGCCGGTCGTCTATCTTGGCGCGAAGACTGGACGCGACGGTGTGGGAGGGGCCACGATGGCCTCCGCGGAATTCGACGGAAGCGGCGAGGACAAGCGGCCCACCGTTCAAGTGGGCGATCCCTTCACCGAGAAGCGGCTGCTTGAAGCCTGTCTCGAATTGATGGCCACCGACGCGGTGATCTCGATCCAGGACATGGGTGCGGCTGGCCTCACCTGCTCGGCGGTGGAGATGGGCGACAAGGGCGGTCTCGGCGTCAGGCTCGACCTGGATGCCGTGCCACAGCGCGAAAAGGCCATGACGGCATACGAAATGATGCTCAGCGAGAGCCAGGAACGCATGCTGATGGTGCTGAGGCCCGAGTTCGAGGCGGAGGCGAAGGCAATCTTCGAAAAGTGGGATCTCGACTTCGCGATCGTGGGCGAGACCATCGAGGAAGACAGGTTTCTCGTCATGCACCAAGGGGAAACCAAGGCGGACCTGCCGCTTTCGAGGCTTTCGTCCAGCGCGCCCGAATACGACCGTCCCTGGACAGAGGCCCCCCGGCCGGGGGGTCTGATGC
>VXSG01000092.1 GCA_009838075.1 Boseongicola sp. SB0665_bin_10 | reverse complement strand
CATGGAGATCAATCCAGACGGCGCGTTCGTGCTGGGTATCTCGATTACAGCCAACCGGCGAAACGTGGCACTGGCAAACGCTGCGGGCGAGGTCCTGAAACAGGTCGATATCTCCGGCGTTGATGCCTCGGACCCCGACAGGACGTTGCCCGCGATCCTTGCCGCGGCCAAATCGCTTGCGAATCCGCAAAGGGACTGGGGCCCGCGGCTGGCCGGTGCGGGCGTGTCCGTCGCAACCACAGGGAAAGTCTCCCCGGACGGTGCCACATCCATCGGCGTCCTGGGCTGGCACAATGTGCCAATCGGTCGATGGCTTGGCGACCAACTGGGTTTGCCGGTGACGGTCACCTCGCGTGCCGACAGCCTGGTTCAGGCGGAATTTGCGAAATCCGCGGAAGCGGGAGCCAGGATTTTCCTGATCAATATCGGGCTGGGGATTGGCTGCGCCTGGTTGGGGGCCCATGGAACCGGTCAGCCCGCGCCAGATCTTGGCAACGTTGCCCATATCCCGAACCCGGCAAGTGACGCGACCTGCAACTGCGGACGGAAGGGCTGTTACCAGGTGACGGGATCCGGGATCGCCGTCGTGCGACGCCTGACGGCCCTCGCGGACGACATGATCCCGCCCTTGGCGGACCTGAGCGCGCCGCTGGCGGTTGCCGTTCGCGCCGCCGATGACGGGGATTTGGCGGCAAGGTCGGCGTTTTACGCCGCAGGTGCCGAATTGGCGCGAGCCATCGACATCGCCCACAATCTCCTGGCGCCGGATTTCGTCTATCTCGCAGGTGAAACCGGGCGGCAGGCGGATTTCGTGACCGGCGTGCGTGACGGACTGGCCCGGATCGGCGCACCACTGCCGCCGGACGCCGTGCGGATCAGCGACATCAGGACGGTCGAGGCTGCCGCGTCTGCCGCATTGCACGCTTTTGTCTTTAACCGGGACGTGGACTTGGAAAGGTTGAATGCCGCATGAGCACCAACTGGATTACACGCGACGTCATTGCGGGCGCGCTTATCGTCGCAATCGGCCTTGCCTTTGCATTCATCCTCATCCCGATCGGCGTGGATGAGCCGCGCCGGGTCAAATACGCCGCACTGTCCCCGGCCTACTATCCCCGGATCGTGGCGATCATCCTGGTCGTGATCGGGGCGGCGGTTGTGGCCCGCGCGGCGTTTCGGCCAACCGAGACCGGGTCGGACAGCGAAGCACACCCGACGGCGGCACGGCGGCTGTTGGGCATATCCGCCATCCTCGTGGCCTTCGCGACCTTGCTGACACCGCTGGGCTTCATTGTCGCCTCGAGCCTGGCCCTGTTCGCCGCGATCCGGCTTGCGGGCGAGCAACGCATCCACGTCAATGCAGCGATCTCGGTCTTCCTGCCGGTCCTGCTGTACTTCTTCTTCCTCAAGGTGGCGCGCATCCCGATTCCGCTGGGTGTGTTGAAACCAGTGCTGGAGGGCGTCTGAAATGGAATTCTTCGATGTCCTGCAATCCGCGTTCGGACTCTTTGCAACCTGGCAAAACGTGCTTGTTCTCGGTCTTGGCGTGGTCATCGGCACATTCGTGGGTGCGATTCCGGGAATGACGACCCCGATGGCGGTGGCGCTCACCTTGCCATTCACCTTTACGCTGCATCCGGTCACCGGCATTCTGCTGTTGCTTGGCGTGTACAAGGGCGGCATCTATGGCGGCTCGATCACGGCGATCCTGATTAACGCGCCGGGCACGCCTGCGGCCTCCTGCACTGTGCTCGACGGCTATCCGCTGGCCAAACGGGGCGAGGCGCGCCGCGCGCTCGACATCGCGCTGTATGCCTCTTGTGTGGCCGATTTCATTTCCAACATTTCGCTGATCCTCTTTGCGGGCGTGCTGGCTGGATTCGCGCTGGCCTTCGGCTCGCCGGAGGTCTTCACGCTGATCATGTTTTCCTTGACGATCATCGCGGGCGTCTCCGGCGATCAACTGCTCAAGGGTCTCGGGTCCGCGGGCCTGGGCCTCTTGCTTGCCACCATTGGTCTGGACCTGGTTTACGGCACCAACCGCTTTGTCTTTGGCGATGTGAACCTGATGAGCGGGCTCAACTTCATCCCCGTTCTGATCGGCCTCTTCGCCCTTCCAGAGATAATCGCATTCTACGGCCGCCGGGAAATCGCGCGCGAGCACAACCCGCTGGCCGGCGTCGGCGCGACATTCGCCGATTTCCGGCGCTGCCTGAAGACTATCATCCGCGGCAGCTTTATCGGCGTGATCCTTGGCGCGATCCCCGGAATTGGCGGCGCGCCGTCGGCATTCTTGAGCTATTCCGAGGCAAAGCGGACCTCCAAGACGCCCGAGAAATTCGGCACGGGAGAAATCGAGGGCGTCGCGGCGGCCGAAAGCGGCAATAACGGCGTGGCCGGTGCCACCATGATCCCGTTGCTTGCCCTGGGCATCCCCGGCGACATCATCACCGCAATCATCCTGGGCGCGTTCATGATACATGGGCTGCGCCCCGGTCCGCTCCTGTTCCAGGACAGCCTGCCACTGATCTATGCGCTCTTCATCGGCATCATGCTCAGTTCCATATATCTGCTGATCGTCGGAAAGATCTCGATCCGCCTGATCAGCCGCGTCGCGGACATCCCCCACCGACTGCTCTTCCCCGTGGTGCTGGTGCTGTGCGTCTTCGGGGCCTACGCGGTCAACAACACGATCTTTGACGTATTTGTCATGTTCGTAATGGGCGGGGTCGGCTTTGCCATGCTGCGCCTCAACATACCCGCAGCGCCATTCCTGATCGCATTCATCCTGGGCCCGCTCTTGGAGGACAATTTCCGCCAATCGCTTTTGCTTAGTCGCGGTGACTGGTTGATTTTCTTTTCCAGCGCAATCTGCTGGGTGTTTTGGGGACTCACCGCACTGGTCATCGGCTTTACCGTCTGGAGCAATGTGAGACGCGCATGAACCGGTTCACCATCGCCATCCTGACGGACACCCATATCCGCGCACCGGGCGGCGACCAATCCTCTCCCTTTCCGGTGAATGCGCGGGCGAATGCCAGGGCGCGGCATGCCGTCGAAGTCATCCGTTCCGAAGAGCGCGCGTTGACGGTTCACCTTGGCGACGTTGTGCATCCCTTGCCCCATATGGCCGCCTATGCCGACGCGGCGGTCGAGGCGCACCGCATCCTCGCCCCGCTCGCGCCCAACCTGCATCTCGTTCCCGGCAACCACGACATCGGCGACAAGCCCCATGACGCGTCTCCCGCAGGACCGGTCAATGAGACAACGCGCGCGACATATCGCGACGCCTTTGGCCGCGACCACTGGCTGGTTGAACATGACGGCGTGGCATTTGTCGCCATGAACTCGTCACTGGTCAACACGGGCACGGATGCCGAGGCGGTCCAGCGCGACTGGCTGGAGCGCGCGCTCGTGTCGCGCCGCGACCAGCGCGTGTTTCTCTTCTCGCATTGTCCGCCATTCATCGCTTCGGCGGACGAGGCCGAGCACTACGACAACTATGGAGAGCCGGGCCGGTCCTGGCTCCTCGGTCTCGCGGCGGATACCGGCGCGGAGGCGATATTCTCCGGCCATGTTCACCACTTCTTTTTCAACCGCTACCGCGGCGTGAAACTCTACTGTCTTCCGGCAACCAGTTTCACCCGCCAGGACTATGCCGAAATGTTCTCCGCGCCGCCCGCATCCGAGTTTGGTCGGGATGATCGTGGAAAACTTGCGGTCAGTTTCCTGGACATCTCCGAAGACGGTCACCGGTTGCGAGTCGTCGGGACCGACGGGCACGAATGGAACGATGAACGCGTCGCGGACCTTCCCGACACTCAATTGGGCACGTCAACCCTGATCCCGCACCTGCGCCACGACTGGGCCACGCCGCGCGTCCTGCCGTACAACGGCCCAATGGAGGAATTCAGCCGAAAGGCGGTGCGCAACGACTATCCCATGTTGCGCTTGCTGCAACTCGGAATTTCGACAATTCGGGTGCCGGCAAGTGATCTTTTGGACCCGGTCCAGGCGGCAAGGCTGGACGACTGGATCTCGCTCGATGGCCAACTGGTCGTGTTCTCGACCGCGCCAGCGACCGGAGAGCTGATCGAGGCGGTCATGGCGCGGGCACACGCGGTTGTCGCCTGGGAGATCGTGACCCGGAACCTGGATGACGCATCCAATTTCACGGCCGTTGACGGCATCACGAGATGGCTCGGCAAAATCACCACGTCAGCCGACAACGTTGATCGACGGGGCGCGTTCGCCCACTCGGTGACATCGGGATTTCTTGCCCACCAAATAGATGAGGCTGCGGCTTGCGCGACTTCCAACGCGCTGCAAGGTGTCGTTCTGCAACTTGGCTACGACGACGACCTTGCCGTGCTGGATCACGCCGCTGATCGCACGCTGGGGTCAGGGCTGGATCTGGTGGCAAATGTCCGGCTATCTCGTGACGACCCGAGTCAAGGCAATTTTGACGCCCGGTGGATCGCGGACCGAATGAACGCCTGCCAGAAATGGTCTGGCAAAAGCGCGCGATTTCACCTCCAACTGGATACCCTTGAAGATGTCGACAGAGGCTATGGCCCGCGATTTGGCCTGGTCGATCGCCTGGGAAACCCCCGATTTGCTTGGGAACGGCAACGGAACTCGGCACTTGCAGGCTTGGACCAGGCTGCCAACCACCGGGCGCTGAGTCCGGTCAGGGCGACAGCTCCTCCCAGGCATTTCGCATAGCGTCGCGCAGACGGGCGCCAAGCTCTGGACCTCGTAGCCGCTCGCAGCATAGTGTCGGTCCGGTTGAATTCTCGGCTCAATTGGTCCGGCTTTGCCATTGATCGGGTGTCCAAGTCCTCGAGGACCGCAGCCGGACAATGGAACGACTCGGGGAGACGTCAAATGCGATCGAGCGACGGGAAAACGCGCAGTGTCGTAACGGACATGCCCGGGGCGGGATGGGATTATTCGATTGCACGCCATCCTTATCACGAACACGAGCGGCCAAAGGGTGCGCACTACTGCGTCTACAATCGCCGGCTGATGGCCGTTTGCTTTGATGATCACACGATTGAGGAAGGGTATTGGCGGCTGCGCCGGCAGGCGGCAGTACTGCATACCGGTGAGTATGTGCTGGAATTCAGCGGTCCTGACGCGGAGGCGCTGCTCGACAGGCTCTTCACCAAGGATGTTGCCAAAATGAAAGCGGGGCGCTGCGGCTATGGCCTCGCCTGCTATGAAGACGGCGGGCTGTTGGTGGACGGCATCTTGCTGCGATTGGCAGAGGATCGGTTCTGGTACGCGCAGGCGGACGGTGACTTCCATTGTTGGGCACGGGCGCATGCCTTCGGGATGGATGTGTCCATCACGGATCCTGATGTCTTTGTCAGCCAAGTTCAGGGACCAAATTCCCTGAAGATATTGGAAGCTGCCGCCGGGGGCCTGCCGGAAGAATTCACCTACTTTGCCTGCACCCGGGTGAACTTGTGCGGTCAGGACGTCGTTGTCACGCGCACGGGGTATACCAACGAGCTGGGGTGGGAGTTCTATACGGAACCGCATCACGACCCCGAAGCGCTTTGGGCGCATCTGCAAAGGGCCGGCGCAGATTTCGGAATGGAGATCATGGGCTTGGACGCCATGAACATTCGCAGGATCGAAGCCGGCATTCTCAACGCCGGGTCAGACTTCAACGAGACAACAACGCCGTACGCGGCCGGTTTGGGCAGGTTTGTCGATGCTGACAAATCCGATTTCATTGGCAAGGCTGCCCTGGAAGTGGCGGACAAGCGAAGGCGTTCGCACGGGATCAAGTGTCCCGACGGCGAACCGTTGATATCCGGCGCGGTTTACGTAAACGGATCGTCCGCGGGCGTGGTCACCGCAGGTGCCACTTCGCCGTTCTTGGGGCACGGAATCGGGATAGCGCTCATGGACAGCCCCGACCACGGCCCTGGAACATCGATCGAAGTCCGTTGCAGGGACGGATCATGCCTGGCTGGTGAACTGGTTGAACTGCCGATGTACGATCAGGCCTGTGAGATCCCGCGTGGCGGACTGGTCGATATCCCCGATTGAGAGTTGTTGCAGGGCGACCGTCAAGGTGCAGAAATCATGCACGCACGGGAGACTGCCGACGGCCAGGACATCGACACGACGGGAAGTCGAGCTCCTGGGCAGGACTCTCAGGCGCCTCGAAGGCATCGTGACCCACGCGCAAGCGCGGCGGAATCACGGATGGCGGGCCCGCATCTTCCCCGAACCCGGGTCCGGCCTGGGGCTTGCGGGCCGCAAGCGGCGGACGGGCATGAGGAAGCCTCCGGCCTGGCACTGGCATTCCGTGCATTCGCCTGATAGCGACGGGCACGGATTTTCCGTCCTCGAGTGAACTGGAACGCATCTGATGGCACTGCCCACCACACCCTCGTTTCGGCTGGATGGCAAGCGCGCGCTGGTCACGGGAGCGTCGTCCGGCATCGGACAGGCCTGCGCCGCGGCACTCGGTGAGGCCGGTGCGCATGTCGTGGCGGCGGCTCGCCGTGTCGACAAGCTGCAAGAAACCGTCGGCGAAATCGCGGATCAAGGGGGCAGCGCCGAGGTGCTCGCGTTCGACCAGGCCGATCTGGACGCCATGACGGCCGCGCTCACCGCCCAGGCGCCATTCGACATCGTGTTGAACTCGGCCGGGATTGCCCGGCATGGCCCGGCCGCGGAAACGATGCCCGAAGACTACGACGCTGTCATGAACGTCAACCTGCGCGGGGCCTACTTTCTCTCGGTGGGTGCGGCAAAGGGCATGATCAAGGCAGGCCGGGGAGGATCGATCATCCACATTTCCTCCCAGATGGGACATGTCGGGGGACAGGAACGCGCGGTCTATTGCGCGACCAAGTTCGGCGTCGAGGGAATGGTCAAGGCAATGGCCATCGAATGGGCGGCGCACAGGATCCGCATCAACACGATCTGTCCGACATTCGTCATGACCGACTTCACGCGCAAGGCATTCGAGGACCCCGAACGGCGCGCCTGGATCATGGGCAAGATCAAGCTGGACCGACCGGCCGAGGTCGAGGACATCATGGGGGCAGCGGTCTATCTGGCCTCCGACGCGTCAGCCATGGTGACCGGCACGTCGCTTCTCGTCGACGGCGGATGGACGGCAGGTTAGGCAGGGCAAGGACATCCGATGAAGAGGGAATACCTCAAGAAGGCCACGTTGACCTCGACCTCCGATGCAGCGGATGTACGCGACACCGTGCAAGGCATGCTCGACGCCATCAGGACAGGCGGAGACGCAACCGCGATGGACTTCGCCGCGAGGTTCGACCGGTACGACGGCAACGTCATCGTCACCCCCGACGAGATCGAGGCGGCATGTGCGAAGGTGCCTGGCCGTCTCAAGGATGACATCCGGTTCGCCCACGACAATGTCCGCCGCTTTGCAGAGGCCCAGAAGGACACGCTTCAAGACATGGAGCTTGAAGTCGTCCCGGGGCTGGTGGCCGGGCAGAGGACAATTCCGGTGCGCGCGGCCGGCTGCTACGTGCCTGGCGGTCGCTACAGCCATGTCGCGAGCGCGATCATGACCGTCACGACCGCGAAGGTCGCCGGATGCGGGCATGTCGCCGCCGCTTCCCCGCCCCGGCCCGATCAGGGAATCGCTCCCGCGATAATCTATGCCGCACACCTTGCCGGCGCTGACACCATTCTTGCCATGGGTGGCGTGCAAGCTGTCGCATCCATGGCGTTCGGGCTGTTCGGGCTGCCACGGGCAAGCATTCTCGTTGGCCCGGGCAACCAGTTCGTGGCCGAGGCGAAGAGAATTCTCTTCGGAGAGGTCGGAATAGACATGTTTGCCGGCCCGACCGACTCGCTCATCCTCGCGGACTCCGACGCAGATCCCGGCATCGTGGCGGCCGATCTCGTCGGACAGGCCGAACACGGCTACAACTCGCCCGTCTGGCTGGTCACGAATGACCGCACGCTGGCGGAACAGGTGATGACGATCGTTCCGGACCTGATCGCGTCCCTGCCCGAGACCAATCGCGAGAACGCCGAAGCCGCCTGGCGCGACTATGCCGAGGTCATCCTTTGCCGGGACCGCGAAGAGATGGCGTCAACCGCGGACGAATACGCGCCGGAACACCTTACCGTGCAGGCGGGCGACACGGACTGGTGGCTCTCGCGCCTGAGATGTTACGGTTCGCTGTTCCTGGGCGAGGAGACCACGGTGGCATTCGGCGACAAGGCTTCCGGGCCGAACCATGTTCTCCCGACTTCGGGGGCCGCGTCCTACACGGGCGGCCTTTCGGTCCACAAGTTCCTGAAGATCGTGACCTGGCAAAGAGCGACGCGCGAAGGATCGAGGCCGATTGCGGAAGCAACTGCACGCATCTCGCGCCTGGAGGGCATGGAAGGGCATGCTCGAACTGCCGACATCCGGCTGGCCAAGTACTTTCCCGGCGTGAATTTCGACCTGGGTGCCGATGACTAGCGGGCTGCGGTCGCAAGGGATGCCGTGCCGTCCAGAGGCTGGCGTCGAGCCGTGAAGGCGCTCGTCTATACCGGTCCAGAAGCGATCGAGTTTCGAGACGTGCCCGATCCCATGCCCGGACACCAGGACGAAACCGTTCGCATTGCATCCGTCGGCATCTGCGGCAGCGACATGCACGCATATCTCGGCCATGACGAACGGAGGCCCGCGCCATTGATCCTCGGACACGAAGCCGCCGGCATTGTCGAGGACGGACCACATGACGGGCTGCGCGTGACGATCAATCCGCTGGTCACTTGCTGGGCCTGCAAGGCCTGCAAGTCCGGACGCGACAATGTCTGCGCAGACCGCCAGATCATCTCGATGCCGCCGCGCGAGGGTGCCTTCGCCGAACGCGTCGCGATTCCGAGAAACAACCTCGTCGAAGTCCCTGCGGATGTCCCGATGCAAAAGGCGGCCCTGGCGGAACCGATGGCCTGCGGCTGGCACGCCGTGCGCCTCAGCCTGGCCGCCCTCGGCGATGTCCCGGAGAGCACCCTGATTCTCGGCGGCGGCGCCATCGGCCTTGGCGCGGCACTCGCGGCAAGAGCGCAGGGCGTCGCCGGCATCAGGATCGTCGAGCCGCATGCCGGACGACGTGCCACGCTGGCGCGCTCCGACATGGATGCCATTCCACCGGAGGGCCTCAATGCGGACGCGCTCTTTGATCTCGTGATCGATGGCGTGGGCTATGCGGGCACGCGCAAGACGGCATCGGCGCATGTCCGGCCCGGCGGCGTGATCACGCATGTCGGCCTCGGCGCGGCGGAGGGTGGTCTGGACGTCCGCAGATTGACACTTCAGGAAATTGCGTTCATCGGCACCTACGCCTACACGGCACAGGACTTTCGCGACACCGCGACGGCCATCTTCGACGGGCGCCTCGGACCCCTTGACTGGACCGAGTTGCGGCCGCTCGCGGACGGCGCCGGCGCGTTTCGGGACATCCGCGCTGGCCGCGTGGACGCGCCCAAGATCATTCTCTGCCCGGAAGGAGGGCC
>VXSG01000021.1 GCA_009838075.1 Boseongicola sp. SB0665_bin_10 | reverse complement strand
TGGGCCGGGGCGCGTATGCGCGGACCCGCGTGAACCGGTCCGGCTTCCCGGTCGGATACCTGATGGCGGCGAAGTCCGTCAAGGGCTTCCGCACGGGGGACATCGTGCGCGCGACCGTGCCCTCGGGAAAGAGGCGGGGTGTCCACGTGGGCCGTGTCGCGGTGCGCCGGACAGGCTCCTTCAACGTCCGGACGGCGCAGGGGACGGTGCAGGGGATCTCGCACCGGCACTGCCGCGTCGTCCAGCGCGCCGACGGCTACGGATACGTCCTCGAGACGCCGCGGAAGGAGGGGACGACAACGATGCACGGAACACGGGGGCCCGCATTCCTCCCCGTCCTGAAGGGCGGGGTTTCCTGCGGGATGACTTGATGAACAAGTCTGCGGCCACACTCAGTCCGGTCGAAGACCGGACCCTGCGCGAACAGGTGCGGCGCCAAGTTCTTGACAGGGTTCTGGACGGCCATTTCAAGCCGGGACAGAAATTGGTGGAAACCGCGCTGTCGTCACAGCTTAGGGTCAGTCGCGCACCCCTGCGCGAAGCGCTTCGGGAACTCGTGGACCAGGGCATACTCGTCAGCGAACCCTACAAGGGGTTCCGCGTCCGCCCGGTATCCGAACGCGACCTGACGGAGCTTTACTCGATGCGGACCGCGCTTGAGAAATTCGCTTTCACCCTGGCCTGGCCGTTACGTACGCCCGACAGCCTGGAGCGGCTCGGCAAGAGATACGCCGCGTTGATGGCCATCCACCGCACCCGAGACCAGGCCCGTGCGATTGAACACGAAATCGCGTTTCACGGCTGGGTCTACGAGACGACAGACCATCGCCTTCTTTTGGCCCATTGGTCCCGTTTGTCACAGCTCGTGCGAATCTACATGTCGCTGCACCATAATTTGCATGGTTCGCACGGGGTCTTCGGCAAAATGACGACCCGCTACCGCGAACTTGCGAATGGCGACAGCCTCGACGCCATGCTTTCCCACATCGACGAACATATGGCTCAGGGCTTCGATTCCGTCCTCAAGGCACTGAGATAGGCGGCGACGCTTCAAAGGGGAACTCCTGACCAATCTCTGTCGCGACGTGGGGCCTCGAGAAAGGCCGCACGAGCATCCGAACCGCGGCTTGCATGTCGATCCAATTCCTTCTCCCTCTGCAAGGCGGCGACAGCCAGGCTGGACGCAGCAGGCCGAGTCCCGGTTCAACCAATGCGCCCTTTCCGATGTGTCTTCAGCCGGACTTGCCCGCGCCGTGCCAGCGAGCCGATGCACAGGTTGCCAGCCCGACCCGCACGTGTGATTAGGGACCTCGCCACAATCCCGGAACTGGCGAGATCAACCGGATGCCCGAATTCCACGCCCCAGATGGCGCGCGTCTCCACTTTGCCGACGACGGCGCGGGCCTTCCGATCCTTGCGCTTTCGGGCCTTACGCGAAACGGCAGCGACTTCGACTATCTCGCCCCGCACCTCCCGGATTCCACGCGTCTTGTCCGCCTGGACTATCGAGGCCGCGGCAGGTCGGAGTGGACCGGCCCTGAGACCTATACGGTTCCGGTCGAAACAGGAGACGCATTGGCGCTCCTTGATCATCTCGGACTGGACCGTGTCGCCCTGATCGGCACGTCGCGCGGCGGATTGATCTCGATGGTGCTCGCCAGCATCGCAAAGGAACGCATTCTGGGTGCATGCCTCGTGGACATCGGACCCGAGATCTCCGCGTCCGGGCTTGAGGCCATCCGCAACTACATCGGCAAGAACCCGACGCAAGAGACCTATGCCGAAGCGGCGGAAATGCGTGCCGCGCTGATGAAGGGATTCGAGCACGTGCCCGAAAGCCGCTGGGAAGAGGAAGTGCGGAAGCACTACGTGCAATCGCCTGACGGGCTGAAGATCAACTACGACCCGGCGCTTCGCGACGCCTTCCATTCGGCCACCTCGGCGCCCGCGCAGGATCTCTGGCCCATGTTCGATGCGCTCGAGGGCCTTCCGCTTGCACTGGTCCGCGGCGCGAACTCCGACATGCTTGCCTGGGAAATCGCCCAGGAAATGTGCCGCCAGCGCCCCGACATGATCTTCGCCAACGTGCCTGATCGCGGTCACGTGCCCTTCCTTGACGAGCCGGAAGCGCTGGCCGCCATGCGGGAATGGATCGGAAGGCTGGCATGAACATCGATCGAATCGCCGCGGCCGCCGAAAGGCTTGCGGGACACGCGCTTCGCACACCGCTTCTGAATGCGCCGCTTCTGGATGAGGCGGCGGGTCGCCGTGTCCTTGTGAAGGCCGAATGCCTGCAGCGGACTGGTTCGTTCAAGTACCGGGGCGCGCGGTCAGCCCTCTCGGCGCTGTCCGGGAACGCCAGGGAACGGGGCGTGCTTGCCTTCTCGTCCGGCAACCATGCGCAGGGCGTCGCCTGCGCCGCGCGCGAGATGGGCGTTCCTGCCGTGGTCGTCATGCCAGGCGACGCACCGACGCTCAAGATCGCCAATACGCAGGCCTACGGCGCAGAAGTCGTGCTCTACGACCGGGCGACCGAGGATCGCGATGCCATCGGCACGGCGCTCGCGGAAGAGCGCGGCCTTGCACTCGTCAAGCCATTCGACAACGAGGACGTGATCGCCGGACAGGGCACCTGCGGCCTCGAGATTGCGGCCCAGGCATCGGAAGCAGGCATCGGCGAGGCCGATGTTCTTGTCCCTTGCGGCGGTGGCGGACTGAGTTCGGGCATAGCGCTCGCGCTTGAAGCGCGTGCGCCGCATCTTCGCGTTCGCCCGGTGGAGCCGGAAGGGTTTGACGACGTCACGCGGTCCCTGGTCGCTGGCACGCCTCAGGTCAACGCGAGAATGGCCGGCTCAATCTGTGACGCCATCGTCACGCCCGCGCCGGGCCGGCTGACGTTCCCCATCCTGCAAAGGCTCTGCGGCCCCGGCATTGCGGTGCCTGACGAGGATGCGCTTCGTGCCGTTGCACAGGCGTTCACCCTGCTCAGGATCGTGCTTGAGCCTGGCGGCGCCGTCGCGCTTGCCGCCGCGCTCTTCCATCGCGAAGACGATCGGGACGTGATTGTCGTGGCATCCGGCGGCAACTTGGATTCGGCTGTCTTCCGGAACGCGCTGAATCTGCTTGGCAAAGCTGATTTGCGCTGACAAGCATGGACACGCAAAGTGGTGTCGGGGGGCGTGGATCCATGAACATCTGCCGACTTGAACATGTCGACCTGCATTGCCGCGAGGACGGCGACCCTGACGGGATGCCGGTTGTCTTTTCCAACTCGCTCGGAACGGATTACAGGCTTTGGGACCCCATCCTGCCGTTCCTGCCGCCCGGGCTTCGCCTGATCCGCTACGACATGCGGGGGCACGGGCTCTCCTCCTGCCCCGAGCCTCCTTACCACATGGGCGCCCTCGTCACCGATGCGGAAGCGCTGCTCGACCATCTGGGCGTTCGGGATGCTGTCTTCGTCGGATGCTCGATCGGGGGCTTGATCGCCCAAGGCCTGGCAGTCAAACGATCCGACCAGGTTTGCGCCATGGTGCTGTCGAACACGGCGGTGAAGATCGGCACGACGGAAATGTGGCAGGAGAGGATCGACGCCGTGAAGGCTGGCGGCATCGAGTCATTGGCCGATGCCGTCATGGAACGGTGGTTCTCACGCGAATTCCGGGCCACGCCCGAGCTTGTTGCCTGGCGAAACATGCTGACCCGTCAGCCCGCCAACGGCTACATTGGTGGCTCGGCCGCGATCTCGGGAACCGATTTCCACACCACGACAGCGAACCTGGCCTTGCCGACACTGGTCATCGCCGGAAGCGAAGACGGCTCGACGCCGCCGGACCTGGTTCGCGAGACTGCCGATCTCGTCAAGGGGAGCCGGTTCGCGCTGATCCGGCGGGCCGGGCATCTTCCAATGGTGGAAGATCCCGAGGAATTCGCCGGGCACCTCACGGCATTCCTGGACGATCTCGGGCATGGCTGAACGATCGGTGCCGGCAGGAATGCGACCCCCGCGCAGCCGAACGGCTTGCCGTCCCGTCACGAGGACGCCCGGACATGGGCCGTCAGCGCCGAGCCGATCGCCGCACTCGGGAGGTGAACCATGACCGACCGGCACGAGGCGGGCATGGAGACCTGCCCCTCCATCCTCGGCGACAGCCATGTGGATCGAACCGTGGCCGCGACAAGGGGACTCCTCGCAAGCGCCCGCGAGATCGGCCGCAGGCCTGCGAGCATTGCCAAAGCCGTACATCCCGACATGAACATCGACGCCGTGTTCCGCCCGGCAAGCCAGCTTGGCATGGCGTCGGCTGAAGCGCGGGAATTCGCGCGTGCGGCCACACGAGGGAGAGGACGGAAATGAGCCGGATCAGGGCAGCCGTCTGTCGCGCGTTCGGAGAACCGTTGACCATCGAGGAGCTGGAACTCGCCCCGCCCGGCACAGGCGAGGTCGAAGTGGCGATCAGGGCCTGCGCGGTCTGTCACTCGGACATTGCCTACGCCGCCGGCGCCTGGGGCGGGCGGCTGCCGGTCGTCTACGGCCACGAAGCCTCTGGCGAAGTGGCAGGAGTTGGCGCTGGCGTCACGGGATTCCAGCCTGGAGACAAGGTCATCGTGACGCTCATCAAGTCGTGCGGAACGTGCCATGGCTGCGCGACCGGGCGACCCGCATTGTGTTCGGCATCCGGGCACGCGACGCCGCTGCAGGGGGCGGACGGCGAGCGCGTCCTGCGCGCAATGTACTGCGGCGCCTTTGCGGAAAGAACCGTCGTTCACGAAAGCCAGATTGCGCGCATACCGGGCGACGTTCCGTATGACGCGGCATCGCTGCTTTCCTGCGGGGTCATCACGGGCGTCGGCGCGGTGATCAACTCTGCAAGACTCAGGCCCGGCGAGAACGCCGTCGTGATCGGCGCCGGCGGCGTGGGTCTCAATGCCATTCAGGGTGCGCGGATTGCAGGCGCAGGCCGGATCGTCGCCATCGACCTGGTTCCGGAAAAGCTCGAGGATGCACGCGCCTTCGGCGCGACGGACGGCATTCTGGCAAGCGACGGCGACTTGGTGGAAAGACTCCATGCCCTGCTTGGCAAGGGGGCGGACGCGGTCTTCGTCGCCGTGGGCGCAACTTCCGCTTTCGACAGCGCGCCGTCCCTGCTGGCGCCGGGCGGTCGGGTCGTTCTGGTCGGCATCCCTCCGTCGGGCGAACTGGCCTCCTACGACCCTGACATCGTCGCAAGCGCCGGGCAGATGCTGCTTGGTGCCAAGATGGGTGATGCCGTGCTGGCCCGCGACATCCCCTGGTTGATCGAGCTCTATCATCAAGGCCGCCTCAAGCTTGACGAGCTGATTACCGGGAGATGGCGCCTTGACCAGATCAACGAGGCGATTGCGGACACGAAGACGGGAAAGGCCCGGCGAAACGTCATCGTGTTCCAGTAGCCGAAACCCATGCATCCTCTGGACCCGAACCGTGATTGGTGATTGGCTGGCTAGGCGTATTCGCAACCGTCAATTGGAGGCATTCTCCCTTGCGACTTGATGATCTCGTCGTGATCGTTACAGCCCCTCCCGCGCCCGGATGGGGCGGGCGCTATTGGATCCTGGTCAAGGTCACGACCGATGACGGCATCAGCGGGTGGGGCGAGTGCTACGCAAGTTCGGTCGGGCCGGATGCAATGATCGCGGTCATCCGGGACGTGTTCGAGCGGCACATGCAGGGCGAGGCTCCGTCCAATGTCGAGAAGATGTTCCGGCGCGCATACTCCAGCGGATTCACGCAGCGCCCCGACCTGACGGTCATCGGCGCGTTCTCCGGTCTCGAAATCGCGTGCTGGGACATTCTCGGCAAGGCGCGAGACTGTCCGGTGTGGGAACTGCTGGGCGGCCGCATGAACGACCGGATCCGGGCCTATTCCTATCTCTACCCTCTCCGGCATCACGACCTGCCCAGGTTCTGGGGCGATGCGGACATGGCGGCGGAGTCGGCCCTCTGCCTCGCGGACCAAGGCTACACGGCGGTCAAGTTCGACCCGGCCGGCCCGTACACCATGCGGGGCGGCCACCATCCGTCGCGCTTCGACATCGAGACCTCTGTTCAGTTCTGCGCGCGCATTCGCGAGGCGGTCGGGCCGCGCGCCGACCTCCTGTTCGGCACCCATGGACAGTTCAATCCGGCGGGCGCAATCAGGCTCGCGCGAGCCATCGAACCCTACGACCCGCTTTGGTTCGAGGAACCGGTGCCCCCTGACGCACCCGAATCCCTCGGTCAGGTGGCAAGGGCGACCTCGATCCCGATCGCGACGGGCGAGCGGTTGACAACGCGCGCCGAATTCGCGGCTGCGCTGTCAAATGGCGCGGCGATACTTCAGCCGGCCCTCGGGAGAGCGGGCGGCATCTGGGAAGGAAGGAAGATTGCGGTCCTTGCCGAATCCGCCGGGGCGCAGCTTGCGCCGCATCTCTATGCGGGTCCCGTGGAATGGGCGGCGAACCTGCATCTTTGCGTCTCGATTCCGAACCTCCTGATCGCGGAAACCATCGAGACGCCGTATCACGACGCGCTCATCAAGGGCAGGATCCGAGTCGAGGACGGCTACGTACCGGCGCCGGAAGGTCCGGGACTGGGCATCGAAGTGGACGAGGCGCTGGCGCGGAAACATGCCTATTCCGGCGACCGCCTGCATCTCGAAATGCAGGACGATCCCCCGCGCCATGATCGCACCCAGCTGTTTGAAGGCGGCGCGCCGGTCGGCAAGGCACTGGATTCATGATGCCGCTACCACGCTGCATCCAAGTCACGGCTGCATGTCCAAGATCCGCACCCTGCACCTCCGGAGCACTGGCAGGTCCTGATGCGTTCAACTTGAGCCGCCCATTTGCGCAACCATCGACCACGGATGCGCGTGGCGCCTGCACGTGATCGGATCGGATCTCGGTGCTGTCAATGGCCGCGTCGGGGCAGAGAGGCGGTTCACGAGGCCGCGACGTTCCGGTCGGGCGGGATGATGTCGACGCAGGCCCGTGGCAATGTCCCGGGGCCAAAGGACGCGCGCAGGGTCATGCACGGCTTGCCACCTGAACCAGTGACCGGCAGCCGAGTCGATCGCCACTTCCGGCCGGAGCGAAATATCCAGTGTTGCCGAACGGTCCGCCCGGGCAGTCATGGGAGCGGGATTGCCGAGGCGCTTCTGGACTCCTGGTAGGTGCCGGAGAGCGCCTCGTAGAGCTTGTCGAGACGGTCCGCCCATTCCCCCAGACGCCTCCGCTCCGGATCATCGAGACGGCCGATCTCGTCCCTGATGCTCCAGCAGGACCAGTAGGCATTCCTTCGATTGTACTGCCCATCCTCCAGGCCAAAGACCTCCGCGAGGATCTTCAGGTCATGCGGTATCGCAAAGCTGTCTCGGCTGTTCTCGTGGCTGAAGAGGTAGAAGAAGTTGTCGAAGCCCGCCCACGTGATCGCGGAGAGGCAAAGCGAACACGGCTCG
Source organism: Boseongicola sp. SB0665_bin_10 (assembly GCA_009838075.1). Lineage (GTDB taxonomy): Bacteria > Pseudomonadota > Alphaproteobacteria > Rhodobacterales > Rhodobacteraceae > JAJEFO01. The sequence continues at coordinate 2,107 of VXSG01000021.1, read as the reverse complement.
TGGGTCGACAGGAAGATCAGCTCGTCCGTCCCGGGGCGATCCTCCAGTTCGTAATAGCTCTTCAGGCAATGGATCTCCCCGTGCCAGAGAGGATTGGCGGTCTCGTTGTTGGTGTCCGCCAGGACCAGGCCCAGGTCCGATTTCCGCAGAAGAGCGGCGCCGAAAACCTTGTTTCCGGCGGCAACGCCACGCGTCGTCAGCGGCACGATCTCGAACTCGATCGTCTCAAGAAGTCGGGAAAACAGGCGCGCTCGATCCCCGGGCAGCTCGAAAGTGTCACGCTTGGTCATGCACAGCCCCTCCCCGCTCACGTCCCGATCTCAGCGATCCGCGCGATCGCGCCAATGCTCCCAACCGTTCGCGTGCCGCGCCCGACCACCGCGCGAACACGCCATGCGATCCAGGCCGAAGCGGCGGCCAGGTGGAGCAGTTCCCGCGTTACAGCCTCCGCACAGCCTGCGCCACCCGCATCGACGAATTCCCGGTGGATGCGGCAACCTTGGCGACACCATGTCCGGTCCCGTCACCTCCCGCAGCGGCGCATTCGGGACAGAACGCATCACGCAATGAACCGGAGGCGTCGAAGGGCGGCAACGCGAGTTGCGTATCATCCGGCAGAACGGCCAAGAGCGTCCATTGGCCGTCGCGAAGCGCGAACCCTTCCAGCATCCTCGCGGCGGGATCGACGAACCAGGGGCGCGAGACGCCTTCCCGGTCACAACTCGTCCGCTTCCCGTCCTGATGGATCCGGCGAGTCCAGGGCGCGAGCGCCTCACAGGTCATGTCGGGCGCGATTGCGCAAGAGGTCGCATCGGGACGCTTGGGCAGCGATTCACGCATCCGGCCAGCAAGGTCCGGCACGACAATGTCGCCACCCAGGCACGGTTTCGACTCAAAGACGATCCACGAACTGCCGGGGTCGCCGCGCCCGCGATCAATGCGGCGCAACCAGCTCACGGCTCAAGGTCGCACGCGCCCAGGCATGCCGAATGGCCGGGCTCAGCCGGGAGCGAGGCTTGCCCTCCAACGCTTCGGCGAACATGTGAGGCGGCGCGTCAAGCACGTCCTGACAGGTCGAATTTTCCTGTCTCTCGCCTGCCTCCATGTCGTTGATTTCCGAACGTGAATCATGTGGCCGTGCGGAAGCCAAACGAATTCTCCTCAAATGAGACAGCCCTGAATGCACGCGATGGCTGATCGAGAAATTGACTCGACCTGCGCATCGCGGATATGGCATGTCGGTGGCAACGCATCGGCGACGAGACTCGTGACAGGAAGCTTGAACATGTGGATGGCGGGCTTATGGATTCATGCGCGCAGTGCACTCGCCCACGCAAAACGGTCCGTTTCAAGGTTTGAGGCGTTTGCTTCATTCAACTCCGCGACGCATGGCTTCGATCCGATAGCTGCGTGAAGGCACAATTCGGCATAATTTCCAAACCCTTAGAGTTGGAAGGCGCGGCATTGGCCTCAGAAGTGGTGTTCGGCCACGGCTATGCGCATTACGGCTATTTTCCGGATGGATTGCCAGAAGTCCTGTCACTGCAGGCGTTGGGCACAGCTCAGCATGCCTATTTCGAGAAATTGCTCGAGACAATAAGGGCGGTTCCTGGAGACGTGCACCGGATCCTCGATGTCGGATCGGGAACTGGGGCGAACGCCAAGAACCTCATTGAGGCGGGTTTCGATGTGACCTGTGTTTCGCCCTCGGCCCAGATGAACGAGATGGCGCGAGCGAAGCTGCCTGAAGGCACGGAAGTGATCGATGCCAGGTTCGAAGACTTCGCCTCGAGTCGCATCTTCGAACTCTGCATATTTGCGGAGAGCTTTCACTATATCGAGCTGGAACCGGCGCTGGCACAAGCTGCCAAATATGCCGAACAGGGTGTCGTGATTTTTGACTACTTCCGTCGTGATGGCTTTGGAACAGACCAAAGTGACACTACGCGAAACACCCATGCGTCGTTTCTGGAAGCTGTTGCGCGGCAGGGGCAATTCGAAGTGCTGCACGACGAGGACGTGACCGACGCGATCACGCCAACTTTTGCAATCTATAGATGCCATGAGCCGTGTCGGGCTTTTCGCTTGCGGCTGATTCGCCTCGCGT